>DAOUKP010000019.1:0-139601 GCA_034421195.1 Dehalococcoidia bacterium
AGTTAATGAAGGACGTACACCAGGGCGCCATCTACAAGGATGGAATCGTCATAGAATCGGAACCGGAGAAGGTCGCCGCCTGATCTCGTTTACACACAACTTGACGTGACCTCGGGAAGGAACTTTTGTCACCCAGGAGGAAACGCTATCATCGGGACCAAATTGTCGATTACAGGAGAGAGATATGTACCCGGCAGGATGCAACTTTATTAAAGCTTTTTGTGATTCAGACACTCCTAACCCAGTGTGTCATGATACCTCTGCGTACCTAGACAAACGTATTTCCATCCATGATTGCAGCACTTATTAGACTTGTCCAGAGTGAATTGAGGAGTAATTATGTACATCAATCGTTACGTCAGCCAGTTCCTAACACGCATGAATATCACTTTCACTCGCTCTTTTAGTATAGACATAATTATTACTTGTGTATTGACTTAAGTTTCCTTACCAGAGGTCGTCAATGCCAGTTGTGCGCTTCGGGCATTCGCACACCGGAGCGCAGCGCGCGCACCTTGGAGACGATGGTGTTGGAGGTGCCGTCCCAGCGCGAGATTTCGCCCGCTATCAGCACCACTTGGCTGCGGAGTTCTCTTCTGAACTGTTTATGCACGTCAGGCCACAGAACAACCTGCGTGTCGCCGGTCTCGTCCTCGATTGTGACGAATGTCGTTCCGTCTCTGCCTTTCGGGTGCTGTCTAGCCACGGGCCAGCCGGCGACGAGTACGGGCGCGCCATCGTCCAGCCGCTCGACCTCGGCGCAGGTCATCACTTGGGACTCCAGTGTGGGGCGAACGAATTCCATAAGGTGTCCGCGCGGGTATATTCCCATCACTGCGTACTCGGCGGACATCTTCTCCGCGTCCGTAAAGTCCGGGAGTCGCGGCATGCTTGCGTCCATAGAGGCAGGCAGCACTGCCTGTCCGTTCCTGCTGGGACGCGGATACAACCCCGCCTCCCATAGCGCCTGCCTGCGGTTGGGGGTGATAGCGTCGAACGCGCCCGCCATCACCAGCGACTCAACTGCCTGCGGCTTCAGTCCGGTGCGGCGCACGAGGTCTCCCGCGCCGATGTACGCACCGCCACGCTGCCGCTCTCGCAGGATGACCTCCGCACCTGCCGCACCCACATCCCTGACGAAGCGCAGCCCCATCAGCACCGACTTGTTTTGTGGAACGCACTTCTCCTCTGAGCGGTTGACGCACGGATTTAGGAATGGTACGCCGAAGCGCCGCGCGTCCTGCTTCAATGTCTCCATCGGATAGAAGCCCATCGGCTGGTTGTTGATGAGGGATACGAAGAACTCGGTCGGATGGTAGCGCTTAAGCCATGCCGCCTGATACGCGGTGATGGAGAACGCATGGCTGTGGGATTCCGGGAACATGTAGTGGCCGTTCACCTTGCCGAATATTTTCTTCGCCACTTCTTCGGAAACGCCATTGGCTTGCGCTCCGTCCAGAAAGCGCTGCCAGTGCATCGCTATCAGGTGCTCGTTGTTGGGCCTGGCGAATGCGCGACGCACCTCGTCCGCCTGCGTAGCACTCATCCCGCCCACATCCATAACGAGCTGCACCACCTGCTCCTGCCAGACGATGATGCCCCAGCCGCGCTTCAGGGCGCGCTCCTCCTTCGGATGGTCGTAGTCCCACTGGACGCCGTGGCGGTAGCGGTCTATGAACTGTGAGACCGCGCTGCCCTGCATGCCCACGCCGGGCCGTATGAGCGCGACCTGATACGCAAGGTCGCGCAGGTTGCGAGAGCGCAGGCGCTGGGCTATCTTAAGTTGCGCCGGAGACTGGAGCAGGAACACGCCCTTGCTTCTACCTTCATTTATCATGTCGTACACGGCATCGTCCTTTGGGCTTATCCTGCTCATATCCGGACGCTCGCCCGTGCGCCACTCGATGAGGTCAAGCGCCTCCTCTATCTGGTCGAGCACCGGAAGGGACAAGATATCTATCTTGGCGAAGCCGGCGTCCTGCACGCTGTCCTTGTTCCAGTCCATTATGTAGCGTCCGTCCATTGCTCCTGCTCTCACTGGAACCGTCTCCGGAATGGGCGAGCTGCTCAGTATCATTCCGCCCACATGCTGACCCAACGAGCGTGGCGCGCCTATGAGCTGCGGCGCAAGTTCGATCAGCGTTCTCCAGCCGGGCGCTTCGCGTATGTCCCTGAAGTCTGGTGACTGCCGCATGTTTTCGCCGAGAAGCGCGGCGTCGCCGGACAATCCCTGATTCGATAGCAGCTTGAGCTGCTCGCGCGGCAGTCCGAGCGCCTTGCCCAGGTCCTGTATGACGCCCTTCAGCCTGTATGTGCCGATTGCGCCCGCCAGCACCGCATGCTCAGGACCGAAGCGTTGATGAACGCGCTCAATCAGCGCGTCACGGATGCCCCTGGGGAAGTCCAGGTCTATGTCGGGCAGCGTTCCCACATCCTCGGAGATGAAGCGCTCAAGGCTGAGGTCCCATGCAAGCGGGTCGATGTGGCTGATGCCGATGAGGTAGCCTACAAGCAGCGCGACGGACGAGCCGCGCCCCCTGCCCGGCGGCCTGGCTTCAAGCGGGACTTCGGGACTTACCAGCCCGCGCTCCAGCATAATCTCTCGCGCTATCAGGGCAATCTCACGGTACAGCAGCAGGAAGCCCGCCATGCCGTGAAGCTCTATGAGCCTGAATTCCTCACGCAAGCGCTTGTCCACCTTTTCGGTTACCGAGCCGTAGCGCCGCACGGCGGCTTCGTAGCACAGCCTTTCGAGGTAGGTCTGAGGAGTAAATCCATCGGGAACATCGGCGTCTGGCAGGCGGTATCCCAGGTCGGTGTCGAGATTGAAGTCGCAGCTATCCGCGATTCGCAGAGTGTTGTCAAGTGCCTCCGGACAGTGGCGGAACAGCATCCGCATCCACCCCACCGACTTTAGACAGGACTGGTCGTTGGGCCTGATGTAACGCAGCGCGCGGTCTATGGTGGTGTTGTGCTTCGCGGCGACGAGCGCATGCTGAAGCCTGTAACGCTCCGGCGTGTGATAGAGGGCATCGTTGGTTGCGACCACAGGAACGCCGCACTCGCGGGCGAGGCTGGACATCTGCCTGTTGCGCCTCATATCCCCGTGCAGAAGATTCTGCTGGAGTTCTATGTACACGCCGTCCTGCCCGTGCCAGTCTATGTATCGCCGCAGTTCCTCCTGCGCCTCGAATTGCCGCCCTTCCTGCACAAGGTCTAACAAGGGACTGTCGCGACCGCCCGTGAGCAGCACCGTTCCCTCAGCATGCTCGGGCAGATAGTTCGGGTCAAGGCGCGGGTCGCGGCGGTCCTGCCCGTTCGCCAGCGTGAGGAGCTGCGAGATGTTGGCGTAGCCTTCGCGCGTCCTGGCGAGCAGCGTCAGGCGGCTGCCGTCGGTCAGCGTGAGTTCACATCCGGTGATGGGTTTTATTCCCAGGCTGTTGGCGAGACGTGCGAACTCCAGCGCGCCGCACAGGTTGGTGTCCGTCAGCGCGAGCGCCGGGTAGCCGTACTCGACCGCCTGGGCAAGCAGCTCGTGGACGTGGGATGCGCCCTGTCCGAACGAGTAGAAGCTCTTGCAGTGAAGTTCCGCGTATGCCGAAGACATGACAGCGCTGCCTCTAAGCCGCCGACAGAGGCTGCCTGTACCAGCAGCCCTCGCGCTCGTCCCTGAACAGCACGAGACGCTGTCCTTCGACATCGGTGACGCTGAAGTAGATGCGCGTTACCGGCTTCGGTAGCCACCAGAGGTCAAAGCGCCACAGGTCGTCTATGCCGTCTATTTCCTGCCAGCCTTTCTTCAGGCGCACTGCCAGAGGGCGGTGCGCCTCACCTTCCCTCACTGTTACGAGAAGAGGCACATGAAGGGGTGTGAAGGTATCGTTGCAGGCCGAGTCTAAAGGAATCTTCAGTGCGCGCATCTCCGGCAGGGGATGCCAGGGTGAGACTTCTACGACTTTGTGCAATGCTGGAATGTTCCGCATTCTCACGCGGAGTTTTTTGTCTATATCCGCTAGGCGATCACGCCTCCTGTCTCTCGCGTCTTCCAGCAGTCCCAGCTGCCTGCCGGACTCGGCCCTGATGTCTTCTATCGTCAGTGTCAAGTCTTCGAGGGGAGCGTCCGGCGGGTGCGCTTCGATTCGGTCCCGTACCAACCGAGACGCGCCCTGCCACTCGCCCACAGGCTCCTTGAAGCGGACGGTCTGTGTCCAGGAGGTGCCTTCCATCGCCGTCGAGACAAGCGTTATCGAACCGGCGAGCCTTCGTAGAAGTTGCGGTCTGGAATATGCCCGCTGTAACAGGATGTCCGTTGCAGCAAGCAGAAGTTCTATGGAAGTCGATGCGAACGGCAGCGAAGCATGCTCTACGATTGCCGTTTCCTGCTTAGTCGGAACCACCGGACGCTTGTCGATGCCGTTGCACAACTCCCACGCCAGCGTCCCCTCGTGCCCGAAACGGTCGGCCAGGATGTCGCGGGAGATGGAGGCTACTCTACCCATGCTGTGGACATCGAAGCTATGCAGCGAGTTCTTAAAGTCATCGGGCAGCGGTAGAAGCTCGATGGATAGGGGAGCGAGGAACGCGGCTTCGTCCGCGGGGCAGGCGGCGACGCTCCGCGCGTCAGCGGTCCGTGCCGCTATGTACGACGTGAACTTCGAGCTGCCCACTCCGACACGCGCATTGAGCCAGCCGGGAAGCGCGGTGAGTAGCGCAGCCACGGCTTTCTCCTCGCCGCCATACAGAGACTCCAGCCCGTCAATGCGCGCATAAGCTGTGCCAAGTTCTGCGGGTTCCACGCGGTCGCCGACCTGAAGCAGCCCTTCAATCACATCCTCGAATACGCGCCGGTAGTATGGCTCGTCCGCATCGAGTATAATGAGGCCGTTGTGGTAGGACATGGCCTGTTCCAGAGTCATTCCCGCCCTTACGGAAGCCCCTGCGGAGCTGTCAACTACCAGGGGCTTCCCGCTTGCCCTGTCCACTACGGCTATTTGGCTGTCTCTCAGGTGTGCGTGTCTTCGCAGTTCCGCCTTGGCTCTCAGATGTGTGATGAGAACGCAGGCTATCCTCATATCGCCTCCGTCAGGTTTACTGCGCATCAGGGAGATGCATGACGAATACTAACGAACACTTGTGCGCTTTGTCAACAGGCGGAACCTCGATGATAGTGTTTCCTTTCAGGTGGATGAATAGTATTTTCACCCCCATCCCCTGCCTTCGCAGGGGCAGGCTCTGACCTTCCCCCTTGATGGGGGAAGGAATTTCTGGCACCTAGAAGGAAACGCTACCACCTCAATTTGCAAGGATATCGCTTGCGCGAATGCAACCGAAAACCGCACCATTGCCGGGTGTTCGGGGGCAAGTAGATGGACGATGCCGCTAGGAACCAGATAGCCACTCCCTGAGTACCCGTATGTGGTCGGGTGTCGTGCCGCAGCATCCTCCGATTATCCGCGCGCCCTGTTCACTCCACCCCTTGGCGTATTCTAAATACTGCGGTGGGTCCATTCTGCCGACTCTGCGGGGGAAATGGGCGTATGCGCCAAAAGTCCCCTCCCAATTTTCCTTGACTATTTCCAGCCCGGGACCCGTGTCGTCCACCGGTGTGTGCATTATGAATGCTGCTGCGACATCCTTGTCCCTGATGGCGTCCAGAGCGTCTTGAAGGGTCTCACCTCCATGCCTGTCCTCGATGCCCAAGTAAAGCCCGTCGCCGTCCCTTACCAAGGAAAGCCCGACCCATACCGGAAGGCCCAATTCCGCTGCTGCATCTATCACCGCCAGCGTGTCTGATATGCGGACCAGCATCTCGCCCACCACCACGTCCGGGCCGCCCTTTGCCAGCTCGCCGAGTTGCTCGCGGTAGGTCTTCAGAGCTGTCTCATAAGGCACCGGAACTTCGGCGTGTGCCTTGGGACGCATCGTAGATACGGAAGCCGCGATGACTACCGAGTCTTCCGTTCCGGCGTCCCCTCTTGCCTGTACCGCCGCCTCGATTCCCAGCTTGTTTGCCTCGGCCACTTTGTGTTCGAGGCCTCCCTCCTCCAGCATATCGCGCCCTGTGCCGAAGGTGTTCGTGATGATAATCTCGGCACCCGCTTCTATGTACTCCTGGTGAATATCCCTCACCAGCTCCGGATGAGTGAGCATCGGACCGCCCGACCACGTCGTGGGGCTTATCATCCCCCGCCTCTCAATTTCCGAACCCATACCGCCGTCCATCAGGATCGTCTCTCCGGCTTCCAGGCGGCTCTGCAATTTCTCAAAGTTGCTCATGTTTCACTCCTGGTGAAATCCGATTTTGCAGTTCAAGTCCAATCGAATCCGCAGTCGCTTTGGCTAGACATTATAGCAGGGGAATGGTAGATGACTGTTGAGACTGAAAAATCTGATAAAGTACAGGAATGGCTGCAGACTAACTCGTGCCACATCTCAAAAATACATACGCTTGCGCGGCGTACCGGCAATGAGGAGAGAACGCATGGCAATTGACCGATCCACAGCTAAGTTCTTGGCGGAGATGACTGAGGATGGTGCAAAGCCTATTCAAGAAAGCACGCCACATGAGGCACGCGCGTTTGCATCGAAGATCGCAGAACTTGCCGGGCCTGCGCCGGAAATGGAGCGGGTGGAGGAGCATATTATAGAGGGTGCGGACGGCGAGGCAACGCTACGAATTTTAGTGCCTTTCGAGCACACTCGCGGGGTTATGGTCTATTACCACGGGGGCGGGTGGGTTACCGGATCGGCCGACGATTATGACACGGTAGCGCGTAAGCTCGCGGAACGGACTTCCTGCGCGGTCGTCCTGGTAGAGTACCGCCTTGCGCCGGAACATGGTTACCCGGCAGCGGTGGACGACTCATATATGGCGCTGGAGTGGGTGGGGAGACACATAGGCGAAATTGCGGGACAAGAAGTGCCATTGATCGTAGCCGGCGACGGCGCTGGCGGAAACCTCGCTGCTGTTACGGCTATACGCGCCCGTGACCGAAACGGCCCATCGGTAGCGTTGCAGGCGCTTATCTACCCGGTGACCGACGCAGATTTCAGCCGTCCTTCTTATCTGGATGCCGAAAACGAACTGCTTCTGACACGCGACGCTATGATCTGGTCCTGGAATCATTATCTGCCTGAAGCCTGTCGCCGCGGCGAGCCGGACGCATCTCCTTTGCATACTGAGAACCTGCAGGGGCTTCCACCGGCTGTTATTCTTACCGCGGAGCACGATGTCTTGCGTGACGAGGGCGAGGCTTACGCGGCGCGTTTGCAGGAGGCGGGCGTACCGACTGACCTCCAAAGGTATGCAGGTCAAATCCATGGATTCTTCACGCTTCTGATGCTGCCGGGCAGCGAGCTAGGTTTCCAGCAGGTTGTAAAATCGGTCAGAGCGTGTATTGTGAGAGCGGGCAGGGCTTAGGTTGTGTGGACATTTACGTTATTCCCGGTGAAGCATGTCCCCGCGAAAACGGAGAAGGGGAATCCAGAGTTGTAAGATATAGCCGATTTCGTATCATTTACGCCGTATGAAAGCCACTGGATTCCCGCGCAGGCGGGAATGACGGGCTGAATTATCGCAATGTCAACACATCCTAGTCCACGAAGTGATAATTGCCAGTTTTCTACCGAATGAGTAGCGCCAGGAGAGAAATGATGGTTGCATACGTACAGACACCCCCAGAATTTGACGCAGTGGTGATTGGGGCAGGCTTTGCGGGACTGGGCATGCTGCGGCGACTGCGAGACGATCTCGGCTTGTCCGTCCAAGTTTACGAGGCGGGTTCCGGAGTCGGAGGCACCTGGTATTGGAATCGCTATCCCGGCGCGCGCTGCGATTCCGAGAGCTACGTTTACTGCTTCTCATTCTCGAAGGAACTACTGCAAGACTGGAACTGGAGTGGAAAATACCCCGAACAGCCGGAGATTCTATCCTACCTTAACCACGTCGCGGACCGCTTCGACCTCCGCCGCAATATCCGGCTCAACACGCGAGTAACCTCTGCGAAGTTCCTTGAAGACGCGAACTATTGGCAGATCGAAACAGACCGAGGCGACCGCACCACGTCACGGTTCCTTATTACCGGCATCGGATGTATCTCGACAGGCAATGTTCCGGACATCGCTGGAATTGACTCCTTTGAAGGAGACTGGTATCACACCGGAAGCTGGCCTCACGGAAAGGTCGATTTCGCGGGCAAGCGCGTGGCAGTCATCGGCACGGGATCAAGCGGAGTGCAGGCGATACCCGTCATCGCCGAGCAAGCTGAGCACCTGACCGTTTTCCAGCGAACACCTCAATACACAATCCCCGCACGACACGAAAATGTGGACCGCAGGTTCATCGAGGAAGAAGTAAAGCCCAACTACGATGAAATCTGGAAGAAGGCGAGATGGTCAAAGGCCGGCTTTCCCGCAGATTACAGCGAGCGCTCGGCTTTGGATGTCAGCGTGGAAGAGCGTCGGCAGACATACGAAGACTTATGGGATAGAGGCGGGACCACGTTCCTGTATGGGACATTCAACGACATCCGCACGGACAGGCGGGCGAACGACACTGCCGCCGAGTTCATCCGGTCCAAGATTCGTGAAATAGTGAAGGATCCTGAAAAGCGCGAGAAACTCCTTCCCGTTGATCACCCATTTGGCTCTAAGCGCACGCTGATAGACACCAATTACTTCGAGACATACAACCGCGAAAACGTCGAGCTGGTGGATATTCGCCACTCGCCAATTCAGGAGATAACGCCGAAGGGGATAAGGACCGAGGACGAAGAGTTCGAGTTTGACATCATCGTCTTCGCTACCGGATTCGATGCGATGACCGGCACTTTCTTCAAGATGGACATTCGAGGCAGAAATGGTCTGTCGCTCAGGGAGAAGTGGGCTGAGGGTCCCAAGACTTACCTTGGGCTGCAAGCCGCGGGATTCCCGAACATGTTCATGATAACGGGGCCTGGCAGTCCTTCAGTGCTCAGTAACATGCCAGTCTCCATCGAGCAGCACATCGAATGGATTGCCGACTTCATTGACTATCTACGCGAACACGGCATAGAGACCGCCGAGGCAGACCCCGACGCGGAGACCGCATGGGTTTCCCATGTTAATGAGGTGGCTGAACCCACAATGTTCATGCTGGCGAATTCGTGGTACTTGGGCGCGAACATTCCTGGGAAGCCCCGTGTATTCATGCCTTATGCCGGAGGCGTCGGAGCCTACCGCGAAAAGTGCAACGAGATCGCGGATAATGGATACGAGGGCTTCACCCTCTGCTCAGAGAGTCGAGAGCGGCCCAGCCTGGCAGTCATTCAAGGAGCGGACTGACGCCCTTGCAGTTGGCTGATATTGCCGGGGATAGAGTTCGGTAGTAGGGTAGGCGGTTCGCCGCAGATTTACCCTAGGAAGTGACGAAGGTGGGCAGCCTCTTCGACGAATTGGAACCTGTTCGTCGTCCCGTCTCCGTTGCCCACGCTTGCCCAGATCGCGCTTGTCAGTCCCTCATGTACCCTGTCTAGCTCGTCCGTGTATTTTCCAACAACGCTCATATAAGAGTCGCCTAGCAACTCCCTCACGTGCCGCTCATTGGTGAATCGCAGAGCGGCGCGCAGGTCCGCATCCATATTAGGATAAACTCCCCGAATGAACTCGATATCGCTCTCGGTCAAGGAGGCAAGCCCTAGCAACTCAGGAGGAACGCCAATAGAGTACAGCGATGCCGCGAATCCGATGGCTCTTGGGAGCGTAACTCCGCCGACGCCGCCAAGAGAGCGCCCGTAGCCGAACAGTCCGACGTGCATCTTGCGCTCGCGTCTTCTGGGCACATGCGCCGACACTCTCGTGATGATGTCGGTCAGGTCGCGCACCCGCGCCTGGTACTCCTCGGTGGACTTGTCGATAATCTCCTTCGCCCTGTCCTGGTCTATGAACATAGGCTCTGTGCGTTCGTGAGCAAGTATCTTCGCTATGCCGTCCCGCACGGTGTCTCTGTCGTAGTCGTACTTGAAGGCGGACTGGACCGTAAACGTCTGGGCGCTCGGATACTCTGCCAGAGAGCGCTCCACGTTGGTCGGTCCCAGGTGGCCGCGGAAAGGCGCCGAGCCTGCCCCGATGATGGGATATAGCGGCAATCCCAGCTTCACTTCTAGGTTATGCAGGCGCAGCAGCCCTACCTTGAGGATCAACTCGGCAGCGACCATACCATAGTTCAGCGCGGGATCGCTCCTCGCGAGGAACACCCTCTGGTACGGCAGGTCTCTGTCCTTCAGGTACTCTTCGACGATGCGGTCGCAGTAGAACAGGTTCTCCATGTCCTCGATGAGAGGGATGACTCGGATGCTCTTTGGGTAGAACTCTCCCACCCAGTCTTTGACCGACTGTCCGTCAAGCACTGTCTGGTCTTCCTGCCCCACGATCACCTTGCGATAGTAGGCTTCTACCATAGAGAGTTCTTCCGCGGATGTAGTAAGCGGTAGTATCACCTCCTGGATCGGCGCGACATGCTCGTCGCCATAGAAGCCCTGCGCCATCTCCATGGAAGAAGGCACGCTCTGGAGCGCCTCGACCATAGACTTCCGCATGTCCCGCTCGACGCGCGGGTTGGGCACACGCAGAGTAAGCGCCACGTCGATGCCGAGCTTTACGTCATCGTGGAAGAAGTCAGGATGGCCGATGAGCAGCTTACGCACGACCTGATTGTCCGCTTCCTTTCCTTCAGAGTCCCACATCTGCTCATCGCATCCGAGCGCGAATACGTCAACCGCTTCCTCTATTTCGCCGTCCCCTCGCAGCACACCGGCGCTGTCGGCGAAAGGCGCGGGCGAGGCATTGTCCGGATGTTGGGTACTCATTACTTTGGGTATTATGGGCATGACACATCTCCAACTATGAATTTGCGCGTTGCGCGCCTGAGCGCGCAGACTGAACTGGCATATATCCGATCTGGAATTATTAGCCGCTGTCCACAGGCTCAACGAACATCCCTTCCTTTGGATAACTGGGGAAATGGATGTCAATCGCCATTGCTCCAAGTTGCAACATAATGGAAAAAACCGACTGGAATCTAGGCATTGTACGTCTCTGTAAATAGTATAAGCCCTCGTCGGGTTACAGTGTATTCCAGATTAACATCCAATTTTCGGTCCGGACTACTTATTCTTGAATACGCTCAACCCGATGTCGCGCCACTGCTTGACTTGACACCTATGTAAGCAAAGGATAAGTTACCCCCATCAAATTGACAGGTGAAGATAATCTGCCGTTCGAACCAACATATTGCTCATTCCTAGAGTTTTACCTTTAGCTTATCGGCTTGAATTCAGATACCAATTGCGAAAGGAAGTGCCATGATCGAATTGGGCGAAAAGTTGGGCGTCAGGTATTTGCTAGTATCCGTCGTTTGCGGGATGAATCTGCTAGCGCTTGGTTGCGCCAGCCAGTCCGAGCCTGAACCTGCAGCGCCGGCTCAACCAGCTCCCGCGCCAGCGGCAACTGCACCTGTCGCGGCGACAGCACCCGCTGCAGCCCCCGCTCCGGCGCCCACTACTCCGCCTCCGTCTAAGCAGCCGGAAGGCGAGTTGGTAGTTGGCGTTCCATTGCTGCATCCTCTGGTGCAGTTGCAGGAGAAAGACGCGAACGGCACGGTTGGCGGGCCTGGAACGGACTTCCAGATTTTTGAGGGTATATTCAGGGCGCAGTTCACGGAACCGGGTACCATTCCTTCGCAGGAGGAGTTTGAACCGGAGATTGCTGAGTCCTGGGAGATTGCCGCCGATATGAACAGCGCTACGCTGAACATTCGCAAGGGCATCATGTGGCACAACGACTGGGGCGAGCTGAAGGCCGAGGACGTGGTGTTCACTTATAACAACTCGTTCAAAACAGGCTCGGTGAGCAACGCTGGTGAGCAGCTCTCGCCGGGACACAGGGCAGGCTGGGAGGTTATAGACGAGTACACTGCCAAGATGAATGTTGTGCCGGGAGAGTTCAGTCCCACTTGGGGAACTTTGCACGGCGGCTTGGGCTGGGACTCGACTTTCGGCATGACTTGCAAGCACTGCTTCGAGGAGATAGGCGAAAGTGCGTTCATATCCACACCTATCGGCACAGGTCCGTTTGTGGCGAGAAAGTGGGTTGGCAACGACGAGATCGAGGGAGAAGCGCTTATTGACCACTGGCGCATAGTCCCTAACATCAAAACCTTGAGGATATTTGAAATGCCCGAAGACGCCACCAGAGAGGCTGCGCTGCGTACCAAAGAGGTGGATATAACGCAGATTTCGGTTAAGAAGGTGGCGGGGATAGTTGACGACACGAGTGGCACCGCCGTTCCTATGGGCCTGCCCAATCCGAATACTATCTATTTCTCCGGCAACTATTGGGCGAAGATTTGCCCGGAGTGCGAGGAGATGGACCTTTTGAAGCAGCCAAGGCCGGGCTTCCTGCCGGATGAAGAGCACCCGTGGATTGGCGACCCGTTCGCGGATGGCTGCGACTACGACGCGATGTTCTCGTCCGTGCCGCCTCCTGATGGGTCTGTGTGCCCGGAGATGGAAGGGCCGAGGAAGGTTCGCTGGGCGATGTCTATGGCGATAGACAGGCAGGCAATCGTTGATAACGTTATGGACGGCTTCAGCGATGTCGCTTACACGGCAATGCACACGCAGTTCCCTCCGGGCAGCGACAACTTCCAAGAGGATTGGACTGTGCCTTTCGACCCTGCGATGGCGCGTGAATATCTTGCCGATGCTGGCTTCCCGGACGGCTTCCCCGTTGTGTTCTGGGCGACCGAGAGCGTTCCCAACACATGGGACCCCGAGCTTGCAGATGCCGTAGCGGAAATGTGGCGCGAGCACCTGAATCTCGATGTTACGGTTGACAAGTCGCCGTATGCTTCACGCAGGCCTGAGACCGTTACTAAGGAAATGGATGTTCCCTGGCTGCATGGTTGGGGTATGCCGCCCGGTGGAACCAAGGCGCCCTTCTTCTGCCCGACACCCGGTCACTTGGGAGGCGCGGAGCTTCCGGCAGTGGTCTGCGATGTGAATTACGAGAACGATGTTGAACCGAATGAGCAGAAGCGCATCGAGAACAGCATATACTTCCAGAACTATATGGCGTACTGGCATATCAACGCTGCCGTTGCAACTGTGAAGAGTTTCTGGGTGCATCTGCCTGAGGTCAAGGAATGGCATCCTTACTGGGGCAGCAGCTTCAACAATCCGGCTACGGTGGTTATTGACAAATAGATTCTTCCACGCGCCCGAATTGCCGATAAGTGATTCGGGCGCGCGGGCTGATGTTAATCACCCCCATCCTTTCGACTTCGCTCAGGATAGACTCTTCTCCCGTCAAGAGGGAAGGGGCTTTCGCAATCTTTCTCATTAGAGCCGGCGGGTGAAATGCTAAGGCTAATCCTTCGAAAACTAGCTGCGATAGTAGTCGTGCTGTTCGGGCTGACCCTTCTTGTATTCTCGCTGTCGCATGCGACCGGCGACCCGCGCTACCTATACATGACTCAGTACACGCGGACGACCTCTGAAGCGTGGGAGGCGCAGGGTAAGGCGATGGGGCTGGACAAGCCCCTGATAGTGCAGTACATCATCTGGGTTGGCAACGCCGTGCGCGGCGACTTCGGCAATTCGGTCTATTACCAGCGCAATTCGCTGGAGATGATACTGGAGGCGCTGCCTGCCACACTGCAACTTTCTGGCATATCGTTCTTGTTCGCCATCGTTCTCGGGATGCCGCTTGGCGTCTTGTCAGCGGTCAAGAGAAGCACAGTCTGGGACTATCTGGGACGCAGTTTCGCGTTGCTGGGGCAGTCTGTGCCGCCATTTTGGATAGCGATTGTGCTGGTGCTGATATTTAGCGTGCAATTGGAGTGGCTGCCAACCTCTCGCAGGGGAGATTGGCCGCACTATGTGCTGCCGGTAGCGACGCTGGGATGGCTTCCGGCAGCCGGGCTGCTGCGCCTGACTCGCTCTTCTATGCTGGAGGTGCTGGACAGCGAGTATGTGAAGCTGGCAAAGGCGAAAGGAGTTAGCTCGCTGAATATAGTATGGAAACATGCCTTCAGAAACGCGCTCATCGCGCCGCTGACCTTTGCTATGATTCTGCTGGCGGGATTTATGACTGGCACGGTAGTGGTGGAGACGGTCTTCGCGTGGCCCGGTATAGGCAGGCTGGCAGTGAACGCGGCGCTGAATACGGACTTCCCGCTAGTAACGGGGCTTGCGCTGGTGTTCGGCGTAGTATTCTTGATCGCAAGCCTTTTCGCGGACATTTTGTATGGCATACTAGACCCAAGAATTCGCTATGAGTGAGCAACAGATCAGCACCGGCAACCCTGAGTTCGCTATGGAAGGCGGGCGGATAGCCAAGGCATACCAGTCCTTCAGGCGGTGGCCGTTCATTCCCGTCGCCATCGCTGTGCTACTGATTGTGGTGGCTATATTTGCGGAGTTGGTCGCGCCGCATGACCCACTTGAAGGGGACACTTACGACAGGAACGAACCTCCGGTATGGGCAGAGGAGGGCAGCCCCAAGTTCCTGCTCGGCACAGACCATATAGGTCGAGATGTACTGAGTCGCATGATTTTTGGCGCGCGCGTGTCGCTCATCGTCGCCGTAACCGTGCTGGTAGCAGGCGCGGCTCTGGGAACTCTGGTAGGACTGGTCGCGGGATACATGGGCGGCCTAGTCGATGAGGCGCTGATGCGACTGGTCGATTTCGTATTCGCGCTCCCGTTCATCGTGGTTGCGCTCGTGGCGTCTGTCGTCTGGGGCGCGAGCCTGGAGCTTGTGATTATCTTGCTGTCGCTATTCACATGGGCGCCGTTCGCGCGGCAGGTGAGGGCGGAATCCTTACAACTCAAGACTATGGATTATGTAGCGCTGGCTAGGGTTGCGGGTGCGTCCGGCTTTCGCATTACGGTGCGGCATATCCTGCCGGGCGTAGTGAACACTGTGATGGTGCTGTCCTCGCTTCAGGTTGGTTCACTGATTCTCACGGAGTCGGTGCTCAGCTTCCTTGGCGTGGGCATACCTCCGCCGCAGCCTTCCTGGGGCAGCATGGTGTCGGAGGGCCGACAGTATATTTCTACGGCATGGTGGATCTCCTTCTTCCCTGGATTCGCCATCCTGCTGATAGTCTTCTCAATGAACTTCTTCGGCGATTGGTTGCGGGACAAGTTGGATCCACGGCTGAGGCAGATATAGCGCGTCTGCGTCTGGCTCGGCGGCCGGTTTTCGGCAGTGGGCTCAAGGGGAGTATGCTGTGGTTCGGCAAACGCTGAGGACAACGCGGATTGCATGTGTCTGGCTCATCCCGCTTGTAATGCTGACTGTGGTGGCCTGCTCGGAAGAGCCTGAGCCTATTACTTCGCAGCCGTTGCACGTTGCTCGCCCCACCGCGACTTCCACAGCCTTGCCGACCGTGATAGTCAGGCCCAGTCCCGCAGTAAGCGTGCAGGAGGGCGCGAAGCGAGTGGAGGAGAAAGCGTCTCACATAACGCCGTTCATCAACGTAGCCCCGGAGTTTCTCAGGGACGGATTTGAGGTGACCAACTATCGCCCCGCCGTTGTGGTATTCGACTATGACCGAGACGGCGATAGCGACCTTTACATTACATCGAATAAGGGAAACGGCAACCTCCTGTACCGTAACGAAGGGAACGGCAACTTCTACGACGTCGCCCATGACGCGGGTGCAGCTCTTCCGGAAAGCAACAGCAGCGGGGCCGTCGCGTGTGATTTGGACAACGACGGCTACCAGGACCTGTATGTTGGAGCGCGGGGCGTTATCGGCGATGGACTGGACTTCAGGTCGGCGATTGGCGACGCAGAGGATGCGGCGCAGCTTCGCGAGGCGATACAGGACCATCTGCTGCTGAACAATGGGGACGGCAGCTTCACGGACATCACAGAGTCGGCATTTGGCGAGGATGTGAACCTGCGCTCGGCTTCGAGTATCGCGTGCGCCGACATAGACGGTGACGGCTGGCTCGACATCTATGTGGGCAATGCCGTTGATGAGGACTGGTTCATGTTCGATCAGCCATCGCATCCGGGGCATTACAATCGCCTGTACCTTAACAACGGTGATATGACTTTCGAGGAGATTTCAGAGTCGGCGGGCGTGGAGGGTGGCGAGATAACCCTACGTTATGAAGACGGCTCTCCAATCGAATTCAAAGACGAAGATACGGGCACCGAGTACGAGGGATATGACCCAAACATCAAGGACGCCAACGGCAATCGGGTTGCGGACCCTTCGGGGCGTACACACGCGGTACTGTTCTTCGATTATGACGATGACGGGGACCAAGATCTATGGGCGGCGAATGACGGACATCACCCTTATGTCTTTCGCAACGACTCTACCGCTGGAGATGTTCGTTTCACGCCCGTTGCCGAGGCTATGGGGATAGATAAATCCGGCAACTGGATGGGCTTTGCGGTCGGCGATTATGACGGAGATGTGGACCTGGATGTGTTCATTCCCAATGTGGGTTATCATCTCCGGCTGTTCGCGCCGCAAATGGAGCCGGGCGGTGACTGTAAGTACACGGAGAGATTCGAGTGGGGGACCTGTCTGCATTATTTACTTCGGAATGACGGAACGCGGAAGGACGCGAGTCTAGGTGTGGTGGGTGTGTTCCCGGATGTAGTGTCTGAAACCAGCGTAGAGCCAAGTCCTCTGATGCCTCCGCGCTCTCTGGACAAAAAGCGCATCCATCCTGACTGGGAGATTCCCACGGGTCTCGGCGCCTACGATTTCGGCTACGGCACGACCTTCTTCGACTACGACAACGACGGGCATCAAGATTTGTACTGGCTCGGATCAGAGGGGCCTCCGGGGAATTCTTCCTTTCCGGCAGCGGGCAGAATGCTGGCAGGAGATGGGAAGGGTGGCTTTGAGGACATCACGGTGAGGGCGCATCTGCTGGACATTCGCGACGTTGATTACTCGGTTCTCGATGTTGACGACCCGGACTTCAACGCCGACAGACAGCGCATCAGTAACAGGTTTCATCTGAATGGCAAGGGGCTTGCGCACGGAGACTTGAACGGAGACGGTTATCTTGACCTGATAGGTACGAACAGCAGCGGACCACGATGGGATGAGCGTAATGAGGAGTTCGTGCCCGAAAAGGGGCCGCTGTTCGTTTGGATCAACGGCGGTGGCGACAATCACTGGATCACACTTGCGTTGAAAGGAGGCATGGGCGTGGACGGCACCGGCAGCAACGCCGACGGTGTAGGGGCACGGGTGTATCTAGTTTCAGGAGGGCGAACACAAGTCCAGGAAGTGCGCGCGGGGTCGAGCTACCTATCAATGGATAGCATTGCGCTCGAATTCGGGCTAGGAGACGCTGAGATCGCCGACCAAATCAGGGTGCGGTGGCCGAGTGGCAGAACGCAGGTGATCGAAGATGTTCCAGCAGACCAAGTTGTCCAGATTACCGAACCTGAGTCTTGAAAATTCGGCCTGTGCGCTCAACATGTGCGTGCTGCGCCGCTAACAGACTTCTCCGTACGGACGCCGGCAAAAATCTAAGAGTCCGTAGGAAGTTGGACGGACTGGCTCGCAGTCCAATCTGGGATTTCCTTCGACTTCAAGCCGTCACCTACCAAGGAGGCCTGTAAGCCGAGTTCTGTGTCCTGACGCATAGCGTCGGGCGGCGACCATCTATCTAGCCTCGACGTTGCCGCCGAGGTCGTGCGGCCAACCCGGGGAATGGCCGGGCGCCGTAATCCCCCTATTAGGCCTTGCTCCGGATGGGGTTTGCCTTGCCTTCGATGTTACCATCGAAGCGGTGCGCTCTTACCGCGCCTTTGCACCCTTACCGCGCCTTCAAGCCGCGGCGGTCTGTTTCTGTGGCACTTTCCGTCGGGTCGCCCCGCCCCGCAGTTAGCGGGCATCCTGCCCTGTGGAGCTCGGACTTTCCTCTCCCTCGCCTTATGACGAGAGAGCGGCCGCCCAGCCTCCTTGGTCGTTCCATTGTATCACCGATGGCTGAACCGGGGTTGCCGTTCGTCTTTATCGTGTATGGACAAAGCTGGCTGCCGCCGTCAGGTCAGAACTTCAGCCGAGTCGTCGCTTACAACGATTTTTGATACATGGGTGAGGAGAAATGCCTGCTGCTCGTCGAAGGGCAGGCTGTCCCACCGGGAGATTGTATCGCCGGCATCCCATAGAGTGTCGGTGGCAGCGGCGCGAGTGCGAGCCTTGTCGAGTTGCTTCAGGTAGTCTTGAACCGCGCCAAGCCCGAACTCGCCGCGCGCCGCGCGTTTCAAGTTGAGCAGGAAGCGGCGCTCCGCGTTTTTGATGCGCTTGTCCCACATGACCTGAACCTCGCGACTGCGCTGCTTCAGCGCGATGTCGCTTCGGACCGCTACGGCGGTGTCCGAGTCCAGAAGTTTCTCCAGCTGCGAAAGCACGGTGGACTCCAAGACATTTGCGCGCCAAGTGTGGTATCCGCAAAGGCTCTGGTTGTTGCGGCTCTGACACTGGTAATATCGGTAAACTCCCTGAACGCTGTTGCCGTCCTTGCGTCTCCATGATTGTCTGCGGGTTACACCCATCATCTTATTATCGCAGTAGGCGCAGACAGCGAGGCCCGACAGCAAGAACGGCTCCGTGTTGACAGAGCGGGAAGATGGGCGGCGCGCCTTGGTCTGATCCTGCGCTTGCCTGAACATCTGAGGGCTGATTATTGCCTCGTGGACTTTGGGCAGGCGAAGCCCAAAACGGTAGTAAGTGCCGGTGTATGTGGGGTTTTTGAGTATGTCGCGGATGGTTACCATGTTCCAGCGTCCGCCGCGTCGCGTTACGATGTCTCGTTCGTTCAGGTACTGAGCAATAAGGCGAAGCCCAAGCCCCTCGTGGATGTACTTGTCGTATATCAGCTTTACCGTGTCGGCTTCGTGCTCCACGACCTCAAGAGTGCCATCGCTGCCATTACGATAGCCGAAGGGCGGCTTGCCGAGACCCTTACCCAGCATGGCGCGCTTTCGCATGGAGTCCTTTATGCGCTCGCTGCGGTCCTTGGACACGCCGTTGGGGCCCAGCGAGTCGAGAGCGTTCTGAAGTGGGTCCGGAAGGTCATCGTCCTCGCATATTACTTTGCAGCCGGTGGATTCGATTTCGATAATCGTTCTCACGGCTTCTTCGAGGTTATCTCCAAGATGGGTTGAGTCAGGCACGACGACGAGGTAATTGCTCTCCGAAGCGACGATATGCTGAAGCATGCGGCCATACTCGGGGAATCTGCTCGCGCTGCTTCCGTTACCGTTGCCGTTGCCATCAGTGAGATGCGCCTCGCCGGGTCTGTCACCGAATAGAGCGATAGGCTGGTGTAAGTAGCGCTGGCAGTATTCGGTAAATTGCTCTTGGAGACTCTCAGTCGGTTCGTCAGGGCTGTTGTCGGTTAGTCTGTAATATCCAATTGCGCGCATGATGTTCTCATTCCATATACAGTATCCGTCGGCAGTTGTTGCACTGTACTAGGGATTCTCCCGTTCTGAGGCGTTGAGTGTCGGACCTGGGGAGCGCCACTCGGCAAGCTTCGCATACGTCCCTGCCTCTGCCCGCTTCGACTCTGCTGACGGCTTGCCCGTCGCGGTTTGCAAGCAGCGTTTCGTAAGTTGAAAGCATCTGCGGAGGGAACTGCGGAAGCATCTCGTCGCGTCTCCGATTCAGGTCCTGAAGTTCGTCGGTGAGCGCCCTTCCCTGGCGTCGCAGTTCCGGTACGCGCAGGCTGCGCTGCTCTTCGATTGCTGCGAGCGTCTCTTGCGCGCTCGCAAGCGCTTCTTGCAGCTCCTCCGTGGCTACCATCCGTTCAAGCAGAAGGTCTTCGGCTTCTGACTTCTGGCGACTCAACATCGTTTGTTCTTCCTGAAATGCTTCGAGTTCGCGCGGGTTAGTGACAGCGCCACCGTAGAGGCGGTTGTGGACAGCCTCTTCGCGAACTTCGATTTGCTCGACGGCAAGCTGCGCGTCACGTCGGAGCGCGTTCTGGCTTGTGTACTGAGACTGGATGTTGGCGAAACGGGCGTGAGCTTGCCGCAGATTCGACTCGTCCGCAAGCTCCGCACGCACCGCGCCGAGAGCCTCTTGCTTCTCCGCCCTTATCAGGTCAAGCTGCTGAAGCTCGTAAAGTTGTCTGAGCATCACCATTCAAATTACCGTAAGCGTTGCATTTCATGTCATCGGTCGCAAAGTGCGCCAAAGTGATAAGACAACTTTACATGCAGGTATCAGTTGGTTGCATAGCGAATCGTAGTCCTCATTTGGTCTTTTGTTTATCCGGGGAGGCAATGCCGCTAATGTGCGACGGCTATTGGTCATTCGCTCAAAGGCAGATATTTGATAAGAAAATTGCATTAGTGCAGTTTAGGACAATGGAGATGTGCTATCACCCCCATCCTAACCTTCCCCCATCAAAGGGGAAGGGACTAATGCAAGATTCTCATTTGATGATTTTCGGTGTAAAGGAACAGCCGAAACTGGTATCATAGCCCCGTTGTTCAAGAAAAGTCAGGACGGTAATCAGACTGGAACACTTCATCTAGTCGCTGATCTTGACGTCGGAGGTTTTTTCCTCGAATGCTCTCCACAAATATAGGCAAGAGATTCCAAAAGACGAAAATTGTCTGCACTCTCGGACCGGCGACCGAGTCGGAGGCGATGATTGAATCGCTGGTAAGGGAAGGCATGAGCATTGCACGCCTCAATATGTCGCACGGCGACTTAGCGACCCATATCACCACATTCGCTCGCGTGAGGAGAGTTTCAGAGCGATTCGGAGTGCCTATTGGCATTATGGTGGATGTTCCAGGGCCCAAGTATCGAACGGGCCCGACCGTTCCCGGCGTGCTGGATATCAAGAATGACGACTTGATCACGCTCACAAGTAGAGACACTATCGGGAACCAGACCATAATTTCCGTCTTTCCGCCCGGCATTCATAGAGATGCGATAGTAGGAGGGACCATCCTGCTGGACGACGGCTTGCTGAGGCTGAAGGTAGAGAGCGTGGAGGGCGACGACGTACACTGCAAAGTTGAGGTGGGCGGGCGAGTTACCGAGCGCAGGGGAGTGGTTACGCCCGGAAGGTCTCCCTCTCAACCCGCTCTCGATGACTATGCGAAGAGATGTCTTGCGTTTGCCGCTGAACAGGGCGCGGACTTCGTAGCTCTGTCGATGGTCAATGAAGACGGAGATGTACGCAGAGCGCGCGAGATCGTGAAGAGTCACGGCGCAAATCCGCTGATAATTTCAAAGATCGAATCGGTGGAGGCTTTGGAGAACTTTGACAGTATTCTGGATGCCAGCGACGGAATCATGGTGGCAAGGGGAGATATGGGCGTGCATGTGTCTCTGTATCGCATCCCTGTTATTCAGAAGGACTTGATTGCCAAATGCAACGCGGCTGGAAAGCCTGTCATTACGGCGACGCAAATGCTGGAGTCGATGGTGCGCTCCCAGATGCCGACGCGCGCGGAGGTTACGGATGTCGCGAACGCGATATACGACGGCACGGACGCCGTTATGCTTTCGGGGGAGACTTCGGTTGGTTCGCATCCAATTGATGCTGTGCATGCGATGGTGCAGACGGCGCTTGAGACTGAAGAGGCACTGCCTTACGATGACATTCTGCTTGCCAAGTCGCAGTTGACGGAGGACCAGCGCACGGACGACGCGATCAGCTTCTCGGCGGTCCGCACAGCGCACCAGTTGGAGGCGGCTCTGATAGTCGCATTTACCGAGAGCGGCAGCACCGCCGGCCGGGTTTCCAGATATCGTCCGAAGTCGCCCGTACTTGCGCTCACACCGTATGCAGACATCAGGCGGCGACTCACTCTGTACTGGGGTACGATCCCCGTGATTGTGGCACAGTTGAAGTCGGGAGAAGACTTCTTTGAGATCGGCGAAGAGCAGGCGCGCAAGGTTCCCGGCGTGGTTAGCGGAGACTCCATCGTCCTTGTCGCGGGCCTGCCGATGGGAGTGCAGGGAAGCACCAATCTGCTGCGCGTTATCTCACTTGAAGCATAGGCGCACGCGGCTGCGCGCCATCGCGAAATTGAGTTAGACAAGCGCTTTATGCCGATGTACAATCAAAGACATCAGGCAAGGGCATAAGGGACGATAAAACGGGGGAGAGTAGGCAAGTGCTCAGGTTATACAATACTCTGTCCAAACAAATTGAAGAAGTGCGACCTATCCAGCCCGGAGTGGTCAAGATGTACACCTGCGGACCGACTGTGTACCGGGACGCTCACATCGGCAATCTCAGATCATATCTGATGGCGGACTGGATTAGGCGGGCGCTTCAGCTGAACGATCTAGAAGTGGTCCATATCAAGAACATCACCGATGTGGGGCACATGCGCCAGGAAGTTCTGGAGCAAGGCGGCGACAAGGTTATCGCCGCTGCCAGAGCCGAGGGAAAGACTCCGGCGCAGATAGCGCAGTTCTATACGGACCGGTTCCTGAGCGATGAATTGAAGCTGAATATCATCCCGGCGCAAGAGTTTCCGAAAGCCACGGACCACGTCCCGGAGATGCTGGAAATAACCGAGCGTCTCGTTCAGCGCGGCCTCGCATACGAAGTCGGCGGAAATGTGTATTACGAGGTCGGCAAGTTTGGTGGCTATGGCAAGCTGTCCGGCAATATAGCGGAGGGCGACCTGCTTGAAGCGGTCAGGGTTGAAGCCGACCCGCTGAAGCGCGACCCACGGGATTTTACTCTATGGAAAGCCGCCGAGGCTGGCAGAGATCTGAAGTGGCCTAGCATCTGGGGTGAGGGATTCCCCGGCTGGCATATCGAGTGTTCAGCTATGTCGATCAAGTATCTTGGCTCGCACTTTGATATTCACACCGGTGGCGTGGACAACATATTTCCACACCATGAAGGCGAAATCGCCCAGAGTGAGGGCTATGCGGGCGAGCAGGTGGTCAATATCTGGACGCATGGGCAGCATTTGCTGGCGGACGGCGTGAAAATGGCGAAGTCGATGGGCAACTCGTTCATCCTGTCGGACATTGAAGCGCAAGGTATAGACCCGCTGGCATTTCGCTACCTCTGCCTGACGGCGCAGTACGATAGACGCTTGAATTTCACATTCACTTCTCTCAAGGCAGCACAGCGGGCACTGCTCCGGTTGCGAAATATGGTGTGGCAGTGGTCCTCCCAAGCAAACGGTAGCTCAGTAGATACAGAAGTTGTTGCTCAGTGGCAGGAGCGGTTCAAGTCGCTCGTTGACGACAACCTCAACATGCCTGGCGCTCTTGCGCTGACATGGGAACTCGCGCACTCAGATGTATCGCCAAGCGCGAAACTTGAACTTCTCTCGTACTTCGACAGGGTGCTTGGCTTGGACATCGCTAACGTTTTTGACGACTACGCGGTTCCTAGCGAAGTCGTGAATGAGATTTCGCATCGCTCAGAGCATCGTGGACGACAGGAATACGCCCGCGCAGACTCGATACGCGAAAGCCTCGTTGACTCCGGCTACATTGTGCAGGACGGCTCCGTAGCGACGCTGGTGCGCCCGAAGACCGACTGGGAGATGAGGCAAGAGCGATGGCATACATATTCGTCCGAAGTGGAGGTTCCTTCGCTTATGGATGAAGATGACCGTGTTGACCTGACTGTGGGTATCGTCGCCTGCAATTACCTCGGTGATGTGCGGCGCTGCGTGGAGAGTGCGTTCAAGTGGCTGGGAGAGCGCGACGCCGAAATCGTAGTCGTGGATAACGGTTCCAGCGATGGCACAGACGAATGGCTGGAAGGAGCTGCTGCCCAAGACAAGCGCCTCAGAGTGATTCATATCGATCATCCACTTGGGGAAGGCTCTGCCAAGCGAATCCTGCTGAAGCAGTGTCTCGGCAAGACGGTGGTCATGGTGGACACGAGCGTGGAGGTGGAAGGCGATATATTCGCTCCTATTGAAAGCGCACTCGAAGACGAGACTGTTGGCGTAACTGGTCCCTTCGGCTTGCGAACCACAGACCTGCATCACTTTCACGACGGCGAGGGCGAGAGCGGGGATATGGATGCGATGCAGGCTTACTGCTTCGCGTTCAGGCGTGAGCGATTGAATGAAGTCGGTCTTCCTCGCCAGACCTTCCGCTTCTACCGCAACCTGGACTTGGATTTCAGTTTCCAATTCAAGGCGCAGGGGTATAGAATAGTCGCAGATGCCGAACTTCCTGTAGCGCAACATGAGCATCGTGTCTGGTCCGAACTGGCGGAAGCGGAGCGCGATGAGCTGAGCCGCAAGAACTATGGCCGTTTTCTGGACAGATGGGGCGACCGCGCCGACCTGTTGACCTGTAACCGACCAAAGAGTTAATACAGGAAGAATTTCCTGGCAGAGAGATTACGGCCCCGTAGAATCGGGGTCGTTTTTTTCGCGGGTGTGCCGCTGCCGGAGGAATAGAGGAGAGCCATTGACTGAAATCGCCCAATCAATCCCGGGACTTTGGATACAGCTGCTGCTGGCGGCGGGATTGATACTTTTCGCCTCTAATTTCCTCGCCAAATCCGCGGACATAATCGCACTGCGAACCGGCTTAGGTCGCTCGTTCATTGGGGTGGTACTTCTCGCAACCGCAACATCGCTGCCGGAGCTGGGCACAGGCGTCAGCGCCATCACTATCGTAGGCCAGCCCGATCTAGCGGTAGGCGATGCTTTCGGAAGCAATCTGTTCAACCTGTTCATAATCGGCTTGCTTGACCTGTTCTGGCGCAAATCCGGCGTTCCGATACTGAATAGCGTGAGCACTACTTCAGTCTTCGTAGGCATTCTGGGCATTCTCGTTTTATCCATAACTATCTTGGCGATAGCGCTTCATGGACATCTGGGAGTAGATGGATTCGCCGGTTGGCTGATTAGTCCGATGACCATCATCCTGTTCGTTATGTTCCTCTTCTCCATGTATATGATTTATCGAGTGGCGCAGTCGCCCGAACATGCCGGAGTAGAAGCCGAAGAGGGAGAATACGCCTCCGAAAGCCTGGCGCGCGCAGGCGCAACCTATCTGCTGGCAGCGGCGATCATCATCGGCTCGGCGATATGGCTTGCGAACATAGGTGAAGGCATAGCGCACGCCATGCACTGGCAGGCGAGTTTCGTGGGCACACAGTTCTTGGCATTCAGCACATCGCTGCCCGAACTTGCGGCTTCACTAGCGGCGCTGCGTATCAACGCGCCTGAACTTGCGATAACGAATGTGCTGGGCAGCAACCTGTTCAACATGGGCTTCATCCTTACGATTGACGATCTCGCGCTCGTGGGCAAGCCTTTGTGGTCGTCAATATCATCCATACATGAAGCGACAGCGGTGTTTGCAATCATCATGACTTCCGTCGTAATTATCGGGCTGATGGTGCGGACTAGAAGGCGGCCGACCAAGTACTTCACTTATGAATCAATCGCGCTGATTTCGCTGTATGTGATTGCCAGCGCGTATGTGTTCGCGTTCTCCACATGACGGCTTGACACATCGCGTGTGCGCTAATACATTACTCGCAATCAAAATCGGCAAAGGAGACTGCAATGTTCTTTGAATTGAGAGAGTACCGAACAAAGCCGGGACAGCGTGAGAACTGGGTCAGGTTTATGGAGGAAACCATCATCCCGTTTCAGACGGGCAAAGGGATGGTAATTGTGGGCAGCTTCATCGGCGGAGAAGAGGACGACCTGTATATTTGGGTGCGCCGCTTCGAGAGTGAAGAGCAGCGTGAGCGCCTATACGAAGCAGTGTACGACAGCGACACATGGAAAAACGATATTGCGCCTGCCATCCCAGACATGATGCAGCGCGACAAGATTGTCGTCAGGCGAATCGAGGCAACCCCGCTGTCCGTCGTTCACTAACCTATCTTTCTCTTCGGTTTCCGCGCTGCCGTAGTGTCATGAGAGATTACAGCGAGCAACCGGATATCGCGCTCGTGAACGGCAATGTTCTGACGCTTGATGGCGTGCGACCTTTTGCCGACACGGTAATCGTCAGGCGCGGTCGCATCCGGTGGGTAGGGAAGAGGCGCAATCTTTCTCCCGCAGTTCTCGCCGCCGCAGAGATCATCGACTGCGGCGGGCGCACCGTCGTTCCAGGATTCATAGATGCCCACTGCCACATACTCGCCTACGCTGCGAGTCTGGAGGCGGTTGACTGCTCTCCGAGCGCCGTGTCCGGCATTGATGACATTGTGCGTGAGATAGGTCGAGTTGCCGAAGTTACGCCTCGCGGAGATTGGATTCGAGCTACCGGATACAGCGATTTCGACCTGCGTGAAAAGCGCCACCCGAATCGCCGGGACCTGGATCTCGCTTCACCGCATCACCCGGTGCGCTTAAACCATCTCTCCGGACACGCATGCGTGCTGAACAGCCTCGCACTTGAGCGCGTTGGAATCGGCGCCGATACAGAGGAGCCTGCCGGAGGCACGATAGCGCGCGACCTCGACGGCGGAGAGCCTTCCGGTTTGCTGCTGGAGATGGCGAACTGGCTAGATGGACGTATCCCGCCCATGAACGAATGCCAGTTGCGCGATGCTGTCTCCCACGCAAGCCGCATATTCTTATCACAGGGCGTGACTTGTACTGTGGATGCTACTCCTTCCAATTCTGTTGACAGATGGAAGCTCTTCCGGCGCATAAGGAAGGCAAAGGGCTTTGTGCCTTCGCTGCATCTAATGCCAGGCGCCGACATCATAGATGACTTTCTGCGCGCAGGATTGCGATTCGGTAAAGGTGATGGCCTGGATTTGATCGGGCATGCGAAGATTGTGATAACGCTGTCGGGCGGCCGACTCCATCCGCGGACCGATGAACTGCGCTCTATAATCGAGTATGCACACTCCAGCGGATTTCCGGTAGCGATTCATGCTGTGGAAGCGGAAGCGGTAATTGCCGCCGCGGAAGTGCTCGCTGCCAATCGTGCGTCTGAGCTGCGCGACCGCATCGAGCATGCATCAGAATGCCCTCCTGAAACCTTGGACGCACTGCTGCGCGCCGGTCCCGTTGTTGTCTCTCAGCCTAGATTTATTCGGGACAGCGGACTTCGCTATCTCAGGGAGCTTGGCGATCATGCGCGGTGGCTTTATCGCTTCAAGGCTTTCGTTAGCGGTGGCTTGGCGCTTGCAGCCTCTTCGGACGCGCCGGCGAGCGCGCCAAATCCGATTGCGGGAATGTGCGCTGCTATTACGCGACAAGCAGAGTCGGGCGAAGTCGTTGGACAAAAAGAGCGTCTGACGGCGATGCAGGCTCTTGAAATGCACACCAAGAGCGCCGCCTATGCGGTCTGCGCTGAGGATATGGCGGGTACGATTGCGGTGGACAAGCGGGCGGATATTGCCATATTGAGTGCGGACCCGACTAGAGTTGCGCCGGAACGCCTGCTGGATTTGCGGGTTACGATGACGATAGTTAACGGAGAGGTAGTGTGGCAGGCATAGCCCTGCGTGGACACGCCTGAGTAGGCGAGGGCGAATTTAGCTGCGCCGCACCTTGACGTGGCTCACTAATTCTTCAAGGGAATCGCGGGAGTGGCTTTCTGGAAGTCCAGCCAGGTTGTCCAACGCCTTCTCACAATAACGACTGGCGAAATTGTACGACTCCTCCAGAACACGGTCGTCTTGGATGAGACTGATTGCTTCGCACATAAAATCACTGTTGTCCGGACTTTCAAGCGCGCGCTTTACGGCATCGGAGCACGCCTTACCCTTCATGGCGATAAGGGTGGGCAATGTAACAACTCCGTTAGCGAGATCGCTGCCAATTGGCTTGCCAATCTCTTCTTCCGTGCCATCGAAATCGAGGATGTCATCAACGACCTGAAATGCCATGCCCAGATTATGCCCGTAGCCTCGCAGCGCCTGAGAGCAGGGTTCCGGAGCGCCGCTCAAGACGGCGCCTGACTCTGCCGCGGTGGTGAACAGGGAAGCCGTCTTGTTGTAGATACGCTCCAGATAGCCTTCCATGGACTGTTCAGGATTGTAAGTTTCCGCCATCTCTTGCAGTTCGCCACTGGAAAGCTCCATTATCGTTTCGGCAAACCGCCTGATGACGCGGATGTTTCCCGTGTCGCAGACCAGCGTTGCCGAAGCTGCAAAAATGTAGTCGCCTGCCAAAACAGCGGCCTTGGGGCCCCATAGGCTGCTGATGGTGAGCTTACCCCTTCGGAGCGCCGCGCCGTCCACAGTATCGTCGTGAATGAGCGAGGCAATGTGTAGCAGCTCCACGCCTATCGCCATTTTCTCCGTGAGGCGCTCGTCGTGCCGGTAGAAATTGGAGGCGAGCAGCGTTATGGCGGGCCGTATGTTCTTGCCGGGAGTGGAAAAGGTGTGATCCAGCAACTGCGCCAGAAACGGGTGCTTCTCTTCTGCCATTTCCGTCAGGGAAGAGTTGACCTTTTCCAGACGCTCCCTGACGGGTTCGTAAAACGATACGGATTGCACTCGATGTCGTTCCTTTAATGCGGCCTTTAATCGTTCAGCCGCTGTTCTTCCGCGGCGATGACATCTTCGTCGAGCTTCTGGAACAGCGGAGTAGATCGTTGCAATTGCTGCCCAGGCTTCATTGCGTTGGCATCCCAAGTCCAGCCCGAGTCTTCCACATTGCCCTCAAAGCCGAGCATCCCCTGGAGTTTCTGCGAGCTGAAGGGCAGGAAGGGATACGTGGTTGTCTTCAGGCAGTTTATCACTGAGAGCGTGGTCCAAAGTGTCTGCGCGGCGTCCTGCTTGTCGCGCCGCACAGCCCGCCAAGGCTCCTTCTGATCCAGGTAGCGATTCGCGGCTTGAGCGAGCGACATAGACGACTGCAATGCTTGCCTGAGCCGCACCGCTTCCAGATATGTTGCCGATTCGTCAAAACGTTGCTGTGCCTCAGCCAGCAGCCCCTTGCTTACCTCGTCCAACTCACCCGGATCCGGTAGAATGCCGTCGAAATTGCGATTGAGCATCGATAGGACGCGGTGTACCAGGTTGCCGTAGGTCGCCACAAGTTCATCATTGTTGCGCCGCACATACTCTCGCCACGAGAAATCAGAGTCGGAGGTTTCCGGCAGATTTGCGGCTATAACGTAACGCAACGGGTCCGGCTCATAGCTGTCCAAATAGTCGGGCAGCCAGACGGCCCAGTTGCGGCTTGTGGAAAGCTTGAAGCCTTCCAGATTAAGGTACTCGTTCGCGGGCACGTCGTATGGCAGTTTCAAGCCGCCGTAGCCGAGCAGCATGGCAGGCCAGATTACCGTGTGGAAGGGAATGTTGTCCTTGCCCATGAAGTAGTAGGCGCGGCTGCCGTCCTCCCAGAAGGGCTTCCACGCCTCCGGAGTTTCATTGTTGTGCGCCCATTCGATGGATGCGGAAAGGTAGCCTATGACCGCCTCGAACCACACGTAGAGTCGCTTGTCCTCGTAGCCTTCAAGGGGCAAGGGGACACCCCACTCGATGTCGCGAGTTATAGCGCGGTCATGGAGTCCGCCTTCCAGATAGCCGATGGTGAAGTTGCGGACGTTGGGACGCCAGTGGTCCTGCTTGCGAACCCACTCCAGAAGCTGGTCCTCGAACGCGCTGAGCTTCAGGAAAAAGTGCTCGGTCTCTCTGAATTCGGGGGCGCTGCCACATATTCGGCAGACCATGCTGAGCAAGTCCTTGGGGTCGAGGGTGCGTCCGCAATCGTCGCACTGGTCTCCGCGCGCGCCGTTGAAATCACAGTGCGGGCAGGTGCCTTCCACATAGCGGTCGGCGAGAAAGCGGTTCTCGTTCTCGCAATAAGGCTGCACCATGGTGTCCTTGTAGATGTAGCCTCGTTCGAGCAGCCTGCTGAAGATGTCTTGCGCCACCTGGGCATGGTTGTCCGTGTGCGTGGTCGTGAACAGGTCGAAGCTGATGCCGAGCCGTTTCCAACTGTCAAGAAACTCTGCCTGATACTTATTGAATATATCTTCGGGGCCGACTCCCTGCTGCTCGGCAGTGAGCGTAACCGGCGTGCCATGGGCATCGCTACCCGACACCATCAATACGTCGTTGCCCTTCATGCGGTGGTAACGGGCAAAAATGTCGGCTGGCAGGTAAGTTCCCGCAACATGCCCTATGTGGATGGAGCCGTTCGCGTAGGGCCACGCTACGGCCGCAAGAATTCGCTCTGGCATTGCTCATCACGCTCAATAAAACCTTGTGGTCGCCGCCTGCCATGATAACACAAGGCAATGAGACAAGGCACTTATTCCGTCTCTTGATGGCGTTCTGGCGCGGCGCTGTCCAGCCACAATTTGTACACTTGTCGCCTCGACAGTCCTGTAACGGCGGTTACATGGGAGACGGCGTGTTTTGCACCCGTTCCCTGGCGTCTTAGCCGGTGTAAGAGAGTTGAAGCCAGCGCATCCAACTCTGTGTCATCATCCGACGATTCTTTACAGCCTTCGATTACGATTGTGAATTCACCTCTCGGCTGCTCGAAGTGACGCAGAGCTTCGGATGCGGTGCCGCGAAACACCTCTTCGTGTAGCTTCGTCATCTCGCGGCACACGGCAACGATTCTGTCGTCGAGTGTCTCGCGTATAGCCTGAAGCGACTGACGAATGCGCCTAGGCGACTCGAATGCCACTACCGGACGCCGCTCATATGCAAGCGATTCGAAAAGCCGCCGCCGGTCGCCTCTGTTGCGTGGCAGAAATCCGAGATATATGAAGGCTTCATCCACTATGCCGGATACGGCAACCGCCGAAGTTACCGCAGACGCTCCAGGTACGGCAAGGACCTGAACGCCGGCATCGGAGGCGGCTTGCACGAGCGCCTTGCCCGGGTCGTTCACACCCGGAGTGCCCGCATCGGAAACGAGCGCGACATCCGTATCGCGGAGCGCGGACAGCAGTTCCTGTATGCGGGAGGACTGGTTGTGCTCGTTGAAGCTGGTAAGTCGGGTATGTATATCGTAGTGGCTCAGCAGCTTGCGGGTTACGCGCGTGTCTTCGGCGGCAATGAGTCCCACCTCTCGCAGAACGCGCAGCGCGCGCAGAGTGATGTCTTCGAGGTTGCCGATGGGCGTTGAGACGATGTAGAGAGTTGGCATTTCAGCCCCAGTGTCGTTTCATTCGGTCAGCACGCTAATGCAAAAGGGCAGCCCGTAGGCTGCCCAGATGATTGAACGCGCCAGGTAAGGCGTGTCTATTCCAGTGCGCTCGCCGTGCCTACGATGCAAACGGTGCCGTCAGGCTTTTCCATCCAGACCGCTACATTAGCGCGAGTGCCGCCGTTCTCCTGCACTCTGTCAGTGATGACGCCGCGGGCGATAACGTGGTCGTCGGGCCATACGATGTTCGTGAACTTGATGTCCAGCGTACCGCCCTCGAACCATCCCTTGCCGAAGCGCCTGTCCATCAGGTCGCCGATGTAGGACATAGTCATCCTGCCACCGACTACGACTTCCTCAAAGCCCAGCTCTTCAGCTGCCTGCTTGTCGGTGTGGTAGTTCTTATTGCCGTGGAAGAAGAGGCCGCACATCTCCAGAGTGATGTCGCTCTCTACGGGCCCGATCTGTTCACCGTCGGGAACCTGGAACTTGCGGATGCCTTCCTTCTTCTTGGGATCGCGCAGCTTGACCTTGCCGAGATGACTCTTGCCGAGCAGGTAGCTCTGGTGGTGCGTGCCGCGCGCCATCAGTTCGCCATCGTCGGACCACAAGTCCACAACCTGCTTGACGACGGTGCGGTCGCGCCAGTCGTAAATGTCAGCGACGGTCGAGGTACGGCGGTAGGTCTCGGCAGGGTACATAGGCTTGTGCAGCTCCCATTCCTGTCGAATCCACAGATTGCCGAAGTTATCGTTGAAGCCTGCGCCGCTGAACCCACCATCCACATTGGTGAGAATCATCGAGGGAACGACCGGCTTGCCGTATGGCGACACGTCGGTGTAAAAGGACGCATCGACTTCAAGTCCGTCATAATAGTGATGCAGAATTTCGTCGGATGCCGTGAATTGGTTGCTGCCGAGGTCCTTGCCAACGTAGGCTTCTTCCGGGTTGCGGGTCTGTTGCTGCGTCATTGCCTGCTCCTTGTTGCTTCCATTGTAGCGCTCTCTTATTGCGGTATTTTACGCGCTCTGCCGCAAATCGCAAGAGCCGGGAACTAGAGTATGACTCCTTGTCCCTTGAGTTCTTCTATGTCGTCCCATGTGTAGTCGAGCAGGTCTATGAGTACCGACTCGGTGTGCTCGCCGTGCGCGGGCGCGAGCCGCTGTGTAGATACCGGCGTTTCGTCATAAGCGATCGGAGTCTGATGCCACTTGGTTGGCCCCAGTGTGGAATGCTCGAAGTCGATGAGATAGTCATTCTCTATGACCTGCGGGTCGTTCGGCAAGTCCATTATCGACTGCACACGCTCCCAGATAAGGTCTCCGGCATCGGCAAGACGCTTCTCCCACTCCGGGCGGGTATGCTTGATGAATATGTCGTCGAGAATGGCGATGAGTTCTTCACGGTGTTCGCGCCTCAATTCCATAGTCTTGAAACGCTTATGCGAAACTAAGTCCGGCCTCTCCAGCGCCTTGCAGAATGTGGGCCAGTAGCGTTCCCCTTGGCTCATTGAGAAGGCGATCCATTTGTCATCCTTGCAGCGATAGTAGTTCCAGAGGATATTTCCGGCGCGGGTTCTTGGCTGCCTCTCGAACTCGCTGCCTATCAGCAGAGCGATGCCGTCTCGCATACCGCCAAGCCACATCAGGCTGCCGAGGTGCGAAACGTCCACTCGCTGTGAGATGCCGAAGCGCTCGCGCGCGACCACAGCGCCAAGAACGCCGTAAGAGAGCATGATGCCCGCAATCTGGTCCGCCATGCCGTTTATGTTGTAAGGGATGCCGTCGCCGGGGCCCGCCCACCAAAGAGAGCCTGCGCGCGCTTCCCCTGTTAGAGCGAATGCAGGCTTGCCGGAGTCATCGCCCTTTGGGCCGTAGCCTGTTGCCGAAGCGTAGATAAGCTCCGGCTTGCGTTGCTTTAGGTCTTCATATCCGAGGCCGAGACGCTCCGCAACACCCTGCCGAAAGTTCTCGACGAAGATGTCGGAACTGTCCACAAGCTTCAGCATCACCTCTAAGCCCTTGGGATGCTTGAGGTCGAGAGCGATGCCGCGCTTGTTGCGATTCAGGCTCTCGAAATAGGCGCTGCTCCCTTCAAGGCCGCTCACCACTCCCGCGACGCTGGCGAACTGCCTGCCGTGATCGCCGTCGAGGGACTCAACCTTGATGACATCGGCGCCCAGGTCGGCGAGCATCATCGTGGAGACGGGACCGAATTGCCACATCGTCCAGTCGATGACCCGCATTCCGGAAAGGGGGCCGCCTCTGCTTTTTTTGTCGCTGCTCATAGTTCACCGAACCCTGCTATTTCTGTGGATATGCGAAAGGGCGGCCCCGTGCGGGACCGCCCAACCGATAGTCTGACAGACTGACTAACTGACAGACTGAAATACTTTCTAGTACTGGCGCTGCTGCCGTGACCGCCCGCCCATTGCGGCGTATGCCACCTCCGGATCAGTAACCACATCGAGAAGCGCGGGCTTGCCGGAGTTGAACGCGCGCTCGAGTGCGGGGCGAATCTCCTCCGGGTCGGTTACGCGCTCGCCGTAGCCGCCCATGCCGTCCATAATCTTCGCGTAGTCGGTTTCCTGCGACAGGTACGTGCCAATGCCGCGCATGCCGCGCCGCACTACGCCTTGAGTCGTCTGGTTCCACGCGCCGTTGTTGCCGACGATGGAGACAATTGGCAGGTTGAAGCGCACGTAGCTCTCTACGTCGAAACCGGTCAGGCCGAAGCCGCCGTCTCCATAGACGATGCAGACCTGCTTGCCGGGGCGCGCGAGCTGCGCCGCTGCCGCGAATCCGCTGCCTGCTCCAAGGCAGCCGAACTGCCCCGGATCGAGCCAGTGGCCCGGCTCGTTGATGTTCAGAACGCGCGCGGCGAATGTAACGATGTCGCCGCCATCGCCGATGACCGTAGCATCCCTGTCCAGCACATCGCGCAATTCCTTCATGACTCGCATAGGGTGGATTGGCGACTGAGTGCTGTTCAGCATCTCCTCGTCGGCTGCCTTCAGGGTCTGGTCTTCAGTAATGACCTCTTCGACCCATCCCTTGCCGGGGGACTTGTAGCCCGTGGCGCGCAACTCGTCCATTATCTGACGAAGCACAGCCTTGGAGTCGCCGACGACGCCGACATCGATGTCGCGGTTCTGGCCAATCTTGCTGCCGTCCATCATGATTTCGATGAGCTTCGGATTCTGTGGGAACAAGCTATCCGCACCATAACTAAGTCTGAAGTCGATAGGAGTTCCAATGAGGATGACCGTGTCGGACTTCACCATGCCATAGCGCCTGCCGAGGCTGCCAAGGTTCGGATGGTCCGAAGGGATGCTGCCGCGCCCCATTGCGTTCAGGAACACGGGGGAGTCGATCATTTCGATGAACTCTCGTAGTTCCTCCGACGCATCGTTCCACCAGACATCGGAGCCGGCGAGCACCATCGGGCGTTCGGTGTTGTGAAGGATGTCCACAACCTGCTTGATGTACTCCGGATCGCCGTAAGCCTTGGACTCAGTGCGGTAGCTGCCGGGGTACTTCACGTTCTCTTCGTCGGTAACGCCACCGACAACGTCAATAGGTATTTCAAGGTAGGCGGGACCCGGAACGCCGGAAGTGGCGTGACGGAACGCAATCGATACATACTCAGGTATGCGCTCGACGCGCTTAACCTGCTCGGAGAACTTGGTAACAGGCTTCAGGAAAGTCGCGCTGTCGAAGTCCTGCAGGCCACCTCGCAGGTGGTCGGTGATGCCCGCATTGCCGCCGATGAGAATCATCGGGCTTGGTGCCTGGAATGCGTTTGCGATGCCGGTTACGGCGTCCGTAACGCCGGGTCCCGCAGTGACGATTGCCACCCCCGGCTTGCCGGTAACCTTTGCCCAGCCCTCAGCGGCGTGGGCGGCAACCTGCTCGTGCCGGAAGTCTATGACCTTGATGCCCTCGTCAACGCATCCCTCGTAGAGATTGTAGATATGTCCGCCATTCAGCGTGAAGACATACTCTACACCCTCCCGTTTCAATGCTTTGGCGAATAATCGCCCGCCGTCTATTTCTGCCATTTCTCCTCCCTTTGTATTGGATTCCTAATTTGTCGGCGATGCCTACGCAAACATCAGCCTTCCTTTGGGCATGGGTATGGGATGTCCCATCTCCTTCTGCGTCTCTATCCAGATGCCCATGACTTCTTGGATCATCGTCAGGGCGTCCTCATATGTAGCCCCGTCAGCGACGCAGCCGGGAAGTTCAGGGGCTTCCGCGACGAATGAATCGTCCTCGAAACTCCAATAGATGATTATTTCGTATCTATGAGTCATGTGGCATCAATCCAAATCTGATCACTATTTGTCGGAATTGTCTGATTTGATATGTCTTCGCCATTGAGTTCTTCGGCTGTATTACTACAGACGCTCTCAACCCAGACCTGCGGAAAACATGGTGGCTTCCGCGAATAGTTTCATAAAATGCCATATTGAGCAATAATCTACGAAATTCTGCGAATCTGATATTCGAGTCTGATCGGCCTGATAATATGGTTCGCAACAGACGCGGTCTCTGGATGATAGGATGACTTCTGGATCAGGCAACTAGCGTATTATCCTCTTGCTCCAATCAGTCTGTTAGAAGTGTTTATTTTACTCTTCACAGAATTGCGCCTGCCTCCTGCAACTCGCTGATGTCGTCCCAGTCGTAGCCAAGTTCGTCTATGAGAATCTGCTCCGTGTGCTGCCCGAGTTCGGGTGCTTCCTTCCATATCCCTGCCGGCGTTTCGCTGTAAATGTTCGGGTGGTTGCACATCTTCACATCGCCGAGGACCGGATGCTCGAAGTCGGTGATGTAGTTGTTTGCGACAACCTGCACGTCGTCTTCAAGGTCCGTTATCGACTGCACCTTCGCGTAGATGAAGTCCACCTCATACTCGCGAAAGATGTTGTCCCATTCGTCAAGCGTCTTGCTCGCAAATTTCTCGTCCATTATCCTGACGAGCTCGACCGTGTTCTCGGCGCGCGCTCGCATATCGGTAAAGCGCGGGTCGTCAATGATGTCATCCATGCCCATAGCGCGGCAGATCGGACGCCAGTACGGATCGGGTTGCAAGTGCATCATCTGAATGCAGCGTCCGTCCTTGCACTTGTACACGTTCGACAGCGGATTTGTGGGGGCTTCGCGCTCGTAAGAGCCGAAGGTCTGCCCGTTGTTGAGCAGGCTCATGCTGATGCCAAGCCCTTGTAGCCACATGTTCGCGCTCAGGTGCGATGCATCGACCTTCTGCCCGATGCCCTGTTGATTGCGGCAAACGAGTGCGGATAGAACGCCCATGCACATCATGATAGCGCCCATCTGGTCGGAAACGCCCTGTGAAATGCGGGTAGGGTATTCAGCGTCCGGTTCCGTCGCCGACATCATCAGCCCTGCGCGCGCCTGACCACAGCCGTCGAATGAGGGAAGGTGCGAGTCAGGACCTGCTGGCCCGTAGCCGTTGGCAGAGCCGTAAACGAGCATAGGGTTAATCTCGCGCAGCGTGTCGTACCCTACGCCGAGCCGTTCCGCGACGCCCTGCCGATAGTTCTGCACGAAAACGTCCGCATTCTCCACCAGCTTGTAGATAATCCGGCGGCCCGCTTCGGTCTTCAGGTTAACGGCAATGCCCCTCTTGTTTCGGTTGCATGCCTCGAAATAGGCGTTACGGCCTTGTCCCAAGTCCATGTTGAGCGTGGATGCTCGCCACAGACCCCGTCCTGCGTCGCCGTCGAGCGCCTCGATCTTGATGACGTCTGCGCCCATGTCGCCCATCATCGCGGTACTCACCGGGCCGAACTGCCAAACCGTCATGTCCAGCACGCGGATGCCCTTGAGGGGACCGTTGCCGGAGTTATGACCATTGGAAACCATAGGCTGCACCTCCAGCTATCTGTAAACTCTCGAATTGAAATCGCGAGCATACGCTTCCGTCAATCAAACATTGCGGGGATTGTAACACAAAACCCACTTTCAACATATCAATGTCGCTGGTAAGAATTGTGGTAAGATTCTGTCCGTCATGAGCACACGCATTATTGTATTTTCAGACACGCACTGCCACACTTGGGACGAGGTGCATCCCGACATTCGTGCGGAGGTCGCGCAGGCGGATATAGCCGTACACTGCGGGGATCTTGTCCGCATGGATGTGGTGGATGGATTGCGCCAAGCCGCAAAACGCTCAGTTGTCGTACACGGTAACTCCGACCCGCCGGATGTGCGGCAGGCGATTCCCTATGTAGAGACATTGGACGTCGAGGGCGTGCGTATCGGCGTGACGCATCCTGCGTGGGGAGGACCTGAATTTCCTCCCGAGGACCTGCTTGGAGACTTTGAGGAAACACCGGATGTGATTCTTTACGGACACATCCACGAGGTAGTCAACGAAACGAATGGCGGCGTCCTGTACCTGAACCCGGGACAGGGCTATCCTTCGTTCATGGTGGCTGCGACCATCGCCGTGCTGACAATAGATGAAGGCTCGTTCACGGCTGAAATCAAGACGATAGTGCCGGCCCGATGAACGAGTTGCTCTTCTATAAGCGGATAGCGGCAGGACTGGCAGTGAGACACTAATTCAGTTAAACTTCGCGTTGACTTCGCGAATTCGTATGGGCGAATTCGTATGGAACTGAGGTGAAACATGGCTAAGCGAATAAACAGGGTTATCGAGCTTCTGGAACAGGGGCAGCCCATTTACAACGCGGGAACGCACGACCTGTCCTACGAAAATGGCAAAGCGATGGCGTCCACCTGGGCGGACTACATCGGTGTGGAGATGGAACACGGCTCATTAGACATGTCGGCTCTCGACGAGTTCATGCGGGGGCTGGTTGACGGGGGACCTACACCGAGCGGACACCGCACGCCGCCGGTCATAATGACCATTCCCACGGACGGTACGAATGAGGAGGTCGTGCGCGCGAATGCTTGGATGATGAAGCAGGCGCTCGCTCGCGGCATCCACGGCATCCTTCTGTGCCATGCGGAGACATCCGGTGCTGTGCAGGCATTCGTGGAATCCTGCCGCTATCCGTTCCAGACCATCGGCGTGGGCGATGACGGCCTCGGCGTGGGAAGGCGCGGCGGCGGTGGACAGCGTGGCGCTGCCGAAATCTGGGGCGTCGCACCGGACGAGTACATGAAGATTGCGGATCCGTGGCCTCTCAATCCGGACGGCGAGCTGTTTCTCGGCTTGAAACTGGAGAACAGGCGCGCTCTCGAAAACTGTGAAGCGAGCGCGGCGGTCCCGGGCATTGCGTTTGCCGAGTGGGGACCCGGAGACATGGGACTGTCATTCGGATACGCAGATGCGCACGACCCGCCGTATCCTGGTGACATGGACGCCGCCAGGCTGCGAGTGAAGGCAGCCTGTGATGCCGCTGGTCTTGCCTTTCTCTGCGGCTGGAACGACTTCACTATCAGCACAGAGGACAGGGTGAACAAGCTGATGGGTGATGGGGTGAAGATACTATCAGGCGTCGGTGAAGAGGGTGCGGCAATCGGGCGCAAAATCACGGGGCGGACGATGGCGGTATAAATCCTTCCTATCCTGTCCATCCTGTTAGTTCCTGAACGAAAGGAAAACACAAAACATGCCAAAGCGAATCAACCGCGCGATCGAACTGCTTGAACAGGGACAGCCAATCTACTACACGGGCGCGCATACGGGGGCTGACCTGTCTTACGAAGCGGGCAAGTCAATGGCTAAGACCTTTGCCGACTACATCAACATTGGCATGGAGCACGGCGCGTTCGATATGGCGGGGCTGGACCAGTTCATGCGAGGCTTGGTCGATGGCGGCCCTACGAACAGTGGCCATCGCACTCCGGCGGTCATTGTTGAGGTGCCCGTGGACGGCGGTAGCGAGGATATCGTACGCTACAATGCGTGGCAGTTTCGCCAGATTCTCGCGCGTGGCGTTCACGGAATCATCCTGTGCAACGCGGAGACGCCCGGCGCCGTTCGAGCCTTCGTGGAGTCCTGCCGCTACACATTCCAGAACCTCGGCGTGGGCGATCTCATAGGCAGAGGAACCCGCGGCGCGGGCGGTCAGGCGTCCGCTGCCGAGATATGGGGCATTTCTCCGGACGAATACCTCGATAAAGCTGACCCTTGGCCGCTCAACCCGGAAGGCGAACTGCTGCTGGGTCTCAAGATTGAGAATAAGCGGGCATTGTATAACGTTGAGTTGAGCACGAGAGTCAGCGGAATTGGATATGCCGAGTGGGGACCCGGCGATATGAGCATGTCGCACGGCTATAAGAGCCTGCCGAATCCGATACCGCCGGAGCTTATGGCAGCGAGAGAGCGCGTGTTTCAGGCATGCCGGGATGCAGGGCTGTCTTTCCTGAACGGCGTCAGCCCGGACAATGTTACGGAGATGCTGGATGAGGGCGTGATGGTCTGCTCGTCGGGCGGACCGGCAGGAGAAGAGGCGGCGCGCATCGGTAGGGCGCACACGAAGCGCGCGATGCCAGTGTAGGGTAGGGCTATCTCAAGCCAAGCCCGCGCAAGGGCTTGCCGCCCAAAAGGTGCATGTGCAAGTGCATCACCTCTTGGCCCCCGTCGTTGCCCTGGTTGATAATCAGGCGGTATCCCGAATCCGCCACGCCTTCACGCTCTGCCATCGCTCGCGCCGCAGCGAAAATGCCCGCGAATGCCGGGTTCGGCTCCGGGCCAAGATCGGATAGCTGTGCGAAGTGTTCGTTGGGAATGACCAGCAAGTGCGTGGGCGCGAGCGGATTGATGTCGCGAATTACGAAGCAGTCGTCGTCCCTGTACAGAATCTCGCTTGGGATTTCGCCATCCCTGATTTTGCAGAAGATGCAGTCGTCAGCCATGCACACCTCTCTGTCTATTGGACAACCGCGTAGGCTTCGACTTCGACAAGCATCTCTGGACGCACCAGCGCCTTCACGAATACCGTACTGCTCGCGGGACCATTCTCAGGGAATATGCCGTTTCGTACTTCAGCGTAAGCGGCGTAGTCGTCCGCGTTCACCATGAAGCAGGTTATCTTGGTTACATCGTCCCAGCCCGCGCCTGCCGCCTTCAGCGCAGCCTCTATATTCTTGAAGCACTGCTCTGACTGTGCGCCTGCGTCGCCTATGCCTACCAGTTCGCCGTTTGCATCGGTTGCAACCTGCCCCGCCACGAAAACCTGATTGCCAGCGCGGGCTGCGGGCGAAAACCCGACAGGCTTGTTGTCAGGATTGGGAAAGAAAACTTCTCTTGCCAATTTGAATCACTCCATAGTTACTCGGGCCGTGGTTACTTGGGTAGTTGAAGCAGCTCAATCCGCACATCATCAGGCACCTTGATGAAGGCGATTGTCGGCCCGCCGGGATTTGATATGGGCCCCTCAGCGAGTTCCGCGCCGAGAGCCTGAAGGCGCTCAATTTCAGCATCCATGTCGTCAACAGTGATGCCAAAGTGTTCCAGACCGTAGTGGACATCGGCATCACCTTGTCCCATAGCCTCGTCCGTTCTTGCGCCTGAAATACGGAATATAGTCCCGTCCTCACTCTTGCACTCGATGAACCTGTCGCCTGTGGGACGCACTCCGCGGTCGTTGAAAATCTCGAAGTTGAATGCCTTCACATACCAGTTCGCCGTCTTTTCAGGATCGGGCGCTTTCAGGTGGATGTGCTCAAATTCATACGCCAAGGTATCCCTCCTAGTATCAGTATCATTAAGTTGACGCGGTAAAGCCTATGTTAGCCAAACCCGCGTGTCAAGGTTTGCCGCACGAGCTGCCATCTCAGCGGCGAACTGATATACTTGCAAGCCGAATTAGAGGATTGATAAGCACGCAGCTTCGACAGACTAGGAGACGCACATGAGCACGGAAACCTCTGGAATAGGAATCGAGTGGGATGATCCCATAGAGGCTATGGAGCAGATGTACCGGCTGGGATGGACGGACGGGTTGCCGGTGGTGCCGCCTACCGAGCGGAGAGTTGCGGAATTCATAGAGCACGGCGGCAGGCCTGCACCGGAGATTGTTGGCGAACTCCCTGAGCGCCGCCGCGAGATAAGCGTCGAGAAGATTGCGGCAAACGCGGTGATGGCAGGATGCCTGCCAGAGTACATGCCCGTCGTTCTTGCCGCTGCCGAGGCGATGCTCGATCCGAAGTTCAACCTTGTGGGACCGTCGTCGAGCCTGGGCGGATCCGGCATTATGGTCATCGTGAACGGCCCGATAGCGCGTAAGCTTGACATCAATTCGCGTAATAATCTCTTTGGTCCGGGCAACCGCGCCAACGCGACGATTGGACGCGCTGTGCGGCTCATCCTGATAAATGCCTGCGCTGCGATTCCGGGCCTGTTCGACCGGAGCATCCTGGGGCATCCCGGCAAGTATAGCTACTGCATCGCCGAAGCCGAAAATGAAACTCACTGGAACCCGTTGCATGTGGAGCGCGGCTTCGAGCGCGCGCAGAGTGCCGTTACGGTCTTTGCCTGCGAGTCTCCCCGCCAAGTGCGCGCCAGCGGCGAGCCTGGCACGATCTTGAATACTGTGGGGGATGTGGCGTCCGCGCTTGGCACGTCGCTTTCAACAGTCGGATCGACCGATGACAGGTCCGCTGTCGTAAGGCAAGGGGAACTGGCGGTTGTGATTTCGGGCGAAAGTTATGTCTGGGACGACTGGAGCAAGCAGGATATTCGCAGTACATTGCAGTCGAAGGTAAAACGAACTCTCGCCGACATCAAGCGCGCGGGTGAAGTGAGTGGGGAAGTTACGCCGGAAGACGAGAGCCGGTGGCTGCCACTTATTGCCACCCCTGACGATATATTGGTCATATTCGCCGGTGGGGAGGAGCGCACGATGTGCGCCGTCATACCAAGCTGGGGGCCAAAGGTCTCCTCTACTTCGGTGACAAAGGCGGTCTGAGGCGGGTAGAGAGGAAATGCGACAAGTTTAGTCGCGGGGGAAGACTCGGCTGCGTGCGGCGCGCGCTTCTGCCGCCTGCTTCACTTGCGCCATGTGCTTCACCAATGTGCGCTCGAACACGGGGCGGGTGTAAATGATGCCGCCGAACCATCCGAAGAATGGGAATCTGCTCCAGATGAACTCGCCGGAGTGTGTCAGGTCTGTCTGCCTGTCGTCCACGTCCTCAAATCTGAATTCTTCCTTTACGTAGTGCAAAGGACCGGACAGATGCTCGAAGGTGATGCGCTCAGGCGGGTAGAGGTTCACGACCTCGACCGTAGTGTATGTGGCGAAGGGCGCCTTTGTCTGGAATTCGACGGTGAGGCGGTTGCCGTCCCGCTCAAGGACTTTCGACGACTCGTTGTTGTCGCCGGGAAGTCTGCCCCTGCCGAAGTGGGACATCATCTGAAACACCAGCTCACGCGGCGCCTGGATGCGGACTGTGTGGGGCCTGAGTACAATGGGCTTAGCCATGCGTGCCGACCGGTGAGCGACCCGAGGTGGCAGCGCGCACCATCTTCGCGAAGGCGGCGATCTTGGTGGTGTCTTTGATACCGTCCGTTTCCACGCCAGTCGAGACATCCACGCCCCACGGACGCACCGTGTCGATTGCCTGTCGCACGTTGTCCGGAGCAAGTCCACCCGCTAGAAAGACTGGATGCCGCCGGGCTATCTCGGAGGCGATACCCCAGTCAAAAGTATGTCCGGTGCCGCCCAGAGCGCCTTTCAATCTCTTGTCCAGCAGCGTCAGATGCAGGCGATTGACTACTTCTTCAATTTCGCCCAGTGCGGTGGAGACTGCGGTCTTACCTGGCAGGCTGTCATCGACTTTGACCTGGCGCATAACCCAGGCGTCCACATTGTCCCAATAGTCCGGTGGTTCGTCACCGCAAAGTTGCGCAAAGTCGAGGTCGCACTGCTTAACGATTTTGTTAACCTCTCGCAACGGTTGGTTGGCGAACAAGCCAACAATACGAGGACAATTCGCGCCGCGCAATTCCCTTGTGCGGCATATCACTTCTCGCGCTTGTTCTACCGACACTTGCCGCCGCACTCCCGGAACGAATACGAAGCCGAGCAGGGACGCTCCCGCGTCCGCCGCTGCAAGCGCGTGCTCCAAGGACTTCAGGCCGCATATTTTGAACTCCATCACACCAGTTCTCCTAGCTTTGCTCCAACATCGGGGGAGGTTACGAGCGCTTCACCTATGAGCGCGGCGTGCGCGCCCGCCGACTTGATTCGCCTTATGTGCTCTGGGTTGTTTATACCGCTCTCGCTCACGACGACCTTGCCAAATGGTATTCTGGACGCAAGACGTTCAGTAACTTCAAGGTCGGTTGAAAATGTGCGAAGGTCGCGATTGTTGATACCGACAATCTCGGCACCCGCGTTGAGGGCGGCTTTAAGTTCCTCTTCGTCATGTACCTCCACAAGGCATTGCATCCAGAACTTTTGACTTAGAGTCATCAGCGACTTTAATTTTTCAGGCGAAAGCATGGCGACGATGAGTAGAATGGCATCCGCGCCGAAAGCGCGTGCCTCGTAGATCTGATAAGGGTCGAAGATGAACTCTTTTCGCAGCACGGGAATCTTCTGAGGATTGGCGACCGCATGCACTTGCGCCAGATGGTCGATGCTGCCTTGGAAGTGGTCGGCGTTGGTCAGCACGGAGATAGCTGCCGCGCCATTGTCCGCGTATGTCTGCGCCAGCGATTGCGGATCGAAGTCCTCTCGTAAAATGCCTTTGGATGGTGACGCCTTCTTCACCTCGGCGATGATGCGTACAGAATCGCCAAATAGGGCGCCGGCGAGGTTCAAAGGCGGTGCCTGTGCCTCGATGCGCTTTTCTAGTTCGGCAATCGGCATTTCGACCTTCAGACGCTCGACTTCGCGGCGCTTCACCTCGACTATTTTTTGAAGTATGTCTGCCATGTCTTCCCTCTTAGAGGTGTTCGGTCAGCTCTTGTCTTGTTATTCCAAACTCTGACTCAGTGCGACGAACGCTTCCATTCGCTCTTTCGCGCTCCCTCCGTCAATGGACTGGGCCGCCGCGTCTATGCCCTTCCGAAGGGTGTCAGCAAGTCCTCCTGCAAGTAGCGCGGCTGCTGAGTTCAGGAGAACGACATCCCGTGCCGCTCCCTCTTCGCCACCAAGAATACTGTGAATGATTCCTGCGCTGGCATCGGCGTCCGAAGCCTGGATTTTGGTCAATGGCGCTCTATTCAGCCCTAGTTCATCGGGTGAAGTTTCGTATTCACCCACCGCACCATCATTGAGGTCCCAAATTCGAGTAGAGTCTGCAATGGTGATTTCGTCCAGGCCGTCATTGCCATGCACGACCAACGCTCGTCTGCTGCCAAGCCTGCTGAGTGCTTGTGCCATCTTTGACGCCATTGAGGCATCCGCGACGCCTATGACCTGCGCTCCCGCGCCCGCCGGATTGGTCAGGGGTCCCAGTATGTTGAACACAGTGCGTATGCCGATTTCCCTGCGCGGACCGGCGGCGAAGCGCATTGAGGGGTGGAACCCCTGCGCGAACATGAAGCCGAAGCCGGTTTCGTTGATGCAGCGAGCAACGGACTCTGGGTTGAGATCAATTTTCGCACCCAGCGCTTCCAGCACATCCGCGCTGCCGGACGCGCCCGACATCGCGCGGTTGCCGTGCTTCGCTACTTTCGCGCCCGCGCCCGCCGCTACAAATGCCGCAGCTGTCGATATGTTGAAGGTGCCGGAGCCGTCGCCGCCCGTCCCGCAGGTATCCACGAGACTGCCGTCAATATCGACATGCAGGGAATGTTCGCGCATCACTCGTGCCATGCCCGCAATCTCGTCAACGGTCTCGCCCTTGAGCCTCAAGGCTGTTACGAACGCCCCGAACTGCGCGGGTGTTGCCTCACCGCTCATTATCTCATTCATCACATGAGCGGCGTCCTCTATCGATAGCGAATCGCCTCTCACGACCGTTTCGATTGCTTCTCTTATCATAGCTTTGCTTTCCCCTTACATCTCCAAGAAATTACGCAGCAGGTCGTGTCCCACTTTCGTCATGATGGACTCGGGATGGAATTGTATGCCCTCTACCGGATGGCTCTTGTGGCGCACGCCCATAACTATGCCGTTATCGGTCCACGCGGTAACTTCAAGATCTTCCGGCATGTCCTCTTTGTAAATTGCCAGTGAGTGGTAGCGTATCGCCTCGAACGGATTCGGCAAGCCTGCGAAAACGCCAGTACCGTCGTGGCGGATGAGCGACATCTTGCCGTGCATAATCTCGCCCGCGCCGCCCACAGTGCCGCCGTAGGCGTCGCCGATGCACTGGTGCCCGAGACAAACGCCCAGAGTAGGCGTTTCCGTGCCGAACCTCAGAATAACTTCGTTGGATATACCCGCTTCCTTCGGCGTGCAGGGGCCTGGCGAAATCACTATCTTTTCGGGAGCCATCGCCTCGATTTCCTCAATTGTAGTCTTATCGTTTCGTCTGACTTCCACCTCCGCGCCGAGTTCGCAGAGGTACTGGTATAGGTTATATGTGAAGCTGTCGTAGTTGTCTATCAGCAGTATCAATTCTCTATTCTCCCCATCCTGTTAGCGTCCCATTACTCGTGCGCCAAGCCGACTTCTTCGGCGGCGTCTATCGCCCGCATGAGGGCGGACGCCTTATGCAGAGTCTCCCGGTATTCAAAGTCCGGAGTGCTGTCATACACGATGCCACCACCTGCCTGAGCATGCGCCACGCCGTCCTTGATGACCAGCGTGCGGATGTCAATCGCGGTGTCCATATTTCCGGTGAAGTCGAAATAGCCGACTGCGCCCGCGTATGGACCGCGCTTATCCGGCTCAAGCTCCGCGATGATTTCCATTGCGCGAATCTTGGGTGCCCCGGAAACCGTTCCTGCGGGGAAGCAGGCGCGGAGGGCATCGAAGTTCGTATAGCCCTCTCGCAACTTGCCGCTTACGCGAGACACCAGGTGCATTACATGGGAGTATCTCTCCACGTCCATTAGCTGGTTCACGGAGACTGTGCCCGGCTCGCTTACTCTGCCGATGTCGTTGCGGCCCAGGTCAACGAGCATAATGTGCTCAGCGCGCTCCTTCTCGTCAGTACGCAGTTCTTCCTCATTGGCATCATCTTCTTGTTCGTCGGCACCCCGTGGTCGCGTGCCTGCGATGGGATTTGTCGATACGACGCCATTTTCTACCTGCACGAGCATCTCGGGTGACGCGCCGACAATCTGGAAACCGTCGAGTTCGAGGAAGTACATATATGGCGACGGGTTTATGGCGCGCAGGGAGCGGTAAATCTGGAACGGGTCCGCGGTAGTCGGGCGGGACAGGCGCTGTGAGACCACAGTCTGTATCACATCACCCGCCACTATGTACTCTTTGATCTGGCTAACCATGTCATAGAATTCTTCAGGGGTCATATTAGATTCGGTGGCGAGCCGCTGATCCGGCGCGCTGTGCGATGAGGCCGGCATGGAGAGCGGAGACTGTACGCGCCTGATTATCTCGTCTATGCGGGCAGTAGCGTCGTTGTATGCTTGTTCCACGTCGCCATTCAGATGGGCGTGGCTGACCACGCTTATTTTGTGCCCCACATGATCGAAGACCATGTAGGTCATCGTCAGCATGAAGACGGACTCCGGCACGTTGAGCATGTCGGTGTCGGGGGTGGGAAGTTCCTCGAAGTAGTTCACCGACTCGTAAGACAGATAGCCGACCGCGCCGCCGTTGAAGCGCTGCATGTTCGGCACTTCAATCAGCTTGTAGCGGCTCAACTCGCGTTCAATCGGCTCAAGCGGATCGATCTTGCCAAGCGCCTGGCCTCTGCCGGTCTTGATGACCGTGTCCGGTTCGGTCCCGATGAAACTATAACGAGCGATGCGCTCTCCGCCTTCTACACTCTCAAGGAGGAAGGAGTAGGGCGGACGCGCCACTTTGAGGTATGCGCTGACCGGAGTATCGAGGTCAGCGTTGATTTCACGGCAGATGGGTATCAGGTTGCCCTTGTGGGCAAGCTGCTTCACCTGCTCTAAGTCAGGATAGTACATTGTTATATTTGCCTCCGATTTGGCATCCGAAAATCGGGCTGCTGTGGATTCACTCAGCAGCAGCCCGGAAAAGACTTGGTTATTGATATTGATATTGTGGCAAGGTAAAGCCGACTCGACGTTTTATTTCGTCCATCTTAGGCGTGGCCACCGCCGCCGCGTTCTCAGCGCCCTTGGCAAGCATGCGGTCAAGCTCGGCAGGGTCATTCATGAACTCGTAGTAGCGCGTCTGAATCGGCATCAGCGCGTCAATCACCACCTCAGCCACGCGCGACTTCAGATCGCCGTAGCCGCGCGCGTCCGCAAAGTCTTCGATGACTTCACCCTGCGACTTATCGGTGATGACCTTGTAGATTCCGAGCAGGTTATTAACACCTGCCTTCTCCGGATCGTCTGAGAATACAATATCGCCGCCGGAGTCGGTAACGGCGCGCTTGATCGTGCGCTCGATCTCCTTCGGCTCATCCAGCATCCTGACTGCATGCCCGCGTATATGGGCGTAACTCTTCGACATCTTGACCGTCGGGTCGTTCATGCCCATCACGCGCGCGCCGATTTCCGGTATCATCGGCTCCGGCACGACGAATGTGTCGCCGTAGATTCGATTGAATCTAATTGCGATGTCGCGGGCAAGCTCCACATGCTGACGCTGGTCGTCGCCGACCGGCACTTCATGCGAGTCGTACAGCAGGATGTCGCCCGCCATCAGTACAGGGTAGTCGAATAGCCCGGCGGACACGCTTTCCTGACGCGAGGACTTGTCCTTGAATTGGGTCATGCGCTCCAGCCAGCCCATAGGTGTTACGCAGTTCAAAACCCAGCACGATTCGGCGTGCGCCGCCACATGGCTCTGCACGAAAACCGTGCTCTTGTCGGGGTGCAAGCCGGCGGCGAACAGCACCGCCGCAAGCGAGCGCGTCTGCTTTCGGAGTTCTTCCGGGTCCTGGTAAACGGTGATGGCGTGCAGGTCAACGAGGCAGAAGAAGTTGACCTTCTCTTCCTGTCGCTCGACCCAGCCCTTAATCGCGCCGAGATAGTTGCCCAACTGCACTTCGCCGGACGGCTGGATGCCGCTGAACACGCGCCGCTTTTCGGCGGTGCGCGAATCGACGGTTTTCATATCAGTCTGTGTTGTCATGTTGCGAATAACCTCACTGAATCATTTGCGGTTCAGAAACGACTATTTCCTTCGCCAGAATAGTGTGCCGATGATTCCCATCGCGCAATGCCTCCTACGCTCGAAAAATGACAACAAAAAACCCGCCCTCAAAGGGACGGGTTGAAATCCGTGGTGCCACCCTAGTTCGCCGCCTTAGCCCGCAATCACGCAGGCACTGGCAGCCTCTATTTGAGGTACGGAGAATACTCAGGGCACTCTCGATACCCTGGGCTATGATAACGGTGCCCGCTCCGGCCACGCCTACTTGCTCGCAATGGGGCTTTCGGGCGGCGGCTCCCAGGTCCATTCAGTCATCTGCGCTAGTACCGGCTCTCACCTTGCCCGGTTCTCTGGAACTCCGCTGGAAGACCTACTACTCCTGCTCAACGCCTGATGTAGATTGTCTATGCCAACGATGTTAGCGCGGTTGAATGGCGGCTGTCAACATTTAAGTGGCATCTTTCTACGCGTCGGACGCGAGCTTGCCGCTTTCGGCCCAGTTGTCCTTGGACACGTCGTCGAATACGATGATGGTCGCCTCCGGCGGCGCACCGGCGATGTCGTGAACGGCGTCAGTGATGGCTTTCGCCAGCTTCGCCTTCTGCTCGTGGGTCCTGCCGGGCCACATCTCAACTCGTACTATTGGCATTTTTAGTCCTTTCCGTTTGTGATTTCGATTGCGATGCTAAAGGTAATTGGTCACTCTGTCCAGTATCGCGCAGCCCACATCGTACTTGCTCATCAGAGGCAGAGCCTCCTGATTGCCTTCGCAGTCTAGTAGCAGGACGCGGTTGGTGTCCACACCGAAGCCGCTGTCCCCGGCTGTGATGTCGTTCGCCGCAATGAGGTGCAGTCCCTTGCTCAACAGCTTGCTTTCGGCGTTAGCCAGCAGGTCTTCGCTCTCCGCTGCGAATCCCACTTTCACCAGACGCTCGCTTACGATACCCGCAATGATGTCCGGGTTCTTTGTTAGCTCGACTTCCCATGTGTTGGAAGCGCCCTTCTTCACCTTCTGTTCGGAAGCGCTGGACGGTCGCCAGTCGGCGACTGCGGCTGCCATTACGAGCGCGTCAGCATCGGAGCATTCGCTGTGCAGCGCGTCCTTCATCTGGAGCGCCGATTGCACCTTAACCACTTCGATGCCGAACGGGTCGGGCAGGGCAGTCGGAGCGGACACTATGGAAACGGACGCGCCCCTGTCTCTCGCTGCCTCCGCTACCGCGAAGCCCATCTTGCCGGACGAGTGGTTTGCGATGACGCGCACAGGGTCTATAGGCTCTTGCGTGCCACCCGCGCTCACCACGATCTTGCGTCCCGCCAAGTCGCCATCTCGTCCCAGAGTCTGCCGCAGGCATCCGAGTAAATCCGGCGTTTCGAGCAAGCGACCTTTCCCAACCAGCCCGGAGGCGAGTCTTCCGCTCGCGGGACCAGCTATGACGACTCCGCGCGAGCGCAGCATAGACACGTTCTGGTGGGTGGCGGCGTTGTCGTACATGTGGGCGTCCATCGCGGGGGCAACAATCAGCGGCGCCCGCGTTGCCAGTATAGTGGTGGTCAGGGCGTCATCCGCGAATCCGTGCGCTATCTTCCCAATCGTGTTCGCTGTGGCAGGAGCGACAATTATCGCATCGGCACGTTCGGCGATTGCCACATGGTCGATGCTCAACTCGGACTGCGGGTCGAACACATCGGTAACGACGGAGCTGTGCGTGATGCTCTGGAAGGTCAAAGGAGTGAGGAACTGGCACGCTTCCCGCGTCATAATGACATCGACTAGCGCGCCCGCTTGCTTCAGCTTACTCGCGAGATCAACTGCCTTGTAACAGGCGATGCTGCCCGTAACGCCGAGCGCGATTCTGCTATTTGCCAAGGGGTCAGGCATCTTTCGTACCTTGATCTGCACTACGAAGGTTTGTGCTGCGAGCTACCTCGCCATCTCGTGAATGAGGCGCAGTCCGGTCAGCGTGAGGTCGGGGTTGACGTCGTCGAACACGCCTGCTTCCTTCTCGATGATGTGCGCCATCCCGCCTGTTGCGACAACCTTCGCACCGCCGCCGAGTTCCAGGTCGAAACGCGCCACCATCCCGCGAACGAGGTCGGCGTAGCCCAGGACGATTCCGGACTGAATGGCGTGAATGGTATTTCTGCCTATCGCCGTTTCCGGGCTTATCAGTTCAACGCGCCGAAGTTGCGAGGTGTTGCTGAATAGCGCGTCGTGGGCTATGGTCATGCCTGTCACGATTGCGCCGCCGAGGTAATCTCCCTCAGCGGTCACAGCGTCGAACACGGTTGCCGTTCCCATGTCAACCACAATCACAGGCCCGCCGTAGAGTTTCATCGCGGCGGCGGCGTCAACGATGCGGTCCGCGCCTACGTCGCGTGGGTTGTCGTACAGGATGCGTATGCCTGTGCGTGTGCCGGCTCCAACTACGAGAGGCTCTACGCCAAAAAACCCTCTGCAAAGTTCGACGAATGTGGGAGTAAGTGGAGGAACAACGCTACAGAGTGCCACCGCATCGACATCACCCACCGTCATTCCGCGCAACTGCAGCAGTTGAGTCAGCGTTACGCTGTACTCGTCCGGCATCTTGGCGTGGTCGGTTGACAGCCTCCAGGTTGCGGCAAGCCGCTCGCCGTCGAACACGCCTAGCGTGATATTGGTGTTGCCAATGTCGAGGGCTAACAGCATTGAAGCGGTGTCCCATTCAACGATGTAGAGGCGCTGAGGCGCAGTCGCAAGACCATTCTCCCGGCTACTTACGGAAGATTGCGTTGCCTTCTCGCCGCCAGTTCAACTGCAGCAAGGTGCTCGCGCTTAGCAGTTTTGCGAGTGTGGGGTACTCAGAATCGCTCAATCTGGAAGTACCGAGTATCTTGGCAGCATCAGAAGCGGCGGATCTCCCGGCAATCTTGTCGGCGTCTCTCTTTGCCCACGCTGCGTCAACCGCAACTTCCCAACTGACGTTTGAGGCGACGCCATTGGTGCCTCCGGAAGTGTCGGTGTCTTCTTCCGGCCTCTGCGTGGAAGGCGCTGTGACATTCTTTTCAGACTTCGATGGCTCCTTTGTCGCCGCAGCTACTTCGGGAGAAGCCGATTCTTCGACCTTGTCGCGGTTTAGGTCATCGCTCGGCTTCTTCACTTCAGACTGAGGTCTAGTGGACCCAAGTAGGCGTCGTCTTGACTGCGCTCTTGCGCCGGTTTGCCTACGATTGGACTGTGCCCGGCTGCTCTTTGCCTTGGGCTTCTCGTCCTCGCTCGGTTGCTCATTAGCGTCTTGCGTGATGTTATGAGGGTCTATGAGTCGAGCTGCGCGCTTGTCGTTGTCCGCACGCACGGGTGGGGGCGTAATCTGGTCTCGACCAACAAGCTGGACCACCACGTCTCCACTGCCGTCTTTGGGGCGCGTAACCTCGATAACATCCGTGTGGGCTTCAAGGAACTGTGTGAACAGTCGGAATTTCAGGTCCTTAAAGTTGAAGCTTGGCTCTATTCGCCGCATCGTCTGATAGAGTTTCGATCCAACAACTTCGCCGACTTCGTCCATTGACACGTCCATTGCGCGGAGCAGGAGCGACTTGGCGTCCGCTTCCGCTGAAGCCGTCTGAGATGCCTGGCTGCCGTTGCGCCGACTCGTCCTGCGACGGGACTGCGACGCCGGAGCCGTTGTTCTCTTCTCAGCGTCAAGGAAGATGTATCGGTCGCAACTCTTAATAAGAGTGGGGGATGTTGCTTCCCGCCGACCCGCGACTATTACACTCTTGCCGGAGGATCTCAATTTGCCAACCAGGGGCACGAAATCGCTGTCGGATGAGACGATGACGAATGTATCTATCGGAGAGTTAAACAACAGGTCCACCGCCTCTATCGCAAGGCGGATATCGCTGGAGTTCTTGCCGGACTTGTTGGAATGGTACTGGTGAATAGGCTCGATGCCGAGTTCGAGAAGCTGGTCCTGCTTGCCTCGCTGCACAGACCAGTCGCCGTAAGCTCGGCGAATGATCACGCGGCCCACATCGGAAAGTTGGTCAAGAAGGTGCTGAATGGCGTCCAGCCCTACATTCTCGTAGTCAATTAAAACTGCAACATTTGCGTCAACCAAAGTCTCTCGTCCAATCATTTTAATGTAATGTGTAGGTGTACTTGACGCATTATAGCACTATTGCGCTTGTAAGAGTAATTCGTGCATAGCGCCAGTGGTGAAGAAGTCATTTGAACGCTGGCATGACCTCTTCGCAGAACAGGCGTAGAGAACGCGCTATCTTCTCTTCCGGTATGAGTTCGCCTGCGTTAAACTCGGCGACTACTCCGGTCAGGCTGAGCGTGCCCTTCATAGCGCGTAACTGCTCTATCACCATTTCGGGTGTGCCGACGGCCGCCTTTTGTCCGATAACATCTCGCTCCCACTCCAGCACGGCTAATTGCGCCCCGCGCTCGGCGCGTTCCTGTACCGCATGCGCCCCTGGGCGCGTGACGGACGCCGTCAACTGCCCACCCAGCCGTCTGAATTGCCGCATGAAGCTCTCCCGTGGCGTGACCAGCGCGTCTTCTTCCGTATCCCCCACATACAGCGGCACGCGCAGCGACACGTCGATGTCTCCCTCGTGGCCCGCTTTCGTCCACGCAGTGCGATAGCTCTCCACTTGCTCGCCCACCGCGTCCAGGCTCTGCTGGCGAACTCCCACGAATACGGGAAAGCCCATCTCACCCAGAACGGGGAAGGTCTCGGAGGTGGTCGCAGCTATGCGGATGGGCGGGTGGGGGTCCTGGTAAGGCTTTGGTACAAGACAGACGTCGTTGTAGGAATAGAAATTACCCTCGTAGCTGAATCGCTCTTCGCGCCATGCCTTGAGGATAATCTCCAGGTACTCGTAGAAGCGTTCTCGGCTCTCCGAGTATGGGATGTTGTAACCTTCGTAGGATCCGGGCAAGCCGCTGCGACCTACGCCGAAATCGAAGCGACCTTCGCTGATGTGGTCAATAGTCGCGGCTTCCTCCGCAGTGCGAAGCGGGTTGCCTAGTGGCAGCACGCTGACCGCAGTGCCGATTCTGAGGCGCTTCGTCCTTGCCGCGATTGCCGAAGCGATGGCGTGTGGTGATGATAGCACGGAGCGCGCAGGATTGAAGTGCGATTCCGCAAGCCAGACCGCATCCAATCCAAGGTTCTCCGCAAGGTCTATATGCTCGAACGCCTCGCGGAACGCACCCGCCTGGGTGCTGCCTTCGCGGCGATGGAACTCCATGAACGAACCGAACTGCATTGCATCCTCTCTAAATCCTACATAAGCGCCGTGATATGCGCGTCATTGCTCAATGCCAAGCCTACGCCCTCACAAACACGCGGTCAAGCCATGAACATGTGGTCAAGCCATGCGCCAAGGAAGTTCAACTTCCTCATTCGTCATTCACTGTTCATTGTCCGACTATGACTTCGCCGTATTTTACATTATGCTTACTATGAAACGGAAACACTTGAACAGGAACATTCCTCTGCAAACGGCTACACAACGGCCATACGTAAGGAAACCACTGAGGAAGCGATGATTTTCGAGGAACGCCGCATTATTGTCAGAGCGGACAAAATGGACGATTACATCTCAATGTGCCACGCCGAGCTATGGCCATCGATTCGCGCTTCCGGCGGAAGAGTGATTTGCCAGTTCAGTGGACTTATAGGCAATCCGCAGAATGAATTCGTGCAGATATCCTCATGGCGCTCGCTATATGCCTGGGAGAAGGCGCAGACTGCCGAGAGGGTGGATTTGTCTGCTGTACACGAATCGGAGGAAGTTCGCCTGCTTCGGGGAATCTCGTCGCGCCCTAAGCCCGTTATTCCCGCCAGGGACCGACGCCCCGTTTACGGCTTCCGGCGCTTTCTCATCGACCCGAAAGACTTGGACGAATTCGTACATTGCTCGGAGAATGGAATCTGGCCGCGCATCGAGGCGATGGGCGCGTGCATTCTCGGCCTTTGGACGACGATAGCGACTGCAAGCCCGATGGAGATTGTGCTCGCTACCGGCTATCATAGCCCGTCGCACTGGGAGCAGACGCGCTACGATGGCGCCAGGCCTCTTGGGGTTGATAGGGCGCTCTGGGAAAATGAGAATGCGCTGCGCCGCCGCCGCGTGGAGATGACGCTAAAGAGCTGGGTCTGCCTTATGCGCGCCCACGATGTTTCCTGACGCTACGCTTTGGCGACTGGCAAGCGCGTCTAGCCGTAGAACATGCAGCCAATGCCGTGGTAGCCTATCGTAACTTCGCCGTCTTCCACGGTTACAGGGGTAATTCTGTCGCCGTCCGCGAGCGCCTCGACTTCGGACCACCTATCTGGATGCTCGGCAAGGTCTATCTCTTCGTATTCCTTGCCCTGCTCGTCGAGTTCCATCTTGACCGTTACGCAGATTTCGCACGTAGGGTGCGTGTAAATCACGATATTGGAGTCTGCCAAGTCCGACCTCCGTCCAATCGCTTTTATTTCGTGTGTTTGCTGTCTCTATGAGACGCAGCCGATGCCGTTGACACCGACAGTAACCTCGTCGCCATCGATCACCACGGGGGTAAGGCGGATACCGTCTGTGTGAGGCAGTATCTCGGGCCAGCGGTCGGGGTGCAAGGAGAGGTTGACTTCTTCGTAAGTTCTGCCTTCCTTGTCCAATTCCGCCTTAACGATGTCAGTGTATCCGCATCCAATTGTTGAATATACGAGAACCGTGTCTGCCAATTCGTTCACCTCGGGAATGTGATTCTATCTTAACTACCGCATGATAGACCCAAGCGCCGCTCAATTGCAAAACTGCCGCAAATTTCTAGGTTCTGTTGAAATTTTATCGATTCGTTTGTCATTTCGAGCGGAGCGAGAAATCTAAAGTCGGAAACAAGCTCGTATGCAACGATTTGAGATTCCTCACTGCGTTCGGAATGACAGGTGAGAGGGCTTCCGAGCTTGAAATGACTTGTGCGTCAAATGTCACCACGCCCTAGTTATTGGTCTCCTGCTCTATGAGCATACGCCGCAGAATCTTCCCCGATGGATTCTTCGGTATCGCATCAATAAACTCGACCTCGCGGACATGCTTGAACGTGGCGACACGAGATGCTACGAAATCCATCACGTCTTCGCCCGACACTTCTACACCCTGCCTCGCTACCACGAATGCCTTGGGGATCTCTCCCGCTTCGACATCTGCTTTGCCGACCACTGCCGCGTCCGCAATCGCGGGATGCTCCAGCAGCAGCCCTTCAAGTTCCGCGGGCGGCACCTGGAAAGCTTTGTACTTGATGAGTTCCTTTTTGCGGTCGAGAATCCACACGCAACCATCTTCGTTCATGCGGACGATGTCCCCGGTGTACAGCCAGCCTTCGTCGCTTATAGTCTCCCGCGTGGCGTCTTCATTGTTGTAGTAGCCCTTCATCACCTGTGGGCCGCGCACCAGAAGTTCGCCGACCTCGCCGACCTGTACATCCTTAGTTCCCGTTTCAAGGTCAACAACGCGCTCCTCCGTATCGGCAATCGCGGGGCCGACTGAACCCGGCGTCATCCTGTCAGATTCAATATAGTCCACATTGGATACGGGTGATAACTCGGTCATTCCGTATGCCTGGAATATGGGAAAGCCTACAACGTCCTGAATGCGCGTTTGGAGTTCCTCCGAGGCGGGGGCGGCAGCGAGACACGCCGCTTTCATAGATGACAGGTCGTAGCCTTCCAGTGAGGGTAGCATCGATAGACCTATGCCAACAGGGGGCACTGTGTACAGGTGGGTAACGCTGTGCGCGGTGAGCAGCTCTAGCATTTCATCCATATTGAATCGTCCCATCATGACCTGTGTGCCGCCGGATGCGATAACTGCGTTCATCAGCACCTGCATGCCGTAGATATGGAACAGCGGAAGGTGTACCAGCAGAACATCGTCCTCTGTCTGCTGGAGCGCCTCGCCGGGTCGCTGCATGAACTGGATAAGGTTCGCCGTCATGTTGAAGTGCGTTAGCATTACGCCCTTCGAGATGCCGGTTGTGCCGCTGGAGTAGGGCAGTGCGGCCAGATCATCTTTGGCGTCGATTGCAACGGGAGGCGGTGTCGCGGGAGAACGTTCTATAAGTCCCCAGAACGAGTCGGACTCGCGCGATGTGGGTTCTATAATAACCATGCGCTTGAGCGCGGGAGTGCCGTTCCGGGCGGCTTCAGCCATTTGAAGGAGCGAGTCGTGTACCACGAGAATTTCTGCGCCGCTGTTGTCGAGTTGGTGGGCGATTTCCCGCTCTCGATAGCCGGAGTTGATTGTTGTTACTACCGCTCCCGCCTTGATGATCCCAAAGAACGCAATCTCGAACTCGACGCAGTTCGGCGCGAGCAATCCAACTCGGTCGCCCTTTTTAACTCCGAGCTTCGCCAACGCCGCCGCGAATCGATTGCTGTACATGTCCAGCTGCTGATATGAGTACGCATGGTCTCCGTCGATGATTGCGGTTTTCTGCGGTAAACGTTGCGCCGTGGCACTTAGAATGTGCTGAAGCGGATATGTCGGGTAGGGCGCCAGTGAAGGGCGGCCGTTTGCGACGGTCATGTCAAACCTCCTGTGGATGTGCGGTGGAAACTGCCGCGTTCGGTGTCTCCTTCTTCATCAGGATATTCAGTTCATGTAAATCTTCACACCGGCATGAGGGAAGTGCAACTCAAGACTCGCCCTGCGCTCTCTTTGGAGCGTGCTGACATACTCCACATGGTCCGGATGATTCGCAGGCAGTTTATGGGGACAAAGCTGGCGCCGCTCTTCCTGCGGACAAAGGTGTATATCGGCTTCATAGTCCCAGAAGCCCACCATCTTCATCGGAAAATAGAGCGTCTCAGCCACGGTGCGAAGGTCGGCGAGAATCTCGCTTGCGCGCGCGTCGCTCTCCGTCTCAATCGCTAGAGTTATATTGTCGATTGCCATTAAAGTGCCACGCTATCCGTCATATCGTGTCCGCGCCGCCTGCGATGAGTGTGCTGGCGGCGGCGAACATCCCACCGGGCCCGTGCGCGATGCCCACTTTGGCATCAGGCACCTGGCGCTCTCCAGCCTCACCTCTCAACTGGCGGGTCAATTCTATGAGTGTGAACATCCCATACATCCCTGAGTGGGTGTAAGACAGACCACCTCCGTTGGTGTTCATCGGGAAGTCGCCGCCCGGCCCGGTACGGCGCTCCGCCATAAAGGGGCCGCTTTCGCCCGGTTTCACGAACCCCAAGTCTTCAAGCGCAAGCATCGGTGTGAAGGCGAAGGCGTCGTAGAGTTCGGCTACATCTATGTCCGAGTGCGAAACGCCCGCCATGTCGAACGCAGCCTTGCCGGAGACTTTCGCTGCGCGCGATGTGGTCATATCCGCCATCATGCTGACCATGTTGTGCTCGGTGGCCTCTCCGCTGCCGAGAATATGGACGGGCGGCTTCCGAAGGTTCCTTGCCCTGTTTGCGCTCGTAAGTATAACTGCCCCGCCTGCGTCTGTGACCAGACAGCACATGAACAGCGTGTAAGGCCAGCATATCGGACGGGAGTTCATTACGTCATTGACCGAAATCGGGTCTTTCATCATAGCCATTGGGTGCATCGCGGCCCATTTTCGATTGGACACCGCAACTTCCGCCATCTGCTCCCGTGTGGTGCCGTACTCATGCATGTGCCTCGTCGCAGGAAAGGAGAATAGAGTAGTTGGCCCCATTGCGCCGTAAGGCTGCTCGAACTGTCCCTGCGGTGAGTCCGGCGGGATTCCGCCACTAGCCATGCCCACGCGCGACCTGCCGCTTTCGCCATGCGTTATCAGAGCGACATCGATTATGCCAGCAGCAATGGCGAGCATGGCGTGTTCAACATGCATTATGAACGAACACCCGCCGACATTCGTGCCATCGCTGTAACGGGGGACGATGCCTAAATACTCGCCAAGCTGAACGCTGGTAACGCCCGCGGTGAACAGTCCGTCCACGTCCGCTATGGTCAGGCCGGCGTCGTCCAGTGCGTTGCGCGCCGCTTCGGCGTGGAGGGTAAGCGCGGACTTATCCGGCAGCACACCAATCTCATCGGACTCGCTTGCGCCTACAATCGCCACCTTGCCCCTGAGTTCTTTCAGGTTTCTTGCCATATTCTACTCATCCTGTCCATCGACGTCAGCAATCACCGGACGAAAGCGCGGTAGCGTGAAATCGTCGTCCACGTCGTCGAACATAATTTCAACCTGCATTTCGCAGCGAACCATCTCAGGGTCCGGCTCTATTCCAATCAGGTTTGTCATCATTCGAGGTCCCTCGTCCAACTCGACGACTGCGATGATATATGGCGCGATGAACCCAGGTGCGGCGCGGTGGTTGATTACGAACGAGTACAGCTTGCCCTTGCCACTTGCTTCCTGCCACTGTACATCGCTCGATAGGCACACGGGGCAGAACGGGCGCGGATAGTAGTAGGCATGCCCGCAATCTCCACACCGCTGAATCAGCAGGCGATGTTGCTTAAGAGCGTCGAAGAATGGCTTGCTTTCCGGCGTGGTCTGGGGCAGAGGAGCACGACTGGCGGTCAACGGATTCTCCAAGAAAAAAGTTCTTTATAGGCACAGAGTTTATTTGTCGCACAGCCATGCGTCAACTTTCCTGGTGTCGCACTTACGAATGTACGCCAAGACATGCGATAATGGCGTCAATCGATAACGGATGGCGAGAAGGGACAGAAGGGCTAGAATATGAGACTGAACGAATTCGTGGAGCAGTGCCTAGAAGACTACCGCAGGCGCGTTTACGCGGCTACCGCGCCGCTAACGGAAGAAGAGATGCATTGGCGACCGGACGCCGAATCCAACTCGATAGCATTCTTGATCTGGCATACGGCACGAGTCGAAGATAGGCTAGTCAATGTCTTTGCGCGTGGTGCGGAAGAGGTCTGGAAGCGGGACGGCTGGAGCGCGAGAACGGGAATACCTGAGGGCGACCACGGCGTAAACTACACTTTGGAGCAGGTCTCGGCGCTGCCGCCAATCACTAAAGAAGACTTGCAGGAATACTTCGACGCCGTGCGCGAGGAGACGCTGCCGTATCTTCGCGTTCTCAGTGATGACGATTTCGATGAAGTTCCGGAGGACAGAACGCCGTTCCCGGAGTTTCCGGCGTCGGTTCGATACTTCAGCGGACGAAGCGTCGGCGGTATTTTCAGGCAGCTTGTGGGCGAAGAGGACCAGCATCTGGGGCAGGTGTCGTTCATTCGCGGGCTGAAGCGCGGCTTCGGCAAGTAGGTGCCAATCTTGGCGCGCTACGGACCGGAAGCGAACGGTGGCGGCACAGGGGACACTTGCGAACCAGCGGACCACAATGAGCAAGGCAGCCGCCGTCAGCTTCTCACAACACTTCTGAAGCGCGTATCTCGCGCTTTCTACTTGTCCATTCGTGTGCTTCCGTCCGGCATGCGAGAACCTGTGGCAACTGCGTATCTCCTCGCCCGTGCCGCCGACACCATCGCCGACACTCCCTCTGTATCTGCCGAGCGCCGCCTAGCGCACTTGAGCGATTTCAGAGAGATTATCGAAGGCAAGTCAGACATTCACACTGCAACGCGCCTGTCGTCAGCCTTGACAGACCTACAGACAACTCCAGGCGAACGACACTTGCTCGGCAGCCTACGGGAAGTCTTCAACTTATTGGGTAGGTTAAGTGAATCTGATGCTGAAGCGGTGCGTTCGGTTGTGCGTACCCTGACAAATGGCATGGTCTTCGATCTGATGACATTCGGTGAGCCGAATTCCGGTAACCTGACCGCCTTAGAGACTGAAGAGCAATTGGATAAATACTGCTATCTAGTCGCGGGTTGCGTAGGGGAATTCTGGACTGACACTTCGATTGCTCACACGCCTTCCTTGTCACACTGGGATGCAGACCAGATGAGAACAACGGGAGTACGCTTCGGGCTTGCGCTTCAGATGACGAATGTCTTGCGCGACATGCCCAAGGACTTGCGAATGGGGCGTTCTTACATGCCTCGAACCGTATTCGACAAGGCAGGGCTGGAACCTGAAGACATGCTCAACGTTGCGAATGTTGACCGGGCACGCCCGATTCTGGTTTGGGGCATTCGCAGGACTCTTGAGCATTTTGGCGCTGCAGAGCAATATATCCTCGCTATTCCGCGCCGCAACCTACGCCTTCGCCTAGCGGCGCTTTGGCCCGTCCTAATCGGGCTGGGAACCCTCGCAGAACTTGCCGCAAGTAACGAGTGGCTCGATCCCGATACGCGTGTCAGAATACCGCGCCGCGCCGTTTATGGCATAATTGCCCTGTCTCTGCTGTGCGGAAGGTCGAATGCCCTAATCGGATTTTGGATTAGGCGAATTCGACGCTGCGTCGAACAGTCAATAGGGTCGTATTGACGATTCCTAACTTATGAACATGTGGCATGTATTGAGACAAGAATGACAGATAGAGGTGAAGGCAAATGACCAACGAATCCAATCGCAAGATTACATTGAAGTCCAGACCCGACGGCTATCCGAAGCTGTCAGACTTCGAGCTAGTCGAAGAGCCAATTCCACAGCCGCGTGAAGGCGAGGTTCTAATTCGGTCAATCTGGATGTCGCTGGACCCTTACATGCGAGGCCGCATGCGTGATGCGGCGTCCTACGCGCCGTCCGTGCAGTTAGGCGACGTTATGGTGGGAGGAGCGGTGGGGCGCATCGTCGAGTCGCGTACTCCGGCGTTCAGCGTTGGCGAAATCGTTGAGGGTAGGCTTGGCTGGCAGGAGTACGCAGTATCTGACGGGCATGACCTGCGCCGAGTTGATCCCGTGCTCGGTCCGCTTTCGACTTCTCTCGGCATTCTGGGTATGCCCGGTATGACCGCGTATTTCGGCTTTCTCGATGTGTGTCAGCCGAAGCCGGGTGAGACAGTTGTCGTGTCAGCGGCGTCAGGGGCGGTAGGTCAGGTAGTCGGTCAGATTGCGAAGATTATGGGCTGCTATGTCGTTGGCACGGCAGGCACGCAGGACAAGATAGACTATATCGTGAATGAACTCGGCTTCGATGTGGGCATCAACTACAGGACCGAAAATGTTGCGGAGGCGCTTGCGGCCGCCTGCCCGCTCGGAATCGACATCTACTTCGACAATGTGGGCGGACCTGTCACCGATGCTGTGATGGAGAACCTAGCCGACTTCGCGCGAATTTCAGTATGCGGTCAGATTTCGCAGTACAATCTGGCTGAGCCAGAGATGGGACCGCGCAACACGCGCAACCTGACCACGCATCAGGCGCGCATGGAGGGCTTTCTTGTCTTCCAATTCGCCAATCGCCATGAAGAGGGAAGGCAGCGCATCGCCGGCTGGATCAAGGAAGGCAAAATGAAGTACAAAGAGGACGTTGTAGAGGGCATCGAGAACGCACCAGCAGCGTTCATAGGCATGATGCGCGGCGAGAACTTTGGGAAACTGCTGGTAAAGGTGTCGGAGGAGTAGAGCGACTTGACCGGACTCATGTAAGTTTGTACTCTCTGGCTACGATAAGGGGGTGTAATTAGGTGATGAAATCCAAATTGATACGCATCGGGGATTCGCAAGGAGTATGTATTCCAAAGCCACTGATCGACCAGGCAGGTTTGCGGGACGACGTTCAATTGAGAGTCGTTGGGACGGCCGTTATTGTACAGAGCGATTCTTCTGTCAGGTCGGGATGGGACGCTGCTGCCAGAGGAATTGTAGGCATGAACGAGGACGGAATGATTGACGATCCACTCCCTACCGATTTTGACGAGTCCGAATGGGTCTGGGAATGACTATCCCGGGACGAGGAGATGTATATCTGATCGCGCTTAATCTAGAGGCAGTGAGATAAATAAGACCCGCCCTTGTGTCGTTGTCTCTCCCGATGAACTAAATGCCCATTTGGGTACATTCTTGGTTGCCCCTATGACTACGGGAGGGCACCCGTATCCGTTTCGTATCCCTTGCGAGTTTCTTGGAGCGCGTGGACACGTAATTCTTGACCAAATTCGTGCTGTGGACAGGAGAAGACTTGTCAGACGACTCGGCAGTTTGGACCCGGCAACTCTATCAGTTATTCTGGGAGTCCTGCAGGAAATGTTTCAGGAATAGTACGCATCTCTGAATAAACGGTCGTTCACTGAAAGCAAATACTCTGAATTGAACTGGAGACTGAAAAATGCGAACCATCGACGCGATAGCCCAGATTCTGAAGAAGGAAAACATAGAGTACCTCAGCGCGTTCCCCACGACGCCGGTTATTGAGGCAGCGGCGGATGCAGGCATCCGTCCGATAATTTGCCGTCAGGAGCGCGTGGGCGTGGGCATCGGAGACGGTTACGCGCGCGTAACGAATGGCAGGCCGCCCGGCGTCTTCGCAATGCAGTACGGTCCGGGAGCGGAAAACGCATACGCCGGCGTCGCAACGGCATACTCGGACGCCGTGCCGATGCTTCTTCTGCCGCTAGGACATCCCAGGGAGCGAGCGGGGATTTTCCCGCATTACAGCTCTCTACAAAGCTACGCCTCCGTTACCAAGCAAATTGAGCAAATCAGTGTGCCGGAACGCGTTGTTGATACGATGCGCCGCGCCTTCGCCGCCCTCAAGCGCGGCAGGCCGGGCCCAGTAATGGTCGAAATTCCGGCCGATGTGGCGACTGCCGAAGTGCCGGACAATATCGTGGATGGATACAGCCCAGTAAAGCCTGCGGCGGCGGCGGGCAATCCCGCGGACATTCAGGCGGCTGCGGAAGCGTTGCTGAATGCGGAAAACCCGGTCGTTCACGCGGGGCAGGGCGTGATGTACGGGGATGCTACGGAGGAGCTCATCGAGTTCGCAGAACTGACGCAAATTCCGGTGATGACCACAATGGCGGGCAAGAGTGCCTTTCCGGAGAAGCACGCGCTGGCGCTTGGCAGCGGTTCCGGCGTCATGAGCCGACCGGTATATCACTTCGTCAGCAGAGCGGATGTCGTTTTTGGCATCGGCACCAGCTTTACTCAGCACGGCATGACGATGAATGTGCCCAATGGCAAGACTCTCATTCACGCTACGAATGATCCGATTGACATAGACAAGAACTACTCAATCGACCACCCGATTATTGGTGACGCCAAGCTTGTGCTGCGGCAGTTCATCGATGCGTGTAAAGACATACTTGGAGACAGACAGCGGACCGATGGCTCGGTCGCCGAGGAGATCGCTTCTGTGCGGCAGGAGTGGCTGGACGAGTGGATGCCCACACTCACATCGAATCAGAAACCCATCACGCCGTATCGCGTCATCTGGGAATTCATGCAGCATATCGACTCGGACGAAGCGATCGTCACCCACGATTCCGGCAGCCCTCGCGACCAGATTATGCCATTCTACCGGGCAGGTGGCCCCCGAACTTACCTGGGGTGGGGTAAGTCGCACGGGCTAGGCACCGGGCTGGGGCTGAACATCGGAGCGAAGCTGGCGGATCCGGACAAGTTTGTCGTTAACTTCATGGGAGACGCGGCATTCGGGATGACGGGTCTGGACTTCGAGACGGCTGCTCGTAGCAACATCCCTATCCTAACGGTCGTATTCAACAATTCGACGATGGCGATCGAAACGGATGCGATGGAACTGTCGCACAATCTCTACGGCACGCGCGACCTGGGCGGACGCTATGCGGACCTTGGACGTGACATGGGCGGCTGGGCAGAGCGAGTCGATGACCCGGAGGATGTTGCCGCCGCAATTTTGCGCGCTAAGGAAGCCACCGAGAACGGACAAGCAGCACTTCTTGAGTTCATTACGAACGAAGAGCGCGCTTTCTCGCACCGGCGTCCCTTCTAGCAGTAACCGTGAATTACTATGTCATCGTAGCTCGTCCCGAAGACGGCAGTGTTCTAGCGCTGCCGTCTTCAGTCGGCTGGGCTGTTCCTTCGTTCGAGTCTGCCATTTCAGATTCCCGCATAGTCAAGCATATCAATGCTGAGATGCGAAGACAGTTGGGCTTTGAGACGTGGACGCTAAAGTGCGCCGGGCGAGGTGAGACAGACGGCAAGGGCTGGCGACTTTATTTCGCGACTGTCCGAGGGAGGAACGTCTCCCCGCCAATAGGAGCGAAGTGGCTGGCGCGCGCTGAGGCATCGGCAGTCGGATTTGACGACGCAATGGTGTGGGGTGCCGTCGAGAAATGGTTCCACGAGCTCGATAATCCTTCGCCTTTGTCTTCGCCTTGGGAATCAGCCGGCTGGTTCGCCGAAGCTTGCAGCTGGATTTACTCTCAGCTCGATGCGCTCGACTTTACCGCGATTGCGCCCATCACACAGCAGCGTGCGTGGGGTCTATCCTGCACGATGAAAATCAGCACTGATAAGGGTGACGTCTATTTCAAGGGGACGCCTCCGTTTATGGCTCACGAGGGCAGCGCAATGCAAGCTGTAGCCCAGAAATGCCCACAGCTGCTGCCGGCTCCGCTCGCGGTCAATAGCGAGCGCGGCTGGGTGCTTATGCCTGACTACGGCGGTGAAATGCTCCATGAATGTCCGGACATCACGCTTTGGGAAGAAGCTCTGCTTACATTCTCCAGAGTGCAGGTAGAGCAGGTAGAGCGCATTGGATACTGGCTGTCGCGTAATATACCGGACAGGCGGCTCGGACGCATGGTCGAGATGGTTGACCCGCTGATTGCTTCGTGTGGAAGTATGCTTGGCGGTGGTGTGAACGGCCTTTCCGAGTCAGAGGTGGATGCGCTGCGCTCCCTATCCATGTCGCTGAAACTGATGTGTGCCCGGCTTGCTCAATATGCCGTGCCGCACACTCTGGTACACGGAGACCTGGGTGGCAACATTCTTATCAGGGACGAGGGCTATACATTCTTTGACTGGACTGACGTGTGCGTGTCTCATCCCTTCTTCGAGATGGCGACTATCTCAGGCGCGTATTTCGATGAGAGCGTGCTGAAGGACAATCCTGATGCGGAAATCCGCCTGCGAGACGCATATCTTAAGGCTTGGGCGGAAGTGATGCCTATGGAGAAGCTGGTCGAAGCATTCGAAGCGTCAAGACCACTAGGCGCACTGCATCAGGCGATTACCTACATGTGGATTCTGACCAACATCTCGCCTGACGCGCGTCCTGAGCTGGAAGGCGGTCTGCTGCACTGGGTACGCAACCTGCTGCGGCTGTGCGGAAAGGGTTCTTGACCGGCAGCGCCGGATTCTTAGCAGACTCATTTGCCGGATATTGTCGGAGGGCGCTTGTCGGAAACGATTTGCCCGTCCTTGATGACCAGCATCAACTTGCGCGTGTTGGCGATGTCGTCCAGTGGATTGTCCGCGACCACTATCATATCCGCCAGCTTGCCCGCCTCCACAGTGCCAAGCTCGTCGCCCACTCCGCATAGTTCCGCGGCATTTTTCGTCGCTGCCTGAATTGCCTGCCACGGGGTCGCGCCGTCCCGTACCCACAGGCCCATTTCCAGATGGGCAGCTTCACTCAAAGGGCGGATATCCGAGCCGAGCGCCATCTTGATTCCGGCTTCAAGCGCGCGCTTGAACCACTTTGCATGCTCGTCGCTGGCAGCATTAGCGCGCCGCTGCAAGTCATCCGGAATCTGTCGCCGCTTGATCCAATCGCGCTCCAAGTCGTTCGCCGCTTGCTCACGTGTGAGATGCGATATGGCGAGAGTAGGCACATACCACGCGCCGCTTATCTTGAACATGTCCAGGCACTCTTTGTCCTGAATGTACCCGTGCTCGACGGTATGCGCGCCAAGACGAATGGCTGCTTTCACTGCATCAGGATTTGTGGCGTGAGCCATCACTTTGAATTCGCGCTGATGGCAGAGTGCGAATGCCGCTTCAAGTTCGTCCTCAAGCAGAAAAGAGTGCTTGTGCAGGTCCCAGGGCGGACCCATTATGCCGCCCGACAGGTTGAGCTTGATGTGGTCAACGCTGTTCTTTATGCCCTCGCGGATCGCCTGCACGAAGCCATAAGGCCCATCACACTCCCGCGCCTGGCCCGATGTTAGAAAGTGCCCGCCGGTGGTGGTCAGGAAGTATCCACTGGCAAATACCCGTGGCCCCGCAATCCTGCCGCTGTCAAAGACGCGCTTCCACGCAACGTCCATGTAGTTTGCCGCGCCGCCACAGCGCACGCTCGTCACGCCACCATCTATGAGCGCGCGCGACAGCTGTGAACCGAAGTCCGCTGTCTGCTGCGCTACGGTAATGCCGGGTGGCAGGGGATACTCGGGATGCACATGAACATCCCAGAGGCCCGGGAGTAGATAGGTTCCATCGAGTTCGAGAACCTGGGCATCTCGCGTGTCGGGCGACTTGCTGTCGTCCAGCACTTCGACGATTCGCCCGTTCTCGACCGTTACGCTCGCGTTCTCAGTCGGGTTCGGCGACAGGCTATCAATGACATTTACACCCGAAAGGACAAGCCGCGCCGCACTAGTCAACGTACCAGCTCCCGTCGAATATGCGGTCGAAGGCAAATCCCCAGGGCGGACGCAGGAAGCCCAAGGCTCTTACATCCTGAAGCCAGAATCCATAAGGTGAGCTTCGTGAGTATGCGCCGCCGCCAACCACCTTGCTTATGCGCTGCAATACCGAGTCAGCCAACTCTGCGACCGCCTCCTTACACAGCAACCCGCTCCGAGTCGCAGCGCCGTTGTTGCACTCCACATCCCGGAGGACGCCCTCGTAAGCTTGCTGGATCAGCCAAGCCTCCATTTCGACATGCGACCACTCGACCTGTTCAAATGGGCGCATTGAATCTCGCTTAGACTGCACTTGCTGTCGCGCTGTCTCCACTGCGGATTCGACCACACCGACGATTACTGAAGTGAATAGGTGCCCAGCCGGTCGTCCCGCGATTTCGCGAGCGCGCTGTCGCGCCCGATTGTCCGGCCAAGCGGCGCGAGTGGCGGGCATGTCCGCAAAGTCCATTGCGTGGCTCTGTGTTGCAGTCATTCCGTGACCGTCCCACGCCCTTGTCAGTGTCGCTCCTGAAGAGCCGTCCCATGGCACTCCCCGCATGTCCATGTAGAATACGTCAGGCGCGGATTCGCCCGTAGGCACGGCCTGTGTAATCATGAACGACGTGATGCCTGAGCCGCTGCCAAAATGCTTCTGCCCACTGATGAGGTACTTGCCGTCTTCAGCGATAGGTTTGGCGGTCGCTCTGCTCTTGGATGGATCTCCGCCGCTGCCCGGCTCGGATATGATGGTGCCCCACCAGCAGCCTTCCCGCGCCGTCTCGAATACCGCCCTGCGCTGTTCCTCCCAGGCTATCGTGTACGGTTGCGGAGCTTCCTCGACTTCCAGCCATCCCCCGATGACCGCAGGGTGCATAGATGATACAAGAGAGACGCTCGGGTCACCCTTCGCCAGAATCCTCAGCATCTCGCACAGAGGACGCGTGAATTCGGTTACGCCGCCGTTTATGCCCCCCATATCGGGTGGCACTCCAGTAAGGTGAAAGCCAGCATCCGTCAACGCGTCGAAGTCTGCTTTCTCCAGCTCCCGACGCTGCTGTCGCTCATGCCTTTCAGATGCGAATCTTGACGACAATTCCTTGATATTTTCGACAACTTCTTCAACGCGCTTGGCAGTTGCCTGCATTGTGGCTCCTCATCACAAATGGGGGAAATGGGATTAACGACCCCGATTGGGGCAGTCAGTCCACCAGAGTGCGCTCCATATTCGCGGTCGGGAAGATCGCGAGCACACGCGCGGGAGCGCCGGAGCGGTTCACGAAGCCATGCCGAACGCCTGGCGGAGCAAGCACCGTTTGTCCCACGCCCACCGTGATCACTTCATCGCCAAGTATGGCGTCCATTTCGCCTTCCAGAATCACCATCGCCTCTTCGGTAGGATGTATATGGGTGGGAACCACGCCGTCAACGCCAACGACAACATCGCCAACGCTAGTGGACTCTGAGCCTTTCTCACCGTCAACGAGCGCCCAGCGATCAACACCCGGCGACAACTCCGTCTTTTCATAGTCATCTCTGTTCAGGATAGGCATGGTTTCTCCTTGAACGCATTTCAAGAGTCAGATTCTCCGACCGATAGGCTTTCTAACACAATATACCCACGACATCTGTGTTGCGGGGATAACCCAAGTCGAGAAGTTCTGCCGAGAATGATTGGAGCGGGAGACGGGATTTGAACCCGCGACATTCTGCTTGGGAAGCAGATGCTCTACCCCTGAGCTACTCCCGCTTACCAGCGATTTTAGCAGGGTGCGGCTGTTCCTGTCTATCCTGCCCCACTGCTTGACAGGAGAGCAGTATAGACGCACACTTTCACCGAATTGCGGACTGATATGAACCAACAGAGGAGACGAAAGATGCCGCTGACGCCAGCAATACTTGAAATGGGAATGGGCATAGACCTTCATGGTCAGGACTACACGGAAGCTGCCAAGCGCGCTACATGGAATGCCGTACACCAAAGCAGCCTGATGTTTCTGGGGCTGCTTGGCCCGAACACCTCGCAGGAGATGGTTGTGGAGGTTACCATCGGCATACCAAAACCGGAAGCCGTCAAACATGAAGAAGTTCTGAGCGTGCTTCCGCATGGCAAAGGCGTACTGAATGTGGTGCAGGGCGGTCTGGAGATAGAGGGCAGGGAAGGGTCAGGTGATGTGACTATAATGGCGAACGCCGCGATTGTTGTGAAGGTGAACGTCGATTAGCGCGCCTAGTTCATATCTCCCTCAAATGCCTTGATCATCTCTCGTATATCATCCGGGATGCGTCTTGGGACGCCTGTATTAGCATCGAAGTTGGCGTAGATAACTTCGCCCTTGTTGCAGGGCGCATCCTGTCCCGGCAGGTACATCTCCGTAACGAAGGCGATGCTACTGTTGCCGAGGCGCGACACGCGCGTGTATATGTCCAGTAGGTCGTCGATACGGGCGGGCGCTGTGTACTCCAGCGTCGCCTTGACTGTTGCGAGATCGAAGCGCCGCCGGATTTCCTCGCTGTAATGGGGCATGCCTAAATTACGGAAATACTCTGCCTGCGCTACTTCGATGTAGTTCATGTACTGCGCGTTGAATACGATACCTTGAGCGTCGCACTCTCCCCAGCGCACGCGCAGCCTATACTTAAACCTGAAATCTCTCTTCGGCAACTTCGTGTCCTCTCAGCGCCTCATCGAGGCTCGATGCTTCTAATTTCTATTCACATGCAGGTCGCCGAATGATATACTTCTATATCATGGACAAGCAACTTGACGCAGTGTGTACGGTAATCCATCCGGACGGCCTCGAAGTCGAGGTGGCATCGGGCAGTATGACCCGCCTGGCTGGCGTTTCAAAAGCACTCGCCGGCACGGAAGGCATTCACCTTGCCATAGCGACCATCCCGCCCGGATGTGCATCCAGTCCGCACTACCATGTCAACTGCGAGTCCGCGATATATGTTGTGAGCGGCAAAGGGCGCTTTCTCACCGGGCAGCATCTTGAGAATACGCTGGAAATAGCGAAGGGCGACTTCATATATGTTCCTCCGGACTCTGTGCATCAGCCTGTCAACGACAGCATGTCGGAGCCGATGGAGCTTATCGTCGCCAGAAACGCCCCCGTTGAGATAGTCGTCGAATTCGACCCGTCAACAGGCAAGCCTGTCGAATAGCGTCCGTACAGCATATACCCGCCGTTTTCTGTGGGCCATTAGCTCAGACGGTTAGAGCGCAGTCCTGATAAGACTGAGGTCCGTGGTTCGAGTCCACGATGGCCCACCAATTTCTGTTACTTCGCACAGTTTCAACCTCGTGAGACGCGCTCGCTCTCAGGCAGGATTGTATTGCTTGTCACCTCGACTCCTCTCAACGACTTCCTGAATATCGCCATTCTCACCGTCCTATAAACTCACAGGCTTTGGCAAAGCCCTTGAAAGAATTCCGCACTGACCAGATTCTGGTAACGTTTTTCATGTCCCGCAGAGAGCGGAGTCTGATAGTTCGTCTGCTTCGCCTAACACGCATACTGCCTAACGTCAGGTCGTGTCCGACACCGTTGAATAACTGCATGGCGCTCTGATGTTGTCCTTTCGCGCCTACAAGTTGAGGGCTGCGGAAGCCGCCAAGAGGGCTTCCGCGCTGAGCTACGATTTCCAGACATTTCGAGGTGACGTGTTTGGAGGTATTACCGCCGCAGTCGTTGGCTTGCCGATAGCCCTCGCGTTCGGCGTAGCGTCCGGGTTGGGGCCGATGGCGGGGATGTACGGAGCGATTGCCGTCGGCTTCTTTGCTGCCATCTTCGGAGGCACGCGCTCTCAGATTTCCGGTCCGACCGGCCCAATGGCAGTTGCGATGGCAGTCATCATTACCACGCACGCCTCCAGCCCGGTAGAGGCATTCACAATTGCGATTATGGCAGGCATGATACAGATACTTCTGGGTGTCATGCGTATCGGCCGCTTCGTAGCATATACGCCGTACTCAGTTATTTCCGGGTTCATGTCCGGAATTGGTCTAATCATAATCCTTGTTCAGTCCCTACCTTTTTTGGGCGCGCCACACGCTGAGGGCGGTCCGCTTATTGTTGTTGGCGAATTGCCTCGCGCGTTGACCTCAGCCAATTTGAGCGCCGTTGCGATAGCGGCTGCGACCCTGATCGTAGGAATCCTCTGGCCCGAACGGCTAAGGCGCTTTTGCCCTCCAACCCTGGCGGCGCTCGCAGTTGGCACGGGTATAGGCGTATTCTGGCTCACCGGCACGCCTATCATTGGCGAGGTGCCTACCGGATTGCCGAGCCTTCAACAGCCTGAACTCTCTCCCGCGTTTCTGCTTGGCGCAGTTCAGCCCGCCATTACCATAGCCCTCCTTGGCTCTATCGACAGCCTGTTGACTTCCTTGATAGCTGACTCGCTTACGCGCAGAAGGCATAATCCTAATAGGGAACTCTTCGGGCAAGGGATCGGCAATGTCGCAGCTGCCTTCGTTGGCGGGATTCCTGGCGCCGGCAATACATTGGGCACCGTGGTGAATATCCGTGCCGGAGGGCGGACTCAACTCTCGGGAGCATTGTGTGCCGCCATATTGCTGATTCTCGTACTTGGACTGGGGCAATATGTTGAATCAATTCCCCATGCCGTTCTCGCTGGCATTCTCATGAAAGTCGGCTGGGACATCATTGACTGGCGATTTCTTACACGCATCCATCGCGTTCAGCCTGAGCACCTTCTTGTCATGTTCATCACACTAATGCTTACGGTATTTCTTGATCTCATCACTGCGGTTGCGATCGGATTGATCGCAGCAGGCATGGCAAGTGCGCGCCAGTTTGAGCGCATGGAACTTGACAGCATAGTGTCAGTTCCTCTGCTCGACCGAACCTTCCTGTTCAATCAGGAGAGTGGAGATGATGACGATAAACTGGAAAGAGTAGATCCATTCCTTGCGCGAGTCGGATTGGTGGCTCTCCGGGGGAGCTTTTCGGTCGCTTCATCCAGCAAGCTCATCGCCGCAATCAGCGCGGACATAAGCGAGCACGAGGTCGTAATTCTCGACTTTTCGAATACCGTCTATATCGATGACAGCGCCGCCCTGGTCGTCGAGCAGATGATAGACGCGGCCTATGGTCAAGATACGGAATGTATAGTGATGGGCTTAGCAGGACCGCCTGCGGAAAACCTTTACGCCCTCGATTCGTTGCAGCGCGTTCCTGAGGATTGCCGTGTCGCCACTCTCGACGATGCTAGAGAAGTCGCTTTGAAACTTCTCTAGTTGAGGACATATCCGACTTCTTACCTGCCGCTCTTTAAGGCATAAAAATACAGGGTGAACCGACTTGCTACAGTTTCCTGTGCTATCATGTCCTAGGATTTTTGCCTACCGCACTCAGATTGGTTTCGCCCGACTGAAATCGGCTTCGCAGAGAGGTTAAGACTGAATGAACTGCTCGTTGGTACATTTCGCAAAGCGTAACTACGGCCTTCAACTTACATTTCTACTACTCCTTCTAGGCGCGTCTTTCGCCATCATCGCTTGTGGCGGACGCGGTAACTCCTCAAATGTCGCACCCGAGGCTGCTGCCGCATCAGTATCGGTTGAAACGCAGTCCGGTCCTCGTGATATACCTGTTTCAGGCAGTCTGGTGTTTCCGAACACCGCATCTCTCTCATTCGAATCGCCCGGCATTGTTGGCGAAGTCATGGTTCAGGAGGGAGACGCTGTAAGCGGTGGACAACCCCTAGCGTCCCTCGACGAGCAGAGCATCTCACAACTCCGAACGGCGGTTGCGGGCGCTCAGCTTACAGTAACCACCGCGCAGGCCAACCTGAATTCTCTTCGCCTTGAACCGAATATACAGATAGTGAATGCTGAGCTAGAGGTCGCCAGCGCCGAGGTCGCTCTGGACGAGGCGCAGGCAGCACTCGACAACCTGATTCAACGTCCCGGCATAAATGTAGCGGGCGCTCGTCTCGTGGTAGCACAATCCGAAATTGCTCTGGACAAAGCCCGCGAGCAGTTGGATGACCTCTTGGAGCCGCAGCAGATTGCCATATCCGGCGCGGAGGCAAGAGTCGCTGCTGCAAAAGTAGAATTGGACTCGGCTCAGGAAGCGTATGATGACATTAAGGACGGCAGTTACCCTGAAGAGGTGCTGCGCGATGCACGCAACGGCGTGTCATTTGCCACCAGCGCATTTGAAGCCGCCAGCAGAGGCAAGACGGACGCAGAGGCTGCCGCGCAGAACGCCCTGATGCAGGCGGAAGATGCCGAATACTTGATTAGAGAGCAATACATTGCGCTGTTCAAGTTCTGGTTCGGCACTGAACCCACCGAAGCCGAATTGCAGATGACCTCCCAAGAAGTCCTAGATGAATGGGGCATTGACCTAGACGCGACCTTCCATCGCTTCAATCCGGACTATGCTGATATTGAACCTACCGCCGACGACCCTGATACTCGCTGGTTCGAGCCTACCATCTGGGCATGGCTGAACCTGCATATGCAAATTTGGGGCATCGTGCCTACATGCAACGATGAGCGCGTGCTTGCCAAGACCGAACGCTGCATTACTCGCGAACTTGAAAATGGCTATGATGCGCTCGACAGAGCGCGAGACGCGCTGGCTGCCGCGCGCAACAACGCTGATACGACCATCGAACAGACCGAAGATGCCGTCGCAGCCGCTGAAGCCGCTTTGTCGGACGCCCAGGACGCTCTTGAAGAGTTGGAGAACGGACCGGACGCCAGCATAATTGAAAGCGCGGAAAAGCGGCTCGCTCTCGCCAAGGCGTCCCTGCAAGAGGCGGAGGATGACCTTGCAGAACTGACGGTTGATATAGACCCGCTCAATGTCGCGCTTGCTCGCGCTGCCCTCGGACAATCCGAGTTCGCCTTCGAGGAGGCGAATGACGCTCTCGAACGGGCCGAGGACGACGCCCTTCAGGTCGAGAGAGCGGGCAAGCATCTCGACCTTGCGGCGGCAGCTCTCAGAGAGGCCGAAACCAGGCTAAACGAAGTTCAGGACCTGGTGCGCGCCCAGATTTCCGCCACTGAAGCCGAACTTGCGCTCGCGCAGGCAACCCTGGATAAAGCTCAGAAATCCCTAGACGGGGCGGTGATTACATCGCCTATGGACGGCATAGTCACGCTGGTAAGTATCGATGTCGATGACCCGGTAGGTGACGAGCTAACAGTCATGAAAGTCGTTTCAACCGATGTAGTAGCGATTGAAGGCGTTATAGACGCGGCGGGAAGGCCCTACGTGAACGAAGGAGCGAGCGCCATTGTCAGTATCGACAGCATCGGTGACACGACCTTGGGCGGCAGCGTCAGCTACGTCGGCAGCGAAGCGCGCACCGAGCGCGGTGTAGTCTCATACGCCGTCCGCATTCACGTCAATGTACCCGACGGAGTTACGGTGCCAGTCTCGTTGAGCGCGGCGTCCGCTATCATCACTGGAAGCGATACTGCTCTTGAATACGGCGAACAAGACGCATCTGAAAGTGTCTTGAGTGTACTGCGCGCGGAGTCGGCGTATGTTACTCGGAATGAGCCGCAAACTGACTCGCTGCGGCTTACTCAGACCGCTCTTGCCACTACGCCTCAATGCAGAATCTAATCACCCGCCTGCGCCACCATGAAGACCCTCCTATTGACAGGATGCTGATACCTGTGCAGCGGTTTATGCATCAAGAGGCGGCGGGCGGCATCGTCTTGCTAATCGCTGCCGTCGCCGCTCTCGCCCTCGCTAACTCGCCATTGAGCGAGGGCTTCCGCGACATTTGGGAGACTCATTTCGTCATCGGGCTGCAAGATTTCCGCTACGACAAGACCTTTCACCATTGGATAAATGACGCCCTGATGGCAGTCTTCTTCTTCGTGGTTGGTCTTGAGATTAAGCGATCCCTCGTCCTCGGAGAACTCGCTTCCGTGCGCCGCGCCACTCTGCCCTTTTTTGCCGCAATTGGCGGCATGGCCGTGCCTGCCGCCCTCTATATCCTCCTCAACGGCAGCGGCGAGGCTTCAAGAGGCTGGGGAATACCAATGGCAACGGACATTGCGTTCTCCCTAGGTGTTCTTGCGCTTCTCGGTTCGCGCGCGCCGCTTTCTCTGAAGGTCTTCCTGACCGCATTTGCGATTGTGGACGACATCGGCGCAATAGCTGTAATAGCTGTTTTCTACACGGAATCGATCAGTTGGGCGAATCTGGGCGTCGGCATGGGGTTACTTCTATTTCTGGTTGCGCTCAACGTCTCCGGCGTTACGAACACGCTGATATATTTTATCGTCAGCGTACTTGTGTGGATCTCTTTCTTCGAATCTGGAATTCACGCCACCGTCTCCGGCGTACTTATAGCGATGACGATTCCGATGAAGGTCCAGATCGACATCCAGCAATTCGTGCAGCGAGGCAGGATGCTGATGGACATTTTTGAAGATGAAGGTCCCAATACCACCCGCCGCGGACACTTCGCGCTGACAACCACGAGACAACGGGGTGTTCTCGAAGAACTTGAGGATGCGTCCAAGGAAGTAGAGTCCCCCCTTCAGCGACTGGAACATATCTTGCACCCGTGGGTCGCGTTCGTCATCATACCTGTCTTCGCGCTAGCAAACGCCGGCGTTTCGCTGGGCGATGTCGGTCTCGGTGGGCTGACTTCAACAATAACACTAGGCATATTGCTGGGACTTGTGATTGGAAAGCCGGCTGGGATAGTGTTTTTCTCTTGGTTGGCAGTCAGGCTCGGCATCGCCTCGATTCCCAGAGACATTGGATGGCTACAGATTATAGGGGCTTCGCTATTGGGCGGAATTGGCTTCACGATGTCCATCTTTATCACCGGACTGGCATTCGTGGACGAATCATTGATAGCGCAATCGAAGATGGCAATACTAATCGCCTCATTGGTTACTGGCGGTCTTGGGTTCCTCATACTTAGATTCAGTCGGGAGATTGAAAGCAGATTCTGGTGAGGATGTATATGAATAAGCGTCAACTCGGAAAAGATGGCCCTCTGGTATCCGTAATAGCCTTCGGCGCCTGGCCAATAGGCGGCGGGCTAGGCACCGTGCCCGAAGAGCAGGGCATAGCCGCGGTCAAAGCGGCGCTAGAGGTTGGAATGACCTTCATCGACACGGCAGAGGGTTACCAGACCAGCGAGACGGTTGTGGGCAAGGCAATCAAAGGCAGGCGCGATGAAGTCTTTCTTGCCACAAAGCTGTCAGGCAGCGACCACTCTGCCGAACACTTGGAAGGCGCTATCGAGAATAGCTTTAGAGCGCTCGGCACCGACTACATCGATCTGTACCAGCTTCACAGCCCGTCCCCGGACTGGCCTATCGCCGAAACGATGCAGAATCTGGTGAAGCTGCGAGACGCCGGAAAGATAAGGTACATTGGGGTGTCAAACTTCTCACCTGAGCAGACTCAGCAAGCGATGCAATACGCCGCCATCCACAGCTCTCAGCCGCGCTACAATCTCATGTGGCGCAACCTGGAGGCGAATGTTCTTCCATTCTGCCTGAGAAATGGCATCGGTGTCATACCGCACTCGGTCTTGTCGAAAGGTGTCCTCGCCGGTAAGCACAAGCCCGGCCACCAGTTCGCTCAAGACGATGAGCGCAGGCTCTTCAGCTTCTTTCGGGGCGAGGACTTCGAGCAAGCCTATGCGGTCTCGCAGCGATTAGACTCTTGGGCGCGCGATAATGGCCGAGACATCGTGCAACTTGCTATCGCCTGGGTGCTCGCAAACCCAGCCGTCTCCTCCGCCCTTGTCGGCGCAAAGTCACCGGAGCAGGTCTATCACAACGCGAGCGCCGCTGATTGGACGCTGACACCCAGTGACCTGGAGGAGATCGAGTCCCTGATGGGCGGATACAGGATGACTTGGATTAAGGATGAGGCGTAGGGCAGGGCAGCGTTACCGCAGGATACTATCTTCGTAAAACTCAAACCGCTGTCGTATCATATCGCAAGCGTCTCTAACGCCAAGCAGCACCTGTTCGGCCGTCACCGATTCATCGAATACGCCTGTTACCTTGTTCGAGTCATGCGTCGCCCTGACGCCGGCCCGAACGAGCCACCGCGTATAGCCTCTTACCCAATCCGCCAAGCACGGCGAAACATCCACGGTGAAGGACAGGGCATCCTGTCCGCGCTCATCCGTCGTCGGGCCAATCGTGAATCTGGTCGGCACGTCTTCGTCCGCCACCCACCTATGTACGCTCAGAACGAAGTTGGACGAACCGTTGGCTTCATCTGGCGATACTCTGATCCTAAACGCCACTCCAGCCTTTGGGAACGGTAAATACACTTTGAGATCCGCACATGAATTGCTACTCATCATCACCACTCTCTGTATTGCTGTCAGTTTTTATCCGTATTGACGAGAGGCATGTTCTTCGATGTGTCTATCGGACGCCGCTCGATGAATGACAGTCGTCTTTCTTCGGCTTCTTCGGATAGATGGTATTCGGAGGCATACCTATCCGTGGGACTCGGTATCGTCTCTGCGTACTCGGTCATCTCGTTGAAGGTAATCTTTTCAAGTTGAAGAATGACCGGGCTGTTGTTCTTTATCAGGTTGCAGTACCGCTCGACCTCCGCGTCTAACTGTTCGTGTGGGACGACGGAATTCACCAGCCCATATTCGTAAGCCTTGCGAGCTGGATACTGCTGCGTCAACATCCAAATCTCTCGTGCCCGCTTTTGTCCGACGACACTAGCGAGGTAACCCACACCGAAGCCCGCTGCCGGACTGCCTACGCGAGGTCCCGTCTGTCCGAATGTGGAACGCTCCGATGCGACGGTGAAGTCGCACATATACGCCAGAATGTTGCCGGATCCTATGGCAAATCCGTCAACTTCAGCGATAACAGGTTTGGGTAGTCGCCGAATTATCTTCATGAAGTCCTCTTCGCTCGCGCCGCTATATTCAGGCGTTGAGCGATCCTCTGACTGGTCCCGTCCGGAGCAGAAGGCATTCGGTCCGGCTCCCGCAATCACCAGTGCTCGAATGCCGTTGTCCTCACGCACGTCTTGCAGCGCAACCACAATTTCGTCAGTCGTCTTGCCCCGTAGCGCATTGTAAACTTCAGGGCGATTTATCGTAATCCGAGCCACTCCGTCACTTTTCTTGTATATGATGTCCGTGAATCTCACAGGAACGCCTCCTCGTCAGTATGCCGGTGTTGCTGTCGCTATCGTAGCCGTACCGATTTATCATGTCCACCACCCCGTGAGTGGATATTGAGCGGCTTATTCCAACAGGGATATAATGCAATCACGATGAATGTAAGAGATTTAGGCGAATTTGAGCTTATAGATACCCTGGCGAAGGCAATCTCCGCATCCAATTGGCGAAACGTTCAGGCTCTCGAAGAGAGCGGCCTCAGAATGCTGCGCTCTATCGGAGATGACGCCGCGGCGTGGCGCTCAGCGGAGGGAGTACGCGTTTTCACGGCCGACACGATGGTGGAAGGCGTCCACTTTAACCTGAGCTATACCGGCTGGCACGATCTGGGATGGAAGGCTCTGGCGACCAATGTCAGCGACGTGGCGGCGATGGGCTGCGCGCCCTCGTTCGCAACCGTTACTCTCGGACTGCGCGGCGACATTCCTGTCGAGGGCTTGATGGAGATGTACGACGGCATGATGGGACTCACTAACGCATGTGGCGGAGCTGTTGTCGGCGGCGACATCGTGAAATCGCCTACGTTCTTCATCTCAGTTGCACTTGAAGGCTTCGCCCGCGACTCTGACAAAGCACTGCTGCTGCGCGATAAGGCGCAACCTGGCGACTGCATCGCCGTAACCGGAAATTTAGGCTCTTCCGCAGCCGGACTTAAACTGATGATGGAAGGAGTGGACAGATCCGGCCTTGCAAGCTACGGTTTCCTGAAGGACGCGCACAATCGACCGATGCCGCGAGTGCTTGAAGGAGAAACTCTAGCGAGCATTGGCGCCCGCTGCGCGATGGACATCAGCGACGGTCTCGTTGACGACCTCGGTAAATTATGCCGCGCAAGTGGGGTCGGCGCTCAAATCCATACGCCAATGATACCAGTTGACGACCGTCTGAAAGCGACATTCCCTTCCAGTTGGCTGAATCTTGCGCTCGGGGGTGGCGAGGACTACGAACTGCTCATTGCCGCGCCTGAGAGCGTCATACGTTCCGCTCAGCGGGCGATTTCCACGCCGATAGCAGTCGTAGGAGAGATCGTCGAGGCAGAGGTGGGTGTAACTGTGCTAGACCAGGGAGGAAATCCACTGAACGTCAATGCAGGCGGCTGGGACCACTTTCGCCGTTCCTAGCCGCCCGCACAATCCAATTGAGGAATTATACCGCGACGGGTTCTTCTTCCAGCTTGCGCGGATACTCGGCACGGAAGAGGTCGCCATCCTCGCCGACTTTCCATTCAGACTTCGGCATCTCGTGATAGACTTCTATCTCGTTGCCGTCCGGGTCAAACAGGTACACGCCAATCGACACGCCGTGGTCCCCGATTCCACCTATGTTGACGTCCTTCGCCTTCATGTGCTCGTACAGAGCCTTCAGGTCTTCGAACGATTCCATCTCCCACGCGAAATGAGAAAGACCTACGCGCGTCTCTTCGGGTCCTGGGGCCTCCTCCCCAACGCTCACCAAAGCCAGTTCGTGCGATGAGTCATCTCGCGCGCTCATGAATATCATCTGTCCCGGCCGCTTGTTTGTGGTGTGCAGACCGAGAACCTCGGAGTACCACTTCTCTGAAGCCTCCAGGTCTCGCACGCTCAGCACCAGATGGCCCAATTGCCTTGGCTTTACCATGCTCTCCTCCCTGATAAATTCATCCTGCTTTTGCTCTTGATGCGAGTATAGCCGAACAAAGCCCACACATCAACGAACTGAACTGAGACATTCTCACTTCTGATGCCCTACGGTCGATGGTCAACCCACTTTTCTGAAGAGCACGACGTTTTGGCTGGGGAAGTCGGTCTCCCAGCCATAGTTTTCGCCTATCCAATTCATTGTGGAGTGGCTGAAGAAGTTCACATGCGTCGGGTCTCGATGGTAGTACCAGTCCGCGAAGTTCTCCCACGTTCGGAGCATGCCAGTCATTACCCCAAGCCATCCACCGGAACGCAGCAAGCCGTCAATCCTTTCAAACTCCTCTCGCGGGCTTGAAAAATGCTCCACAGTTTCCGTGCAGGTAACGAAGTCGTAGATAATCGTCAACACGGCATCGTCAGGGTGGAAGTGGATGTCATAGACCTCCGCCTTAAAGCCGTCCTCAACCATCATGTGCTGCAAGGCAGGGCCCGGTCCCGCTCCATAGTCCAGCCCCCGCCACCCGGACTTCAAGCGAGGGCGCAGCTCAAAGTACATTCTGCCAAGGAACTCCCGGTAAGCAGGGTCGTCAACATCGTTGTTGTGCTGAAGATACCGCGCCTTTTGCCCCTCTTCGTCCAACAACTGCGCCCGTGGCACGAACACCAAATCGCACGCGCCGCAATGCAGAAAATCCCTATACGCTGATCCTTTGCCGCCTTTGTAAAGCAGTCTATTTTCCGGGGAATGGCACAGAGGGCAAGGCTCGAAGGACGGCATGGGCTAACTCCATTACGAGAACTCGGTGTACTCGCCGGAGGGTGTGGCGCACATAGATATGCCGTTTTCTAGCCGATAGAAGCTGCCACCCGTCCCGGCGATGGATTGTACCCATTCGGGCACTGTGACGCAGTCTCTCCGCATACGCTCGACAGTCTCATTTACTCCAAGAGCGTCCCATGTCTCAAATGGCCCCAACTCCCAGTTGAAACCCCATCGCATCGCCCTGTCTATGCTGATGATGTCATCCGCGACCTCGCCCACTTTCGTAGCAGAAAATGCCAGGAGCTGAGACAGAGTACGCCACGCGAACTGTCCTGCGCGGTCCTCTAATTCAATCAGCCTTCTCATGCGCTGCCTTGTGTTGCCAATGGCTGCCAGGGACGCCAGAGAGGATATGTCCGCATTGCGCTCCACATACTTCATCTCTCGGGTATCCAGCGCAGTGATTCGGGACTTCTCTTCACTTCTCTCACGCCTGTAGAAGCCTTGCCCGCTTTTGTTACCCAGCCAGTTCCTGCGCCTCATTTCCCTTAGATAGTCCGGTGGCTCAAAGGCGCGCTTTTCCTCTTCGCAAGACACCGCAGCGCGGGTGTTGTCGCAGATGTCCAGCAAAATGTCCACACCCACCAGGTCGATTGTCCGGTAGGTGGCGCTATTCGACCGTCCCATCAGCGGTCCTGACACGGCGTCCGCCTCGTCCGGCGCCAGCCCAAACTCGTCCGCCGCTCGCATCGCCGCCAGAAAATAGAAGCAGCCGATCCGGTTAGTGATAAACCCGGGGACGTCGTGCGCCATAACGACACCCTTTCCAAGAACGCCTTCCCCGAACTCTCTGATTGCTTCGACCGCTTCAGGCATCGTCTCCTTCGCAGGGATAATCTCCAGAAGTCTCAGGTAACGCGGCGGGTTGAAGAAGTGCGTTCCCATAAATCGCTCTCGCATATCTTCCGGAAGGGCCTGCGCTATTCGGGCAATGGGAATGCCGGAGGTGTTTGTACTCAGCAGAGAGTCGCGTCGCAGATACTTGGCGGCTCTACGCCACAACTCTAATTTCGGCTCCGTCCTCTCCACGATTGCCTCGACAACCCAGTCTGCGTCCGCAAGATATTCAAGATCATCTTCGAGTGACGCCGCGCGTATGCGCTCTAAGACGGACCGGTCGTCTAAAACTCTCGGACGCATAGACAAGAGGCGACTCTTGGCATCCTCAACCGTAGCCGCGGTCAGGTCGAATAAGTCGCATTCCACGCCGCGCTCCGCGATAAGCGCAGCTATCTGTGCGCCCATCGTTCCTGAACCCAGCACGGCTACTCTTCTGATGGCTCGCGGTCCGGTATCAGTTTCAGCCAACTTGCTCTCTTGCTCTCCTAATTATAACCGGAATTTGCGCCGCCTAAGTTAACAGCGCTGCGAATCTGCGTCAACCTTCGGAATACTCGGCGCTTTTGAATTCAATTGATTGCATTCTTCTTCTATGCTACAATCGGCGTGGTTGTTCTGAAAATGATACTTGGCTACCTCTGAAGAAACTTCGGATGCCTTGGTGATATTCAGTGGGCAACGATTTTTCATTTAAGGAGATCACATTGGTCTTTCAGGATAGGACGTTAGTATGTTCGGATTGCGGCGACGATTTCATATTTTCAATCGACGATCAGCAATATCACTTGGAAAAGGGCTACACCAATGAGCCTAAGCGCTGCCTGAACTGCCGGCGCGCGCGCCGTGCCTCATATAACCGTGGCGGCGGCGGATTCGGCGGTGGCGGTGGTGGTGGCGGATTCGGTGGAGGACGGCAGACCTATGCCATCGTCTGTGCCCAGTGCGGCAAGGAAGATGAGGTTCCGTTCAGGCCCACCGGCGCCCGCCCGGTGTACTGCTACGACTGCTTCAGGTCCGGCACTCCGCAAAATTAACCTGATCATGTTAGGAAGGGGTGAATAACTTCTTCCAGCCTTGAAGATGGTGAAACGGCCGCTCGCAGCTTATGTGAGCGGCTTTTTGCGTAGCAATATCGGAAGAAAATCGCATTATTGCAGTTTAGGGCGCTGGTGATGCACTCTCACCCCCATCCTAACCTTCCCCCATCAAGGGGGAAGGGACTAATGCAAGATTCTCGCAATATCGGGGAGAGATATTGACTATCCCGTAGCCAGTTTTCTAAAATCTAGCGTTGAACGGATTGTGCGATCGTATCCAGGATCATTCAATAATCGGTCTTGTATTTCATATCGCGCTCAATACAACAAGCGTAATTGGGAGGTAACAGATGGCTACACCAGTAATGGTAAGTTTCGGCTGGACGGGCGAGAATCGGGAGATCAAGGTAGTTCAGAAGGATGACGGTTGGTTTACGGAGCACCTGATAGACGGCAAGCCGGACCAGCAGCTGATAAAACTATTCGGCACTAACGTCATCCCGACTCCCTGGTCCTCTGATGCCGACCGCGGCAGCGTCGTTGAGGAACTCACAGTCCGAAATCCGAACTCCACGGTCAGCTAGGAAACTTCTTTGACTCCTTCCCCCTTTCGATAGGGGGGAGGATAACGTTTGGCTGTGGGCGCGTGGGATTAAGGACGCGGTGCCCTGGCGGCGCGGTTCTACTCTGTCGAGTAAGGCGGCAAGTCCAGCAACTCGGTCAGAATCGTTATCACCTTTAGCGCATCATCGCCGGCTAGCGAGAAGAACTTTCGCCGTGACTCACGAAATGTGAGATAGTTGTAGAAGGCGTTCCATGCGCGCCAAACCTGCTCTGCGTTTCGCGCCTTCCTGAGTGCGGGCAGATATTGCCCTTCAAACCGATACAGTATGAGGCCTCGCGCGTCCGGGTCGTCAAGAAAGCCCAGAGCCTCGTCTGCCTTCTCAATCCAATCGTCTTCACCCAAGTCCCACTTGCTTGCCATTATTCCCTGCGTCCCTTACTCTCTGAAGAACTCCCTAGAGGTTGATCGCTGTTGGCTGTCGATGATGCTCAGAACCATTACCCACCGGAGCTATTTCGGCGTCAGGACGAGTCTGACGACCGCCTCTTCTATGCCGAACCGCGGTTGGTAGTCCACATAGACTACGAAGCAATCGGCGCTATCAGCGCATACTTCAGAGATGCCCTGCCACCCGAGGGCGTCATACTCGACCTGATGTCAAGCTGGCGTTCCCACCTGCCACCGGACCTGCCGGTACAGACACTCATCGGGCTTGGCTTGAACGCCGTTGAACTCAACGAAAATCCGCAGCTTGATAAACGCATCGTTCACGACCTCAACGCCGATCCCGCTTTGCCGCTGGATGATTGTAGCTTAGACGCAGCGGTGGTGACGGTATCCATTCAGTACATGACCAGGCCGGTCGAAGTCTTTCGGGAGGTCAACCGCATCCTCAAGCCCGGCGCGGCATTTCATGTAATCTACTCCAACCGTATGTTCCCTACGAAAGCCGTCGCAATCTGGCAGTCTCTTGACGACCGTCGGCGCGCCCAGCTGATAGCATCGTATTTTCAGAACTCCGGTGGCTGGGAGGAGATCCGCGCTATTAACATTACTCCGCAACTGCCACACTATTCGGACCCGGCCTACGTGGTAATCGCAGAAAAGGCGTCTCCGTCCCAGACTCCGACATCCTGCTAGAGAAGACTAGTCAGCCGCCAAGATGCCAAGACCCGGCTCCGGCAGCGGCGGGCTCTGCCTGTCAACTACATCTGCCTGCTCGTCTGCGCTCAACGTCCGGAAGCGTTCTGCGGCATCTAAAGCGCGAGGCAGGAGCTGTACATCCCCGACACTCGGCGCGGTGTGCATAGGCTGTGACAGCAGCCACCATAGCGCGTCGTCTATCTCTTCCTGTCGTCGGTGCGGATCGTACCATGTGGAGTGCTCCCGCTCCCGTTCTCCCCAGCCCCCGCGCGCCAGCATCTTAATTGTGTGGATACCTACATCCTTCTCGTTGGCAACCGACAGTAGTTCCGCCGCGTGTTCGCGGTAGTCTGAGTTGCGCCACAGCGTCGCATTTAGGGGAAACATCACGGTATCGAAATCGAATCGGCGCAGCGCTTCAAGGTGGACCCGCGGAGCATCAGGCCCATGCCCGGTGATGCCGACCCAGCGTGTCAGGCCGCGCTCCCGCAGTTCCACGAGCGCCTCTAGCGCGCCTCCACTGCTGGTTACGGCGTCAAGGTCGTCCAGGGTTCCCACCGAGTGCAGCTGGAACAGGTCGAACGAATCCACGCCCAATCGGCGCATACAACTCTCGATGTTCTGCCACGCCGCCTTGCGTGTGCGCTCTCGCGTCTTAGCTCCGAGAAACACACTGTCGCGTATCTTCGGCATCCAGGGGGCCATCCGCTCCATAGCTTCGCCATAAGTTGGCGCGATGTCGATGTGGTTGACGCCATGCTGAAGAATCAGGTCCACCGCCGCGTCCGCAACCGCCTGGCTGACGCGACCTATGCCCGCCGTCCCGAATGTAACTACCGTACTTTCATGACCAGTTCTGCCGAGCCGTCGCTTCTCCATTGCTATCTCCTTGCCAGTTTGTTTCGTTTGTCAGCGCGCCAATTCTAGCACACTCGCGCCTTGCAGTCCGCGCCCCACTTGATGCTATACTCAATCTCATCCCATCTATCCTGTTCATCGATGTTAGCCTTAAAGGACGAAGGATGCCGGAAGCGCCTGAGCTGGAAGTGGTCAAGGACTTCCTTTCCGATATTGTCGTTGGTGTGAAGATTGATGCGGCTTCAGTGTTGAAGCCAAGCGTACTGCGCTCGTTGTGCGGTGACATCGCGGAGGATATGCCGGGACGCGCATTTGAGGGCGTTGAGCGGCGAGGCAAATTCATTCTTCTCCGTATTTCGGGAGGACGGCTGCTCTCCATTAATCCTATGCTCACGGGTGCGCTGCAATACTGCGAGCCGAAGCGGCGAGTCTATAAGCGCACCTGCCTTATAATCTCGCTTGCCAATGGCAACGAATTGCGGTACATCGACGACAAACAGATGGGCATGGTGTACTACATTGACGAGGGTCAGATGGCGGAAATTCCGCGCCTGCATGAGCAGGGGCCAGATGTACTCGACGACTTCACATTCGAGGAGTTCAAGGACGGGTTGAAGCGCTTTCACGGCGAAATTAAAGGCGTGCTCACCAGAGGGCGAGTGATCTCCGGTATAGGCAACGCGTGGTCTGACGAGATTCTTTTCGCGGCGCAGATTTACCCGTTCAAAAGACGCAAGGCTTTGTCGGAGGACGAGCTTCGCCGACTGTACGAGCAGTCGCGGCAGGTGGTAACCGATGCGATACCGATGGTGCGCGAGACCGTCGGCACGGACATTCATCTGAAGGCGCGCAACTCGCTGCTGGTGCATAACAGGGGAGGCAAGCCTTGCCCACGATGCGGCAACGCCATCAGCCAGATTACGGCGAATAAGCGCATCACAAGCTACTGTCGCCGCTGCCAGCCCGGAATGCTGTTCAAGAACTAAATCCTTCCTGTCTTGAACATCGAAGTTAGTCCCCGCTCATGCAACCACAAGCGGAATACGTAGCTCCGCAGGCGTCAGTCCGCCATGATGTGAGGCTATCTTGTGGGCATCGTCTCCCAGCGCGGTGCGATAGTCCAGCGCAGCATCCCCTGTGGACAGCACGAGCGCATTACCCATACGATAGCGTGTCTCGTCGGATACTCCGCCAGGCCCGAACAACCTGGCTTGCACCACTTCTTCCGTCGTCAGCACGAGAAAGTCCTCATCGAACCTGTCGCGTATCAAACGCCTGAATGCCTGCATATTTTCGTCGCTCACATTCGCGAACATCGCGCGGAAGTCGCCGGTAGGCGCACCGTTACACAGCTTGGTAATCTCGTCCGATGCACCGAGGGCGTGGGTCCTGCTCGTCGGGGCATCCAGATGTCCGTGGTCTGCCGTCATTACCAGGCGAGCATTGTCGGGCAGGGCAGAGGCGAGCGCGCCCAGCATGGCGTCCATCTGCCGCGCAGCCGTTAGAGTGGTTGCGTGCGTCGCGCCCAGTTCGTGCGCCGCGCTGTCCACCTGCGGCAGATAGAGATACACGCAGGTCGGTTTGCGCGCCGCGCGGATGAGCTTAATCGCCATCTCGATAGCCTGCTGCGGCGTCTCCGGGTCGTAGCCGGTCTGCGAAACTCCGCCGGTCCAGTAGTCCGAGTACACGCTGCCCACAATCTGGTGCGGCATGATGTATAGCGCGTCCCGGCTTGCCTCACCGATACGGGACGCTACAGGGTAGGCATCTTCAGCGCTAACTCCCAATTCGGACAGCGACTTCTTATCCGTCGTGCGGATGTGACTTATAATCGTGGACACCGCCTCAATCTGCCGCAAGCGCAGAAACCAGCCGATGACCGCGTGCGCGCCGGGCCATTCGCCGGTCGCCAGAGTGGTCAGCACGATGGGCGTGGTGGAAGGGAACACCGTCCGCATCTCGACCGCGAGATGATTCGGGATGAACGCATCTCTGTCCAGTCCTTCGACAAAGTTCATTCCGAAGCCGTCCGCAAGAGCCAGCACGAGATGGTCGGGTTCGCCTATGAGCCGCTTGATGCCTTTCGCTCTTTCATTCAGCGGCACATCGGGAACACCCATCAGGTCGTGCAGCGCATTGGCGAAGTCAACGATGCTCGGCGCATCGCCAACCGGGTGCAGCAGCGCCCCCGATTCCATCAACTCGTTCAGCCGTTCCAGGTCGCTCATAGCCAATTACCTACCGAAAGTCGGCTCATGCCGCAGATATGCGCTCGCCGATTATAGACGATGGTCGTCTATGTTGATACTATCAGGGTGAAAATCTTTCAGTAAGCTGGTCTATCATCATCATTTCATAGGTTTGGAATCTCTCATCAACCCATGTTCGCAGACAGAACCGACCGACTGAACCACTGACGAACTGACATACTTACCAACAGGAGCGCACTATGAGTTGTGAACAGGCGACCGCACAGGCGCTCAGGGAGTCTGGGCACCGGCTAACCCCGCAGCGCCTTATGATACTCTCGGTCATACGCCACTCCGATATGCACGTCACGGCATCAGAGATTTACGACCAGGTTAAAGTCTCGTACCCATTCATGGACGTGTCAACGGTCTATCGCACTCTCGGTGTGCTAAAGCAGATGCGACTCGTGTCGGAGACTGACATGGGCGGCGGTGAGTATCGCTACGAATGGATAACTCATGTGCGTCATCATCACCTCATCTGTCGGGGCTGCGACAAGGTCGTGCTGCTCGACCATAAATACTGGGAGAACATCGGCGCGGACATAATGGCGGACTATGGATTCCAGCCGGACATAGACCATATCGCGCTCTTCGGCATCTGCCACGAATGCCTCGACCACGAGGACGGCGAGTAATCTGTCCATGCTCGCAATTGCCGAACGGCCAGCCGCCTACTCCGAAAGCGCTCTTGCCGCGCTCTGGAGCCGCGCGCATACCCTTGCGGACGCTCTGATAACCCAGGGAGGCGCACGGCTGCGCGTCATATATCCTGGCAGACCAAGCGCCCGCGCCGGCCCCGACTTCCGTGATGCCGTGCTGCAAGACGACGAGGGCAAGACGATAACCGGCGACGTAGAGCTGCACACTTCGGCGCCTGGTTGGTATGCTCACGGGCATGACACCGACCCGAACTACAACGGCGTTGTCCTCCATGTAGTCTTCTCCCCGAAGGGACACCAGAATACGCGCCAGCAGTCCAGAATGCATGCGCCCATTGTTTCACTTGAGGCCGTAGCCGACGACCTAGAAGATGCGGACTCGAACACAGTATCCGGCTTGCTTGACACCGGTGTTCTCCGGAGCAGCTCAGATATTGCCACCGTGCTTGACGCCGCCGGGGACGAGCGCTTTCTCGCCAAGAGTCACGGCTTCACGCTGGACATTTCACAGGCAGGTCCCGACGAAGCGCTCTATCTTGGAATCATGGACGCTTTGGGCTACGCATCCAACCGCAAGCCTTTCCGCATGCTGGCGCAGCGCGTTCCCTACGCGACGTTGGCAAAGTTCCGAGACGAACCGTCGTCAACGCGGCCCCAGGCAATCAAGGCACTACTTCTGGGCGCGTCCGGCCTGATGCGCCGAGTGGATGACGCCGAAGGCCCGGCACAGCTGCGCCGTCTGTACAGGCGCATGCCCAGACGTCCGATCAAGCCCAAGAGACCGCTCAGCGAAAAGGACTGGAAGCTGTTCCGCGTGCGCCCGTCCAACCATCCCGCCCGGCGGATCATAGGAATGGCGCACATCCTAGACAGCTGCCTGGACGATGGCATCACAGAAACCTTCGCCTCTGCGCTGTCGCGGGGCGGGGCGAAGGCATTGACCGCCTGTATCGAGCATCGCCCATATATCGGCAAGGGCAGGGCGCGCGATATGCTAATCAATATCGCGCTGCCGTTCCTGCATGCCTACGAGACCGAGCGTGGCAGCGGCGAACTCGCGGACGCAGCGCAAGCCGCCTACGCTGCCGCGCCCAAGCTACAAGAGAACGAAATCACGCGGGAGATGCGGCGTCTATGCAACATCGGCAGGGATGTGAAGATGACGGCGCGGAGGCAGCAGGGGATGATTCACTTGTATAGAACTTCTGTGGAGCGGCAGCATGTCTAAAGCAAATTCTGATAATTAAGGAGCAACACGAATGATACGCAGCCTGGGAGACGCAACCCCGAAGATACACCCGACCGCATTCATCAGCGAGTTTGCATACGTCATAGGTGACGTGGAAATCGGCGAAGGTTCGAGCGTGTGGCCCGGCGCGGTGGTGCGCGCCGACATGGGCAAGATAGTCATAGGCAAGCACACCAACATTCAGGACAACTCCGCTGTGCATGGCGACGCGGATGTGGAAATCGGGGATTATGTGACCATCGGGCACAAAGTGCTCTGTCATGCCAAGACGGTGGGTAACCGCGCCGTCATCGGCAACGGCGCGACGCTAAACGACGGTGTAGAAATAGGCGAGTACAGCCTGATAGCGTCCGGTACAATGCTTGTGGACAACGTTCAGATACCGCCGCGTTCCCTAGTCGTCGGCTCGCCCGGCAAGGTGTTGCGCGAGGTCGGCGAGCGGCACCTTGCCAAGATGAAGTGGTACTGCGATGTCTATATGGAGAAGACAAAGAAGTACAAGGCACAAGGGGATTTGGAGTAATCGGTTGTCAGTGAACGGTGATCAGTTTTCGTTATGAACTGACAACTTAAAACTGACGACCGACAACTAATTCACATCTTTTCCGGTGCGTCCATCACCATAAGGCTCAGACAGCGCGCCAGGGCGACCCGCGCCGCGTCCACGAGCTTCAGGCGCGCCTTGCTCAGCTTCTCTTCGCCCTCGACGCCTGAAACCACGCGGCAGTTCTGGTAGAACCAGTGGAATGCCGTAGCGAGGTCCGATGCGTAGTGGGGTAGATGATGCGCCTCCAGGCTGCGCGACATCATGCCGATTAGCTCGGGCAGCTCCAGAATCTTGCGAACCAGCGCCAGTTCCGCCTCGTGGGTGAGCAGGGACACATCCCCGTCCGCGTAGTCTATGCCGCGCTCTTCCGCCAGGCGCAGAATCCCCGCTATGCGCGCGTGGGCGTACTGCACATAGTACACAGGATTCTCCTGCGACTGCTCCTTGGCAAGTTCGAGGTCGAACTCCATCTGGCTGTCCGCCGCGCGCGACAGGAAGAAGAAGCGACAGGCGTCCGCTCCTACCTCGTCTATCACCTCGCGCAGCGTGATGATGTCTCCCGTGCGCTTCGACAAGCGTACCGTCTCGCCGCCGCGCTTCAGCGTTACGAGCTGGTTGATTATCAGCGTCAGCTTGTCCGCCGGCATGCCCAGCGCGGCTACCAGCGCCTTCATGAACAGCGCGTGTCCCTGATGGTCGGCTCCCCAGATATTGATTACGCGGTCGAATTCGCGCTCGAAGAACTTGTTGTAGTGGTATGCCACATCGGAGGCGAAGTAGGTCGGGATGCCGTTGCTACGCACCAGTACCTTGTCTTTATCATCACCCAGCAGCGTCGAGGCGAACCACACAGCGTCCTCATGTTCGGTCACATAACCTCTGTTTTGAAGCAGTTCCATAGAACGCTCGAACTGGCCATTGAGGAAGAGCGTCTTTTCGTTAAACCACTCGTCGAACTCGATGCGAAGCTTCACTAGGTCCTCGCGAATACGCGCCATGAACTTATCGACGCCCAACGCGCCAAGTTCTTGTCTCGCGTCATCATCCGGCATGCCGATAAAGCGTTCGCCCTCCTCACTAAGAATATCCGCCGCGAGGTCAACCATGTACTCGCCGCGATAATCGTCCTCATGCAGTTCCGCATCCCTGCCACACTGCTGCAAGTAGCGCGTGTGCAGCGTCCTCGCGAAATGCCCAATCTGCGCCCCCGCATCGTTGAAGTAATACTCGCGCGTAACGTCGTAGCCTGCTGCTTGCAGGATGTTCGCCAGCGCGCTGCCGATGACGCCGCCGCGAGCGTGCGCTATGTGCAATGGTCCCACAGGATTGGCGCTCACGAACTCGATCTGCACGGACTTGCCGCCGCCTGCTTCGATATTGCCGAACTTGTTTCCCGCCTTCCTAATGGTCTCGACCTGCTCTTGCAGCCAGGAACGCTTGAGTGTCAAGTTGATGAATCCTGGCCGCGCGACGGTGGCCGACGCCAGCAGTCCATTATTTTGGCTGCCAACCGGCAGGCGCGCCGTGAGTCTTTCGGCAATCTGCAGCGGGTTCATTCGCATTGGACGCGCGAGCTTCAGTGGCAGGCTGGTGGCGAAGTCGCCATGCTCCGCGTTTTGCGGACGCTCAACGGCGATGTCGTCCACCGGTACTGATGGCAGTTCATCCGCGCTCTGCGCCGCAATCAGCGCCTGCCTGACTATGTCTGCAATTCTATCTCTGACTATCACGTGATTCTCCTCCGCTTGCAGTTCCAATCAACGATACCAAAGCAGTCGCCCAAGCGCCAATAATTCGCTTCGGATTCGCTGTAACGGTCGATTAGCGCAATACCACGCACGGCGAAATCTTCTCCAATGTCTTAACACCAATGCCTTTCACGTTATCCAAATCTTCTATGCTACCGAAGCTGCCGTTCGCGTTTCGATAGTCCACAATGGCTTGTGCCTTCACTGGTCCAATTCCCGGCAATGCCTTCAGTTCTTCCAAGTCGGCTGTGTTGATGTTGACAGTCACTTCGCAGAACCCGGACGATGCGCCCTGCACAACCGTGGACGTTGGTTTAGCCTGCACTCCTTCCGGCGCTCGCCAACCCGCTTCTAGAGCTTCTCGTTCCGTGCAAAACCAACGCTCTCCCGTGCTCGTGTCAATCGCCGTTCGGGCGTACCAGGGGCTGTCAGGCGTGTGATAGACGCGCTCACCGCTCTCAATGTTGATGTTGCCCTTAATGCGGCAGTGTTCAGGGACGGGTGTGTGTGATGGTGTAGGAGTCGCGGTGGCGGTGGGCGTCGTTGTTGCGGTGGGCACGGGTGTTGGCGATGGGCTAGGCACCTGTGTAAGCGTTGCAGTGGGAGTGAGCGCGGGAACGGGTGTATGCGATGGCGTAGGAAGTGCGGTGGCAATGGGCATGGCCGTTGCGATAGACGCAGGCGTCGGCGATGAGCTAGGAGTCTGTGTGGGCGTCGCAATGGGAATGGTTGCAGGAACGGGCGTGTGTGATGGTGTAGGAGTCGCGGTCGCGGTGGGTGTCGGTGTCGGTGATGAGTTAGGTATTTGTGTAGGTACTGCAATGGGGGCGGGCGTAAGGGTGCTCGCGGTAGTTTGAGTCGCCGCTGAATTAAGGTGTGGTGTTGGCGTTGGTGTGGCCGTCGTGGGTTGCGCCGGTGGAGGTGCGGCCGTCGCTGTGGGAGTGTAGGTTGAACTGGGTGGCTCGGCTGTATCGGTGGCCGGAGTCATTGGCGTGAACGAAGGTAGGGCAGTTTGGTCCACACGCACAACTGTCGGAGTTAAAGATGGTGCTACCTCTGCCGTGAGCGAAGGGCTTACTTCGGCAGCCAACGTTGATTTGGTATCCGAGTTAGTGGCGGCTGTTTCGTCTGCACTCAGACTGCGTGATACCTCTCGATGCAAGCCTTCCGTAGTGGCTGGTGCTGCTTCGACCGTCGCCGAGGCTGTAGCCGTTGCCGCCTGCAACTGGCTGACCAGTATGTACTGAGGCGTGGCGGTCGATTCCGGAATCGTTACTGAGGCGTCTGTAATCCTTGATAGGGATGCCCCGGATTCCGGCACAACAATCGGATTGCTACTCTCTTCGACGGCTGCTGGAGTCCCGCACGCCGACATAGTTGCTATGAAGAACGCGAGCATCGTGACCCATCGAAGGGACACCAAGCCCGCGCGCTGACTAATGAGAACCGACACTTGAGAACTACTACATAACCGAAATTGCGGCCTCTGCCCCGTCGCGTTCGACTATCTTGCCGATAACGGCCCTAGTCTTCACGCCCGCATGATCAAGCGCAGTAAGCAGATCATCCAGCTTTCCGGGGGAGACCGACATCAGCAGTCCACCCGATGTCTGGGCGTCCGCCAGCAGTATCTGAGTCTCTGCGGAGATGTCGGGGTGCCAGTCCACAACACCTTCCAGTGACTCCAGGTTGCGATGAGTGCCGCCCGGGGCGATACCCAAATCCAGCAATTCCTGAACTCCTTCGATTACCGGGACATCGCTCACTCTCACATGGGCGCTGACACCACTTCCTTCCGCTATGAGCCGCAAGTGTCCCAGCAGTCCGAATCCGGTTACGTCCACGCACGCATTCACGCCCACGTGCATCATTGCTTCTGACGCCTTTCGGTTCAGCTCACTCATGACTTTTATGGCGCGATCAAGGGTCTCTGCTCCGACCCGTTCCTGCTTGCCAGCTGTTGTGATTATGCCCGTGCCAATCGGCTTCGTCAGAACCAGTACATCGCCGGGCTGCGCGCCAGCGTTCGTAACCTGCTCTCCGGGATGCACCACGCCCGTAACGGACATGCCGTATTTCGGCTCGGCGTCATCAACGGTATGTCCACCCACGATGAGCACGCCCGCCTCTTGTGCCTTTGACGCGCCGCCGCTCAGAATCTCGCCCAGAATGTCGTGGGGCAGATCCACCGGGAAGCCCACGATATTTAGCGCGATGACAGGCTTCCCGCCCATCGCATATACATCGCTCAATGCGTTGGTAGCAGCTATTTCGCCGAACTTGAAGGGATCGTCCACAATAGGCGGGAAGAAGTCCACCGTAGAGACGATTGCCATCTCGTCGCTCATCTTGTAAACGGCGGCATCATCACCCGTGGATATGCCCACGAGCAGGTTGGGGTCTTCGATTGCCGGCAGCTGACGCAGTACCTGCGCCAGGTCCTTAGGACTGAACTTGGACGCTCAACCGGCGCAGCTTGCCAGCTCAGTTAATCTTACTTCCTCGTGTGTCAGTGTCATTGCTCTCCCCCAGTTCCGATTGTCGCTAATGTCTGCGATTTCACGTTCGATTGAACCAGTATCATTTTCAGGTTAACATTAGGCGACTATCATACCAGAAATCGATGGAGGGACTCATGGCAGGTCATACAGCTACGGTCGGAAACGTAGAAATGGTCGCGCTGACGGACGGGCAGGGCGATATGCAGCCACTCGTTGTATTTCCGGCGAGCAGCCTGGAAATATGGCAGTCTGAATATGCTGACTTGCTGGACGGTGAATTGATTCATCCGCGATTCGGCACGACTGCCGTCCGTTCCGGAGGCAAGCTCATCATCGTGGATACGGGGCTTCAGGCGCCCGACGGCACGCTAATGAGCGAGATGCGCGCCAGTGGCATTGAGCCTTCAGCCGTAGATCTGGTCGTCCTGACCCACCTGCACCCCGATCACATAGGCTGGAACCTGACCGACGGCAGTCCAACATTTCCGAACGCCCGTTACATCACCAGCCGGACGGACTGGGACTACTGGACTTCTCCGGAAATCATAGAATCTGCCGACCACATCAGGCAGCAAGCGCTGCCGCTGAAAGACCTTGCCATCATCGATCTGATTGGCGATGAAGACTACAGCATCACGGACGAACTGACGGCGGTGAGCACTCCCGGTCATACTCCGGGGCACATATCCATAGTTGTTTCGTCGGCAGGTGAGCGTGGATATATTCTCGGCGATGTGGCGCACAGCCCTGCGCAGGCGCAGTACACCGACTGGAGCCCGTCCTTCGATGTCGATCCGAACCTATCACAGCAGACGCGCCATGCGGTGCTCGATAAGCTGGAAGCGAACGGCGCCCTCGTATCCGCCGGACATTTCCCGGGCGACGGCTTCGGTCGCTTCGTGCGAGAAGGCAGTCGCCGCATCTGGCAAGGCATTTAGCATAAGAATATATCAGGAGTGTAAGCTGATGGCAGACCACAAGATAACCGTTGGAAATGTCGAAGTCCTCTCTGTCAAGGACGGCTTCTCCGCCAAGCGCGACCCAACTGCAACCTTTCCGGAGTCCAGTATAGAACAGTGGCGGGAGTTCCCCGAAATCGTTGATGAGAACGACGAAATCCAATCTCGCTACGGCTCGGTAGTGCTCCGCTCTCAGGGTAAGCTAATTCTTGTTGATACCGGCATGCAGACCGCAACGGGCGGCGCGCTTCTCGACGACATGCGCGCAAAGGGAGCCGCGCCCGAGGACATCGACATCGTCTTTCTCACGCACTTGCACCCCGACCATGTGGGCTGGAACATCGACCTGTCATCCGGCAAGCCGGCGTTCCCCAACGCGAGATACATCGCTCCAAGGTCCGACTACGACTACTGGATGCAACCCGATGTACTCGCAGCCGCGGAGCATGTCCAGCTGCATGTAGTGCCTCTGACTGAACTGAATCTGCTAGACCTGTTTGATGAAGACTACAAGGTAACGGACGAGCTTACTACCATCTCGACCCCGGGGCACACTCCCGGACATACATCGCTGCTGATCGCGTCAGGCGGGGAGCGTGCTTTCGTGCTTGGCGATGTCGCGCACAGCCCGGCGCAAGCTCACTACACTGATTGGAATCCGATGTTCGACATTCAGCCGGACATATCCCGTCCTACGCGCCATCGCGTGCTCGACATGCTGGAGACAGAGGGAACGCTTGTATCCGCCGGACACTTCCCTGACCCAGGCTTTGGGCACTTCGTTCGACTTGAAGGTCGCCGTTTCTGGCAAGGTGTTTAGTCCACATCCGCCTCTGTGCTTGCCAGTGAAAGGCTGTGGCAGGAGCAATTCAAAATGCCGAACTGCGGACTGTTCACGCGGGCGATAGCGGAGTTTGTAGAAAGCCATCGTGTTGCCCGCCTCGCCACCGCCGATGCGGGCGGCGCGCCCTACGCCGTACCAATTTGCTACGCATTCGACGGTGAGCGCATTTACACCGCCTTAGACCTCAAGCCTAAGCGGGTTGGTGGCAAGGAACTAAAGCGCGTCCGCAACATCCTCGAAAATCCGAAGGTCGCCATTGTCATCGACGACTACTCGGAGAATTGGAGCGAACTCGCATACGTGATGATACGCGGCGCGGCGGAAATAATTGAGAATGGTGAAGAAAGAGATTGCGCCGAAGCGCTTCTGAGGGAGAAGTACGGGCAGTACGCGGGATTGCTGGAACGCGGTTGTGCCGTCATCCGCGTCATCCCGGAACGCGTTGCTAGTTGGGGCGCGGTGGGCAGTACATGTTAGCAGGCGCCAAATGTTCCGAGACGGGCGTGAGGCGTCAGTCGCGATCAGTTCAAAACTGGAAATCCTCAATCCACGCGCGCTTGAACACGCCGTATCTTCTTGTGCTACTACGGCTGGTCCCTTCGATACTCACGAGTTCCCAGCCTTTTTCGCCCATGCTATTGAGCAACTGAACCGTGTACTGACGTCTGTCGTCCTCAGCTGCCGGTTCCAGGTTCACCACCTCGTATTCCCATGAAGGTAATCCAGGCGGCAGCTCAAATTCATCCGCGTAGTCCAGGTCCGCTAGTTCTTCCTCAGTGAGGTCTGCCCAGCTGTCCGTGGGAATCGGCTCGTCGCAATCTATGCACACGCTGCCATCGCCAAAGTCGTACGCGCCGCACTCCGGGCAAAAGTAAATCTTCATCGTTTGGAGATACCCCCTTGTAGAATGTAGGTCGGGGATAGTTATTTATGGCTGCAGTAAGTCCTGATAATCTGACGACGCTCGCAGCCAGCGTCTTCCATTAAATTATAGTCGAGCGTGAAACTGTTCACAAGTTTCGGCAGTGATGGACTAGGCACGCCCTATCTGTGAGAACCATCTGCGTGATTAGTTGGCGCTCGCCACATCCCGCGCATTGCTAGAATTGCCGCAATCGCCAGCAGTCCTGTCGCTGAGAATGTCAGTCCCCATTTCAGAGATTCGGGAGATATATCGAGTATTGCCCCTGCGAGAATCGGTCCAATGACGCCGCCCATGAATCCCACAAACGAGTGTACCGCCATAGTCGAGCCTAGGCGTCCAGGTTCGGCGACCTCAGTCACCGCAGTGGAGTAAATCGCCGAATCCGCGGCAATTGCCCAACCATAAATGATAGCTACGCCGACAAGCAGCGGCCATGGGAATCCAACCATCCAACCAACCGCAAATGAGCACACGCCGCTCAGCGTGAAGATAGCCGACGCGGACGCAGCGCGTCCCCATCTGTCGGATATCACGCCGCCCATCACGGGCCCGATTGCGCCGCTTGCCATAGCCAGCCCTCCGATGGCGGCTGCGCCCACCACTGCGCTCAATTCGTCCTCGCCGCGCGCTACAAGCGCCGCCACTAGGAGAGCGGGCAGCCACACGCGCACGATGTATAACTCGGCGGCATGCAGCGAGTATCCGGTGATGTAAATTCGGGCCGCCTTGTTCCTGAGAGCCGAAAGGTCCAGCCGCCCTGTTGATCCGATTGCGGATTGAGACTGGTGGTTTCGTAGCAGAAGGTACGCTAGCAGGACGCTCGCTCCCGATGCCGCGCCCATTATGAGGTAGGCATGTCGCCACTCGAACCATGCCATAAGGACGCCTGTGAGCGTCAGAGAGACACTGTTGGATGCGTAGAAGAATGTTACGAAGGTTCCTACGGCGAAGCCACGCCCTCTGTCTGCGAACCGTTCCGCCACAATCCGCATGCCGGGATTGTACACACCCACCAGTCCTAGACCGGCTATCGCTCTCAGAATGGACGCGGAAATAGCGTCATTAGCGAAGAGCGGAAACATCACATTCGCTGCCGTAGATATTATTGTGCATAGGACGAAAATGCGCTTGGAACCGAACCTATCCGTCATAGGCACGACCACCAGCGCCGACACCGCAAACCCTGCGAGATATGCCGAAAATATCGCGCCGGCCTGTGTGTTATTAAGCCCCCACTCGTCCTGAATGATGGGCAACGCGGCGACATAACTTGAGAAGGAGAGCAGCAGCACAAACAGAGTGATGGACATCATGAGAAGCCACATAAGGCTCCGCAAGTCCAGCCCGCCGACTCCGCGGTCGAGCAATGAAGTTCGGGCCTCTTCGCCCTTCACGACTCCTCCTTAGATTATCGCCACACGCCATCCGATGCCGCGAGCCTAGCTATCTAAGCAGCGCGAGCAGTTCTTTGGCGTTTGCGGCGAGTTCGTCGTCGTCGGTCAGCTCAAGCGTGCGCTCGATGTCGGCAATACCCTTATCAGTCTGCTCTGCCATCAGATACACCTGCCCGCGCAGGAAGTAAAGCCGCGCGGCGTCTTTCTCGATTTCGAGAGCGGATGTCAGGTCACCCAGTGCTGCCTCTAAGTCTTGGAGCGCGAAGTACACACGCGCGCGATTGTAGTAGGCGTCAGCGTATTCGGCATCGAGCTGCAGGGCGCGAGTGAGGTTCGTTACCGCGTCGTCGCTGTTCCCTGTGTCTATGTAGATCAGTCCCCGGTAATAGTACGCTTCGGCAATTTCGGGATTCAGCCTAAGCGCCGTATTCAGATCCAGTATGGTTTTGGGACTATCTCCGAAAGCATAATATACTGACGCTCGCGCGGAATACGCCTCGGCATATCTAGGATTCAGCCGTATTGCCTCGTTGAACTCGTCGAAGGCATTACGCATCTGCCCTTGCTCCCGCAAGTCCAGCCCACGAGAATACGCCGCCTCTGCCTCCAGAGCCTCCAATCCCGGCGAACTGTCGGCACACGCCAACATATTGAGCGCCAGTGCCAATAGCGCTGCTGCAACTGCCCCCTTTAGGAGCCGTCGATAATCCACTGCGCTACCCGTTCGGCAATCATGATGGTCGTTGCATTCGTGTTCGCGCGCACTACGTCCGGCATAATCGAGGCGTCCACCACGCGCAGTCCCTCGATGCCATGCACCCGGCAATACTGGTCCACCACTGCCATCTCGTCAGAGGCGTCTCCCATTTTGCATGTGCCGGATGAGTGATGCTGAGTGCCTACATTCGCCAGCAGCCACCTGTCCAGCGCGTCATCGTCTTGTATTTCCTCGTCCGAGGGCGTAAGCCTCTCTGTCAGTATGTCCTCGTACTCCGGGCTTTTCGAGATTTCGATGCACAGCCTCACCGCGCCGCGCATGCGCTCCCTGTCCCATGGATCGCTCAGATAGTTGTAGTCGAGCACCGGCTGCTGGTTAGGATCCGCTGAAGCGAGACGCAATGTGCCGGCCGTAACAGCCTTCTGCAATGCGACACTGAATCCCGTGTAAGTGCCGTCGTCGCTCAACTGCACATTCGACGGTCTGTGTTCGCTGGTCATCAGAATGGGCGACATCTGCATGTCGTTCCTATGTGGCGAATCCGGCGTCGTGTACCGCATACCTACCTGGATGGACGGAGTATTGATGTCAGCTAATTCCAAACTCGTGCTGAATGGGATGAAAGTTGACGGATGGTCGCGCAGGTTCTCGCCAACGCCTGGCAAGTCTTGCAGCACTTCGATGCCGACCTCTTTCAGATGCTCGGCGGGCCCGATTCCGGACAGCATCAACGTTTGCGGTGAGTTGATTGCGCCGCCGCTCAGTATGATTTCGTCCGCATATACGGTGAATGTCTCACCTCCGCTCTCTGCCTCCACTCCCACCGCGCGCCTGTCCTCGAACAGGATTCTATGCACCATCACACCGCCCCGAACTGTCAGGTTCAGCCTGTGCCGAACCTGGGACAGGTAGGTGAGGGCGGTGCTCATTCGCACGCCGTCTATATTGTTGAGTGGGCGGGGTCCCACCCCGGTCGATTCAGGATGGTTCTGATCCAGAGACTCAGGGAATCCTGCGTCGAGACAAGCTGCCCAGAATGCCTTTGCGCTTGGATTTGCCTCTTCCCTTTCGTATCGCCTGACCGGAATCGGTCCCTCGGAACCGTGAAAATCGTCGCCGCCGAAGGTCAGATCATTCTCGCTCTTGTTGAAAAAAGGCAAGCAGTTCACGAACGACCACTCGTCGTTTCCAAGCTCCGCCCATTCGTCATAGTCTTCCGGTATCCCGCGGAAGAACACCTGCCCGTTGATTGCGCTTGAGCCTCCGGTAACCTTCCCGCGCGGCACGATGAACGGCTCGCGCCCCGGAGTCGCGTTCGCCTCGTAGTTCCAGCTGTGCGCGTCGGGCCCGTATGCGGAGTGCCACGGGTTGTTGCCCAGCCTCACGCTGTCGGGCAGGTGGTCTATGTCCTGATAGTCGGGCCCCGCCTCCAGCAGGAGCACGGAGCGGTCCGAGCCTTCTGTTATGCGGGTGGCAAGTACGGAACCGGCCGAACCTGCGCCAATGATGATGTAGTCGTACTTCACAGCCAGCCTCCTGCGTTACGGGTATTTTCGTTGATTGGGCGGATTATACACGATACTCAAAGTCCCTTCCCCCTCACAGGGAAGGATAGGAAGGAGGTGAAAACCCCTTCTAACCCGCATAACGTATTATCTCTACCTTGCAGTAGCAAGCCAGTCCTTTAGAATCTGTTCATCATGCGGAAAGGGCAGTGGCGGCAATTCGTCGAGCGCGAAAGTTTCGACCGCAAGCGCGTCGTGCCCTACAGCGACTTCGCCGCCCGTAATGTGCGCGGAGTACACGACCAGCACCACGGGATTTCCCTCCAGAGAATAGACGCCGATAAGCCTGTCCAACGCCACATCCAGTCCCGTCTCTTCCTTCACCTCGCGCATAGCCGCCGCCTCCACTACCTCGCCTCTGTCCACATAGCCTGATGGAAATGCCCACTTGCCATACTGCGGCTCCACTCCACGTTTCACCATCACCAGACCGTCGCCATCTACCACGAGCGCGACTGCCGCAACCTTCGGGTCGAGGAACACCACATACCCGCAGGCAGGGCAGTGCGGACGCGCCATGCCCTCTATGTGCTTCTCCTCTAGCCGCTCGCCGCATCGTTGGCAGAAACTAAATTCGCCCGGCATCAATAACCCCTCTCGCTCCTTCACGTCGATCGCAGCCCTCATATTACCACTTATCTCAAAACCGACCGCTAACAGGTAGCGACTGATAGACTGACCGACTGACCAACTTGTATAATACCCCCGCCTAACATCTGAAGGGAGTGAGATATATGCGAACAAACACGGCAAAGCACAAGTTGGAGCGCGGCGAGAATGTAATCTGCATCTCAGGGCTGAACTCCACTCACATCATAGATTTCTTGGGGCAGTTCGGATTCGACGCCATCTGGATCGAAGCGGAGCACGGCCCGAACGACTTCGCGGACATCCCGGACCTCACCCGCGCCTGCGACCTCTGGGACATGACCTCCGTGGTGCGCGTCAACCGCAACAACGCGGGCATCATCTACCGCACCTTCGATGTCGGCGCACAGGGTATCGTCGTCCCGCATGTGGACACTGCCGAGGATGCCCGCGCTGTAGTAGATGCCGCCAAGTTTGCACCCGTCGGACATCGCGGCATGTTCGGCAGCAGGCAAGGCTATGGCGATCCCGACTACATATACAAGGCGAACGACGAGACGCTGGTGGTCGTACTCATCGAGGACATCAAGGCGGTCAACAATCTCGACGAGATACTGACCGTTGACAACATAGATGTGTTCTTCGTCGCGCCCAGCGACCTCGCGCAGTCAATGGGACATCTCGGCGGAATCGACCATCCGGAAGTTACATCGACCATCGATGGCGCTCTCCAGAAGATTGTCGCATCCGGGCGCACCGCAGGCTCACTGGTCACAGACGACAATGTCGAGCACTATCTAGGCTTGGGCGTGAAGTTCATGATGACAGGCTGGCAGGCATGGGTAGGCTCCGGCGCAGCCGCGTTCAAGGCGAAAGTCGCCGGCGCCGCGAGCTAAACGCAGGGACGATGTGGCGAACATCGCCGAAATACTGACGGCGCAGCTTGACCCCATCTCGTTGCGCCACCTGAATCTGGTCGCCCAAGTCGCCGAGTCGCGTGGCTTGCAGGCATATCTTGTAGGCGGTGCAGTCCGCGATGCGCTGCTCGGCTTGCCGGTCTGCGATATCGACATCTCCGTTACGGGCTTAACGCCGCAATTTGCTGAGGAAGCGGCGCGAGCGCTCAACGGCGACATCGCGGTCCGCTCACAGTTCAACACATTCGCTCTTGATGCATCAGGCAGACACATCGACCTAGCAATGACGCGCCGCGAGACCTACTCGAATTCCGGTGCGCTGCCAACTGTCTTTCCGGGCACAATACAGCAAGACCTAGCCCGCCGTGACTTCTCGATAAACGCGATGGCGGTATCCATCAACGCGGCTTCATTCGGCAGACTGCTCGACCCTTTCGACGGACAGTCCGACCTGAAAACGGAGTTGGTCCACGTTCTGCACGACGCCAGCTTCCGAGACGACTCCACCCGCATCCTTAGAGCAGCCCGCTATGCCACTAGGCTAGGCTTCACTCTGGAAACGCGCACTGAGAGGATATTAAGGCGCGATTCCTCTTATCTGGACACCATCTCGCCCGCGCGTCTCCGCGACGAATTTGAGCGAGTGCTTCAAGAGAGCAGGGCGGTCTCAACCCTTGAAATGCTGTACGACCTCGGCGTTCTCCGCTCCATAAACCCGGCGCTGGCGCTCGGTTCGCAGACTTCAGACGCACTCCGCCGCGCTGAGCACTCGGACTATGCCAACAAGCCCTCGCTGTACCTGTCTGTTCTGACTTACAGCATGACAACGGGTGAAAAAGGGAGTTTTGTGGAGCGACTTCAACTCAATGCGCGTTGGAGGCAAACCGTTCTAGACACAGGATTGGCGCGCAGCCGCATCCAAGACGACCCCTCCATCGGTGCGTTTAGCCGCGGCGAAATCTATTGGCGGCTAAGGGCGCTCGACGAAGCCGCGATACTAGGATGCTCCGTGTACGAAGAAGATAGCATCGCCGCGCGGCGCCTAACGCTCTACCTTCGTGAACTCCGTCATACCAGGCAAATCCTGAGCGGCAGCGACCTGCTTGCACTCGGTGTCCCCCAAGGTCCAAGAATCGGCGAACTGCTGCATGTCCTTTTGGAAGCCCGTCTAAACAGGGAAGTAGATACGCGCCAGGACGAAATCAACTTCATCCAAGCGCGCCTCTCTGACGGACTGACAGACTGAACGACTGGCAAACTTATCCTACGGACACGCCACCCGCCGACAGTCCCGGCTCCGTCATACCACTGGGGTCGAGTATTTCGTCAAGCTCATCTGACGATAGGTTCGTCTGTTCGATGGCCACTTCTTTCACAGTCTTGCCCGTCGCCTGTGCTTCCTTTGCAATTGCCGCGGACTCGTCATACCCGATATGCGGCACAAGCGTGGTAACGATGGCAAGCCCGCGGTCAACCATGTCCGGCCCCGCGCTCGTCGCCTTCAACCCGCGCACGCACTGCTCGTCCAGATTGCGCGCCGCCGCCGCCAGCAGGTCGATGGATTGCAGCAGGTTATAGGCGCACACAGGCATCATCACATTTATCTCGAAGTTGCCCGACTGTCCGCCGACCGCGATAGCCGAGTCGTTGCCGATGACATGCGCCGCTACCTGGCACACTGACTCCGGTATCACAGGGTTCACCTTCCCCGGCATTATTGAGCTTCCCGGCTGCACCTCCGGCAGTTCTATCTCGCCGATTCCCCCGCGCGGTCCCGATCCCAGCCACCGTATGTCGTTGCAAATCTTCATCAGGCTCACCGCCACCGTCTTCAGCGACCCGCTCGCCTCTACAACATTGTCCAGCGTACTCTGTGCCTGAAAGTGATTCGTCGTTTCTCGCACCTCTACGCCCAGCATCTCCGACAACCGAGCACACACTCGCCCAGCGAACTCCGGGTGCGTGTTCACGCCCGTGCCCACCGCCGTGCCACCAAGCGCCACCTCAGCAAGTTCACGCTCCGCGTGTCTTAGCCGCTCGATGCCGCGCTCCACCTGCCCCGCATGCCCCAAGAACTCCTGCCCCAAGCGCACCGGCGTCGCGTCCTGCAAGTGCGTGCGCCCCGTCTTGATGACCGGCATGAACTCATCCGCTTTCTGTTCCAACCCTTCCTGAAGTTGCCCCAGCGCAGGAACGAGACTGTCATGAATCGCCAGCAACGCCGACAAATGTATCGCAGTAGGTATCACGTCGTTCGATGACTGCCCGATATTCACATGATCGTTGGGATGCACTGGCGACCGAGAGCCAATCACACCGCCCATCAGCTCGATGGCGCGGTTCGAGATGACCTCGTTCACATTCATGTTCGTTGAAGTGCCGCTTCCCGTCTGAAATATGTCCACCACGAACTGGTCATCCAGCTTGCCGTCCATGACCTCCTGCGATGCTAGCTCAATGGCATCGGCGATCGTTTTGTCCAGCAAGCCAAGCTCCGCGTTCACCTGCGCCGCCGCCTGCTTAATCTGCCCCAGCGCGCAAATGAACGAGCGCGGAAAGCGCAAATCGCTGATAGGAAAATTCAGCACCGCACGCATCGTATTCGCGCCGTAGTAGGCGTCCGCCGGCACCTGAAACTCGCCCATTGAATCCCGTTCACTTCTATATTTCTGTTCTGACACTTTTAACTCCTGATAGCCAAAGTTTGATTCCGCTCGCGGTGATCCTATCGAGCCGCTCGTTATCCTATTCATCCTATTCATCGATGTTAGTTTCTGTTTAGGGTGTTCCTCACGAATCCAACTACCTCGTCAGCAACCTCCCACTCGCGACCGCTCATGCTATGGTCCCCGCCCGCAATCTCCCGGAACTGCACCGGCTCCCGCACTCCGTCCAGCGTCCGCTGCAACTCAACGGACAATACCAGGCGGTCATTCTGCCCCACAATGAACAACTTTGGTCTCTTGTCCTTAACGATGCGCGAATCGCCAATTGTGGACAGCGGTGGCGCAATTAACACAAGGCTCTTTGCCCTCCTGAAGTGCCGCAAGCCTCGAAGTATCACGCCTGCTCCGAACGAGTAGCCCGCCAGCGCAATTCGCTTGCCGTCAACGCCCGGCCAGCGCCGCACCATATTCAGCGCCGCCTTGATGTCCTCGTGCTCCGCGTCGCCACCCTTGAATTCTCCCTCACTGCCCTCCACGCCTCGAAAGTTGAAGCGGAAGCTTGCAAACCCTGCTTCAGTCGCCGCACGGCATACGCTGATGACGACCGGATTATCCATGTTTCCACCCAGCATCGGGTGCGGATGGCACATCACGATAGCAGGGTAGGGCTGAGGCAGTTCTTCGGGAAGCGTAAGCACGCCCTCCAGCGTCTGCCGCCTGCTTCTGAACGCGATAGCAGTCTGCCGCATCACCTACGCTGCCCCTCGTCTCCCAGCCACTTCTCGAAGAACTTGGTAGCCATCCCCACAACCTCTGCCACATGCCCGCCGAAGAAATGGTCCGCGCCGCCAATCACCTCAACTTCTTTGGGGTCGGTGAATCGCCTTGCCATGAACTTGAATTGCTGCGCCGGAAAGTCGTGGTCGTGCTCCCCAAGAATCAGCAGCTTGGGCAGCAGCATTTCTTGCGCGCTCATCTCGTTGAACACCCGTGAAGGACACGCGATGCTTACCATCGCCTGTGGCAGATTGCTGCGCGAAGCCGCCGTCAATGCCACAGCCGCCCCAAAAGAATAACCCGCTATACCCACTCGGCTTGCATCGACATTCTCGTTCAGCGACAAAAAATTCATCGCCTCCACCGCATCCTCAATCTCGCCTATGCCCCCGTCGAAAGAACCCTCGCTCATATCCACCCCCCGAAAGTGGAAACGCAGCGCGGCAATCCCGGCTGCACAGAGGCTATTCGCCAGCGACGCAACGATAACATTGTACATGTCGCCGCCGTACTGCGGATGCGGATGGCATATCACCACGCCCGGAAAGCGTCCTTCTTCTGCAGGAAGGTGCAGCGTACCCTCAAGCGCAAGATCACCGTTGGGAAACATGAAGTTTTGTTGTATCGCCGCCACACTTCACCCCTGTCTCATCGAGATTCGTCCGCAAACGGACAGGCTAAAGTTTAGGCGACTGCTATGGCTTTTGACAAGCGCGATTGCTAGAATGGTAGCGGTTCATGAGAGGGAAGGGCAGGGCTGACCGACTAACTAATTGACATACTGACCGACTAACTTAGGAGGCTCCAAGTGAGAGAAGTTGACCTTCGCAGCGACACTGTAACGCACCCTTCGCCGGAAATGCGCCGCGCAATGGCGGAAGCCGAGCTGGGCGACGATGTGTTCGGCGACGACCCGACGCTGAACCGTCTGGAGGCGATGGCGGCCGAGCGTCTGGGCAAGGAAGCGGCAGTATTCGTCGCAAGCGGCACAATGGGCAACCTGGTCTCCATCCTGACGCACGCAGGGCGCGGCGACGAGATTATCATCGGCGACAAGGCGCACATCTTCCGCAGCGAAGCCGGCGGCGCGTCTGCACTCGGTGGCGTGGCGTATAATACCCTCCCTAACGACAATCGTGGAATGATGAACCTCGACCAGCTCGAGGCGGCCATCAAGCCTCCTAATGTCCACTTCACCCGCACCGCGATGATTGGCTTGGAGAACACGCACAACGCCTGTGGTGGCGCACCGCTGACTGCGGACGATACCGCAGCAGTCGCCGACATCGCCCACCGACACAGTGTCCCCTTGCACATAGACGGCGCGCGCATTTTCAACGCCTCCGTCGCCTTGGAAACACCCGTAACCGAACTAGTCAAGGATGCCGACAGCGTCAGCTTCTGCCTGTCTAAAGGCTTGAGCTGTCCGATAGGGTCTGTCGTCTGCGGCAGCGCGGAGTTCATCGAGGGCGCGCGCAAGTGGCGAAAGATGGTCGGCGGCGGCATGCGGCAGGTCGGCGTCGTAGCGGCGGCAGGCATCGTCGCGCTGGATAACATGGTGGAGCGCCTCAACGATGACCACGCCACCGCCCGCAGGCTCGCACAGGGCTTGGCGCAGATTCCCGGCATCGACATCAACTCCGAAGCCCTGCCCACGAACCTTGTCTTCTTCAAAATCACGGGCGGCGACCCCGCGCTGATTATGGAGGAGATAAACAGGCACGGCGTCAAGGGCGGTGCAGCCTATGGCGACTGGCGCTTCGTAACCCATTACGGCATCGACTCCGACGACATAGACTACGCGCTGGAAGTCATGGATGCCGCCTGCCGTAAGTACGCAGGCACTTAGCTGGATTCGTCCCTTCCCCAACGAGTTGTGGGGTGCTAGGATGGGAGCATTGCTCCCTGCAATCAAAATCTGAGCCTAATGAGGCAGGCGATTGGATATTCCGCCTGCCTCTCTTTTTCCCCATGATTCTTATCCTGCGAAACCCCCGCTTCCGCCTCCTCTGGTCGAGCGCGGTCGTGAACTACATGGGCTTGATGTTCTACTTCACGGTCCATGGTTGGCTCGCGCTCAAAGTCACCGACTCCGCTTTCTGGGTCGGCGCGACCTTTGGCGCGAATGGCCTGAGCATCATGCTGTTCAGCATGGCAGGAGGCGTGCTGGTTGACCGCATGAACCGCAAGGTGCTGATCCTCATTGCCCTCTTCTTTCAGGTCATTATCGCGGCGTCCATAGGCACTCTAATTTTCACGGAGTTGATTCAACTCTGGCATATACTCCTTGCCGCCTTCATCGACGGTATCTTGATGTCCATTAAGGTTCCGTCTCGCACTGCTCTGGTTCTGGATGTTGCAGGCCGTCAGAACATGCTTAAGGCGACGGCGGCAAATTTCGCCGCGATGACCGGTACCGGTATTCTGATTCCGCCCCTCGCCGGAATAGTCGTCGAGTACCACGGCATCGGTTGGGCGTATGTGGCAATGACAAGCTCGTTCCTGCTGTCGGCGGTCTTGCTCTCCTTCCTCCGCGGTGTAAGGAGGACTGAGCGCAAGACCAGGACATCACCTATCCAGGATTTCAGAGAAGGCGTCCGGTACGTCCTGACCACGCCCGAAGTCAGGCTGCTGTTTCTGCTGATGGTCACATCTGAACTCTTCGGCTGGGCGCACGAATCCATGATGCCCGTAATGGCGGACAAGATCTTGGATGCTGGACCGACGGGGCTCGGCTACCTGATTTCGGCCGGCAGCGCGGGTGCCCTGCTCGCATCGCTGTTCGTGTCCGCATTGGGAGACATCCGGCGCAAGGGCTTGGCGATGATTTTAGGCTACATCGGATTCGGCATCTTTCTGATTGCTTTCGCCATGTCTCAATGGCTGCTCCTGTCATTGGCCCTGATCGCGGTCGCCTATGCCAGCGTCGCCCTGTACGAGACCATGCTTGGCACCCTCTTGCAAACAACTGTCCCTGATGAGATGCGTGGGCGCGTCTTGAGCTTTCAGATGTTCAGCTGGGGTTTCACCGGCTTTTCTGGCTTTCATGCAGGGGCGGTCGCCGCTCTTATCGGCGCACCTCTGGCAATCTCCATTGGCGCCGGTGTGGTTGTGCTCAACGGCCTGCGTCTCGTCCGTTCGTTTGCCGGGCGATACAATGAAGAACGGCATACGCAGACTCCCGTCGATGCTGTCGCATAGTTAGGATGTCGCGCACTAATTCCCTTCCCCTCTTGATGTTGGATGGTTAGTATGGATGCGGACAGTGCCGTTCAAGCCATCCACCTAAACCGAGCCAGTGTCCGATTTATGCTTCTAATCCTACGCAACCCACGATTCCGCCTGCTCTGGACAAGTTCAGTCGTCAGCGAACTGGGCATCATGTTCCATTTCACGGCGCACGGCTGGCTCACCCTTACGGTTACGGACTCTGCCTTCTGGGTGGGCGCCGTTTCAGGCGCGGCTGGGGCAAGCACCATTCTGTTCAGCACGGTTTCCGGAGTGCTGGCAGACAGGCTGAACCGCAAGTACCTGATTCTCATGACCCTTGTCTGTCAGGCATCCGTAGCGACGGCTCTGGCGACCCTTATATTCACTGAGCAGATACAACTGTGGCACATCCTCCTCGCATCCTGCATCGACGGAGGCATGATGTCCATTCGAGTCCCATCCCGCATGGCGCTAGTCATGGACATCGCCGGACGCCGCAACATACAGAACGCCACCGCTGCCAACTTCGCTGCTATGACGGGAACCGGCATCATCATTCCTCCTCTTGCGGGGCGGCTCATCGAAAATCACGGCATGGCATGGGCGTATGTAGCGATGTCCATTGCGTTTCTGTTGTCAACCGTAATGTTGATATTTCTGAGCGGAGTCAAGAGTGCAGGACGCAGCGGTGTGGCTTCCCCGCTTCAGGACTTCAAGGAAGGCGTCAGATATGTCTTCACCACTCCGGCAGTACGGCTACTTATTCTGCTTATGCTCACTGCGGAGGTATTCGGTTGGGCGCACGAAGCCATGATTCCGGTCATGGCGCGGGAAGTCCTGGAGACAGGTCCCTCAGGCGTGGGCGATCTCATATCGGCGGGAAGCGCCGGCGCGCTGTTCTCCGCAGTCATATTGTCGGCGATAGGAGATATATCGAGAAAGGGCTTGGCACTTGTGGCCGGATACATCGGCTTCGGCGCATTCCTTATTCTGTTCGCTTTGTCCGACACTCTGATATTGTCACTTGTGCTAATCGGTGCAGCATGGGCAGTCGTTGCCCTGTATGAAACAATGCTCAGTACGCTCTTGCAGACCAGCGTACCCAACGAGATGCGTGGGCGAGTGCTCAGCTTCCAGACCTTCACATGGGGACTCAGTGGCTTGTCAGGCTTTCAGACCGGCGCAATTGCGGCGCTTCTGGGCGCGCCGCTGGCTATTGGCATCGGCGGCGGCGTTCTGGTGCTCAACGGCTTGCGGCTCATTCGCACACTCGCCGCAAGATACCGCGAAGACGAATCTGCGCTGTCATACGTCCATGAGGAGTCTGCCGAGCCTCCCGTCGAATGACAACGCCTCATCCATCCCTGTCGGACCTTCTCGTGCTCGAACCCCACCATCGCTCCATCCGCTCCTTTACTGTGCGCTCATAGCCCTGCGTACCCGGCTGATAGTACCGTCTGTCTTTCAGGCTGTCCGGCAGGTTCTGCATAGGCGTGAAATTGCCCTCGTAGTCGTGTGCGTACTTATATCCTTCGCCGTAACCCATATCCCGCATCAGACCCGTTACCGCGTTTCTCAGGTGCAACGGCACAGGCTCGTTGCGCGTTCTCTGTACATCCTCCGTCGCCCTGTTCAACGCAATGTATGAGGCGTTGCTCTTCGGGCAGGTAGCAAGATAGACCGTCGCCTCTGCGAGCGGAATCCGTCCCTCCGGCAGTCCGACGAAGTGAACTGCCTGCTGCGCGGCAACCGCAACCGTCAACGCCTGCGGGGCCGCCATGCCGATGTCCTCAGACGCCAGAATGACCAGCCGCCGCGCTATGAACAGCGGGTCCTCGCCCGCCTCGAGCATCCGCGCCAGCCAGTAGATTGCCGCATCCGGGTCCGATGACCGCACCGACTTGATGAACGCCGATATGGTGTCGTAGTGTAGGTCGCCAGCCTTGTCATGCCGCAACGACCTCCGCTGCATCGCGTCTTCCACCATCGCCACGCTCACATGACGCCTACCGTCCGCATCCGGCGCGGTAGCGGACACAGCAAGCTCCAGCGCATTCAACGCTGTTCTTGCGTCTCCGTTGGAAAGGTTCACCAGCGCATCGATCGCATCGTCATCCAGATGCGGCACGAGCGTTCCAAGCCCTCGGTCCGCATCTGCCGCCGCTGCCTCCACGATAAACCGCACCTGTTCATCGCTTAGCGACTCCAGCGCAAACACTCGCGCACGGGAGAGCAGGGGAGACACGACCTCGAAGGATGGGTTTTCGGTAGTCGCGCCTATAAGCACAAGCGTACCGTCTTCGACATAGGGAAGGATGACATCTTGCTGCGCCTTGTTGAAGCGATGGATTTCGTCAACGAATAGAATCGTTGACTGCCCGCTCATGCCCAGGCGCTCCCTAGCTTCGCCGGCAATGCGCCTCAGGTCCCCAACACCCGACGCCACCCCGCTAACCTGCTCGAAGTGGCTATTCGTAACATTAGCGATCAAGCTGGCAAGCGTCGTTTTACCAGTGCCCGGCGGGCCCCAAAGGATGATGGACGGCAGGGTATCAGCCTCTATGCTGTTGCGAAGGGCAGTGCCCGGCCCAATGATCTGTTCCTGTCCGACATACTCCTCGAAAGTGCGCGGACGCATCCTTGCGGCGAGCGGCGCTCTGCTGCCAAGCTCCTGACGGGTGCGGTGCTCGAAGAGTGTCATTTTAGTTTGTCCCTATCGCTCTATTCTTCTGCGTTCAGCGCGAGCTGCACAGTCATTGTCAATGCGTCCTCCTCTTCGGGAAGCACTGTGCGTCCATCCAGCAGAACGCGCCCGTCCTCGATTCGACCGAGTATGTGAGTGTCAGATTTTCTCAGGTGCCTTGCCAATCCTTCCGCGCCGCCGCACAGACCGTTACATTCTATTGCCAGCGCCCACGATGGAAGAGTTTCGCCGGGGAGGCTTCCGCCTCCGATCGTTGATAGCGATTTATCTACTGATACAGGGCCGTCTAATTTATCGGCCCAACCCTTAACACGTGCCCTTACTTCCTCTGCGTCCATAGCTATCATTCGCCACACGGGGATTTGTTCCAGCGCCTCGTCCCGTATGTAATGCTCTAGTGTCGCTGCGAGAGCTGCCATACTGAGCTTGTCAATACGCATGGCTCTAGCAAGAGGGTGGCGCGCAACCAAATCTACGAGCGTCTTTCTACCTGCTATGATCCCGGCTTGTGGTCCCCCAAGCAACTTGTCCCCGGAAAAGAAAGAAAGGCCCACTCCCGCGCTTACGTCCTCTTGCGGCGTTGGTTCATGCGCCATGCCGAACCTTGTCGTATCTATAAGACATCCGCTTCCGAGATCGTGCAAAACAGGCAACTCGAAACGCTGCCCGATCTGCGCCAGCTCTCTGATTTGGGGCGCGTGCGTAAAGCCCACCACGCGAAAGTTACTGGCATGCACCGCCAGCAGCACCCCAGTCTTCGGGGTTATGGCATTCTCATAGTCATTCGCGTACGTGCGATTGGTCGTGCCTACTTCCACCAACGTCGCTCCACTTTGCTTGAGCACATCGGGGATTCGGAAGCCGCCACCAATCTCAACCGCTTCGCCCCGTGACACTATAACTTCCTTTCCTTCCGCCAGGGTCGCCAACCCGAGCATCACCGCTGAAGCGTTGTTATTCACAACCAGTGCAGCCTCGGCGCCCGTAACCCGTGCCACAAGATTCGAAATGTGCGCTTGGCGAGACCCGCGCCTGCCGGTTAGCAAGTCCAGTTCAAGATCGCTGTATCCTTGTGCCGCCCGTTGTGTTGCCCGTATCGCCTCTTTGCTCAGTGGCGAGCGCCCCAGATTGGTGTGCAGCACCACGCCCGTGGCGTTGATAACGTGCTGAGGCCAATCCCGTGTCAGTGACTCTGCGCGCTCGCTGATGGTTGCGATAATCTCGTCCTGCCGCGGTGCCGCGTTGCCCGACCTGATGCTAGACCGCGCTTCGTCCAATCCTTGCCTGACCAGCTCTACTACGACGGGCCGCGAGTGCTCCTCTATCAGGAGCGCAATACTCTCATCAGAAAGCAAGCGCTCCACACTAGGCAATAATCGGTACGCTGTGGTCATTTCTCGTATCTCCGCCCACTGCTACAAGTCATGGTTCAGTCCTTACAACCGTCATTATATTCCATCCCGTATCTGCAATTCCTTATTGTTCTGAATGATGGTAAACTAGCCACCTATCATTGACCCTACATTGGACGCTTGTTAAAATGCTTTGGATGTGAAGGATTTCTCTATTTCTTGGGAGGCTATGTTCGTAATCGGATTGACAGGCGGTATCGGCACGGGCAAGACTCACGTCTCGCGCCTGCTAGAGGGCTTGGGTGCCGTAGTTGTAAACGCCGACCTGCTCGGCCACGAAGTGTACACGCCGCATTCCGAAGGCTGGCACGCGGTCGTAAATGCGTTTGGTGACCGGATTGTGGCAGACAACGGTGAGATTGATCGTAGAGCGCTCGGCGGCATCGTCTTCAGCGACGAAGAAACCCTTCAGCAGTTGAACGCCATCATGCATCCCCGAATATATGCCCTCGCCGAGCAACGCCTCGACGCGCTGGCAGAGCAGGGTGAGACGACGGCAGTTCTGGAAGCCGCCCTTCTGATTGAAGCAAAATGGACGCCCCTAGTCAATGAAGTCTGGGTTACTGTATCGCCGGAAGCGGATGTCATATCGCGTTTGCAACAGCGCAACAATCTTGACGAAGACGCGGCGCGCGCGCGAATCAACTCTCAGATGCCACAGGCGGAGCGAGTCGAGCACGCTAATGTAACTATCGAAAACAACGGCACACTTGAAGACTTATCGTCTGAGGTTAAAAACTTGTGGAACAAAAGGATTCTAACCCGCTAAGGAGTGCAGGCTTACAAGATGACGCAATCAACGACCACGCTCTATCGAAGCTACATCATCGAGGAGTACCACCTCACCGAAGAACCCTACTATGTCGCAGTCGGCGACGAGGTAGAGCTGTTCGAGGCTGCGTATGAGCAGCGCATTCCTCTCATTTTCAAGGGACCGACCGGATGCGGCAAGACCCGATTCGTCGAGTACATGTCTTACAGGCTCGGTCAGCCGCTCACCAGCATCAAGCAGGCCGATAGCAGGGGTATCGAGCGACCGGAAGGCGATAACATACCCTTGGTAACCATTGCCTGCCACGAGGACCTCACCGCCAGCGACTTGGTGGGCCGCTATCTTCTTGAGGGTGATTCTACCGTCTGGATTGACGGACCACTCTCTCGCGCGGTCAAGGCCGGCGGCATATGCTACTTGGACGAAATTGTCGAAGCTCGCAAGGATACTACCGTACTCATTCACCCCCTCACCGACCACAGGCGCATCCTGCCGGTTGAAAAGCGCGGAGAACTGCTTGAGGCGGCGGACGGCTTCCTACTGATTCTGTCATACAACCCCGGCTATCAGAGCGCGCTCAAGGACCTCAAGCACAGTACGCGGCAGCGCTTTATCTCAATCGAGTTCGACTATCCGCCGCGCGACATCGAGGCCGAAATCGTTCAGCACGAATCGGGTTGCACCTCCGACGACGCCATGCAGCTCGCGATGCTTGGAGAGAAGGTTCGTAACCTGCGCGAGCACGGGCTTGGCGAGGGTGCGAGCACGCGCCTGCTAATCTACGCGGGAAAGCTCATATCGCAGGGCATTCCGCCGCGCCGCGCATGCCAGGTCGCCGTGAACTGGGCAGTTACCGATGACCACGCTGTGCAGAGGAGCATCGAAGAAATAATCTCCTCCATCTTTGAATAGGGCACTCCTTCTCCCATCAAGAAGGAAGGTTTGCGTCTGCGAAGGCGAAGGCCGGGTCTAGGGTGAAGAAGATTATGCTAATTGCTTGGGTCTAACTAGACTTCAAATCAAGGAAACCCTGTAGGACGATTGTCATCGATGGCAGACATACAGAAGATAACGCCACATTTCTGGCTATACGGTCAGGCGGAAGAAGCCGCCGAGTTTTATACTTCCGTATTCCACAACTCAAGAATCGTTAGCTCCCTCAAACTGCCGGAGGACCCCGCAGGAGGGTCCTCTCTGGTAGAGTTTGAACTGGAAGGTCAGCGATATATCGCCTTCGACGGCATCCCTGAAATACCATTCACAGAGGCGGTTTCCTTCATCGTTAATTGCGAAACTCAGGAAGAAATAGATTACTTCTGGGACAAGCTCACCGAGGGCGGAGAAGAAGTTCAATGTGGCTGGCTCAAGGACAAATTCGGCGTTTCATGGCAGGTTGTGCCCGCAGCTCTGACGAGTCTCCTTAACGACTCGGAGAAAGCTTCAAAGGTAATTCATGCTATGCTGCCGATGAAAAAATTGGACATCAACAAGCTGCGTGAAGCCTGCGATGGTCCGTAGCGCCATATATGGGCAGACTGCCGCCAAGTCGCGGGCTGACCGAATACCACGAAAGCGAACATGCCTACATGGGCAGCCCATTCACAGACCATATCAAGCGAGTAGTCGCTCAGAACCCCCACCACCGAATAGACGATCCTTCGCTCACTCCGGCAGGCATCATGGTGCTAGTCTTTCCTAAAGATGGTGAGCACTGTCTGCTGCTCCAGAAGCGATCCAGCAGAGTGGATAGCCACAAGGGTGAAATTTCCTTTCCTGGTGGCAAGATGGACCCGGGCGACCAAACTCTGCTTGACACCGCATTGCGTGAAACCCACGAAGAAATGGGCATAGACCCGCAAGATATTCAAGTCCTTGGCGCTCTTGACGAAACAGCTACCACTACCGGGTTCTGCACCAGCCCCTTTGCCGGGATCATTCCATACCCTTATGACTTCAATCCCCAGGAAGAAGAGGTTGCAGAAGTGCTTGAAGTGCCTGTATCCTCACTGATGGACAGCACGAACCGCCGCGACGATATCCGCATCTCCGGCGACAACCTTGAATACGCCCCAGCCTTCGCTTTTGACGGGCATATCATATTTGGAGCCACGGCGCGCGTACTTGATAGATTCTTGCAACTTATCGAAACCCCTTGCCAGGAGGCATTGCCTTGAACAATCAGGCGGTAACAATAGACGACATCAGGGCCGAGCTGGGAAAATATCCGGGTTCCGTAGTTGATGAGTTCGACAGAGCGCGCGAACAGATGCCGCCGAACCTCACCGATGCGCAGATGCAAGAGTGGGCAAGCGCCGGACTCGAAATCGCGCAGGAGACCGTTCGCTCCTGGGAGGCAGCCGCCGAATTCTACAAGGTCAGTTCCAAAGTGCTCGGATTCATGCCTCTGAACTACTTCTTCAAGTGGACAGAATGCGGCAAGGCACTCTGCGTGGAATCTCCTACGCTTGCGGCAGCCTACTTCGAGGCAAGCCCCGGCACGATGAGCAAGCTTCGCTCCCGCCACATCGAAAGTTGGTCAAACCTGGGTCGCAGCCTCTACAAAGGCACTTGGAAGTCCAGCACTCTGGCTTGCAAATTCTTCCAGTCCAGCCCCGCGCTGCTCGAAGACCTTAGCTTCCCGGAGATGGAACGCTTCGCCAATTTCCTCGACGCTCTCTCTCATCGTTCCTACGATCTAGCGTCCGACTGTCTCACACTTGGACAGCAGCTCTTTCCGATGATTGGCGATGACAGGGCAGCCTTTATCAACATGGCGTCGGCATTGGTCGATTCCGGATGGCGCGAAATCAAGGCGTTCTTCGAGTCCGGGGCGCGTGCGCTTCCACGCATCGAAGGCACACAGCGCCTGCGCTTCCTGAAGCTCTCAGAACAGTTAGTGCATAGTGGTGGGATGAACATACCAAGCGTGATGCTGGAGACATCCAATGCACTCGCACAGATTGACACTCACGACCACGAACAGATTCTAGGCATGGCTGAGGCGCTAATGCCGCGATCAGGGCCCGCCGTACCGGAGTTCATCAAGGCTTGTCCGCAAGCGCTCGACAAGCTCACCATGAGTCAGCTTGAGAAATGGTATGAGGAAGGGGTCAGCATACTTCAGCAGAACAGCGACGGCGGCTTAGCTTACTTCAAGATAGAATCCGCCCGTTCAGAGGAAATGCTTGAAACCTTGTCGTCCGGCGTAGAGTTTCAACGGATCAAGGACGTCATGGAAATGTACTGCCGGGGCCTCGCCGGCGCGGAAATAAAGCTGTCTGAGAGTGGAGAGCTCGCTGATAAGAATATTGGCTGGGTGTCCAGCGAAGCCCCCACAACCGAAGGCACAACCGTCTTCCTGCCCACACTGGTTGACCGCTACCTGACTAAATTGCAGAACTTCAACTGGTTCAAGGTGGTTTCGACTCATCAGGTTGCGCGCCTCGAATTTGGCAGCTTCCGGTTCGCGTTCGACAGGCCATCCGCAATGTTCGACGACTTGCGTAATGATCTCGCTGGTAAGAGGGCCGCCGCGGCGTCTGGCGGGGAAAACGGTCACTTGCCTGAAATGGACGCCGAAGCCCTCGAAAGAGCTTATGTAACGGATGTTCAGCGCTTCTTCGACCTCTTCGACGACCGCAAGCTCGCGCTCGACATCTACACGGTCGTAGAGGAAGCGCGTCTCGACGCCCGCGTGAAGCATGAATATCGCGGAATCCGTAACCCGTACACTCAGGTGCAGACGGACTCGCTGTCCAGTCGCCCGAATATCACCGAGCTTCCTATGCGCCAGGCAATGGTCGAATTTCTTGTAAGGCTCAGCCTGCAGCAGTACCAGGGCCTGCCAGCGCCCGAACAGTATCAGGAGGAAGCACGCCAGATCGGTCGGATTATGAGGCAGGTACTCAACCCCGAAGCGTCAGTTGAGGACACCGCCGAAGCTACCCTCCGAATCTACGCCATCATATCCCAGATTCCCAACGAAGAGGCCGACCCGGAGGACTGGGAAGACTTGGATATGTCCGACGAAATGGAAGAGGACTACATGGACCCGGACGAAATGGAGTCGCTCCTTCAGCAGATAGCGCAGGGCATGGAAATGCAGGTGCGCCCGGACGGCGAGCAGGAGTACGAATCGAGCGAGGAAGTGGACTTCCGCGGCGACTTCAAGCCCGAACTCGTCCAGCTTCTTGAGCAGCTTCGCATGCAGCAAGACGAGTCAGGTGGCGAGGCGAGCGGCGAGCCCATCACACAGGAGATGCTTGAAGAGCTTCTACAGAATAGCGCCGAGCTTGAACTTGAAGCGGTGCAGGGTGAAATCCAGCAGTCCAGCAACACTATGGCGAACAATCTGATGAAGGAAGCCGGTGTGGATGCGCCGCAGTCCCCTGAATTCGGTCAGGGTCCCCTCGTGCATGTCGATGAGGATGGTGGCGAACTCGAAGCCAATGAACCTCAGACCTTCGTGTACGATGAATGGGATTTCCGGGCTGACGACTACAAGCCCCGCTGGTGCATCGTGCGTCAGAAGACGATGCAGGAAGGCGACCCTTCATACTATGGCAACACCCTCGGCAACTACGGCACGCTAGTAACTCAGATTCGCCGCCAGTTCGAGATGATGGTGCCGGAGATGTTCCGCAAGGTACGCAAGCTCGAAGATGGCGAGGAAATTGATATCGACGACATCATCGAAGCCTTCGTGGACATGAAGACCGGCGCAAGTCCAAGCGATAAGTTCTATTGGCGGCGTAACAAAGTTCAGCGGGATGTTGCCGTTGCCTTCCTGCTCGACACAAGCGCATCCACGGCAGAGGCGATAGACGACACCAGAAAGAACACGGACGACTGGGACGCGCCAGATGACCCGGTCGAGTATATGGTGTGGCTGCGTACTCGCCGAGGTGAGGCAATGCGCCGATCCTATAAGCGTATCATTGACGTTGAGAAGGAGGCGATAGTCCTGCTTATCAACGCGCTCGAAGCGATTGGCGACCTCTATGGCATATATGGCTTCTCCGGTTACGGCAGGGAGAATGTCGAGTTCTACACCATCAAGGACCTCGACGAAAACTTCTCAGACCGCGTGAAGAGGCGCATAGACCGCATCGCGCCCTTGCACGCCACCCGAATGGGACCTGCGATACGACACACCACGTACAAGCTCGATAAGCAGGACGCCCGTACCAAGCTGATGTTCCTCATCAGTGACGGCAGGCCGCAGGATAGGGGTTACAGTCGGGAGGGTGTGGAGAAGGAGTACGCTGTCCACGATACTAAGATGGCGCTCGACGAGGCAAAGAACTTAGGCATCAACGCATTTGCGCTCACAGTGGACAAAAACGGCCACGACTACCTCAAGACGATGTGCTCAGACATGGGCTACGAGGTCCTTGACGACATCTACGAACTGCCGTCCCGCCTCCTCTACCTCTACAAGAAGCTAACAATGTAGTCCGAGTCCCCTTTTTTCCAGAGGGAGAGGGCTAGGGCAACAACAGCCCTTGCCCCTGAAGGGGAAGATTAGGACAGGATAGAAACAGGGGCTACCTTTTGAGGTAGCCCCTGTTTCTATCCTGTAAATCCTATTGTTCATTACCTCCGAGGTCTCACAGCCTCCAGCGGCAGCCCACGCACGAACCGAATCATACCCAGCAGCGCGTGCGTAACCGCGCGCCCGCGTATCCGTAGCCGGCGGGTAGGGTAGTGCCCGGAGGTCGAATCCGCCCGACCATCCATCGAATATCCGATGAACGAGGTCCCCGCGACTACGCTCCCATCAGCCGATTCCAGCGCAAGCGGGGTGATCCCAATCCCAATGTCGGCTCCGAAGGTCTGACGCGCTACCCTTGCCATTTCCTTTGCCGCCTCACCACTCGCTGGCCCATGCTTCTCGACGATTGCTGCGCTGACACCCAGGCTAGACGGCGAATAAGCGCCGCTTGCAACCGCTCCGCCCCTAAGCACCGATTCGCTTCCCTCTACCTCCGTAAGATTATTGCTCAGCAGCCCGCCTGTGAAGGCCTCCATTACCGCCAAGGTCAACCCTTCGTCTCTGAGCAGTCCAATCGCTTTCGACTCCGGCGTTTCGTCATCCTCGCCCCAAATCGCATCGTTGCCAATGATGCCTCGTATCTCCGCTTCCATCGGCGCGATAAGGGCGGCTGCTTCCGCATCGGTGGACGCCGTCGCAATCGCCCGCAGGTGTATGCCGTCCTGTTTGGAATATATGCCGAGATTCGGGTTCTCGCTCTTGAATAGGGGAGATAGAATCTCGTCTAGCCCGCCCTCCGATATGCCGAATGTCTTCAGGTTGCGTGTAGCAATTGAGATTCCCGTATTGCGCGCCTTCAGACGAGGCGCAACCTCGTGCTCCCACATTCGCTGAATCTCACGCGGAGGACCCGGCATCGCCACGATCACGCTACCGTCGCGTTCCACCCACCATCCCGGCGCAGTTCCCATGGGATTTGAGATGGCTTCCGCCGATGGGATAAGTGTTGCCTGCTTCACATTCGTCTCAGGCATCAAGAAGCCCCTATTGGCGAAAAGACTTCGCAGATGCTTCAGCAGGTCTTCCTGGACTGTCATCTCCTCCCCGCACATCCTTGCGATAGTCTCCCGTGTCAGGTCATCCGAAGTCGGTCCAAGTCCACCTGATGTCAGGGTTACATCCGACCGCCTGAAAGCTCGTTCAATCGCCTCATGCAGCCTTTCCGGGTCGTCTCCAACCTTGGTTACCCACCGTACCTCGATTCCGAGCTTCGCCAGCTCCGATGCAAGGTAGGACGAGTTGGTATCAACCAGTTCGCCCATGAGAAGCTCCGTACCTATCGACAGAATTTCGGCATGCATTGAGCGCCTCCACAATCAAGCTTTATGCAAAGGGACAGGCACAATGCCTGCCCCTAAATCTCTATTTCAATCAAATGCTCGTTCTATCCAAGCGTTATGGCGTTCCCATTCGCCCTGGGCCTGTCAAGGTACAGTACCGCAACCATTCCGAAAGACCAAACCAACTTTATCTAATACCGTCCGGTCTGTCCAACGACATCAATTGCTCTCTTCGCTCTCTTTTCCGTAGGGTGGATTCTTCGCAAGCTCCACAAAGGCATCTACCCACTCCACAGGCATACCGATGACGGGCTGGCGAATAAAAGTGGACTCATTCTTTACGTAATATACGCTACCGTCCTCACTTTTGTCGCCAAGAATCAACAGAACGCCGTCTGTGAAGCGCGTACCTCGCTCCGTTTCCCCGGAGAAGCGTATCTCGATTGCATCGGAATCGTCGTCAATTCCCCACGGCGTGTAGTCTTGGTCGTCCACGGCAGACACTACAACGGTCATGTTCTCCGGTCCTGGCACCAGTGGGATCAGAGGCTCCCATATCTCCAAGTCAATGGGGCGCTCCTCCTCATCGACCTTGTAGTCAATAACGCTCCATTCATTCGTTCTATAGTCCTGTATAAATGAAACGAGATGCGTGTCTTCAGTCGTAGGATTGCCAAAATACACATTCAGTTCCACGATTGACGCCGGATCGCGCCGCACATACCACTTCGGCACCGGTGGCTCATTGGCGAGTCTGCTGATGACATCCCCCCAACTCGACGCGATGAGGAAAAGGTCGGGAAATCCCGCTACCTGCCCGTAGTGATGTCTGCCGTCAGTAGTCAGGTCGCCCAGCCTGAACTGTACGCTCCTGTTCGCGGTCAGCCCCACATCAACGACAGTGTCGGGATTGTCCAATCCATACTGCGCTGGATCATCAATCAATGGCTGCACCGCAGTAAGGTCCCGTCTAGTTCCGGGGCCGCTTAGCAGCAGCGTAACGCCGCCCCAGCGGTTGTAGTTGGGTGGGATGCCCTCCGGGTCCGTGAATGCCCATGTTCTGTCTTCCGTCTTATAAAAACTCACACGCTTGTCGTCCAAGTATGTGACACTAATCGTCTCAATATCGTCCTCTGCAACCTGGTAGAACCACGGCGACTTCTTGGCTTTCTTCTCCACCAGTACAAACCGTCCGGGGTTGCTCTGCACCACATGGTAGTTTTCTAGGCCGCCTTCCTGAACGCGTGTTACCGCAATCTCGAATACGTTGCTCCACGCGATGGCTCCGACGAGCAGTGCCGCCACTACGATTGCGCCCGTTGCCTTCAGATTCATCCGATTATACTCTCCAAAATCAGGCTACCCTAACTCGAAGCGACTCAATACTTGAACGCTTCTAACGCCTTCGCCACCACACTACCGCCCCAATAATCAGCATGATGACCGGAGGCACGAACCAGCTCGACCACTTGATGAAGTCGCGCTCCCTTGTGGTTACCACCAACTCCCGGTAAGGGAATACCTTCGGCCTTATTGAAATCAGTTCGTAGTCGTCTGCCAGCCAGTTCACCGAATTCAAGAATAAGTCCGCGTTGTCGCTCGATGCGAAGAACTTGTTCTTGGCAAAGTCGGAGTCTCCGAACACTACGAACTTAGAAACCGGATGCCTGAGTGATTCGTCGATAGTCCCCGTAGCCTCGACAACCACAACGACCGGGAACGGCCCAAGGCGCTCCTCGCCAGCGTCGAAGTTCACTTCCTCGGTGTTCGACTCCAGCCAGCTCGCTGGTGTCGTCATCGCTATCGGCAATATACGCACGAACGGAGGCGTCTCTTCGATCGGTATCAGCCTGTCAACTGCCGTTGCCTCCGGGAAGAATGTAACATCGATCTGGTCTGCAATCGGAATACCCGGTGTTGTCGGAGAAGTGCTCGTCGAATACTGCACGTTCGCCTTCTGCAGGAGTGGAGTCAGCTCTTCCCCCGCGACATTGCTAACTGCGTCTGCGATGCTGAGCGGCTTATTAGTGCTCGGGTCCCGCGTTGCGAGAAGTAAGCCCCATTGCGCCACTAGAAAATTAAAAGTGTCCGGGGTTGCAGGGTCAAACAGTGCAATCATCCTTCCGCCGCCCTTCAGGTAAGCGTCCAGAGCCGCAAATTCCTCCTGGTCAAGGTCCTGCTTCGGCCCCGCTATAACCACCAGTGCGGCATCTTCCGGCACACTAGCTTCCTGCTTGAGATTCAGCGGCAGCACGCGATAGTTGTCCCTCTGCATCCCACTTATCGCGTAGTCCAACCCGTTATCCTCGTCAATCGCGCCTGACAGCACATCCCTTGTCGATCCCGCCTCGTCATGCCCCGTCAGGTAGTACACAATCTTTTGCTCTGCGCCGGTAACGATGAGAATGCTCGTAACGAAGTCCTGTTCCGTGAACGACTGGACGTTCTGTAATGTTCCTTCTTCCAGATCCTCGAAAACAATGGCAGGGAAGGAATCCACACCGTACTGCTGCGCCACGCTACGTTGCAACTCCGGATCGACGAAGCGGTAGCTGAACATATTGCTCCGCCGCGTAAACTCATTGAGCATGTCCTCAGCCTGTTGCTGCGCCGCCGCGCTCCGCGTGTCCGAAGGCACGAAAAAGGCATTTGCGCGAACAAGCCCGTCCAATCCCTCCAGTATCTGCACGGTCTGGTCCGACAGCGTGAAGATTCTCGTTGCCGTAACATCCACACGAGTTGGATTCCTATACAGAAGGAAGTTCAGCAAGAGTACGATGATGAAAAACGCGATTGTCAGGACAACTATGTTGCTGCCGTATCGGCCCTGCCGTCCAACGAGGAAAATTGCAATCGCTCTCGGTGAAAGCACCAGCGCCAGAAACACCAGTACGATCCCGATAATAATTACGGATACCGAAAACTCCCGGAGTTCCTCGACGGTGAAGTACATCGCTCCGCCTGCGAGCAGGGCGACAATGCCGACCACCGCCGCGACAAAGCTCCAGAAACCCGTCGATTGCAGCGAAGACAGCACCAGGTCCTTTAGGCTGTCTCCGCCTCCCTGGTCCCCATCGGGTATTCTCTCTACCATTTACCGCCACCTACGCGTTTCTAATGATCTAACTGCTATAAATAGGAACACGGCCGCCATGCTAACGTAATAGACGATGTGGCTCGTGTCGATGACGCCGCGGGCGAAGTCCGTAAAATGCGCGTTCATAGATATGCTGTTAAGCACATCGGCCGCAATGCCCTCTACAATGGAGGCGATCCTGTCTATGAACGACAGTGTCAGAAGTATCCCGATGCCAACTACCGCCGCAACAATCTGATTACCTGACAAAGACGAAGCCATTATGCCGATCGCCAGCGCCGCCGAGCCGTAAAGTACAAGTCCGAAGTACGCGCTCAGAATCGGGCCCGTATCGGGCGTAGCGAACACATACAGCAGGATCACATAGTACAGCGTGAATAGTATCGTAACCATCAGCGTTATGAAGCTCGCGATGTACTTACCGAGCACAACCTCCCAGTCCCGCACGGGAGCGGTTAGCAGCAATTCAAGCGTACCAAGCTTCTGCTCTTCGGCAAGTAGCCTCATCGTAAGTAATGGGGCTAGGAACATGATGAACAAGCTGGCCCAGGAGACAAAATTGCGCACACTCGCCTCAGCGAATGGCCTCGTCATGTCGAAGACGAAGAATATACCCGTGAGTACGAGAAACATCGCGCCCACGATGTACGCCGTGGGTGTGGTGAAATACGCCTTGGTCTCCTTCCACGCTATTGTAAAAGTGTTATTCAACCTTCAATCCTTGCTCTGTCATCCCACACTGGTGCGCTCATGCGAATCCAGGGGCAGGAATTCAGTGTCCTCCGTGTTGAGTCTGCTGGATGCTGCGGTCTATTCCTCTGCATCTCCGACTGGAATCGGATCGGGGACTACCTCTTCGGTCGTGACTTGCAGGAATATCTCTTCTAGCGACATGCCCACCGATTGCAATCTCAGCAACTCCCACCCGCCGTTCACAATCGTTGACGCGAGCGTCGAGCGCGGCTCCGACTCCGGATTCGTCCCTACGATGAATGTCGAATGCCCGCCCTCTTGCGAGTACCTGTGGTCCACCGCCTCCACACCTTCGACTTCCTCGATGGCCTCCGCGATTTCACGCGACGGGCCTCTGGCGTCGATCTCGATACGCTCTACGCCGCGCAGCCGTGTTGCCAGATTCTCCGGCCTGTCCACGGCAACGATCTGTCCCTCATGTATGATTATCACCCGCTCGCAGATCATGCTCACTTCCGGCAGAATGTGGGTGCTCAGAATCAGGGTGTGCTCGCCGCCAAGGTCCTTAATGAGCTGCCGCGTCTCTACCACCTGAATGGGGTCGATGCCAATAGTAGGTTCATCCAGTACCAGCACATCCGGCTCATGCAGTATCGCCTGCGCGATGCCCACTCGCTGCCTGAATCCCTTTGACAGCTTGCCTATGTGCGTAGTGCCATACTCTTCAAGCCGGCAAATCTCTATAACCTCGCCCGTCCGCCTGCGTATGTAATCCGAAGACATTCCCCGAATCTTGCCCATAAAACCGAGATACTCGCCCACTTCCATATCCGTGTACAGTGGGACGGTCTCGGGCAGATAGCCAATATGCCGCCTGGCGTCCAGCGACTCGTTCACTATATCGTATCCGGCGACAGTCGCGGTTCCCTCGGTTGGCGGATGAAATCCGGTGATCACCTTCATCGTCGTGGACTTGCCTGCACCATTGGGCCCAAGGAAGCCCAGAATTTCACCCTGCTCGACACGGAACGAAATATCCGTAACGGCTGGGAAGTCTCCATAGTATTTGCTAATGTGTTCCAGTTCTATCATCTTATACCGCCATTCATTGACGCGATTCGGCTTCCCTGTCCCTACGCTCTTCTATTCGCTTCTGCCGTGAATGATAATCCCATCAAGGGCAGGAAGCGGGTTTGTGGAAGTCGAGAATGCCACACATCTTATAACGAATCGATTCGACGATGGTTAGCGAGTAACCTCCTGCGAACCGGAAATCAAAGCCTACCGCCACCTTGAACTAATGCAATTGTGCATTCTATCTAAACCCAGCATGCAATTTCAATAATTATTGTACACGCTCAACATCGGTGATAATCTAATTCAAGAAATTGACACAGTCTATCCTGGGTTGTCAAAAGACATATCCTAGTGCCTTGCGCAACAATATACGCTATCCTCAGTTTATCGGAGGCAGCTCTCAAATTGCATCTCGCTATTGACGGATACGGAGCATCTTCTGAGAAGCTCAAGGACACTGACATGGTGTATCGCTTCTTGGACGAATATCCCGACGCCATCGGCATGACCAAGATAATCCCTCCGCAGGTCTATACCTATCACGGCAAGACCCCGGAGGACTGGGGCATTTCCGGCTTCGTTATCATCGCCGAAAGCCACATCAGTGTTCATACCTTCCCTGACAGGCAATATGTAAATATCGACATCTTCTCCTGCAAAGACTTTGATGCGGCTTTGTCTCTGGAGGGTGTAAAGACCGCCTTTGGATTGAAAGAAATAAAGGTCTGGGCGTTGGATCGTGGCATTGACTACGCCACGCTGCGCGAAGGCTACAATGGAATGGTCCGCGAGCGGATAAATATCGGTAGCCCACAATCCCCAATCTTGGTAGGCGAAGGAAGGGATGAAACCATCTGACCATCTCAACGACTTTTCCCTATTCTCCCTGAATTGGTCGAACAGATTACCGATAGTGTACTTTGGGAACTGACTACCTCCAATGCCCTATTACACCCACCCATGGCTCGGTGACACACCCCTCCAATGGCGCACCTTCCTCGACACACCGCCACACGAGGATGAACCCGAAAACGCGGCAGCATTCGTTATTCCCGTGCCCTACGACAGCACCACATCCTTCATGTCCGGCGCGCGCGATGGCCCGGCGGCGATCATCGAAGCATCCCGCCATCTTGAAGATTACGACATCGAGTTGGACCGCGACATATCTGAGGTTGGCATACACACCACCCCGGAATTGCAGCCACGAATGGACGGCCCAAAGTCAATGATTGCCGCCGTCCGCAGCGTGGTAAGCCGGACGATATCACATGGCAAGCTCCCGGTTTTGCTTGGCGGTGAACATTCAATCACTATCGGCGGAGTGCAGGCACTCACAGAACTTCACTCAGACCTGTCTGTACTTTACATTGACGCGCACGCAGATATGAGAGATAGCTATATGGGCACGAAATGGGGACATGCATCGGTCGCTCGCCGTGTCAGCGAGGTCTGTCCCCTTGCGCTGATAGGTGTACGCAGCATCAGCACCGAAGAAAAGCAATTCATCGAAGAGCAGGGGATACCCATGCATCTCTGGGACGCCGGTTCACCCGCTAATCTAGGCAATGCAATCGCAGTCGCCGCCGACCATCTGTCGGATAATATCTACATCAGCATAGACCTTGACGCGCTCGATCCTTCCATCATGGCGGGAGTCGGCACGCCTGAGCCAGGCGGCATGCTCTGGCACGAGATTCTTGCCATCCTCCACGCAGTATCCCATCGCGCCAAGATTGTGGGCTTTGACTTGGTAGAACTGAACCCATCGCAAGGCCCAGTCTCCTGCGCCTTCACAGCTGCCAAACTTGCCTACAAACTCATCGGTTACGCTACGCGACATTGACGTCAATTTTGGGCATATACCCAATAACGTGCTAAAATGTGTCAGCCAAAAATTTTATTTAATCCGTATGTTGATGTTAGCTCCGATGGAGTGGGAAGGGGGAAGCAATGACAATGTCCGAGAGAGTCATCTATATGGATCATTCGGCGACTACCCCCGTTCGTCCCGAAGTGCTAAATGCGATGTTGCCGTACTTTACATCCGATTTTGGCAATCCTTCCAGCATCTACACCATCGGGCAGGAAGCGCGAAAGGCTGTGGACGATGCTCGGGAGCGCATAGCCCGCACCCTCGGTGCGCGAATGAGCGAGATAGTCTTCACCAGCGGAGGCACAGAGTCTGACAACGCCGCTCTGAAAGGCGTAGCCTTCGCCCTGCGCGCACTTGGCAAGCACATCATCACAACTACCATTGAGCACCATGCCGTCCTCCACACCTGCTACCAACTTGAGCAGTTCGGTTTCGATATAACTTATCTCCCGGTCGATGAGCACGGACTTGTAAGTCCACAGAATGTAGTTGATGCCATTACTGACGAAACAATCATGGTCAGTGTGATGATGGCGAATAACGAAATCGGCACTATCCAGCCTATCGCGGAAATAACGCGTTTGGTCAAAGCAGAAGCCAATAGGCGAAATCGCACCGTGATCATGCACACGGACGCCGTGCAAGCCGCCGGATTCCTCGACATCAACGTCCGCTCTCTTGGCGTTGACCTGCTCAGCCTGTCCGCCCACAAGATTTACGGGCCGAAGGGCGTCGGCTTGCTCTATGTCAAACGTGGCACACCCTTCGAAGAGCAGAACGCCGGCGGTGGGCAGGAACGCCAGCGTAGATCCGGCACCGAGAATGTCCCCGGCATAGTCGGATTTGGCGAGGCGTTGCATCTCGCCGTCAGCGAGCGCGAAGAAGCCTCCGGACACTGCCTACTACTTCGCGAGAAGCTCATGCGAGGTATTTTCGATACGATCGAGGGCGTACGCCTCAACGGGCATCCGGAACACCGGCTACCCAATAACGTGAACATATCCATTGAAGGAGTGGAGGGCGAACCTGTCCTGCTCGGCTTGGACTTCGCCGGTGTCTGCGCCTCAAGCGGCAGCGCCTGCTCATCCGCTTCCCTAGAGCCTTCTCACGTCCTTCTGGCAATTGGACTCACGGCGGAAATGGCGCAAAGCAGCCTTCGTATCACCCTTGGGCGAGACAACACCGAAGAGGATGTGGATTACCTGCTCTCCATCCTTCCCGATATGGTAAGCAAGCTCAGGTCGATGCCCTCGCTTTCCGCAGTGTAATCGATCACTCGCTCATCTCCGAATCCTAACCACACAACCATTAGGAATTACACAGCAGTGAATACAAAAAACCTACATCGACACGCCAACAAACTTGCCGGACTATCAGGCTGCTTGACACCACTTTCGCTGCTACTTCTGCTGGTGTCTTCTCTAGCCTTGCTTTCCTGCGGTTCAGACGAGCCGGAAAAGGTCTCGTCGAGGGGCAGGAGCCTTGAAGTTCACACTACACACCCACTCATCGTGGAGAAAGTAGCCTACAGGGACGCGGCTGGCCAGCATCGCGTCATAAGGCCGAAGGCGTCTAACCGCCAGCTAGTGTTACTCGACATTACACTCGTCAACCGAACGAGCCTGATTACACCTCTGCTCATTGACGGAGAAGCCGCGCAAATTGGAGACAGACGTGGTGAGCGCATTGATGCTATCGACCCCTTTGAGGCATCCAGGGTTGTAGATAGCGCAGATCCTGACGAAGACCTGTACACACCATTTCTGTGGGGGCAGATTGAGCTGGACAAAGAGTTCCAAGTTCAAGGCTGGATGGTCTTCGATGTACCAAAGGGCCTGATTCTCGGCAGCCTTTGGTGGGAGGAAGTGGATGCCATTATCACTGACTTCGTCGACTACCGACGCCGCAGATAGCCACTCACCACCATTCGCCTTCTCTGTAGTGGGGATATTCTATCCACAGATTTTCTTAAGTGCAGGGTCGATTCTGCATGCTCTACGCGCTAATTTTCTGTTAAACTAAGGCTCTGAACCACTCATTCGTCCACCAGCGCGGGAGCGGATGTGCTCCGGTGGGTTCCACGGACTTCAAATCCGATGGTCCCGGCCCTTCGGTCGGGACGGTGGGTTCGACTCCCTCTCGCTCCCGCCATTCCTCACTCACTCGAATTGCAGACTTGCCCTGCTGCATGTCAGTGGGACGCGCCCGCGCCCGCTATTTAGCCTGCCATGAGCGACCAGCGCACTCCCGGACCTCTCAAAATTCTGTAGTATCCCCGCTGACACTAAAAGTCCTGTTGGGCTTCGTTTCAAGAGCAAATTAGGTCAATTCCGCGAAAATGACTTGACAGTTCCGTCCTAATCAGTATTATTGCTTGCATACATTTGAGTCTCAGGTAATGTACGAAATTTTCATACGTACTGAAATCCGTGCAAATGAGGCATTGAATAAGAAAGGCAACGAGCCTAAAGGAGGGATAATGGGTAGATTACCTATTATAGGAAACAAATGGAGGCACTTAGGCTTCTTAACAGTGGCGGCAGTGGCGCTTTTCGCCGTGCTAGCTTGTGGTGGGGCAGAAGAACCTGCACCGTCAGCGCCGGCGCCAGCACCCGCGCCAGCGGCAACCACCGCGCCATCAGCGCCGGCACCTGCGCCAGCGCCGGCAGCAACCACCGCGCCTGCAGCGGCAGCGCCCACCGCGCAAGCTGCACCCGCGCCCACAGTGGCGCCCGCGCCCGAAGTTGCAGGAACGGTCACAATCACTATGGCCATTCCAGAAGTCTCCGAGCAGTTCGGCGACTTTGAGGTTCAGACCTACGGTGGAAGCCCCGGCGAAATTCAGATGGGCTTCTTCGACCAGCTGCTTGTTCATGACGGCGAGGATCCGTTGGCGCCGTTCGTAGCTGAAAAGTGGACTATCAATGACGCAGGCGACCAACTGACACTCAACATTCGTAAGGGCATCAAGTTCCAGACGCCGGACGCCTTTGCAGGCGAAGATTTTGGCGAACTTACTGCACACGACGTAGCTTGGAACATGAACCGCCAGAACGCCGTCGTCAACCCCAGCCTCGGTGCCGCCATCGGCGCGCAGCTCGGCGCGACCTTCGGCGAAGCCATTGCTGTTGACGACTACACCGTCGAAGCTCCGATGGTAACGGACATCTTCTGGGGCATCCCCATCAGCGAGTTCGACATCAACGACACCACCGTCCGACTCGATAGCAAGGACGCCTACGAGCGGATGGGCGCGGACGCAGTGCAGTTCGTCCCGGTCGGCTCTGGTCCCTTCACCATCGGTGAGTGGAAGCCCAACGACCGCGGCGAAGTCCACGCGGTCTCGGAGCACTGGATAGAGACTGCTCACATCGGTAAGTTTGTGGTCAGGCAGATGCCCGAAATTACCTCCCGCATGGCAGCGATGGAGACTGGCGAAATCGACCTCGCCGCCATCGACTTCGCCAGGCTCACTGAGTTGGAAGAAAAGGGCTTGAAGTTCATCCCCACGATGTCCGACAAGGATACGATGACCCTCAGCGTTATCTGGCCCGGCAACCTCTGGACAGACAAGAACGCCAAGACCGAAGAGGCTATTGAGCCTTGGATGTCTCCGGTTTACGAAGTTGACCACCCACACCTCGGCAACCCCTGGTGCGACCTCGGCAAAGCTTGCCAGTACGAAGACACCAACAACCCGCCGGGTATGAGCGACATGGAACAGGCCCGCCTCGTTCGCTGGGCGCTCTCCATGGCAATTGACCGCCAGGGTATCGTTGACGTCCTTCAGGCAGGACTGGGTACGCCCATCTATCTCGAACTAATGGGACCGAAGTTCCCTGGCTGGCGCCCTGAGCGCACGGTAACGCAGGCAATGGTCAACTCCGCCCACGAGAAGTACAGCAGTGACCTTCTCGGCAGCGGCACGGATTGGCCTGAGTATGATGTACCCGCAGCCGAAGTCGACTACGAATGGCCTTGGGAGATTCCCACAGACTATACTGAAGCAGAACGCCTCCTCGACCTCGCTGGCTTCCCCAGACAGGCAGATGGCACACGCTTCGAGATTAGCCTCAACAAGTACCGCTGCGAGACTGGCGATGTCTGCCTTGAGCAGGCCGACGCCGTAGCCGCAGGCTGGGAAGACATCGGCGTTAGCACCAAGCTCCTTACCGAAGAGTACGGTGCAGTCGTAGTGCCGCGCATGCGCGACCGCACGCAGCCCTGGCCCGTAGTCAAGAATTGCAGCGTCGAGACAGCCAACTATCCGTTCGACTGGCCTCCGCCTCCTGCGGACAGTTCCTTCAGCCGCCCGGCATGGGGCTGCTCCTTCGAGAGCCGCTTCCTCGACTACATGTATGTCGGCATCAACGGCGAGAGGGACAAGCAGGCACGCGAAGACCTCCACCTCGACATGGTTGACTACTACTACTACTGGCAACTCTACAGCGGCATGGTTCAGCCGCCGCGCGGAGTCGCTGGCAACCCTGAAACCGTAGAATCATGGGGCTCCCGTTCCACAGCCGCGGGCTTCTGGGGCAGGCCTCAGCACATCGTACCCGCCAAGTAAGCTGACCCTTTGAAAAGCAGGGGAGAGGAAGAAAATCTTCCTCTCCCTTGTCATACTCAATCCGACAGTCCGCTTGTTCCTACCAGTTGACTTGTCATACTGACTGAATTACCCTGTCATTCCGAACAAGCTGCTTCGTCATTCTGAACGAAGTGAGGAATCTAAATCTTTTGTACAAACCTGTCCACGACTTTAGATTTCTCCCTTCGCCCGAAATGGTGAAACCGTCTGCCCCCGTTGATGTAAGACCGAACCGTAACTAGGCTAAACCGGCTACGAGGTTCAAGTCGTCTATGGCAAAGTTCTTAGCAAGAAGACTGCTCTCGATCTTCATATCCCTGATTGGGGCAACCATCTTCATTTTCGTCCTCACCAGGCTTGGCCCCGACCCTCTCACGCTCTACATCGGTGACGCTCAGGTTGAGCTTTCCGAGGAACAAATTCAGCTCATCAAGGAACAATTGGGCTTGGACAAAAACCTGCCCATGCAGTACCTCACCTGGGTCTGGAACCTCATCCAGTTCGACTTGGGTCAGTCCATCGGCACTCTGCGGCCCGTCAGCGAAATAATCCGCATCCACATTGCCGTAACCCTCATTCTCGCCGCCGGAGCTTGGCTATTCGCCATCACAGTCGGCATCAGTATGGGCATTCTCGCGGCAGTCAAACGCGCCACCTTCTGGGACTACATCGGGCGCACCTTCGCCCTTATGGGGCAGGCTACACCCCAGTTCTGGTCTGGTGTTCTCGCCATCTTCTTCTTCGCCGTTCTTTTGAGAGAATGGATAGGATTAGATTTCTTCCCCACTGGCGGCATAGGCGAGTACGACGGCTTTCCCCTGCACTGGGGCAACGCCAAGTATTACATCCTGCCGTGCATCGTCTTGGGATGGCCCGCCTCAGCCAGCATAATGCGCCTCACGCGCTCTTCTATGCTCGAAATACTCGACTCCGAATTCATCAAGCTCGCGCGCGCCAAAGGCGTCAATCCCTTCACGATTATCTGGAAACACGGATTGCGGAACGCCATCATACCACCGCTCACATCCGCCCTGGTCCTGCTGGCAGACTACCTCAACGGTGCCCTTGTCGTCGAGATTATCTTCTCTCTCCCGGGCATCGGTACAGTCGCTCTCAATCAGGCCGTGTACGACAATGACTGGCCGCTGCTTGCGGGCACGGTCTTCGTCTTCCTTGGTATATATGTAACATTCGCATTCTTGGCGGATATACTCTACGCGCTGATAGACCCTCGAATACGGTACGAGTAGCTATGCAGTCTAATCCCACTATGATGACCGATTTGGAACGCGACCTGCTGGGAATGCGGGAGTATCCTCCTGTCTTGCAGCAGCTCAACATGGCGTGGCGCTTCATAAGGCGCTGGCCGGTCATACCCATGTTCATTTTGTCTGTCCTTGTTCTGTGCGGGATTTTCGCACCCGCGCTTGCAACACATGGTGAAGCCGCAGGCGGCATCCGCGATAGGCACTATCCACCCATTTGGATGGACGACGAGAGATACGACGCGCTTCAGGAGAAGGGTATCACGCCATTCAGCTGCCTCTGGGGAGCGATAAAGGGAAACCCAGAGAATACGAGGCGTGCTGATGTCTGCCAATATCACATTTTCGGGACCGACCACTCTGGGAGAGACGTTTATACACGAATGATGCACGGGGCGCGCATATCATTGTGGGTGGCCGCAATCGCGCTCGTATTTGGCTTCGTAGTCGGGACGACTATGGGAGTCGTAGGCGGCTACGCTGGTGGCTGGATTGATGAAATCATTACCCGCGCGGTTGACATCTGGCAAGCCCTGCCATTCCTTATGGTCGCGCTAGTGTGTGTCCTGATTTTCGGACAAAGCACCGTGCTGCTACTCGCTCTCATGGCGGCACTATCTTGGGTCCCATTCGTAAGGGTCATTCGCGGCCAGACTCTGACAATCAAAAATCAGGCATTTGTAGAGCTCGCCCGTGTGGCAGGGTGCTCAACCGCCCGTATTCTGATCAGGCACATTGTGCCTGGCGTAATCAATACAGCAGTTGTCATCGCCACACTGATTGTCGGCTCGCTTATTCTGGCGGAAGCCGCGCTCAGCTTCCTTGGCGCTGGCGTACCCGCTCCGGACGCCACTTGGGGCAGCATGGTTTCAGAGGGCAGAGGCTACATCAGCACGGCTTGGTGGCCCACGGTCTTGCCCGGGCTTGCGATATTTATGGTGGTGCTGTCGTTGAACTTCACCGGCGACTGGCTCCGTGACCGCCTAGATCCCAGGCTTCAGCAGATAGGCTAGGGCGACATCCCCTGCATCCTGTCCATCTACGTCAATTCCACGAGTGGGGCAGGGGGTGATTACTCATGCTAACCCTCGAATCCGCCGTCTGGATTATCGCCCGCATCTGCTTGGGCATATTCCTCCCGGTCGTTTTACTGGGCGTCACATGGATCCTGTCAAGACTCTTTCTGCAATACCTTGCGCTCGAAGCGTCAACGATTTACATAACCCAAGCGCTTATAATCGGTGTTCCCGCTGGCATTGGCGCGGTTGCCGCTTGGTGGAACCTCGAAGCCCCGGCGACGCTGAAAGTGATTACGGTCTTGATCGTCCCCCCAGCGACCGCCCTCTGTGCGTGGCTCACTGTTGAAATTCGCGGCGTTTACACTTATTACGGCTTGCTCGGAGGATCGCATCGTGTCCCAGTGATAGACCTTGGCGACCTTCTTAGCACGATAATCGTCGCGTCTCTCATCACCGCGAACATCCTCGCAGCGGCACCATATTTCTACCGCCTGTTTCGCCACGACGAGAACTGACTCCGGTGTGTATTCCAAGAAGGCGAATTGTCACACTCCTTCTTATGCGAATGGCACGGATGTGCGCTGTGTGTAATTCAAAAAATCGACTAGGACCTACGAATTTTCCCCTCAAATTCCCATCGGCCCGGTAGCGCCTGGCCTCTCCTCCCAGTCCTCACCCGCGCCGTCCTGCGGCTCATATCCCAGCACTTGTCGCGTGGTCTCGATGTCCCAGATGCTCAGCGAATTGGCCGACTCCCCATTTAGAACGGCAAATCCCACCGACGGGGGCGCGTCAATGCTCTTCTGTATCAGCTGTGCCGCATCCCTATGACTGAGCCACAATGAAAGTGCCGCAGGCGAGAAGCTTGGGTCATCGGGGGTCATCACCCAGCCTATCCGCAGGCAGATAACGGATATGCCGTATTCGTCGTGGAAGAAGCTCCCCAGCGACTCGCCGAACGCCTTGCTGACACCATAGTAGCTGTCCGGACGCAGCATATCAGTCGTAAGCGGCGGAAACGGACGCCGGACCTCCCCCAGCCTTCCATCGTACACGGCCTTGTAAGGGTCCTGCAGAAGCGGGTAATTTCCCACGGCATGATTGCTGCTGGCGAACACAACCCGCTTAACCCCCGACAGCCGAGCAGCCTCATACACACTCCGTGTTCCAATGAGGTTGTTGGTCAGCACCGACTCCCACGACGCTTGCGGACTGGGATCGGCACCCAGATGCACCACCGCGTCAATCCCCTTGAACGCGGGCAATATAGCGTTTAAGTCTGCTATATCCGCCATCGTCGTCGGCACGCCTTTCACATCGACCTGATCAATGCCACTTAATTCATACCTCTCACCCAACTCGCTCCGGATGATTCCGCCAATTTGCCCCGCCATCCCGGTAACAAGTACCTTCTTCTTTTCTGCCATTTCGTCCCCCATCTTGTCCATTCCTGTTTATCAATCTCAATTCCATTCGTCCTCATCCTATCGCTGGACGTACATAGTCATGGTTCGCCGCCAGATGATAGACTACACATCGCGTGATTTGAATGCACAGAGTAGGAAACCCGATGAGAGGAAAGAAAAATGATAGGCGTTCTCACACATCACTGGGCAAAAGACGACCTTATTGAAACTGCTAGAGAGCTACTTGACCGCAACGGTGACGCGCAGAGCCGTGCGCCCGGTTTCGTGAGCCGCGAAACCTTCTACTCGCTTACCGACGCGACGCAGATTACAACAATGGTGAAGTGGACCAGCAACGAAATATACGAAGAATGGCGAGCCAGTCCTGAACGAGCCGCCGTGATGACCGGGGCTGACACCCTCTGGTCGAAGCATCCCGAGTCGGAGCGCTTCCAAGTCGCCGAATAGCCTGCGTATGAATTGCCTTCTCCCATCGAGGAGGAAGGCTAGGATGGGGATGAGATTATCCTCCCCATCCTGTCTATCCCGTTAGTGTCAGCTCCGCGCCAGCAGAATCCGCAGCACGTCAGGCGCAGCCTGCATCGCCCGCTCTCGCAGGCGCTCTTCGTCAAGGCTGCCCAGGGGATGCGGCAGCACCACGAACGGGTAGTCCGGTATCCCACCGATATTCGACATTGCCTTCCCGCTCGAAATGAACGGCTCAGTGCATATCACAGCCGTGGGAACGCCGCGCTTTTCAAGGGTAATTCCGTCATGCACACTGCATGATGAGCAGGACCCTCAATCACCCGACGAGGTAATCACCACGTCGCACTGCGCCACAAGCTCGTCAATGATATGCTCAGGGCACGGCCTAGAAGCGTTCATCTTGTTACGCGCAACTACCGCCGCGAACTCATACCGGTCAGCCAGCACTTCCTGCGTCAGCGCCAGAATTTCCTCCGAGTTAATCTTGCCGTTCGCCAGCAGCCCTATCACCTTGCCGTCAAGCGTATCAGGCCGCCGCGCCACCACCGCATCCTCCGGTATCGCCTGCACGGTAGGATCAAGAACCTGAAGCCTCTCCGCTACTACCATAGCTAACCCCTTTCACTGCTATCCTGCCTATCCCAAAAATACGTTGGATTCCGTAGCCTCTACGGAACGACAATCTCCTTGCACACGGAGCGTGAATTCGATCCGCCGCCCCACAGCGGTATCACCTGCGAAAACGCGCCCGCGAACCCGCCCGCAACCAGCAGCGTGATGCTGTCCGCAGACTGCGCGGTAGTCATTATCGCATCGGCGTCCAAGCCTTCCGGCACTTCGCGCCCGGCACTCTGCCATTCCGCAACTGTCCGCTGCGCGTTCTCAGTCAGGAACGCCTTTACATCCGCCTTGCTCCAGCCCGCGCTTCCCAGATAGCCCACATGCTCGGGGCAAAGCACAACGACTACTTCGCCTTGTCCGTATCCCGCCGCGAACATCGCGTCCCTGAAACTCACCAAAATGGTCTCGGGCGTGTTACCGGTATGGTTGGGCACTTGTGTCGCCGACAGTCCGGCGAACAGCGTAATCGCGCTCGACGCCGCGTCCATGCCACGCTCGACATGCAGCGGCTCCCACGGGCTGACTTCTTCCGCCTCGGCAATGCACCAGGTATATTTCCCCGGATGCCCCAGCGTCGCCTTGTCCAGCACGCCGGGCAGCGCGCCCGTAACATTGATGATGACCAGACGTATCGCCCGCCCAATAGTCGCGTTCGCCCGGTGTCCCGGACCGAACACGCTTACGGAGGAGTTCATAGCCAAGTCGTTCGCAATCGGCCCGTTCACCACAGCCAGAACTGCCGCGCCCATCGTGCTTACCGTTATCGCGTGCAGGTTGAACTGCGGCTCCACCAGTGCTTCGATAGCCGCCAGAACTACAGGAAAGTATTCCGGAAGGCAGCCCGCCATCACCGCGTTGATAGCGACCTTCTCGACGGTAATGACTCGCCCCTTCGTAGGCTCGGTTCCCAGAATCTCCGAAGGGGAACGCCCTACATAGTCAAGAAACTCCCCCACGCGCTCAGGAGTCGGTGGTACGACCGGCAGCCCGTCCGTCCACCCGGACCGAAAGTAATGCTCGATTACATCGGCGGCGCTGTTAAACTCGAACAAGTCAGATGTCAACGGTTGCGTGGTCAAATTCACACTCCAAGTATTCTCAATTCTTCCCAGATTATAGGCGCAGCCAGTCATACGGTCAAACCTGTAAATCCGTGTCTATTCTATACATCCTGTTACCCTTACTTTCCTTGTGTTAAAGTTACCCTCAGAATTCGCATAAGTCTTAGGAGGACACCAACCCATGACCTCACAGCCTACTATCACCTGCGTAGTCAAGGAAGAGGCGCACGCGCCGAGCGCGATGGTCGCCACAAAGGACCGCGAGGCAACCCGCGCGGGATTACGTATGCTCGCACAGGGCGGCAACGCCATCGACGCCGCAGTCGCATCTTGCTTTGCCATCGGAGTCATCGAACCCGCGTCGAGCGGCATCGGCGGCGGCGGATACCTGGTCTATCAGGTCGGAGACCAGGGCGGCGTCATCGGCTTTCCGATGAAGGGGCCGCTCGCCGCAAAGCCGGACATGTACGAACTTACCGGCGAAGCTGCGACAGGCTCGTTTGGCTGGCCCGGCGTGGTCAACGACGAAAACATCGAGGGCTTTCGCTCGATAGCGACTCCCGGTGCAGTCTCCGGACTGTGCGAGGCGCATCGACGCTTCGGCAAGCTTCCACTCAGCGAGGTCGTCGCGCCTGCCGTCAGCCTCGCGCGGGACGGCTTCATCCCGAACCTGTTTGGCCTCAACCAGATTGGCGGAACTGCGGGCATGATCGCTCGCTATGACGAACTGCGCCGCGTTCTGTGGCCCGGCGGCAATATGCCGATGGGCGACGTCGTTGACCGCGCCGTATTCAAGCAGCCCGAACTTGCCGATGTGCTGGAGGCTATCGGCAAGGGCGGACCGGACGCCTTCTACAAGGGCGACATTGCCAAGGCAATCACATCCGACATTCAGAATAACGGCGGAATACTGTCGGAAGAAGACATGGCGAACTACGAACCGAAAATCTGGGACAGAGGCTTGGAGTTCAAGTATCGCGGGCATACGGTGCGGGTGCCGCCATTTGCCTGCGCGGGCATCACCAGCACTATGACGCTTAAACTGCTGGACGGCTTCGACCTGTCATCCATGGGGCACAACTCTGCGGATATGCTGCACGCGTATATCTCTTGCGCGCGGCTTGCATACGCGGACCGCTTCCAGTATCTTGCCGACCCAGCGTTCGCCGATGTGCCTTGGAACGGGCTTGTGTCGGACGAGTACACTGAACTGCGGCGCGCATCCATTGGCGACAGGATGAACGGCTCGGTCGAGGCGGGCAATCCGTGGGTGCAGGAGGGCAGGGAGCCGACGAGCGTTCTGCCGGCAAGCCGCCCCGCCGAGGACAAGGGCACGACGCACCTTGTCGTAACAGACTCCGAAGGGAATGGGGTGTCGATTACCAATACGATAATGTCCGGCTTCGGCTCGGGGATCATTCCCAAGGGCACGGGCGTCATCATGAACAACGGTATGATGTGGTTCGATCCGGTTCCGGGTCGTATCAACTCCATTGCTCCGGGCAGACTGCCTCTGAACAATATGACGCCTGCGCTCGTGATGGACGGGGACGGCGTTCGCATGGCAGTGGGCGCGTCCGGCGGTAGGCGCATCACGAACTGCGTGACGCAGCAGATTGTCAAGGTCATCGACTACGATATGGGACCGCAGGAGGCGATAGACTCGCCGCGAGTGGATTGCAGCACGCCTTACACCAACATTGACCCGCGCCTTGACGCAGATGTGGTCGCCGAATTGGAGGCGCGCGGCCATGACATTCGCTCGATCCCTGAGAGCTTCATAAGCTCAGGATTCAGTACATTCGCCAGTCCTGTTGCCATTGTGCGCGGAGCTGACGGCGTGCGAGGAGGCGTTGACACTTTCCAGGCGGCTTACGCGGAGGGCTTGTAGGCGTGTCAGGCTTTCAGGTGTCAGGTGTCAGGGTGTGGGGGCTAACAGGATGTACAGGATGGGGAGGATATTCACCCCGATCCTAGTTCACCCCCATCCTAGCCTTCCCCCGTCGAGGAGGAAGGGATTTTGTCCTCACCCAGCATTCCCAAGGGGGAGAGGGGGACTGATTGTTAGGGGCTACGGGCGGTTGGGCGCTTTAGGGCGCCGGATAGGGGGTTGGGGAGGAGGGGAATGCCTTCGGCCGTGGCGGCTTGGCGCATCCACTTTAGGGTGGCGGCGTATTCCTGGTGGGCTGCTTCGGTTGGGGGCTGTATTTCTAGCTCGCCTTTTTTGTATTCGCCGGTCTCGATCAGGGTCTGGTAGTCGAAGATTGCCTGGTCTTCGGGACTCAGGGGTTCGTAGTAGCAGTCGGGGGAGTCGTCGGTGTTGAGTTGTGAGTATTGAGTTGTGGGTTGTGAGTTTTTGGTGGGGATGACGGGATTGGTGGGGTTTTCACCCCCATC
>DAOUKP010000020.1:0-235658 GCA_034421195.1 Dehalococcoidia bacterium
GCTACTACGAACCCCTGAGTCCCGAAGACCAGGCGCTCTTCGACTACTACAACCTCATAGACTCCGGCGAGTACAAGGAAGGCGAGATCCAGCCGAGGCCCGTCACCGAGACAATGCGCCTCAGCTACAAAGCCACCCTGAAGTGGATGCGCCAAGCCGCAGCGACCAAAGGCATCCCCATTCTCCCCAACCCCCTATCCGGCACATTCACCCACCCAAACGCCCGCAGCCCATGAACACCCCTTCTGTGTCCCTTTGTGCCTTCTGTGGCTATCCTGCCCCCTGACATCTGATGGCTGACACCTGATACCTCTAACCCAAATCCGGTGTTATAATTGCCCCGCCCATTCACAGGTCGCGCCCACACGCGCCATCGCAGTCAGGAGGCAAGAAATTGGCCGGCGTTTTAGAAGGCTACCGCGTTCTCGAATTCGGCGACTACATCGCCCCGCAAGTGCTTGGAATGTTGCTCGCCGACCAGGGCGCGGAAGTCGTAAAAATCGAACCGCCCGCCGGCGGCAGACTGCGCGGCACTGCGCCCTTCGCAGTCTGGAACAGAAGCAAGAAGTCCGTAATTCTCGACGCCTCTGCCGACGCCACACCAGGCATAATCGACCAACTCGCCGCGTCAGCCGACATTCTGGTCGCCGATTCCGAGACGCTTCCGCAAGGCATTGCCGTAACCGCCCTACAGGCAGCAAGTCCCCGTCTGATTACCGTCTGCCTGCCCGCATTCGCCGCCGACCACCCCAACGCCGACCTCCCGCCCCACGAGACGATAGTCGCCGCTACCACCGGCATCTACGCCGACCGAGGCACAGGAGCGCCTAGCTTCATCGCAGTCCCTCATGCCAGCATCTTCGGCGCGCTCACCGCAGCGCCCGCCGTCATAGCGGCGCTGCTGCACCGTGAAGCCACCGGCAAAGGCCAGCGCATCGACCTGCCGCTCTACAACGCCATGTTCGGCGCGATGGGTTCGCAGGTCGTCGTTCTGCCCGAAGGCGCGGACGACGCCAAGCCACATCCCGTCGTCGCCCGCTTCTACGAATGCAGCGACGGCCGCTGGGTCAACATCAACGCCGGATACCCCCGCGCCCTGATTCCCATGGTGCGCGCCTTCGGCCACCCCGAATGGGCAGACCCGCTCCTCGACACCGACAGCCTCCTCGCCCACCCGGAAGACCGCCAGCTATGGATTGACACGCTCGAAGAAGTCTGGCGCGCTCGCCCCGCCCTTGAGTGGGAGCAGATTATGGATGAGGCAGGCGTACCCTGCACAATGTGCCGCACCGTAGAAGAATGGCTCGACTGCGATCAGGCATCCGCCATGGGCGCCGTAGTTGAGGTGGATGACCCGGTGTTCGGCCCCCTGCGGCAGGTCGGCATCCAAGTCCACCTCAGCGAGAACGAAGGCAGCATCCGCCGTCACGCCCCAGCCCTTGGCGAGCACACCGCCGAAATCCTCGCCCAACTCTGACCACAGACAAGAGCGAAGTGCTATAATCTAGGCACAGGCATGAACGCAAATAAATGACGAAGGGAATTAGGAATGCAGAGGGAAGAGAACTACATCACTTACGATCAGGCCAAGGACATCTTCGCCACCAAAGCCGACCTCGCGGAACTAGAAACTCGCTTGGTAAAATGGATGGTAGGCATGATATTCGGAGGCATGGTCGCGGCAGCGGCTATCGCGTCGGCGATATCCAACTTCGCCAATTAGATGATCTCCCCCGAATCCTCGCCCAGCATCATCTCCCGCACCAGCGGAATCGGTGGCGCTCCGTATGACAGAAACTCATCGTGGAACGCCCGCAGCGAATACGCCGCGCCCTTGACCCTGCGGTAGTCCTCCCGCAGCTTCAATATCATCAGCTTGCCGAGCGTGTAATTCAGATACATCGGATCAAAAGTCCCCCGCATGGCTTCCTTACGCGCTGGCAGTTCCTCCAGGAACGCGTTCTCCATGAAGAAGCGGGTCGCCTCTTCCACCGTCATGCCCTGAGTGTGCATCCTGATGGCGCAGATGAAGCGGCAGTCCCGCAACAGCGCCTCCATCAGCTGCCCAAGCTCATTACGAGGCTCGGCAAGATAGCCCTCCTCAACCATCATCTGCTCGACGTAGTGCGCCCACCCCTCCCAGAACGAATACGCGCCGAACACGCGGCTCATCATCGAGTCGGCGTTCCGCGTGTGCAGGTAATGAACATAATGCCCCGGATACGCCTCATGCACCGATACTGCCCGCAGCGTCGCATAGTTGAACGAGGTAAGCCACTGCTCCTTTTCGTCATCGCTCCAATGCTCTTCGACAGGCGTAACATAGTAGTACGTCTCGGTCGCCTTCCCTTCGTATGGGCCCGGGAAGTCCAGCGCCGCGAACGCCCACCGCATGAACGACGGCGTGGGCACGGTCTGGCATCGCACCTCCGATGGCACGCCCACGATGTCATTGTCAATCAGATACTCACGAATGTCCTCCAGCATGTCTCGCGTCTCAGCAATGAGCATGTCGGCAGTCGGATGATCGGCGGCAATCGACGCCATGACCTCGGCAGGAGACTTAGCCGCGTCAACGCTCTCAGCCACCTCCGTGAAGCGCTCCAAGTTGCGCCGCAGGTCGTCTTCGCCAATAGTCAGAAGGCGCTCAAGCGGCATGTCCACCATCTCGCCATGCTTCAGCAGCGCGGCAAATCTGTCCTTGCCGATGGCGAAGCTCGCGTCCGCGTACGGCCGCAGTGCCCTCAGATGCTCCACGAACCCCAAGACTGACTCCGTAGCATCTGCCAGCGCTCCCTCGAACTGCTCTCTCAGCGCCCCATCCGGCAATTCGCCGGTCGCGTCCAATAGGTCGTTCTTGTAGAATGACGCGATGCCCTCGTATGCCTCTATGCTCGCTTCCAGCACAGGTCCGGCGAGCCTGCCGCTCATCACACTCCGCAGCTCTGCCACATAGCTCGGCACAGCCTTCAGCGCCCGTGTCAGCGCCTCAACCCTCTGCTCTAGCGGAGCGTACTCTCGCTGCACATAGCCACTCAGGTCGATGTGCCAGAGCATCTCCATCGGGTTGAACTCGTGCCAGCGTAACTCGGTTAGCTCCAGCAGTTCCTTCCGTAGCGCCGCCTTCAACAGGTGGTGTTCGTAGTAGCTGCGAACACTCAGCGCCGCGATGTCGATGTTCTCCAGCAATTCCAGGCACTGCCTGATTTGTCCTGTCCTTTTCGCCATAGCCGTCATAGCAATGCTCGGCAGCCGCCCGTCGTACTGGTGTAGGCCCAGACGCGACGCCGTGCTGGGATAGTGCTCCCATGTCTCCGAGAGTATCCGCTCGCTCGCGGCGTCGAAGAGTCGGTTCGCGCTGTTCGTCATGGACTGCTCCTGCGAAGCATCATTGGCTCAGATTACAGGCACATTCTACTACAATCTCACTACCGCATCCGGGACCGTGCTATCGCTTAATGGTTCACATGACAGCCGTCCGCGTGATACGCTTTGAGTAAGGAACACAGGATTGTTTGAACCACAGGTGAGAGCCAATGAGCACTGAAAAAGTTAGAGACATGTTAGGCGCTTCTGCCGATGACCCGAAATATGTATGGATGTCCGGCGACCTTGTGGAATGGGACGCCGCCGTGGTGCATGCATCGACTCTGGGCTGGTCGGCTATTTCAATGGTGTTCGAGGGTATTCGCGGATACTGGAACGCAGAGAAGGAGCAGCTCAACATATTCCATCTCGACCTACACATCGAGCGGCTGATACGCTCCATGAAAGTGATGCGCATGACCTCTCCATGGTCGGTCGCGGAACTGAAGCGCGCAATCGTTGACCTCGTGCAGGCGAACGAATTCAGGGACGACATATACGTGCAGCCGCTGGCGTATTTCGGTGGCAGCACCACACCCGGCTACCTGCCCGTATCGGAACGCCCCGGCGACATCACGATATTCAATCGCCAGATTGGGTCGGTGCTTGGCTCCGGGAACACAATGAGTTGCGGCGTAAGCTCTTGGACGCGCATATCTGACAACGTGATGCCGCCGCGTGTCAAAGCGATTGCGAACTACCAGAACAGCCGCTATGTCGCGGACGAATCCTCGCGGCACGGCTACGACTTCGGCATCATCCTGAACCCTCAAGGCAAAGTGTCTGAGATTTCTTATGCCTGTCTGTACATCGTCCGGGACGGTGTGGCGATTACCCCACCCGTTTCGGCGGGCATACTGGAGAGCATAACCCGCGACGTGGTTAAGCAGCTCTTCCAGAATGAACTCGGCATTACGGTGATAGAGCGGGACATTGACCGCACCGAACTCTACATCGCAGACGAGGTCTTTATCTGCGGCACAGGCGCAGAGCTGCAAGCGGTGAACACCATTGACGGCTATAAGATTGGCAATGGAGCCATCGGACCTGCAGTAACTCAGATTGAGCAGCTATTCCACGACATCGTAAGAGGGAAAGATACACGCCACCCCGAATGGCGTACCGGCGTCTATTAACCAACATCGACGAACAGTATGGAAAGGATAAGTGAAGGAGCAAAATATGCTATATGAGTTTCGGACATACGACCTTACGCCCCGCAGCGTACCTGAATTCGAGAAGCGCTTCGGCGAGAAGCTCCCCGGAAGGCTGGAGTTCTCTCCATTGGCGGGCTTGTGGCATACGGAGGCGGGACCTCTCAACCAGGTGCTGCACGTCTGGCCCTACGAGGACATGAACCACCGCACCGATACCAGGGCAAAAGCACAGGCAGCCGGCGCATGGCCGCCCGACACATCAGAGTTTGTGCAGAATATGCAGTCAGACTTCTACCTGCCCGCCCCATTCATGAAGCCTCTTGGCGAGCGCAAGGTCGGACCGATATACGAGATTCGCATTTACACCTATAACCCTGGTGACATTCCTCACGTTATTGAGGCGTGGGGCAACGCCATCGAGGAGCGCGAAAAGTATTCGCCGCTGGTTGGCGCGTTCTACTCCGACGTTGGCGCGCTGAACAGGTGGGTCCACATGTGGGCTTATGAGAGCTTTGAACAGCGAACGCAGGTGCGCGAAGAGACGCGCGCCAAGGGCGTGTGGCCGCCCCAAAGCCCCGTAGCGCCGGTGTACCAGGAGAACAAGATACTATTGCCGGCCGATTGCTCGCCGATGCAGTAGAGCTTTGTGTCAATCGGTCAGTCCGTTTAACGAGAAAAGGCTGGGATAGAGGAATGTTTGCCTCTATCCCAGCCTTCGTTATGTCCTGATGCCCGAAACCTGATTGCTGATGCCTACAGTTGCGCTTCCAGCTTGGAAATTACGCTGTCAACCTGCGAGACCACATGGTCAACCTCATCCCGCGTGATGCACAGCGGAGGCGCCAGATAGATTGAGTTGCCGGGCCTGCCGAGCAAGTTGTGCTCGTTCATCAGGGGTGCCATCTTATCCGAGAGCTTCGCCTCGGCGGGGAAAGACTCCTTGGTGTCGCGGTCCTTGACCAGCTCGACCGCGCATAGCAAGCCCATCCCGCCGCGCACATCGCCAACGATAGGGTGCTCATACAGCGTCTGAAGCTGCTCATACATGTATGTGCCCATCTCCGCGGAGTTCTCGACCATGCCTTCGCCTTCCATGATGTCGAGGTTTGCCATAGCTGCGGCGCAGGCAACCGGGTTGCCGCCGAAGGTTATCAGGTGGCGGAACTGCGAGTCATCGCCCATGAAGGCTTCGGACACCTTCTTGCTCGCAATCGCAGCGCCGATGGGGATGTAGCCACTGGTCAGCGCCTTCGCGACCGTGAAGATGTCGGGCTTGACGCCCCATTGTTCAGTAGCGAACATCTTGCCCGTGCGCCCAAAGCCGGTGATAACTTCGTCGCATATCATGATGACGCCGTACTTGTCGCATATCTCGCGAATAGTGGGCCAGTATTCCGGATCAGGCACATGGATGCCCGCCGCCGCCGAAATCGGCTCACCGATGAACGCCGCGACCGTCGAAGGACCTTCATGCTGTATGGCAATCTCCAACTCCTTAGCGCATTGAAGGTCGCCGCCGCTGTTGCGGTAGCTGTCCGGGTTGGCGATGTGGATGTTGCCAGGCATGAGAGGGCCAAAATGAATGGGCGCGCTCACGCCGCCGCCGCCGAGACTCATGCAGGCATGGGTGGCTCCGTGGTATGAGCCTCGCCTGCTTATGACTTTCCAGCGCGTCGGTTCGCCGTTGTTCTTGTGGTATTGCTTCGCCATCTTGATGGCTGTTTCTACGGCTTCGGAGCCGCCGCTGACGAAGTAGGTGCGCGCCTCTTTGTCCGGCGCGAGGCTGGCAATTCTGGCAGACAACTCAGCAGTCGCCGGGCTGACGGTACCGCCGGGTGTGTAGCTGATGTCGAGCATTTGATTGTACACGGCATCGGCGACCTCCTTACGCCCGTGTCCAATGTTCTTCAGCCACATGCCCGCCATCGTGTCGAACCACTGCGTGCCTTCGACATCTTCGACCCAGACGCCCTTGCCGCTCTGCACCAGCTTGATGCCGTCGTCGCCCATGTTTCCGGCAGGGTTGTTGTGCGGCCAGAAGTAGTCGGTTGCTTTCTGCTTCAGTTCCTCTATGCGTTCGCCGGTTAGTGTGGTTGCCATATCTTTCAGAACCTCCCGTATCGGCCTGTCGTCCCGTAGTCTAATCTGTCTCTGGGGATACTAACATCAATTGCCCTTGCGGGCTATACCCTATTCCCGGCGCCAAGCGACAGGCGGCGTCTAGCCGCCTAGGTCGTTGAGAGTGTCCTCGATGGTCTTGTGGATTCCGGTGAATATGGGCGTGTCGCGCAGCGTGTACAGGCTGCTCCTGGTTGTCCGCAGGTCCATCACGAGGTCGAGGAAGTCGCCTGGGTTGTCCGTCTCGAATCCGACAACGAATTCCTGGTCATCGAGACCGAATGAGTAGGTGGTATTTATTTTGACGGAAGGGTATTTATGACCGACGCTGATGTGACCGTTCATAATGTCCTGGCGCTCCTCCTGCGGGAGCAGATACCACTCTCGGGTCTTGAGAAATGGATAAACGATGAAGTATTTGGCGTCCACCGGGCGAAGCTGGGTTCCCGTCCCTTCCTGCCCCTCATGTTCGTGCTTTCCCTTGCCGACATACTCCGAGAGTCGCGTCATTGCCAGATAGGAATGCGGCTGCGTGAGGTATGCGCCGAGGTCAGTGGACCACAGGCGAACGGCGGAGTCCTGAATCCCTTCCAGCGTGTCGGCTGCTTGCTGGAGGAAGAAGTCGGAGTCGCCGCGCATTCCGACGAGGCTGAAGCAGCGAGTAAACATATCCTCTGAGATTTCCGTAACGGCTTGCGCGAAGTCTCGCTTGCTTTCAAAGCGAAGTTCTTCGGGCAAACGACGCCATTGCGGGTCGAGCTTAAAGAAGCTGTATTTAACGAACTGCCTGCGGCCTGAATCTGCCATATGTCTTGTCTCCTGAGTTTAGTAAAAGTTGCGGTGAAATTATAGCAGGAATGGCTGCAAGGGGCGGGAAGATAGGTTGGGTGTAATGGCATGAGTGGGCATTGACAGGAATGAAGTCCTTACGTCCCGTTTCAGGATTCGCCAAGTTCGCAGACGAAGTGCGAAGCGGAATGCCAGCATATCTAATGTCGAAGTGGGGGTGATATGGTAACAAGGTTTGGTTGGGGTTATAATCAGCGGCAGTGTTCAACAAGTAAGAGGTTTGGAGACTGATACATGGCGACGAATGGAGCAAAGGGGGCGCTTGCGCCTATACGGATATGCGATTTTTCAGGGCAGCTTGCGGGCGCGGGCGCGACCCGGTTTTTCGCGGCGTTCGGAGCGCAAGTGATTCGCATCGAGGACAGGCTGAGCCAAGGGGGATGGGACATCTTCCGCGGGAACGGGCCCTACATCGACGAGAGGCGCGGGACGAACCTGGGCGGCATGTTCAACAACCACAATGTGGAGAAGCTGGGCATCACGCTAAACGCGAAGAGCGAGCGGGGCAAGGAGATTATGCGCGAGATAATCTCTATCAGCGATGTGGTTACGGAGAACTTCAGCGCGGGCGTTATGGAGCGGTGGGGCTTCCCTTACGAAGAGATGCGACGCATCAAGCCGGACATTATCTATGTGTCGAACTGCGGCTTCGGGCACAAGGGTCCTTACACGCACTTCAAGACATGGGGGCCTGTGGTGCAGGCGGTGTCGGGACTGACATTTCAGTCCGCGCTGCCGGATATGCCGCCCGCCGGATGGGGATACTCTCACATGAACCACACGGGCGGGTACTTCATGGCGATCGCGATTCTGATGGCGCTATATCACCGGAACAAGACCGGAGAGGGTCAGTATGTTGACCTATCCTGTACGGATGCGGCTCTGACGTTGAACGGGCCTGCCCTGCTCGACTACACGGTCAACGGACGTCCGGCGCGGCGTCCGGGCAGTCCGCACAGCAACAGAAACGTGTTCCCGCCAATGGCGCCGCACGGCATATACCAATCCAAAGGCGAAGACAGATGGGTTGCAATATCGGCGCGGAACGATGGCGACTGGCAGGCTATTGCAGAGGTCATCAGGCAGCCTGAGCTTGCGAATGACAATCGTTTCGCAACATCGCACAATCGCTTGCTTGAAGAAAATCAAGACGCGCTTGACGCGATATTGGAGGCGTGGACATCAGAGCGGTCGGACTTCGAGGCGATGGAGGCGTTGCAAGCGAAGGGTGTGCCTGCGGCGGCGGTGCAGCATCCAGAGGATCGGATGGACAAGGACGCAAACTCGCTTGAGTGGGAGACGTTCCCGGAGGTGAAGCATCTGGAGATGGGGCGCGTGCGTGTGGAGGGTATGCCGATGAAGCTATCGGAGACACCAGCGAAAATCGAGAAGGGTGCGCCGGTGCTAGGTGAGGATAACGACTTTTTCTACGACGAAATCCTGATGCTGGACAAGGCAGAGCAGAGGGAATTGCACGACAAGGGGGTCATTTAGATGGCTTCGGTTCTGGATGATGTGCGAATACTGGAAGTTGGTGGCGAGCTGGGCGGTTGGTGCGGGAAGCTTCTGGCGGATATGGGGGCGACTGTAATCAAGGTGGAGCCGCCGGAAGGCGAGGAGACACGCGAGTATCCTCCGTTTTACAAGGATAAGCCGGACAAGAACGGCAGCCTGTACTTCTGGCACTACAACACGAACAAGCAAAGCGTAACGCTTGACATAGAATCAGAGACGGGGCGCGACCTGTTCTTACGGCTTGCTGCGGGGGCGGATGTGATAATCGACAGCAGTGAGCCGAAGTATATGGACTCACTGGGGCTGGGTTATGAGCGAGTGTCGGAGGTTGCGCCAGACATCATTTTTGCTGCGGTAAGCCCGTTCGGACAGGATGCACCATACAGCGACTACGCCTCGACCGACATGACGGCGCTGGCGTTCGGAGGTCCCGTGTGGAGCTGCGGATATGATGATCACTCGATCCCGCCGGTGCGTGGGGGCGGCAATCAGGCTTATCATACGGCCTGTCACTTTGCGGCGATAGGCGTGTTGACGGCGCTGGTACACCGACAGTTTACGGGCGAGGGGCAGTTCGTGGACGTGAACATGCACGCGGCGCAGAATGTAACGACCGAGGGGGCAGTGTATCATTGGCTGGTGGCAGGCGACACCGTGCAGCGGCAAACGGGGCGGCATTCGTCGCCGACGCCTACGGCAAATGTGCAGATTGTGTGCGGAGACGGGCGGTATGTGAACATCGGATTTCCGGCGCGAACTGAGGAGCAGTGGCTGCATTTGCTGGCGTGGCTGGACGAGCACGGACTTGTGGGCGATCTGTCGAAGTACATCTCGCCGCCGAGCCGGGAGGCGCTTATCAGGCGCGACCCCGATGCGACTCGACAGATGGAAGAGGTGATGAGCGCAGTTAGCGAACTCTGCCTTGCGAATACAGCTTATGACATCTTCGTGCGGGCGCAGGACCTGGGGTTCCAGTGGGGAATCGTGTACTCGCCGGAGGAGACGCTGGAGGACACGCACTTCAAGGAGCGAGGGATGCAGGTGCCGGTGCCACACCCAGAGCTTGATGCGGAGTTCGTATATGTGGGCGCGCCGTATGACTTCGAGGCGACACCGTGGGAGATCAGACGACGGCCGCCGCTGCTTGGGGAGGACAACGAGGCAGTGTATAGCGAGATTGGGATTGGCGCTGATGAGCTGACGGCGATGAGAGAGGCAGGGGTGGTTTAGCCTCTTGCCTTTTGCCAAGCTTCCAAGTTCTGGTGCATGTACTGGATATGCTCCGGGACGTGGCGCTCGTAGGTGTCGAGCCAGTCGTCGAGCGTGGTTTCGCCGTTCTCCGGATGATAAGAAGAGTGCGCCCAGACAGGCTCAGGCAGGTCCTTGATGAGAGTGTGGCTCTTGTGGCGCAGCCACTTGAAGAGGGCAATAGCGTCTTCGGTGCTTTGCTCGTGGTAGTTGAGTGCAGATGCCCACTGGTTTTCGTCATACGCCATTAGTGGCTCGCCCTGCTCGGCGATGATGCGGCGGCAGCGGATGTAACTGTTTGCCTCGCTGTCGGTGATGTGGACGATGTGCTCGTGTACGCTCCAGCAGCCGTGCTCGTCCCGGAACTGCCACATCTCCTTGGGAAACTCTTTGAGGGCGTCAACCAGAAGGGCGTGTGCCTTGCTGTAGGACTCTAATTTCTGGGCGCGTTCTTGAGGTGTCACTCGGGCAGTTCTCCTTACTTGTATGTACGACAGTGAATTGTGATGCATTTCACATTATAGTGGGCAGCGAGGTGGCACACAATGATTTGTAAGTTCCGTGGTCGGCTGAAATTGACCGCATCATTGGGACTACTTATAATTAGCGGCTAACGCGGACAAGCGGTTAATAGTAGCTACATGAGATACTGATCTTGGCAGGAAGCGGAAGGAGAAACTAATGGTTCAACAGCAACCACAGATATTGAGGCCGGAGACTCTTGTGGAAGAGTTCAAGAAGAACGGGGTAACACATATCATCACGATTCCGGATAGCGAGACGAACTACCTGTATGAGCTTATGCTGGAACAGGACTGGCTGGACGTGGTGCCGGTGTCGCGCGAGGGCGAAACGATGGGCGTGGCGCTGGGGCTGAATGTGGCAGGCAAGGTGCCGGTGTGCCTGATACAGAACACGGGCATGATGGAGTCGGGGGACTCGATTCGAGGGATGGCTCTGGACACAGGCTTTCCGCTGGTGATGGTTATCGGGTATCGCGGCTGGACGCGGTGGGGCAATACGCCGGACACCGCAGCGACCTACACGGAGCCGTTCCTGAACGCGTTCCGCATCAACTACTTTTTGGTGGAGCATGACGAGGATGGGGACCGCATTTCTGAAGCGTTCGATGAGGCGCGGCGGACGAAGCGACCCGTAGTGGTGCTGGTAGGAGACGAATATCACGGGTTCAATAGGTAAGAGCGCAGCTAACAAGATAGACAGGATGGGCAGGATACAAGGAGATAAACATGCTAGATCCTATTGATGTGTTCAATGTATTTAAGCCGCATCGCGGCGACGCAATTGTGACGACGCAAGGGACTGCGGGACGGCACTGGGGAGATATAAGCGATAATCCCTCAAGGGACATTGCGCTGGGCGGCGCGATGGGACATACGACTTCGGCTGCGTTCGGGCTTGCTCTCGGACTGCCAGACGAGAAGATAGTGCTGTTCGATGCCGAAGGCTCACTGTTGATGAACCTGGGTGTGTTGGCGAGCATTGCGGGCAAGCAGCCTAAGAACTTCGTGCATTTCGTGCTGGACAACGAGTGCTATGCAACGACCGGCGGCCAGCCTGTGCCGAACTCCGCGGATATAGACTACGCCGCGATGGCTAAGGGCGCAGGATATACTTCCGCGTACAACTTCGATGACCTCGAGGAGTTCGCGACGAACATCGAGGACATTATGAAGGAAGACGGGCCGGTCATGGTGTCGATCAAGGTGCAGCCGGAGATACAGAACCTGCCGATCGGGTTGCGGGAGCGCCGCGTTACGCGCAGCAGGGGAGAGACGATAAACGACCTGCGAGCGGAACTTGGAATCGGTGGTTAGCACGAGCTAACATCGATCTACAGGATGGAGGGGATGATGCAGAGATTTCGTTCACCATCCCTTCCTTCCTTACCAGAACCGAAATGGCCTTCCTTTTGGAAGGCTCCTTCTTTTCAGGAATGGTCAGAGGAGTCCGCGAGCGGACGGGGGCGGTAGTAGATGCCCCAGCGCTGCATAATGTCAGAAACATTGTCGTCTTCGAGTTCGCCGAGCTCGCGGAAGAAGCCAGCGAGTGAGTGAGCATGAAGCAGGTCTTCGTCGCAAACCCAGTTCGCCTCGCCGCGCACGACATAAACGAGGCCGTTCTGATGCTCGCATTGCATCTCGATGCGCTTTCCTTCGTTGTCGTGCTTTACGATGAGTCCGAAGTCGGGCATTCAATTCTCCTTGGAAGGTGTCGTCAGTTTTGAGGGTGAAGTCGATTGGTTTGGCGAAGTTAGAACATCACCTGCGCCATAGGTAGCGGCTGTTTCATAACCATCAGAAATGAAGTAAGTTTGACGCTGGCATCGGTGCTGATATAATTTCGGTTGCGAGTTAATTTTATCAGAATCTGGGGGGAAGATAAGGCGATGGCTCATTATCAGGACGAAAACATCATTATTCATAAGATGGAGTGCGGACCGTACGGGAACAACATATACCTTGTCGTGTGCCCTAAGACGAACGAGAGCATATTTATCGACACGCCCGCCGAGCCGGACAAGATGATAGAGCTGGCGAAGACGACTGACGTGAAGGCGATCATCATCACACACAATCACATGGACCACCTGCTTGGGTTCGAGGATGTGACAGCAGCGATCGACGCACCCGTAGGGATCGGCGTGGATGACGCCGATGCTCTTTCACGACCGGCAGATATGCTGCTGAAGGATGGCGATGTGATTTCGGCAGGCAGCGTGAGCCTGACTGCTGTGTTTACGCCCGGGCATACGCCTGGCTCAACCTGCTTCCACACCGAGGGACACCTATTTTCCGGCGATACGCTGTTTCCGGGAGGACCTGGCAAGTCCGGTTCGCCGGAGAAATTCAAGCAACTCGTCGAAAGCATCACGTCCAAACTGTTTACGCTGGGAGACGATATCAACGTATTTCCGGGGCACGGCGGCGACGGACACCTGCGGGAGTCGAAGGCAGAGTACGAGGTGTTCGCATCACGAGAGCACCCTGACGACCTCTTTGGCGATGTGCTGTGGAAGGAAAGCTAGAAGGCGAGCACGAGACGGAAGAAAGTTGTTCGCAGTGCGTACCTGGTAAGCTAGGCGGTCAGGGCACAGGCGAAGAGCGCAGGGAATCCCAAGAATACACAGGGTTGTTTTCCAGCCGGATTGGCGTCGTCCCGTGGTCGCTGAAAGATGTAATTATCGCGTCTGTGCTGTTCTTTCCCATCGGTGTAGGCGGCAGCCTTGGGCTGGGGTTTACACTGATACGGACAGGACTGGTTGCCGACAAGACGCTGGCGGCAGTGCTTGGCAGTATGCTCTTGCCGATCGCATTGCTGGGTGCGGCATGGGTATTCGGCGCAAGGCGGCACAGGGTTTCACTGGACCTTCTGGGATTCCGCCGCGCTTCCCTAACCTCAGTGGCGTGGCTGCCGCTTGTGGCTCTTTCGATAGGGCTGTCAGCTACTGCGGTGTACGCTCTGTTAGCACAGTGGCTTGGAATCGACATTCTCGTGCCTGACCAGGGCCTGGAAGAGATTGCCGCGCTTGACGGCCTAGCAATTCTGCCGACATTTGCGATAGTGGGACTGCTCGCGCCATTTGCGGAGGAGGTGTTCTTTCGCGGGTTCCTACTTGCAGCTCTGGTGTCGGTGATTGGCGGACTGCGCGGTGCCTTGGCTAGCTCGGCGATATTCTCGGTAGCGCATCTGAATGTGGGCACACTTCTGCCGATATTCGTGATGGGGATGCTGCTGGCATGGCTTTACTTGCGAACCGGGTCGATATGGCCGCCCATACTGGCGCATATGGCGCAGAACTTGCTGGCGCTGGTGTTTCTGGAGATTCCATTTGATACTCAACCCGCTTACTTGCACGCATAGCACATATTAGGAAGTTCTCGAAGAGATATGTCGCTGTACCGTCCGGAGTTCGTCCCTAAGCCCAGATCGTCCTACCCCAAGGACATTGTCTCCCTATTCGTAAACAACATGCCGGTGGTTCCGTGGAACGTATGGGATGTGGTCAAAGCGGTGGGGCTCACCGTCGGGCTGGCCTTGGTTCTAACCGTCGCATTTGTAATGGTCACTATTTTCGTATTCGTGCTGGCCTCGGAAGACACCCTAGCGTCTTTCGAGTTTTACGGGATCGAGGCAATAGCCTATGTGATCGTCTTCTGTGTCCCATTGGCGAGTGTCTGGTTTTTCAGCATCCGAAAGTACGGGGTATCGTGGCGCACTATGGGATTCCGCCGTACAAGCGCCGTACACCTATTCCTGCTGGTACCACTTGTGTACGGAGTTGACCGAAGCCTTGAAGAGGGCTACACGTGGCTCGTCAGCTCCTTGGGGCAAGAAGCACTAATCCCTGAGCAAGAATACATCGAAGAGATGTTCGAGGAAGCGATATACAAACCGCTGCTCTACTTTGACATCGTAGTTATAACTCCTATTGTTGAAGAGATTGTGTTTCGTGGTTTCATACTAGCGGGGCTTACTCTCGCGCTGGGCAACATCAGGGGTATGGTAATCTCCTCAGCGCTGTTCACGCTCGTCCACTGGGACTTCGACATAATGCCGATAATATTCGTATCTGGTATGCTGATTGCGTGGCTGTATATGAGGACTGGTTCGCTTTGGCCACCAATTGCGATGCACGCTTTGACTAACGCAGTGGCAACAGTCCAGTACGAGTTCTTCAATTAACGACAGGATCATATTTGCCGAAGAGTTAGGACAAGCATGACGAACCGAATTGATACGACACTGGCGGCGCTAAGAGCAGAGGGCAAATCCGCGCTGGCGCCCTTCGTAACACTGGGATATCCGGACATGGCAACATCGGAAGCGATGGCAGAGTCTATCTTGGAGTCGGGTGCGGACATGCTGGAATTGGGCATACCGTTCAGCGACCCACTCTCGGACGGGCCAACCGTTCAGATGACGAGCTTTCGCGCACTGGAGAACGGCACGAACCTCCGAACCGCGCTTGACAGTTTGCGGGCCCTACGCGCTAGGGGAATTACTTCACCGTTGATATTCATGGGATATCTGAACCCGTTCCTTAACTACGGAATGGAAGAGTTTGCGAGGGATGCTTCGGACGCGGGCATAGACGGAATCATCATACCGGATTTGCCGCCGGAGGAAGCGCCACCTTATCAAGCGATATTGGAGTCGCAGGGTATCTACCTGATTCCGCTGCTCGCGCCTACGAGCACGGATGCGCGGATAGAGCAGGCTTGCAAACAAGCAAGGGGTTTCATATACTGCGTGAGCGTCACGGGGGTGACGGGTGCAAGATCGGAGTTGTCGGGCGGCGTGGAAGGGCTGGCACGGCGCATACGCGAGCACAGCGAACTTCCGATCCTGGTGGGGTTCGGCGTTTCACGGCAGGAGCATGTGGAGAATATCGCGCGGTTTGCCGATGGGGCGATACTGGCGAGTGCGATGCTGGACAGTGTGAGCAAAGCCCCAATCGAGGACGCGGCGGAGACGGCGGCGCGGTTTATACGAGGGTTGAGGGGTATCGAGTAGTCGATACCGTCCTTCGACAGGCTCAGGTCGAAGGGTTTTGTTAAGAACATACACACATTCCATAGATTGAAGGTGCAGCAGGATGTCCAAAGTCCGCGGCATACGAGGGGCAACAACAGCAAACAGCAACGAGAAGGACGAGGTATTTAACGCGACAAGCGAGATGCTTGCCGAGTTGGTGAAGGCTAATGACATTGATGCAGATGACGTGGCGGCGGCGTTCTTCACCACAACTCCTGACCTTAACGCGGACTTTCCGGCGGCGGCGGCGCGGCTGATGGGCTGGACGCATGTGGCACTGATGGATGCGGTGGAGATTGATGTGCCGGGTTCGCGGTCGATGTGCATCCGGACGCTGGTCCTGGTGAATACCGACAAGCGGGCGGACGAGCTGGTTAATGTGTATTTGCGCGAGGCTGCGAATCTGCGTCAGTGGCGGATAGAGGATTAGATTCGCCCGCTTGTTCCCCAAAATTGTAGCAACTACGCCGCAATTCCATTCCCCTCGGTTGCCAGCGTACTGCCTGCGCGAGAAGATTGGTTCTGCGCCTTGTTTGTCGTGAGCGCGATTGTTAACAGAATGTTATAATCCGCGCCAATATGCTTGACTTCGTACTTCGCGCGCCACAAAGTCGCCGAACGCTGTACTTCGGCTCCGTGATGCACATCTGGAGCGATCTGCACTTCGCGCTGATGTTTCCACTGCTGCCCCTGATCGAGAGTGACATGGCGCTGTCGTTCACGCAGGTTGGAATTCTGCGGGCGACATACAGTGGGGCGTCAGCGGTGCTCCAGATACCTGCGGGCTTCCTCGCGGAAAATATGGGCGAGTTCTGGTTGCTGCTCGCGGGCAATGTGTGGGTATCCATTGGACTTGTGGGAATGGCTCTGGCTCCAGCGTTCGTGCTGCTGGTTTTGTTGAGTTTCGTCGGTGGACTTGGCGGTGGATTTCAGCATCCGTTGGCGTCGAGCATGGTATCGCGGGCTTATGACGACAGCGGGCGCTCGACAGCCGTTGGCACGGTGAACTTCGCCGGAGACTTGGGGAAGATGCTCGCGCCGCCGATTGTCGCTGGGGCGATTGCGGTGAACATGGGGTGGAGGCAGCTGCTTTGGGTAATTGGCCTCGTGAGCCTTGTGTTCATGGCATTGTCGGCTCTGACGCGACGAGCTGTGGATATTGGCAGGCCCGTAAGAGAGACGAACGAGGCCGAATCCATAGGAGCGAGAAAGGCGCGTCTGAACGGCTTCGTCACGCTTAGCGGAATTGGCGCGCTCGACTCGATGGCGCGGGTTGGTGCGCTGACATTTCTGCCGTTCGTACTCATCTCGAAGGATGTAAGCCAGTCGCAGGCCATAAGTATGCTGCTGTTCGTGTTCATCGGCGGAGCGGCAGGCAAGTTCGTAGTGGGTTGGCTTGGGGATAGATTCAGCACGGTAAGCCTCATCTGGGCGACGAAAGGGTTGACGGCGGTACTGATAGTCGCTGCGCTGTATGCGCCAATAAGCGTAATGGTTCCTCTGTTGGTGCTATTGGGCATCGGGCTGAACGGCACATCTTCGATACTCTACGCGACGGTAGCTGAGTATGTGCCTGCATACAGGCGCGCGAGATTTTACGGCTTCTTTTACACGACCAACGAGATTGGAACTGTGGCGGCTCCTATTGGCTACGGCATCATCGCGGATGCGTACAGCCTGAGCGCGACGATGCTGATTATGGGAGGCGCGACCGCGCTGATACTGCCTGTCAGCCTCCTGTTGCTGACGCACAGGTTCAGTCGGTAGGGAATCAACGGATAGGGTTCGGGGCGACCATATCCTCTCATTCGCAAGGGCCGTCTCTCTGTGAGAGGACCGGCAGATTGCCGATTTCAGCTGAGTTGCGACTTCGGATGACGCTCTGATATTGCCGCGATAATTATGGATGTACGGAATGGGTGTCTGATATACTCCGAATTACCTTTCAGCGTGGTTTCGCATCGGAGATAGACGGAGTGTGCAGCAGCCGGAGCGATTGAGATTTCATCCCAAGGACAGTCCGGCGGATTGAGGCGCAATGCGAATCGAGCGGGAGCTGGAACAGGCACACATCGATAGGGACTCGGTGCTAACCATCGGCGTCTTCGACGGTGTGCATCGCGGGCATCAGAGCCTTATAGCCAAGGTCATTGCAGAGGCGCATGCGAAGGGCGCCGCCGCCGGCGTGCTGACTTTTCGCAACCATCCGGATTCAGTGCTGAATCCCAATTTCCAGCCACAATACATCACGAGCGTCAAGGAGCGCATTCGACTCGTCGAAGAGCTTGGCGTTGATTTCGTTGTGCCGGTTACATTCGACATGAATGTTGCGGGGCTGAGGGCGGGTAAGTTCGCTAAGTTGCTCAGGAATAAGTTGCGTATGCGCGGTCTGGTGGTGGGGCCTGACTTTGCGATGGGATACAAGCGCGAGGGAAATGTGGAAGCGTTGTCTTCGCTGGGTGGTGAACTTGGGTTTTCGGTTAGCGTGGTGGACCTGCTGTCGGAAGGGGGCGACGCCGTTCACAGTACGAGCATTCGCAGGGCTATCGTTGAAGGGAGCGTTGGGGACGCCGCGAAGAAACTGGGGCGCAATTTCTCTATCAGCGGGACGGTTGTTGCCGGTGAGAAACTAGGCAGGACGCTGGGATTCCCTACTGCGAACTTGGAAGTCGGAGCGGATATGGCTGTACCTGCCAATGGGATATACGCTACTCGTGCCTTCGTGTTCGGGGAATGCTATATGGCGGCAACGAGTATCGGCACTCGACCGACATTCGACGGCAAAGGGCGTACCATCGAAGCCTTCCTGTTGGGATTTGACAAGAACCTGTATAATAGGCAACTAAGATTGGAATTCGTGCAGCGTCTGCGTGATGAGTTGAAGTTTGAGAGCGTGGATGAGCTGGTGAAGCAGATGGAGCTGGATGTAGAGAAAACGCAAACATTGCTTCAGGCTGATCGATAGCCTGAGGCTCAGCAAGATCGGGGGTTACTCATGCAAGACCGCCCAAGCCTGACTGGGCATACTGAGGATGTTTCCCCACATAATGGGTTCAGCAACAGTCGCGATGCTGTTGTGGAGGCGCGCCGTGTGGCGGCTGAATACGCAATCTTCGCAGAGATCGGCCGGGTTATCAGTTCGTCTCCCGACATTCAGGAAGTCTATGAAGGCTTTGCCTCCCAAGTGCGAAACATAATAGCCTTCGAGCGGTTGGTCATCAACAGCGTTGACCTCGAAGCCGGCACGGTTACGACCCTGTACCAGTCGGGCGCGAATATACCGGAATGGGCGCCCGGAATGGTACGGGCGCTTGCCAACTCCCCTACGGAGTGGGTCGCCAAGAACCGTCGCGGCTTGATCTTTGGCCCAGATTCCTCTGAGTCTATTGGAGAACGCTTTACGAATCAGTCCGCCATGACGGTAAGGGGTATGAATTATCTGGTCGCCGTTCCGCTCATTTCCAGGAACGAAGTGATTGGCACTCTGCACTTCAGGTCTAGCGACCCCGATGCCTATTCCGAAGGCTGTCTTGAACTTGCGGAGCGAGTAGCCTCGCAGATAGCGGGTGCGGTCGCAAACTCGCAGCTGTATGCCAAGCAGGCGGACACTCAAGCCGCGCTGGAAGAAATTGTGCGCTTCGAGCAGCGCCTGGTACAGGAGCAAACGCTTTTCGCCGAGATTGGCAGGATAATCTCATCCTCCATGGACATCAACGATGTCTATGAGGACTTCGCCAACCAGGTGCAGCAGCTCATCACATTCGACCGAATCTCACTCGCCATCCTGAACAGAGAAGACGACACATTAGTGAACGCCTACGTATTGGGACTGGAAGCGGAAGGGCGCCGCGTCGGTGAGAGGTTCTCCATACTCGACACGCCCGCCGAAGACGCGGTCTATTCAGCGAACACCATCCTTGTTCAGGGGAGTGCGGACGTGCTAAGGGCGCGCTATCCTCTGATGGTCTTCCATAACATGCGTTCCGTAGTCATGGCGCCGCTGATTTTTAAGAACGAGGTGATCGGACTACTGAACGTGCGCTCACTAAAGGAGAACGCATACGGTCAGCGGGACATAGACATGCTGACGCAGGTTGCAAGGCAGATTGCCCCGGCGGTAGCGAACTCGCAACTTTACGCGCAGCAGAGTAGGCTTGCAACTTTCCCGATGCACAACCCCAACCCGGTAGTCGAGGCTAACCTGGACGGCAGCATTGCCTATTGCAATCCGATTGCCCGCCAGCGCTTCCCCAACCTGTCAGAATTAGGTTCTCGGCATCCACTGATGGTGGAAATCGACACGATTGTTGAAGACCTGACGACCAGAGGAGAATTTCATTCCCGTGAGGTTGATGTCGGAGATGAGACTTACCAGCAACGCATAGTCTATATTCCGGCAATCGACCAGATACGGATATATTCAAACGACATTACGCCACGCAAGAGGGCACAGGAGAAACTGGCTAGACAAGCCGACGAGTTGGCACGATCTAACGCGGAATTGCAGGAGTTCGCTTATGTTGCGTCCCACGACTTGCAGGAACCTCTGCGCGTAATTTCAGGATTTGTGCAGCTCCTATCGGACCGTTACGGAGGGGAACTCGACGAGACGGCAGACGAGTTTATCGGTTATGTGGTGGACGGCACGGAGCGGATGAAGGTTCTGATTAACGACCTGCTTGAATACTCACGAGTTGGGACGCGAGGGAGGCCATTGGAACCGGTAGAGAGTTCGAGCGCCCTTGAGCACGCCCTTTCCAATCTGCAGGTAACCATAAAAGAGACAAAAGCAAAGGTCACCCATGAACGGATGCCTCGGGTTCAGGGGGACATCAACCAGCTTTCTCAATTGTTCCAGAACCTAATCAGCAACGGAATTAAATTCCATGGAGAGAAACGTCCGGAGATACACATTTCGAGCGTGCAGGTTGGCGAGTCATGGGTGATGTCGGTGTCGGACAATGGCATCGGGATAGACCCGCAGCACAACGATCGCATATTCGGAATGTTCAAGAGGCTACATGGTAGGGGCGAGTACCCCGGCACCGGTATAGGGCTCGCAATATGCAGCAAGATTGTAGAGCGACATACCGGAAAGATATGGGTTGAATCGGAGCTTGGAAACGGGGCAACTTTCAGCTTCACGCTGCCGGTTGCGGAAGATTAAGGGAAAGGAGACGGCATCATGACTTCAGCGACAGAGGACAGAGCAATCGAGATTCTTCTGGTGGAAGACAATCCTGCCGATGTGCGGTTGACGGAAGAGGTAATCAAGCAGTCGGAGCACGCCACGAACATCACGGTAGCAGAGGACGGCGTGGTTGCAATGGAGATACTCAGAGGCGAGGGAGACCACGGAGGCGCCACGCGGCCGGACCTGATTCTTCTGGACCTGAGGCTGCCACGCAAGGACGGGCCCGAGGTGCTTGCCGACATCAACTCGGACGAGGGTCTGGTCAATATCCCGGTGATGATTCTGACGGGTACGGAAGCGGAGCAGAGTTTGCTCAACGCATACAACATCCCTCCGAGCCGTTTCTGCCGGAAGCCGATTGAATTGCAGAGGTTCAACAATGTGGTGGCGCAGTTGGGCATGTTCAGCAGGCAGCCAATCAGCCTGGGGCCCCCTGCCGGGCAAGCTGAGGAAGCGCCATCGTCGGGCGGCAGGCGTCGGTGGTGGTGGCCATTCGGCGGCAGCTAGGCTGTAAACCACAGACGGCACTGAGGTAACGGACGTGACTACGACATATAGAAGGCCCGCGAGCAGGCCACTGGAAGTTCTTCTGGTCGAGGACAATCCGGCTGATGTAAGACTCATCCAGCTGATACTTGACGACGCTGAGTTCCATGTGAACTTCACGGTGGCGAACAACGGCCAAGAAGCAATGACGATCCTTCTGCGCCAGGGTAGCTTCGCAGAGGCGAGGCGACCGGACATGATCCTACTTGACCTGAACATGCCTGTCATGGACGGCAGGGAGGTGCTCGCCGCGCTGGAAGAACACACAGACCTGAGCAGAATCCCCGTAGTGGTTCTGACAACATCGCAATCGCAAGAGGACCTTGAATACGCGTACAGCAAGTGCATCAGCAGCTACATTACCAAGCCGGTGGACGTTCATCAATTCAATACCAAGGTACGCGACCTGCTGAATTACTGGACGAATGTGGCAGTGCTGCCAGAATAGTGTCGGTGTGGTCGCCGTCTCGGTAATCTTGTGAAAACCGGAACTCTCTAAACAATGTCTTAGACGGTGTTGACACTGTGAGATGGAGTTGCTACGGTGGACATGAGGAGCGAGCGGCTCCAAGATTACTGCCCAGGCGCGATTGCCGGGCTGACAGGAGGGTGGCTATGGTTCGGCAAAATGTCATGAATCATATCTGGAAGTTCCCTTGTCATGCCCCTGCCGGTTTCAGGGGCCGTCGTCTATGATGGGACTGACAGGAGGGATACTCCGATAAGGACTGGCAGGGGAGGCCAAGACCGGCAGCCCCGCAAAGTATAATCAGGCTGTTAAATGACCCTTCACGACAAGGGCGCAGTCTCCGGCCAGCAGCCGGAAGTGCGGGTCTAACGGGCAATTTTGGGAGGCGGTCGCAGCATGTGTTGCGCCCGCCTCCCTACTTTTGCGGTATAATTGCCAGCACATAGTTAACAGTATCTGCGACCGGCAGATTTCTTCTCTTATTAACCAGATGAGGTGTGTCATCTTGTTGTCTGACGCCATAAAAGACGAGAGCGTGATGCGCCGCGTGCTGAAGCGCGGCGTGTCTGAAATTATTGTAGAGTCGGAGTTCGTGGAAAGGCTGAAGGGCGATAGGCCGCTGCGGCTGAAGATGGGGTTCGATCCAAGCGCGACAGACATTCACATGGGGCACGCGGTCGGCCTGCGGAAGTTGCGGCAGCTTCAAGACCTGGGGCATAAGGTTGTGCTCATCGTGGGCGACTGGACGGCGCAGATAGGCGACCCGAGCGGCAGGTCGGCGACGAGGCCGATGCTGACCGCGGAACAGGTACGAGAGAACGCGGCGACATATATGGCGCAATTCTTCAAGATTGTCGATAGGGACAGGACGGAGACTCGCTGGCAGAGTGAGTGGTTCGGTGATTTCTCGCTTACCGACGTGATAGGTCTGACGAGCCGGTTCACGGTGGCGCAGTTCCTGGCGCGGGACGACTTCGCCAATCGCTTCAAGGCGAACCAGCCTATCGCAATCACTGAGCTGCTGTATCCCTTGCTTCAGGCTTACGACTCTGTGGCGATCGAGTCTGATGTGGAGTTCGGGGGGACTGACCAGATGTTCAATTTGCTGGTGGGTCGGGACTTGCAGGGGATGGTGGGGCAGACGCCGCAGCAGTGCTTCCTGATGCCACTGCTGCCGGGCACGGACGGTGTGCAGAAGATGAGCAAGAGCCTTGGGAACTACATTGGCATCGACGAACCGGCAAACGAGATATACGGCAAGACAATGTCGCTGCCTGATGAGCAGATTGTGCCATATAGCGAGTACCTGACGGACATCACAGAAGACGAGATAGACGAAATGCGGCAGGATCTGGACGGCGGCTCGGTGAACCCGATGGAGTTGAAGAAGCGTCTGGCAAGGGAGCTGGTGGCACAGTTCCATAGCACGGATGCGGCGCAGGAGGCGGAGGGGCATTTCGAGCGGACGGTGCAAGGGGGCGGCCTGCCGGAGGATATGCCGGAGTATGCGCTGCCTGACGCGGATGCGCTTGCGGGTATGCGCCTCAGCCGTTTGCTGGTGGACGCCGGGCTTGCGAGCAGCGCTGGCGAGGCGAGACGATTGATAAGCCAGGGGGCAGTGCAGATAGACGGCGAGCGCGTGAGAGATGATTCTTCTGCAGGCATCACATCGGGCTGCGTGCTGAGGGCCGGACGGCGGCGGTATGTGAGGTTGGTGTAGTCTTAACATCCTAGTCAACGCTCCCCGGATGCCCAGGCGCGCCGTAGAGAGGGCAGCCGGAGCAGGATGCTGGCTGGGTTGCGTTGCCGCAGGTGGCGGGGTTGTATGACTGCGGCGCTTCTCCTAGCTTTAGTCCGAGGCGGGTGGCTGTCTCCTTTTTGCGGGCTTTCTTTGCGCCTTCGCTGAAGAGGTCGAGTTTGAGCTGCCTTGCGCGGGGCGGGCGGTGTCCGGGGAAGCGGAGGAAGGGCCAGGCGCGCTTGCGGACTACGCCCATGGTCTGAAGGTCGCGCCAGTTGTCGATGCTGTGGGCGCGGCGGTTCTTCAGGATGCGGTCCGTGGATGTTGGGCCCACGCCGGGAACGCGCAGGAGCTGCTCCTTAGTCGCTGCGTTCACATCGAGCGGATAGACGTCTAAGTTGTGGACGGCGATGGACTGCTTGGGATCGTCGTCGTGGGGCAAGAAGCCGTTTTCGTCGTATGCCAGGCGCATCTCATCGCCGGTGAACTTGTACACTCGACTGAGCCAGTCAGCTTGGTATAGGCGATGCTCTCTGATCATCGGCGTCGCGGGATGCTCTTCGAGCGGTGTATGGCGAATGGGCTGGAAGGGAGCGTAATAGACGCGCTTGAAGTTCCACTCGCCGTAGAGCTGATTCATTCGGTTGAATATGTCCCAGTCGGACTCGTTTGCCGCGCCCACGACCATCTGAGTCGCCTGCCCGACGGTCGCGCCTCTACCAGTGCCCTGATTGCGGCGCATGAGGCTGGCAACCCAGCCCATGGGATCGAGGATGTCTCTCTGCATGTCTTTCATCGTGCTGAGGCGGGTCATCATCTCGACCGTGGGCGTCTCTATGTTGACGGAGAGTCGAGTGCCTAGCCTGTACGCCTCTTCCACAAGCCCGTAATCCGTGCCTGGCATTACCTTCATGTGGATGTAGCCTTTGAAGCCGTGCTTATGGCGTATAGCATCCACGACCTTTAGCAGGCGCTCGGTGGTTTTCGAGCCGCTGCCGGCAATGCCTGAGCTGAGGAAAAGACCGTTGACTGTGTGGCGGCGGTGCATTTCCATGAAGGCGTTGGCAAGCTCATCGACCTTGAATGCGTAGCGCTTGCGGGGCACCCAGTGGCTGTTGGGGCAGTAGAAGCAGTCCATCTTGCAGAAGTCGGTGAACATGACACGCATGAGGCTGATGGACTTGCCGTTGGGCATTGCGGCTTTATAGACGCCGGGAACGGGATTACGTCGGGCGGATGTGTAGGGCGCGGGGGTTCTGCTGCCGGGCGTGGGGCGTGAGAGGATGTCGTCGCTTGCCATGCCGCCGAGGATGTGGAGTTTCTGGAAGGTGTCAGGTGTGTGCTTGATGAGCATTACGGCTCTCCTGTACTAGATTAAATGTTCGCAGACATTCATTCTAGCACAGGTGAGCGGGATGTCAAATGCAGGAGCTGACAGGGTACTGCCAATAGGTGTTGGTGTCATATTCGACATTGTTTTTGATGCAGGCTTCACCCCCATCCTAACCTTCCCCCGTAAAGGGGGAAGGGACTTTTGTCACCTAATTTGTCACCCAAAGGGAAACGCTATCGGCTAACAGCGATACACGGGATGGGGAGGATTCTTTTGTCCTCTCCCCTAACCTAGCCTTCTCCGGAAAGGGAGGGGCGCTCTGGTGGCGCCGTTAGCCGAAGTCCCACCATGAGGGGAAGACTTTACCTTCGTCTCTTTCCCGGCGGTCTCGCTCGAAGAGCTTCCGCGCTTCGTCCTTGATGAAGGGCAAGGGGATGTCACGCAGCATAGGGGCGTCGGGGTTTTTATTGTGGATGTATTCGGCTACTACGCGGCGCTGTTCTCGGTCGGTAGGAGGAACATAGTCGGGGAATGCCGCGTCGAAAGCGGCTCGCTCGGCTTTGCCTCTTACACCGCCCGGTTCGTCATCGATGTGCTTGGAGGGGCCGCCATAGCAGTCGGTTAGCCCGCTGCGGCAGTCGCAGGTCGGGTCGTGTTGGTTATTGCCGTAGGTTACGGTTCTGCCGTCGGCAAGGGTGAAGAACCTTTCGGGTTTTCGCTCCGGCTCTTGCTTCCGCTCCGGCTCTTGAGTGGCTTCCGTGGGAAAGCCCAGACGCAACAGTTCCTTTGCCGAGTTGATGCGGTGGTGCGGCTTGAACTCTGAGAGTTCTCCGAGCATGACCCGCACAAGGAAGCGGACCGGCGCTCTGCCGTCTTGGGTTTCTTCTGCGACGATGCGCGCCAGGTCGGGATGGAGTTCGTGCTGGGGTTCTGCCGAAGCTGCTGCCGCCGCGCGTGTGGGGGCGGGTCCTTCGATGGACATGTAAGCGTCGAGGAAGGATCGAGCGGGGTCGAAGCCAAACTTGACGAGCTGTCTTGCGGCGTCGAGACGATGGCAGGGCTTGAAGTCGGGGAGTTCATCCTGCATTGCCGATACGAGGAACTTGACGACTGCTCTGCCGTGGTCGGTTTCTTCGCGGATTATGTCCGCTATGTCGGATGGCTTGGCAGGTCCTTCGGCACTGCTCAGGACAGGCTCAGGATGATCGGGAGAAGAGTCTTGCCTGTTGTCGGGCGCATCGGCGTCTTCCTCTATGGGAGGACAGTATGCGTCGATGGTGAGTGGCAGGTTTAGGAGTTTTCTGGTTGCGTCATTCATGGCTATTTACATCAATGTATTGTATGGGTAGGGTTTTCACTCCATTTCAACTCCCGCTTTCGCAGGGGCAGGATCTTTCGTCGGTACTCTCTACACGCGCGGATAATTCAATTCAAACAAGCCCTCAACGACACTGGATTCCCGCCTGCGCGGGAATGACGAAAGTAGAGAACCGGGAATGGCGAAAGTAGAGAAGCGGGAATGACGAATTAAAAGTCAGCGCGTATCGAGAACACGCTTTCGTCCTAGGTGGATTTCCGTGGATTCCGTCCTTCGACAAGTCCTTCGGCGATGCTAAGGGCGAACAGGATCTTTTTATTCAAACCTCCAGAATTGAAACGCTACCTAAGGAAACAGACTTACAGGAAGATATTATGTTCTAGTATAGAAACGAATGTTTGTGTTGTCAAGGGGATTTAGAGGATTTCAGAAATATGCAAAAAGGGATATTCAGGGCAATATGAGGGTGCTTCACCCCCATCCTAACCTTCCCCCGTCGAGGGGGAAGGGACTCTTACATATTTCTTAGGGTATTGTGTAAACGACAAGGGGCGGGTATCTTGTCCCGCCCCTATAAGCAGCCAGAAAAACCATTCGGCTAGGTGGTGAACAGCACCGGATTTCTAAGGGGAGGCGCTATGTCCTGCTCGGTGAGAGGGTAGGCTTCCTTCTTGTATATCTGGATTCGGTGCGAGCCGAAGTCGGTGATGTATAGCCTGCTCTCGTCGTCAACTCGCACGGTCAGCGGTGCGCGCAGGCGCTTGGTGGCTTCTAGGTCCGCCATTTCGCGCAGGCGCAGCGTTACCGGGTTGGCAAGGATGTACTCGCGCGCGGAGCGGGAGAGGTTGGCATCGCCGAGGAATTGTTCAACGAAGCGCCCCTCGGAGTCGAAGAGCTGCACGCGGTCGTTGCCCCAGTCGGCGACGTAAATGTCGCCATCGGCATCGACAGCTACGCTGGTCGGGCGGTCGAAGTCGCCCTTGTCATCGCCGGGCCCGCCGATTTCCAACAGGAATTCGCCATCCGCAGTGAATTTCTGCACACGGTCGTTGCGCCAGTCGGCGACGTAGATGTCGCCCCCATCGTCAACTGTGACGCCCCAAGGCATGTTGAGCTGGCCCTTGCCGTCACCAAACTCGCCGAATTGGGAGATGAACTTGCCGTCCTTTGTGTATGTCTGCACGCGGTGGTTCAGAGTGTCGGAGAGGACGATATTGCCCTCGTTGTCGAAAGACATTCCGGTCGGCCGGTCGAATTGACCTTCACCACTGCCCTGCTCTCCCCAGCTCGCTTGAAGTTCGCCGTCCTTGTCGAAGACGAAGACCTTATTGTGCGCCTCGTCGGAGACGTACAGCAACTCGTCGTCGTCGCAGAGCAAGCCGGAGGGCCATTGGAAAGTGCCAGTGCCGATAGTTCCGAGATTGTCGTCCGCCCAGTTTATGCGCCTGATCTCGTTGCCGAGACCGCCCCTCGTGAGGACATAGACGCGCTCGTCCTTGCCGAATGCTATGTCAACGGCATTGGATGTGACGCGGCGCATGCCGAGTGTCATGTAATAGGGGAAGCCTGACCTGAGCAACCCGTATGGTCTGGCCATTGTTGCACCTCGTTGGAGTTTTTCAGTGTGTCAGTCGGTCGGTGTGATAATCAGTCCTTCGACAGGCTCAGGACGAGCGGGTTTGCTTGAGGGTCCAGGACAAACAAATGATTGTAAGATGTTCGTTTCACCCCCACCCTAACCCTCCCCCATCAAGGGGGAGGGGATTGATTTACTTTCTATTTGAATGGGGTGATTTGCTCGTAGTGGCCGTTGACGATTTCGGGGGCGTCTATGCCCATCCACTGTTCGAGCATGGTGGCGTAGATGCCGCGGAAGTCGATGGTGTGCTCAAGGTCTTCGCCCTTCGCCCAATCTTTGGCATCAAGGGACGGGTACTCGGAGTAGAGGCCGCCGTTGACAGGTTCGCCGATGATGAACGCGCCGCCTCCCGAACCGTGATCGGTGCCGCTGCCGTTGTCCTTGATACGGCGACCGAACTCGGTGAATACGAGCATTACCACATTGTCTGCGGCATCGTGCTCGTTGAGGTCGTCGAAGAAGTCACGGATCGCGCCGGAGAGGTCCTGCAGCAGCTTGGGGTGCGTCGGGTTCTCGTTGGCATGCGTGTCATAGCCGCCGTGGCTGGTGTAGAAGATGCGCGTGCCGAGTCCGGTGGTATGCACTCTGGCGATGTCCCGCAGGCTCTTTGCGATGGCATTGTCGGCGTACTCGACACTGGAGCTGTACTGCGCCGGGGCAGCCTTCAGCCTGTCCGCGCCGCGAAGGACATCCATGCCGGTGCGGGAGAGGTACTCCATTACGGGACCGGTTCCGATTGCCTGCGCGTACATGTCCTTGAAAATCTGGAGCGCCTGGTCGCGCTGGTCGTCCTCGCCGATGCCGGTCATCAGACCGTAGCTGTCGAGGTCGTTGACGGATGTAACTGGCACGCCGGGGACAGCCATCGCGCGGGGAAGGCCGACTCCGAAGTTGATGCCGGTAAGCTCGTCCTCGCCGTTGGGGTCGAGTTCGCGGAGCGCCTTGCCGACCCAGCCCTCGGTTACGACCTTGTCCGGCTCACAGGTGTGCCAGATGTCCATGCCGCGGAAGTGGGAGCGGTTGGAGTTGGGGTAGCCGATGCCCTGCACTATCGCAACCTTGCCCTCTTCGAACATTTCCTTCATAGGGCGGGCGTTGGGGTTGAATGCGAGGTCGTCGTTGATGGGCAGCACATCCTCGCGCTCAATCCTGACCAGCTTGCGGTTGTCGTGATAGGTCGGGCTGTTGTAAGGGATGAGCGTATGCATGAAGTCGTTGCCGCCCGACAACTGCACTACGACCATGACAGGGTCTTTTCCGTTTCCATTGGCTGGCATCTCGCGTGCCTCCTTATGAGTTTATTAGCCGGTCAGGGGTTGTTTCACCCCCATCCTAGCCTTCCCCCATCGAGGGGGAAGGGACAATATGTATAAGAACTTCGCGCCCATCGAGGGAGAAGGGACGTTGGGTTGTTTGTTAAGCGAACTGGTACTCGCGGGTGGAGACTATAAGCTGAAGCATCCTGCCGATGTGGGTGGCGCTGTCGTTGGCTTCCGTTTCGGTATCGAAGCTGAGGCCGCCCGCCGCCTGCGCGTAACGCATAAGCCCTTCGTGTGTGCTGTCATCGACGGCGACATGTCCCGCGAGTTCGAGCGACATCTGGACGAACTGCTCGGGGTCTAACCTGCCGTCATCGCTCCGGTTGCTCATGCGCGCCACGATGTCCTGCACGCCGGGCTTGGAGAGGTCGTTAAGCTGGTTGACTGCGAAGTTGATGCGCTCGTTGAGCGTGCCGCCGTCAATCCACTCGTGGCCCGTGTGCCATCCCTCGACGGTGGGCGGGTTCATCAGCTGCTGTCCCATGACGCCGGTGGCGGCGCTGAGCGCGCCGATGTTTTCGTTGGGTTCAGGGAACTTGTATGTGCCGACCAGCTTTATGGTGCCGGCGACGAGTTCAGATGGGCTTTTGACCTTCTTGAACTGCGCCTCCTTGAAGAAGTCGGAGTTGAAGAGGGTTTCGAGAATGGGGCGGATTGCACCGTCGTTCTCGAAGTAGGCGCTGATGAGAATCTCCATTGCTTCGGGGTCGCGCGGCGGCTCAAGCTCCCAGGCGGGCACCTGCGGCTCGTCGGCGACGAAGAAGTTGTAGATGTGCCGGCAGATGAACGCTGCGGTGGCGGGCTGGCGCACGATAATGTCAATGATGTCCTCGCCGTTGAAGTTGCCCGTCTCGCCCAAGAATGTCTTCTCGGATTCGTCGTGGTCTTCTTCAACGTAGAGGAATTCGGCGTCGTAGCTGCCAAAGGGGTACAGTGGGATGGGCTGCGTGAATGTCCATCCGGTGAACGCGCGTGAGGCGTTCTTGATGTCCTCTTCGGAGTAGTGGCCCACGCCCATCGAGAAGAGTTCAAGCAGTTCCCTGCCCCAGTTCTCGTTTGGCTCGCCCCTGTGGTTCTCGCAGTTGTCCAGCCAGTAGTTCATGGCGGGGTCTTTCGCGAGTTCCAGCAGGATGGTCTTCATATCAGTCATGCCGACCTGCCGGAAGGTCTCAATCTGCCGGACGATGGAGGGCACATGCTCGCCCTTGTACCATGCGGTGGCGAAGACGTGGTGCCAGAGAAGCGCCATCTTTTCCTGAAGGGGGCGCTCGGTGTTCACCATACGATATATCCAGCGGCCCGTGTGGGCGGGCAGCGAGTCGGTGTAGCTCAGTTCGAGGTTGTAGCGCTTCCAGACATCCTCTTCAAGCTCCGGAAAGCGTTCCGGGTTCACGAGGTCGTTCACGACAGCCTCGTAGCCTTTCGATGCCAGGTCGTCCAGCTCTGCCCTGGAAGCGCCGAAACCCGCGCGGCGCATTAGGTGGGCAATAAGAGCAACTTCATTTCCCATTCTCGCTCCCTCCTTAAGAAGTGAGTATCGTTCTCGTCACAATGGCACCGAATGCCATGTCATGTCGTTGAAGATAAACTTAAAGTGCATTTTACATCAGACTGGCAAGGCGCACAACAGGAATGTCAGCGAGTTCGCAGTTCATTGGGAGATACGTCCGGCTGCAATGAAATTTGAAGCCTGAAACACATCTAATATGAGTGAGATGAATCGGCGTGCCGGTTCTTAATTTGCCGCCAGCCCCTCATCCGATATGGCACTCTGCCGTAGCCGAAACCCGCTTCAAATAGGGCTTTGACGCAGTCAATTCTTGCGCGGCTGGATGCTTGTGGATCGCATTTGACTTTGCGCCTATTGTTCGGCTAGTATTCGGGGATGATTGAGATTGTAAAATTGCTCACAAGTTGGGCGACCGACAATACTCTGTCAAAGGAACGGTTAATCAGAGTCAGGTGGACACAGGAGATATGTCTAGGAGGGAACAAATGAAAAAGGGAAGGTTTTTGTGGCTTCTGCCGCTCGCGGCGATAATCGCGTTTGCGGCTGTCGCTTGCGGCGGCGCACCCGAGGAGGCGGCACCGGCGGCACCCGCGCCAGCAGCGCCTGCACCGGTTGCGCCAGCGCCGGCAGCACCTGCACCAGCAGCGCCGACTGCGGCGCCAGCAGCGCCCGCGGCTGCGCCAGCATCAGGTGATTCGACTGAACAGGGTGGCGGAACGCTAACGGTAGTGTTGGACAATGTGGGGTCTCCACTTTTCAGGAATGAGAAGGGAACTTTCCCCGACAATATGTTCAACTACTACTATGGCTTCCAGGAAACACTGGCAACATGGGAGCGGACATCGGACGGTTCGGTGAACGATGCTTCCTGCGAAGCGCCGATGCTCGCAGTGAGCTGGGAGTATGACCTGCCGCCGAACTTCGACGACCCGGACAATCAAGGGTCTGTGACCCTTCAGATCCGCCAGGGCGTTGACACTTACATCGCGAGCGGGCGGCACTCAGAGCTTTCCGCAGAGGATGTCGCGTGGTCATTCAACGATGCCGGATCCAACAACCCCAAGTCCACGCACTCCAACGCAGGAGAGGCCGGCGACTGGTTCAAGCTCTGGGAAGCACTGGACGACTATGTCGTAAAGGGAACTTTCCGCAACTATAATGCTGACTGGATTAACGGCGGCGGCGCCGGCATCAGCAGCATGTGCGGCGACACCATTGGAGTAGTCTCGAAGCAGTTGTTCGACGAGATTGGCGACGACATTCTGACGACTCCGCACGGCACTGGCCCCTTCTATGTACAAGAGTGGCGGCCGAACGAGCTAATTTCGGCGACATCACGCATAGATCACTGGAACAACAGCCCGAACTTCTCACAGTTGAGGCTCAGGCAGGCGGGCGAGGCGGCTACACGCACCGCACTTCTCCAGACGAGGGAAGCCGACATCTCGATGGTGTCGATCCAGGATGTGAACAACCTGACCAACGACGGATTCAAGTTCCACGAGGGACTGAACCAGATCACGGGGCAGTTCATATACTTTGCGGGCAATTACTGGGCGTTCAAAGATGTGCAGACTGACGAGTCGGTTCCACTGCGAGACGGCTTCACGCCTGACGTAGAGCATCCGTGGATTGGCGACCCTCGTCTCGACTGCGTGGACGCAGACCGCACGAATACATCCGTTGGCGCCGGCTGCGATGCCACCGGCTTCGACTACCGCGACACAGACAAGTTCTCGTACGAGACGGAATCGATGCAAAAGGCGCTCGCCTTCCGCGAGGCGCTCCTGTTCGCAATCGACCGCGATCTGATCGCGGAGACCATCGTCGCGGGTTACGGTGGCCCGATATACGGTGGCGGACATCCGGGCGTCCATTTCCACCAGCTCCATAAGGAGTGGAAGGACAAGTGGTCGCTGCCTTTCGACGTTGAGCTGGCAAAGCAGAGGCTCGCAGATTCCGGGGTTGAGCCCGGGTTCTCGTTTGAATACTACTGCCCGGCGGGTAACGGCACTTCCATTGAGGTTTGCCAGGCCGTCGCGGGTATGTGGGAAGAGCATCTTGGCTTGAAGCCGACAATCGAGAACACGTCGTACTCGACCCGACGCCCGACGATGGTGGGCAGAGAGATCAATGTAGTCTGGCAGACGAGTTGGGGTCCTAACAGCAACCACGCGCAGCAGGACATTGGCGGAACGCTTCCGCAGTGCTGCCTGTGGCCCATCGCCTCTGCCGGCGGCTACAATGCGGGCATCGAGGACAACGCCTATTACCACGACTTCAAGACGACGAGCATACAGGAAAAGGGTTCCCCCGAAAATCTGACGGCACGCGAAGAGCTGACTGACCGTTGGTATTCGCGTAAGGTGTCCGGCGGTATCGTGGAAGTACCCACACTCATCGGGTTCGATCCTGAGCGCGTTGAAAGCTGGGACCTGAAGCCGTGGCGCGCAACGAACAGCTTCGACACAGTTATTCTTATCAACCAGTAGTATTGAAATGTAATCGAGCGCCCGCCAGTATAGATGCCGGCGGGCGCTTGGTGTAATTTCCACCCGTCGGACTGCGAAACCGGGCGTGGATTGAAGCAAACCCCGATCGTTCAAGGGTACAATGAAGATATTCATCTTGCGCAGACTTGCGTTCATGGTCCTCACCGTCGTCGCGGCGACGATGATCGTGTTCAGTATGTCGCGCTTGCAAGGAGACCCTCGCTATCTATTCCTCGCATCGGCACAGGCGTCCACCGAGGCGTGGGATGCGTGGGGCAAAGAGTGGGGGTTGGACAAGCCGCTCCCGTTGCAGTATTTCATCTGGCTGGGCAAGGCGATGACGGGAGACTTCGGCAAGTCTCTGAAGTCGGGCTACCCTTCTACGGAGATGATTCGGATTTTCGCCCCCGCAAGCATCCAGCTGGGCCTGGCGGCGTGGGTTTTCGTCCTCATAACCGGCGTTCCCATAGGGGTGCTGTCCGCAGTGAAACGCGGCTCGATATGGGACCTAATCGGCAGGACATTCGCGGTGTTCGGGCAGGCGCTGCCACCGTTCTGGCTGGGCATCATGCTCATTCTTATCTTCTCCGTACAACTTGGGGTGCTGCCTCCAGGCACAAGGGGAGGCGAGGACATCGGTCTATTAGGGCGGTTGAGCTACGTGGTATTACCGGCAGTTACGCTGGGTTGGCTGGCGTCCGCCGGCCTGATGAGGCTGGTGCGGTCTTCAATGCTGGAGGTGCTCGACTCGGAGTTCGTGAAACTGGCGCGCGCAAAGGGCGTCGGCAATACGTCTCTAATATGGAAGCACGCGTTCAAGAACGCTCTGATACCGCCGTTGACCTTTGCCGCATTGATAATGGCGGGTTTCATCGCGGGAACCGTGGTGACGGAGACCGTGTTCGCGTGGCCGGGTCTGGGCTTTATGACATTCCAGGCAATCATCAACAACGACTTCCCGGTTATGACGACCGCGGTGATGGTATTCACGCTCCTGTATGTAACGATGGTGTTCATCGTGGACATACTCTACGCATTTGTGGACCCCCGAATCAGATACTCATAGACTTAGAGCGAGTCAATCTATGGCACAGGCGTCATCCGTAAACCTGGCTGACATCGAGCGCGCTTCACGAGACACTCTGTGGAGCAAGACGCTGTATGTCTTGCGGCGCTGGCCCATCTTTCCGATTATCATTATCGCGACCCTAGTGGTGTGCGCGCTCTTAGCCCCCTGGGTTGCCCCACACGATCCTGTCAAGCAGGACTTGCGCGCTAAGACAGACGCGCCGTTCTGGTACGAGAAGTGCGGCACGAAGCCGCATCCGGTAACAGGAAACGAAACGAAAGAAGTGCCGTGGCTGGACAACTGCCGCCAAACCGGCGATAACTTCTATTTCCTAGGTGCCGACCCACTTGGGCGCGGGCTGCTCAGCAGGATAATATACGGGACGCGCGTATCGCTTCGTCTCGCGGGCGTGGCGATAATTGTCGGTACGCTCGTAGGCACTACATTGGGACTTTTCGCGGGGTACTTCGGCGGTATAATCGATGAACTGATAATGCGCCTAACCGACATCGCTACGGCAATTCCCTACCTGCTGCTGGCGCTCATCATAGTGATCGTCCTTGGTCAGAAAGAGTATGTCATTATAGGAGTGCTGGCGCTGGCGAGCTGGCCGGGAATCGTGCGACTGGTGCGGGGGCAAACGCTTCAGCTGAAGAATCTCGACTACGTGTCGCTCGCGCAGATCGCGGGGGCGTCAACGCCTCGCATACTCTTCAGGCACATACTCCCCGGAGTTGCCAACACTATCGTGGTCGCAACTACTCTACAAGTTGGGAGCATCATACTCGCAGAGGCGATACTGAGTTTCCTGGGCGCAGGGGTTCCGCCGCCAACTCCGTCGTGGGGCTCGATGGTGTCGGACGGACGAAGCTATCTGGCATCGGCTTGGTGGGTGGCGTTCTTCCCGGGGATGGCGATATTCCTGACAGTGCTGGCGTTCAACTTCATCGGCGACTGGCTGCGTGATCGCTGGGACCCAAGGCTGCGGCAACTCTAGGCGGTTGAGCAAGCAGCTTATATGGAAGCATTGACAACGATATACACGAATCGAATCGCCTATGTACAAGCGTGCATAATACATAGGCTCGATGTTAAATATCGGGGTTGACAATCCCGCGATTATCAATTATAAGTTCAGATTAGTTACCGCCTTTATTCCCCACAACGCAATTTCGCCTGTCCTGCAAGGCTTTGACAACTTTAGTCAAGCACCTCAGACGGGCGTGTTGCGTGATTGGCTGGTTCATAAATCAGCGTACCCATACGAGATTAGGAGGACGCAATAATAATGCAGAAAAGTCCATTGATCCGCACGATCTGGGTAGGCTTGACTTTAGCCGTCGTGTTCGCTTTCGCCCTTGCATGTGGGAGCGCGCCTGAGGACGGAGGCGCTGAGCCGGCGGCCGCGCAGCCTGTTGCGACGCCGACCTTCCCTCCGACTCCGATTCCACCTGCGATCGCTCAGCCGACGGCGGCGCCTGCGGCCGCGCCTGCGGCAAGCGCAGGCGGCATTCAGATGGGTGGTCACTTGCGCGTGCTGAATGACGGCTTCCCTCCGAAGTGGGACTTCACTCAGACCAGCACGTGGATTTCGCTTTTCCACTATGGCGGCAGAGCTTACAGCGGTCTGCTTCAGTTCTCACCCAGGGACGGTGTAGAAATCTGGCCGGACATGGCGGAGTCGTGGGAGGTTATGGATAATAACCAGACGTACGTCTTCCACATCGACGAGGACCTCACGGAGTATCACGACGGTGAGCCTTTCACCTTGGATGACGTGGTGTACGCCATTGATCGTTGGCGCAATCCTCCTGAGGGCATCATTCAGCCGCGAGTTGGCGCGTTCAACTTGATCGATACAATGGAAGTGGTGGATGATCGTACACTTGAAATTAAACTGAAGGAACCATTCGGCGATTTCATCGCCGAAGCCGCTAACCAGTGGCATATGTTCATTCCGAGGCACATTCTTGAAGCCAATAACAGCACGATCACAAACTATGAGCAGCTGATTGGCACAGGACCTTACACGATTGTAGATGCCGAAGACGGGATTTCGGTTGAAATGGAGAAGTATGCCAATTACTTCCGATCTGACCCTGACGGGAATCCATATCCCTACCTAGATAAGGTAACTTCAGTCGTTATCGTGGAGCCGCAGGCTATTGTTGCTGCGCTGAATGCCAAGAGGGCAAGCGCCACCAAACCCAACTGGGTTGGGGTGAGCCATCTCGAGTATAAGCAGATGGCAGAAGAAAATGATGGAACTTTCCTGGCGGAAGCATTCGCTACCGTTGACAGCGTGCAGTTGAACAACGAAGCGCCGCCTTTCGACAACATAGACGCCCGCAGGGCGATAATGTATGGATTCAACAAGAACCGCATAATCGAGATCGACGGCGCGGAGAACCCAATCTTCCCAATAAGCTGGTTCAGTTACCTCCATCCTTCTCCGGAAGAGATAGCCGAGCTTCCGGGCTACAACCCAAGCAAGAGGGACGAAGAAGTTGCGATGGCACGGGAGTTTGCTGAGAAGGGCGGACTTACCGAATTTGACCTCATATGGATACCGACTAGAGTAGCGCACGCCGAGCAACTGCAGCAGGACCTTCTGGAATGTTGCGATGTGCAAGTAAACATCGTCATACAAGACTGGACCGCAATGATCTCGGCTGTCGAAGGCCGGCGATATGAGGCAGCAATCGGCGGCACTGCCCCGAGCTATGCGGGAACCGTACCCATCATAGACATCATGTACAGCGATGGCGGAGGCCGTAACGGAGGCTGGGATCCGCCTGACAATTGGGAAGCAGCTTGGAATAAAGCAAGAACACAGCAACCCGGGCCAGACCAGGACGCCCTGTTTGACGAAATGCACAGGATAATGCTTGAAGAATGGATGCCGATGGTGCCGGTGTACGCCAACAACCACAACAAGTTCCACTGGAATTATGTGCATAACTGGCAGCTAGTCGCACAGGACATCTTTAGTAACAACAAGTTCGAGGATGTCTGGATCGACTGCAACGCGCCAAGTCCTGGCCCCGGGTGCTAGGGACTTAGGATGATTGAGACTGTTGGACGGATGACTCTGGGTGGGTTTAGTTCAACGACTAACTAGATTGAACGTTTAGCAATGAAACGGGAGGGGACAGGAATGCGATTCGACTTTACTGGACGTGTTATTTTGTTCAGTCTGCTGGCCATGGCGCTTGTCTTTGCGCTGGCATGTGGGTCCGCTCCGGAAGAGAGTGGAGAGGCTGCGCCTGCCGCGCCCGCTGCGCAGGCGCCGGTGGCAACGCCGACCTTCCCGCCGACCCCAGTACCACCCGCCATCGCCGCGCCGACTGCCGCACCTGAAGCACCCGCAGCAATGGCGCCCGGCGGCATTCAGATGGGTGGACACCTTACGGTTGTGAACGACGGCTTCCCTCCGAAGTGGGACTTCACCCAGACTAGCACTTGGATTTCACTTTTCCACTACGGCGGGCGGGCTTATAACGGACTGCTGCAGTTCTCTCCCAAGGATGGCGTGGAAATATGGCCCGACATGGCAGAGTCTTGGGAGGTCATGGATAATAACCAGACTTACGTGTTCCACATCAACGAAAACCTTACTGAATGGAACGATGGCACGCCGTTTAGCGTTGAAGACATCATTTTTGCCATCGACAGGTGGCGCAACCCGCCCGAAGGAATAATTCAGCCGCGTGTGGGAGCCTTCTCGCTCATCGACACGATGGAGGCTGTTGATGACAACACATTGGAAATTAAACTTCAGGCTCCCTTCGGAGACTTCATAGCAGAGGCCGCTAACCAGTGGCACATGTTTATTCCAAAGCACATTCTTGAAGCTAACGAGAGCACTATTCCAAGATGGCAGGATGTAGTTGGCACGGGGCCATACAAGATAGTTGATGCTGAAGACGGCATATCTGTCGTTATGGACAAGAACCCCAACTACTTCCGTTCGGACCCGGATGGCACTCCATATCCGTATCTTGACAAGGTGACTTCGGTAGTTATTGCCGAGCCGCAGGGAATTCTCGCGGCCCTCAGAACAAAGAAGGGCGACGCGACGAAGCCAACTTTCGTCGGTGTGAGCCATGTGGACTATAAGAACATAGTAGAAGAGAGTGGAGGAGGGGCGACCTTCCTGGCGGGTCCGTTCGCCGATGTTGCCAGCATCCAGCTGAACAACGAAGCGCCTCCCTTCGATAATGTAGATGCCCGCAGGGCAATCTTCTATGCCTTCAACAAGCAGGCAGTTATAGACTCGGAGGGGGCTGAGAATCCCGTATTCCCCATCAGCTGGTTCAGCTATCTCCATCCGTCGGAATCCGAGATTCTGGAGATACCAGGCTACGATCCAGCGAAGAGGGAAGAAGAACAGGCAATGGCGAGGGAATACGCAGAGAAAGCGGGATTGACGGAGTTCGAGCTGATCTTCGTCCCATTCCGCACAGCGCATGCCGAGTTGCTTGCTCAGGACTTGCTTGAGTGCTGCGACATTCAGGCTGACATCCGCATACAGGACTGGACGGCGATGATAGCGTCCGTTGAGGGCCGCAGATACCAGGCAGCATCCGGTGGAACCGCACCGAGCTATGCAGGCATAGTGCCGATTGTGGACATCATGTACAGTGATGGCGGAGGCCGCAACGGTGGCTGGGATCCGCCAGAAAACTGGGAGGCCGCCTGGAACACAGCGAGGACAATGCAGCCCGGACCTGAACAGAACGAGCTGTTCGATGAGATGTTCAACATTATGATGAACGAGTGGGTGCCTACGGTGCCCTATTATGCAGCCAATCACAACAAGTTCTACTGGAACTATGTACACAACTGGAACTTAGTCGCCCAGGACATATTCAGCAACAATAGGTTCGAGGATGTGTGGATAGACTGCGACGCTCCAAGCCCAGGGCCGGGATGTTAGAATGCAGGCTGGCTCAGTGGTATGCTGGGCCGACGCTATCTTAATCTTAATAGAGTCATCAAATTTAGAGTGATCAATAGATAACAGGAGGAATTGGCAAATATGCAGATCGGTACACTTGGTAAATTTACCTGGGTAGGCATCGTGGCAGCAGTCCTGATGATTGCCGGACTAGCCTGCTCCAGCGCGCCCGAGGCTACAACGCCCGCCGCACCCGCGCAGGTCGAAGCCACGGCGACTTTCCCGCCGACAGTAGTGCCCCCGGCAATCGCGACCCCTAAGCCTGCTGAACCTGCGCCAGCAGCGATGGCATCCGGCGAAATTATGCGCGGCGGCCACCTGCGCGTAATTAATGACGGATTTCCGCCCAAGTGGGACTTCTCGCAGACCAGCACCTGGATTTCGCTATTCCACTATGGAGGGCGAATGTACAGCGGATTGCTTCAGTTCTCACCCCGTGACGGCATCGAAATATGGCCTGATATGGCAGAGAGCTGGGAAGTCAACGGAGACTCAACCGTTTTCACATACAAGATTGATGAAGATTTAACACAGTGGCATGACGGCACTCCCTTTGATATTAACCACATCATTTTCGCGATTGACCGCTGGCGCAACCCACCGGAGGGTATTATTCAACCGCGTGTGGGCGCATTCAACCTGATCGACACAATGGAGAAGGTTGATGATAATACACTGCGGATTAACCTGACCACTCCGTTCGGCGACTTCATTGCAGAGTCAGCAAATCAGTGGCACGCCATGATTCCGCAGCATGTTCTAGAAGCCAATGAGAGTACCATTCCGCGCTGGCAGGATCTGATAGGAACGGGGCCTTACAAGGTCGCCGATGCCGAGGACGGAATTTCAGTGGACTCTGAGAAGAATGTTGATTATTTCAGGGAAGCTCCCGATGGTGACCCATACCCATATTTGGACAGGGTGACTTCGATCAATATCACTGAGCAGCAGGCCCGTGTGGCGGCACTTCGCTCCAAGCAGGCCGACGCAACCAAGCCCAATAACCTCAATCACAAAGAATACGAGAGCATGCCCTTGGGCGACGGTCCCGATCAAGCTACTTTTGACAGGGGACCCTTCGTGGACGTTGCAAGCATCCAGCTCAATAACCAGATTCCTCCGTTCGATAACATCGACGCGCGGCGCGCGGTGTTCTATGGGGTGTATAAGCAGGGCATAATCGATTCCGAAGGCGAGGAAAACCCCTACTATCCCATAAGCTGGTTCAGCTACATCTTCCCATCCAGTCAGGAGATACTAGACACGGTTCCCGGATACAAGCCAGAGAACCGGGAAGAGGAAGTGGCCCTGGCGAAGGACTTCGCCGAAAAGGGCGGTCTCACAGAGTTCGAGCTTATAGTCGTTACGGCGCGAACGGCGCACGCGGAGTTGATCCAGGCAGATATGGCGGAAATCGGTGTTGATGTAAAAGTCACACCGCAAGACTGGACTTCGATGATCGCCTCTGTTGAAGGTCGTCGCTATCAGGCGGCTACAGGCGGCACCGCTCCCAGTTATGCCGGTGTTGTGCCCCTCGCCGACATCATGTACAGCGAGAAAGGCGGCCGCAACGGCGGATGGGACCCGCCCGCAAACTATCTGGCAGCGTGGAATGAGGCGCGGACACTTGGGGCAGGTCCTGAAAGGGACGAGCTCTTCGCGGAGATGCATAGGATAATGCTGGAAGAGTGGGTGCCCAGTGTGCCTTACTCCGCAGTCAACCAGAATAAATTCCGCTGGAACTACGTGCATAACTGGGATATAGTCGCACAGGAGATTTTCAGCAACAATAAATTTGAGGATGTCTGGCTTGACTGTGGCGCTCCGAACCCGGGTCCCAGTTGCTAGGGACAAGAGTTAGGACCTTTAGAAGATAAGCAACTTAGTTTGATGAACAGCTCACCCGCATGACGAATTCGCCAGGCGGGTGAGCATGTGAACCGAAGAAATTCGCCGACAAGAGAGCAGGAAGCAATATGTGGAAATACATTATCCGGCGGCTGATTCTCATTGTGCCCACTGTATTCCTCTCGGGATCGTTGGTGTTCTTCATGCTGCGCGTTCTGCCAGGCGACATTGTCAGTACCCTTACATCTGAAGGGGGCGCTACGGAGGAGTCCAAGGAAAAACTGCGAGAAGAGCTAGGGCTGAATGACCCAATGGTAGTTCAGTATGGCAGATGGCTGTGGGGCACCGTCAACGGGAACCTTGGCTATTCACATTACCAAGACAGATTTGTAACACAGATAGTGAAGGACAAGATAGAGGCGACGATGACGCTTGCGATATTCGCCATGTTATTTTCGCTTGCGATAGCCTTCCCAATGGGCATAGTTTCAGCGGTTAGGCGAGGGTCATGGTGGGACCAAGGGATTCGTATATTCACGGCATTATCGCTCGCTGTGCCGTCTTTCTGGTTAGGAATCTTGCTCATTATATTCGCATCGCGAGCGTTCAATTGGAGTAAGCCGGTAGTCTATACCTCGTTCTTCTCAGATCCCGGCAGCAACATGGCGCAGCTTTTCCTGCCAATTATTGCAACCGGAATTACCTCCGCCGCAATACTCAGCCGCCTCGTGCGATCGATGATGCTGGAAGTGCTTCGAGAGGACTATGTCAGAACTGCGCGGGCAAAAGGCTTGCGCGAGTTCCTGGTTATCATGCGACACACGATCCGAAATGCGAGCATTCCTGTCCTGACGATGGCAGGATACCACTTCGGCGCGATCCTTTCCGGGGTAGTGGTTATTGAGAACGTGTTCTCTATTCCGGGTTTGGGACAGCAGATCCTAGTCTCTATTTTCGCTAGAGACTACGATATGGTGGTTGGCATCGTGGTGGTACTCACGGTCATCCTTGCTGCTTGGATACTCGTAATAGACTTGCTGTATTCAGTCGTTGACCCACGTATCCGCTACTCGTAGAGCAGCGCTCAGATTCTACTGAAAAGACGTCCTCAGAAGCGAAGGAGCGGCAGAAAGAATGAGCCAAGCAGGTATCGGTATTGCAGGCGCCGCGCGAAGCAGGGGCTTCGTGCAGGAGTCGAAAACCTTCCTAATCAGGTTCTGGCGCAGATATCCGTCCGCGTCCGTTGCCGTAGTAGTTCTGGCTATAGTGGTTTTTGCCACGGTATTTGCCGGTGTCATATCTCCATTTGAGCCAAATAAAGCGTACGGTGTCAGACTTGGGGGACTACTTGAGCCAGGCAAGAATTTCGGTATTCACTTTCTAGGGACAGATACGCTGGGCCGTGATCTGTTCACACGCGTATTGGTTGGAGGCCGAGTATCCTTGACAGTGGGACTGATAGCCCCCACCGTCGGCATAACTATCGGCGCACTCGCAGGAATTACCGGAGCATACTTCGGAGGGTTGACCGACCTTATCATTCAGCGACTAACAGATACGCTAATGGCGATTCCCAGTCTTGTTATGGCGATGGCAATCACCATATCGTTGGGATTCAATCTCTGGGTCGTTATACTGGCAATTGCGGTCGGCATATCACCATACGCTTCCCGTTTGCTTCGCTCACACGCTTTGGTACTACGAAGCATGCAGTATATCGAGGCGAGCCGCGCTATTGGGGCGACCAACAAGCGCATAATTCTGCGCCACCTGGTGCCGAACTCATGGGCGCCATGGATTGTGATGCTAGCGGTCAATATCGGCAACGCAATCGTGATCGAGGCATCCCTGAGCTATCTAGGTATCGGAATTGCGCCGCCTACCTCGTCGTGGGGCAACCTGCTTATCAGGGCGGCCAGCTACTTCACGGACAATCCGCACTTGGTTTATGCACCGGGTTTGATGATCACTGTTGTGGTGCTGTGCTCGAATATCTTTGGGGACGCGCTGAGGGACATGCTTGATCCTCGACTTCGTGGGGCAGATTAGCCGCTTGCGGCGATGCCGGCTGAAGTTCGCCTCGCGACAAATATGCTTACTTTGATGAAGATGACCGCCGTCACAGTGTTTGTGGCGGCGGCGCTTTTTGTTTTTGCGTGCCACCGAGCGGATATGCCTTCTCCTGATGCCGCTCAGACGGCGGAGTCGGAGGAAATTCGCCCATTCGAGAATGTTACGCAGGCGGCTCTCAAGGGGCTAAAGGAGTCGTGGAATATCCGGCCGGGCGTGGTGATATTCGACTATGACCGGGACGGCGATATGGACTTCTATGTGTCGAACGCATACGAGTTCGGGAACTGGCTGTATCGCAACAACGGTGACGGCACCTTCGAGAATGTCGCGGATGACGCGGGAGCTGCACTGAGAGATTCGCACGGCACGGGTGTCGTCGCTTGCGATGTGAACAATGACGGCTACCAGGACCTGTATGTTGGCGCGCAAGGCAGTCTGACCGATAGGCTGGACTACCGCTCGCATCCTGATGGGAACCAGAATATCGACAGGCTGCTGCTGAACAGGGGGGATGGCACTTTCACGGACATCACGGATGCAGCCTTCGGCGAGGCTGCAAACAGACGGTCCGCGATGAGCGCGACTTGCGCTGATGTTGACGGCGATGGCTGGCTGGACATTTTCGTGGGCAATCTTGCTGAGGACGAGTTCCGCGGAATGAGTGTGCCGTTTCAAAATGGGCAGCACAATGTGCTGTACCGCAACAACGGAGATTTAACCTTCTCAGACATCAGTGAGAGTTCGGGCGTGCAGGGTCCGCAGGTGTGGATGCGAGAGCGCGACGGCAAGCCGGTCACTTATCGGGACGAGCAGACGGGCGACGAGTATGAGGGTTACGATCCGAACCTCCGAGACGACTTGGACAATCGAGTGGGCGACCCCAGCGGGCAGACTCAGGCCGTAACCTTCTTCGACTATGACAGCGACGGGGACCCAGACCTGTGGGTAGCGAATGACGGCGACAGGCTGCACGTGCTGCGTAATGATTCGGTGCGGGGGAGTGTGCGCTTCACGGATGTCGCTCGTGAAATGGGCGTGGATCAAGTAGGCGCGTGGATGGGGTTTGCCATTGGCGACTATGATGGGGACGCAGACCTGGACATTTTTATATCGAATGTGGGATACCACCCGCGCCTGATGCCACCGCCTGAAACACCGATGCCGTTCTGCGCCTATCACGAGCGGTTCGCATGGGGCACATGTCTGCATTACCTCTTGCGGAATGACGGCATTCGTGAAGTGCCGGGCGTCGGCAGTATCGGCGCGTTCCACAATGTGGCGCCGGCGGTTGCGGTTACGCCAAGCCCGCTGATGCCGCCGGATTCGCTTGACGCTTCCAACATCGACGAGAGCCAGGTTGTGCCTACGGGGTTGAGCGCATACGACTTCGCGTTCGGAACGACATTTTTCGACTATGACAATGACGGAGACCAGGACTTGTATTGGCTAGGCTCCACGGTTGACAGGGGTGAGGCTCCGGGTGGCGAGGTGTTCCCTGCTGCGGGACGGATGATGAGGAATGTGGAGCCGGGCGCTTTCGAGGACATTACGGTGAGAGCGCAGCTTGTGGATGTGCAGCGAGCGCGCTACGACAAGATCGACCCGCAAAATCCGAAGAAGGATGTCGGCATTCACCGAATACATCCGATGTTTCACGAAAATGGCAAGGGCCTGGCGCACGGGGACCTGAACGGAGACGGCTACGCGGACCTGATTGGGACGAACAGCAAGGGCAGCCTGTGGGAGGATTCGCGACAAGTTTCCTTCAGCGAAGCAGGCGGGCCTATATTCGTGTGGATGAATCCGGGAGGGAGCAACCGCTGGATGACGCTGCGACTCAAGGGACGAATGGCAATCGACGGCACCGGCAGCAACGCGGACGGCATAGGAGCGCGAGTCTATCTGACGGCGGGCGATAGAACGCAGGTACAGGAGGTGCGAGCAGGTTCGAGCTACCTGTCAATGGATAGCGTTGAGCTTGAGTTCGGGTTGGAGCGGGCGAACAGCGTCGATAAGATCGAGGTGCTGTGGCCCAGCGGACGACGGCAGGTTGTCGAGAACGTTGGCGCAAATCAGGTGATTGAGGTTGTGGAGCCGGCTCAGTGATACGACGTCGCTGTCTTTCTGTGATAAGTCTATCTCATCATGCGAAAGAAGGACTGGCGCTCTTGTGGTTCGACAGGCTCACCACGAACGGGGAAGTGTATGTCGAGGAGAAGGGAGAGTATCAAAGTTACCGCGACGGGCGAATTGTCTCGAAATGCAGGTCGGACGATGTGCCGTTGGTGGGCTGCCAGCCCGTCAGATCGGGGTTGATGGCGTATGTGTCGTGCCGCCATAGAATGGGTATTGCCCAGTATTCGCCGTAAGTTCTGCGGTTCAGAGCCTGAAGAACCAGCGCGCGGGCATCGTCGTCTGCGGTCAGTTCCAACTGATTCAGAATGCCATCCGCTACATTAGGAGCGAAGTAGGTGAGCATAGCGCCATCGGCTTCGGCTCCGCTGAGGTAGCGCCTGACGCCGTTGATGTCGCCACCGGGACGCGCGGGCGCAGCGCCGTGAAGTACGGGCGCGGGCGCGAATTCGTCGAACATCTGAGGACTTGCCTGGAAGAGAGGTTGCACCGCGGGCCACTCCGTTGGCACGACGTGGGCATTTATCCCGATAGACTGCCAGTCTTCGACAATCAGTTCGTTGATGCGGGGCATTTCGGACATGCCATACGCAACAAGAGACATCAACTTGACCTCCTCTCCTTCATATCCGGACTGCGCTAGGAGACCACGCGCCTCATCAGGATTATACGGATACACTGGCAGGTCTTCCTGATAGCCGGGAGACACGGGGGTGAACAGCGCCGATCCGGTCGCAACCGTGGCAGCTTCCGGGGGGAAAGTAGAGGCGACAATGTCAGCCATGTCTGTGCCCAATGCCAACGCCTTGCGAAACTCGAGGCTGGAGGTCAGGTAGTCCTCGTCATAGCTCATGAAATAGCGCAAAGTGGTCGAGAGCACATGCTTTGGCCCATCCACTGAGAAGCCGCCGTTCTTCGCTTGCTGGATTGACGCAACTCCAATCGGGGCGAGGTCAATCTTATCGGACTCCAACAGGGCGATGCGCTCGGCTTCTTCCGGCACAAGCGTCAAGCTCAAGGAATCAAAAGGAGAGACTCGCTCCGCGTTCCAGTAATCACTGTTGACCTCATACCGAACGGATTGACCTTGCGCCCTTGACGCGAATCGCCAGGGTCCGCTGCCTATGGGTTCTCGGTTTATCGCGGCGGGATCGGCATTCAGGGCATGTGCGGGCAGCAGGGGCATATCGCCTTCGATTGACGCAAGCAAACCCATGAAAACCACATCAGGCTCTGTCAGTCGGAGCATAACGTTCCCATCATCAATGATGTCGATACCGTCAATCGCCGCGTTGACATTGCCGCATACGCCACATGCGGCGCCCTCTCTGAAGTAATGCCTGAAACTTGCGCTAACGTCCTCAGCCTTCACCGACTCGCCGTCGTGCCACGCGGCCCCTTCTCTCAGTGTTAGCGTGAAAGCATCCGCCGTTGGAGCAACCTGCCAGCCGCTTAGGATGCCATAGCGAGTATCATGCCTGCCGTCTGAGTTCGTTCCAACAAGGTGATCGTACAGATGCCCGTGGTAATTCAGGCCGTCCTTGTTATCTGAAGACGGGTCGAGCGTCTCCGCGCTGAACGACTGCAACGCCACTCTCAGCTCACCGCCGCCCTTCGGATTCAGCCCGATGTCCAAGTATAAGTATGCAAGGACGACCACTACGGCGGCTGCGACTATCAGGATTGTGACTATGGAAATCAATAGTTTATTTGTCATGTAATTTCGGTCCAATTTTCTATTATTCAACTGATATTAGCGTCATGCCAGGGGTCTTTCGGTTGTCACCCTGAACGAAGTGAAGGGTCTAAAATCGCTGTGCGAAAACAAGGCAGCCTATAGTTAACGATTTTAGATTTCTCGCTTCGCTCGAAATGACATGCGGAGGAACGCAATAACCGAAATACCCTGGCGCCATGCTTAGTTCATTCGATAGGCAGCACAGTAATAGAGTCTCCCTGGAAATTGGCGACCCACATTGTATCGTGAACTGCCTGCAATGCGTGAGGGCCGCGCTCAACCGGAATGGTTTCACGAAGGCTGCCATCCATGTTCAATCGCGTAACGGTGGCATCAAGGAAGTCGGTTACCCACACACTGCCGCCAGCGACCGCGACTGCCGTAGGCCACCTGCCGACCGGGTATTCTCCGAGAACTGCGCCATCGGTGTCTAGCTTTACGACAGAGTCGGTCGAAGCCACTGTAACCCAGATGAATTCGCCGTCGAACGTGATAGCGGTGCCGCCCCCGCCCCAAGACTCGGTGCGTCCTTCAGGCCAGTCGGCGACCTTGAAAGCGCCGGTCAGCTCCCCTGCCCTGTCCATACGGTCAACCATAGTGCTGCCCATACTGGCTACCCAGACGGATTCCCCGTCGTGGGTGACTGCCCAAGGGGAGGGATGGTATCCAGGAACTCTTACCGTTTTGACGACTGTCCCGTCTAAGTTGACCTTTGTTACTGAGTTGCCCCAGGACGCCGCGACCCAGATGCTTTCGCCGTCGAAGACCAGAGCGGCAGGAGATGTGTCCGGCAAGCCAATGCTTACCGTGTCGAGCACCTCGCCTTCCAAGCTCATCTTGGTTACGGTATTCTCTGCGCTGTTGCCGACCCACATATTTTCGCCATCGAATGCAAGTGCGCGTGGGTACCCACCTGCCTTGTAGTTAGCGACATTTTTCCCGTCAATGCTGTACTTGGCTACAACCTGCGCGCCAAACAGAGTGCTCCAGACATGCTCTCCGTCAAATGCGAGCGAGCGGGGGCCCTGCTCCGTCTGAAAGGTCTGCGGCACAGATACGGCTTCATCGCCACGCAGAAAGTCGGCGCAGGCAAATGCAGCCGACATCGAAACCAGCGCACTGAGCAGCAGGGCAATGGCTCTGTGAATCGCCTGTCTCTCTATGGATGAGGCGCCGGATTTGCTATCAAGGGAGATTTGCACAAGCAAGACGGTAACATGCGTGGTTTGGGAGCGTCAATGTTGACCAGGTGCGCCGTCTGTGTCAGGCTACATTGCAATTCTCCACTGATTGGGACAAGACCATAATAGACATTTCGAGTTCTTGTGTTGCATCCTGTAATAGAATAGTGGGAGCACAGTTTACGGAGTCGCCTCAATGTATGTCATCGGTACGGCAGGGCATGTTGATCATGGCAAATCGACACTGGTCGAGGCGCTGACGGGTATTGACCCGGACAGGCTGCGCGAGGAGAAAGAGCGCGGCATGACGATCGATTTAGGATTCGCATGGCTGCAACTTCCGAGCGGCAACGAAACGAGTATCGTGGATGTGCCGGGGCATGAGCGGTTCGTCAACAACATGCTCGCAGGCGTGGGCGGGATAGACCTGGCGCTGCTTGTGGTAGCTGCGGACGAGTCGGTGATGCCCCAGACGCGCGAACACCTGGCAATACTCGACTTGCTGCGGGTGGAGCGGGGATTAGTGGCGGTTACGAAGCGAGACCTCGTTGACGATGACTGGCTTGAACTGGTAGTCGCGGATGTCGAGGAGACGCTTGAAGGCACTGTGCTCGAAGGGGCGGCAATCTACCCCGTCTCGGCGATGACGGGCGAAGGTCTGCCGGAACTCATCAGCGCGATAGATTCGATGCTGGACGACACGCCACCGAAACGCGATGTGGGACGCCCGCGCCTGCCAATCGACCGAGCCTTCACGATTTCGGGGTTCGGCACGGTGGTTACGGGTACGCTGATTGATGGCAAGATAGCGACAGGGCAGGATATGTCCTTGGTGGTTGCTGGCAAATCCACGCGCATCCGTGGGTTGCAGACGCATAAGAAAGGGCAAACGGAAGCGCAGCCCGGCACACGGGTTGCCGCGAACATCATCAACGTGTCGCAGGACGAAGTTGCTCGCGGCGAGGTGCTGACGACTGAAGGGTGGCTGCGCCCAACGGACGCGATGGATGTGCGGCTGCGAGTGATTCCGGACGCGCCGCATGCGCTGCGGCACAATATGTACATCACGGTGCATACGGGCAGCAGCGAAGTCGTGGGACGGCTGCGGCTGCTGGAGCAAGATGTACTGGAGCCGGGCGAAACCGGCTGGGCGCAGATAAAGCTGGAAGCGCCGCTCGCGGTGGTCAAAGGCGACTATTACGTCATACGCTCAAACCGCACGACGCTTGGCGGGGGAAACATAGTGGAGACGCACGCGAGGCGCCATAGGCGCAGGGATGCTCAAACCGTCGAGCGGCTTGCGATGATGGAGCTTGGCTCGACGCAGGACGTACTGCTGAAAACCATTGAAACTTCAGAGCCGAGCGAGTTCGGGGAGCTTGTCAATCGCGCCAATATGGACGCCGATACCGTGAGGTCCGAACTTGAGGCGATGGCTGCCGATAACCTTATCGTGCCGCTGGGGAACGCAAGTATCGGTCGGGGCAGCTTCCTATTCACTGCCGGCGGTTGGAACGGGGTGGTGGAGAAGTCGCAGCAGTCTCTTGAGGCGTACTACCGGCAGTTCCCGCTGCGGCGCGGCGCGCCCAAGGAGGAACTTCGTAGCAGACTGGGGATGACAGCGCAGGTGTTCAATCTGGCGTTTGCGAGGTTGCAGCTACAGGAGGTCGTGGAAGAGGACGGTGCGCTGGTGCGACTACCAGGGTATGAGCCGACACTGAGCGACGAGCAGAACGAGCAGGTGAACGCATATATCCTGACGCTGGAATCGGAGCCGTTCTCGCCGCCGACTGATGCGCCGCCGGACGACGAAGTGCTGAATCTGCTCGACGAGCAGGGCAGAGTGGTGCGCGTGAGCGAAACTGTGGTGTATTCGGCTGAGGCATACGAGCGGATGGTGGATATAATCTCAGAGTACATCAGAGAGAACGGCGAGATTTCAGTGGCGAATGTGCGCGATGTGCTTGGGACGAGCCGCAAGTACGCGCTGGCGCTGATGGATTATATGGATCACAAGCGGATTACGCGGCGAGTGGGGGATGCGCGGGTGCTACGGTAAGCGGGGTATTAACATCGATGGACAGGATAGAGGGGATGAAGTAGCGCGTGGCTCTTGATTTAACGCAGACTGCGATGCAGATAGACAACATGGCGGCGGCGCTACAGGCGGGGCACGCCGACAAGGGTGCGCGTCTTGGGAGCGCGCTTGCGGCAGCGGCGGCGTTCGACCCCATGATATACATAGCGAAAAAGGAGCAGCCGGGTACTGACTTGAACTGGATAGTGCCGGAGATTCATGAACGGCTAGACTCTTCGTATTCGCCGCCGCCGCTACCTGACGACTACTGTGTGGTGGGCGTGGACGGCTCGCACATAGATGTGAGCAGGCACATACCGGCGCACTGCTATCTCATCAATATCGGCGGCATGTCTCTACGCTACGGCGGCGAGCCGGATGCGCGGGTGTTCAGCGCGCCGCGCCTGTATGCTGAGACGGATGAACTGGTCATACGCGACAGGTTCGCGCCGTATCGCGAGGAGACGATAAGCGGGGCTTTGCTGGATGCCAAGCGCGCCGTGGAGGAGTTGCGCGGTCTGCTGGACACGCTGCGCGAACTGCCGCGCGACTTGCCCGCGCTTGGGCTGGTGGACGGGTCGCTTATCATGTTCGGGATGCATCGGCATCCTGATTTCGTGGTGCGCCATCTAGTGGATGAAGGTTTCGTGGAGATTCTGGACGAAATCAGGCAAATGGCGTCGGAGCGCACGGTTGCAATTGCGAGCTATATCAGCCTGCCGCGCAGTATGGAGGTGGTGAATGCGCTTCGCGTAGGCGTGTGTCCCTACCCTGTCCCTAATTGCGACCGCGAGTGCGGCACTGAGAGAAGAGAGGACCGACCTTGCGAGAAGGAAGTTGGTGGCATTCTCGACCGTGAGCTTCTGGAGAACATGCTTGGCATGAACGAACGGTCGGGAGTGTTCGATAGCAATGCCGACATTGTGCGGAATCACTACGGCGGGCATGGCGTGAGCTTCTTCTATGTGAGGACCGAAGAGGAGGTCGGACGGGTGGAAGTGCCGGACTGGGTTGCGGCTGACGAGGCGCTGCTGGGGCTTGTGCATTCGCTGGTGGTAGAGCAGTGCAGGCTGGGGCCGGGCTATCCGGTTGCGCTCAAGGAGGCGCATGAGCAGGCGGTCGTGACGGGGGCGGACAGGCAGTATTTCGTGGAACTGGTCGCCGCGGCTCTGGAACAGCAGGGGCTGCCGGTGTATTCGTCGGAGAAGAATATCTCGAAGATGCGACGGTGGATATGAGCGGGGCCAACATGGATACACACGATAGACAAGATGGCTTGAATGGGCGTGTGGGCGAGGTCGTTGAAGCATCGACTTCGGAGTTCACAGCGCAGTGCTACCGGCTGTACGACGCGCCCGCCATCGGCAGCCTCGTGCTGTGCGGAGAGCAGACGCCGACTTACGGCATCGTGTGCGAGGCAACGACGCAGAGCATCGACCCGGGACGCGCTGCCATTCCGCGCGGGCTGAACGCCAGCACGGAGGGGGAGGTGCTGAGCAGCAATCCGCAGATAGAGAGGTTGCTGCATACGAAGTTTCGCGCGATTGTTGTGGGCTACCGGGACGGCAATGCTATTAGGCGGTATCCGCCGCTGAACGCGCCGCGGCTGTACTCATTCGTGCGGGAGTGCGATGCTTTAGAACTTGCGGAGTTCAGCAGCTCTCACGAATTCCTTGCCACGCTGCTGAACGCGCCGATGAACAGCGGGCAAGACCATGTGGTGGCGTCGTTTCTGCGGCATGCGGGAGCGGCGCATGCCGACGGGCATGAGTATCTTGTGGGCGCGGGCAAGAGCCTGGCGGGGGCGCTGTCTGGGCAACTTCCACGATTGAGCGGGATTCTGAGGAGTCTGGAATGAACGGCGTAAACGGCAGGTATCTCGAATACACGGACGGACGCCAGCCTCTGGGCATGGTCGTATCCGGGTCTCTGAGCGAGGGCGTCAAGGTGCGGTTGGATGACGGCGTGTCCATCGAGGATATCAAGGTGGGCACATTCGTGAGCATCCAGGGTCAGCGCAACCGCTTTCTGGGCGTGCTGACCGAGATTGAGCTTGAGTCAACGGACGATAGCATCACTTCTGCGCCGCCGGATGTGTCCAGCCCGCTTGTGGCACAGGTGATGAGCGGGACGGTGGCGTACAACACCATCACGGTGGAGCCGATGCTGATTATCGGCGCGGACACGATGAATGCAGCGCAGCCTGCGAAGACGATACCGCCGCACTTCTCGCGAGTGTCGCTCGCATCAGAAGAAGACATCAACATGGTGTTCGGCAGCGAGGACGCTGGACATTTCTATATCGGAAATCCGATGGATATGGAAGTGCGGCTGTGCCTGGACATCGACGAGATGGTGAAGCGAAGCAACGGCGTGTTCGGCAAGAGCGGGACGGGCAAGACATTCCTCACGCGGCTGCTGCTCATCGGCATATTGCAGCGTGGAACAGCCAGTAATCTGATATTCGATATGCATGGCGAGTACGGCTGGCGCGGGTCGAGCGAGCATACGAACGAGGTGAAGGGGCTGAAGCAGCTCTTCAGCTCGATGGTTGCGGTGTTCACGCTTGATCCGGAGAGCGCGAGGCGGCGCGGAATCAGCACAGACTACGAGGTAAGCATCGGCTACGACGACATAGAGCCGGAGGATGTGGAAATTCTTCAGGATACATGGGGGTTGTCGGACATTGCCGCCGGAACCGCCCATACATTGCGCGAAAAGTTTGGCAAGAGCTGGCTGCGAGAATTTCTCGAGTACCCTGGCGGCGAAGGCTTTAATGAGCTTGCGACTGCGATGAACGTTCCGACATCGACGCTGAGAGCATTAAGGAATCGTCTTACCAAGATGAGGCGCTACGGGTTCATGACCGAGGGAAAGGGCAGCAACTCGGTAAAGGGAATCCTGGACTACTTGCAGCGCGGGATGCATGTTGTGCTGGAGTTCGGTAGGTACGGGAACGACATAGACGCTTACCTGCTGATAGCGAACCTGCTGACGCGGCGCATTCACGACGAATATGTACGGAAGTCGGAGCAGGCGAGCGGCGATCCAACGCAGCAGCCGAGGCCGCTGGTCATCACCATCGAGGAGGCGCACAAGTTCCTCAGCCCGGCTATCGCCAAGAACACGATCTTCGGCAACATCGCGCGCGAGATGCGGAAGTACAATGTTACGCTGCTGGTGGTTGACCAACGTCCAAGCGGAATAGACGACGAAGTGATGAGCCAGCTGGGGACGAAGATAGCGTGCCTGCTGGACAATGAGAAGGATACGGACGCCGTATTATCAGGCGTGTCGGGCAGCCGGAAGCTGCGGACGGTGCTGGCGCGGCTGGAATCGAACCGTCAGGCGCTGGTGTTTGGGCATGCCCTGCCGATGCCGGTGGTCATACAGACACGGGAGTACGGCAGCGCGCAGTCTTATAAGGAGCTTGGGTTCGTGGAGGCGGCAGAGCTAAAGGCGCAGGCGGAGCGGGATGTGGATGTGCTGTTTGGGCCTTCGACATGCTAGAATGTGTCCACTTGGATAATCAAGGGGAAGGCGCTATGCGAGAATTAACATTGCTCTTAGAAGACGACAAATTGTGCGCTGCTCTTGAGGCGTCGGCGGCAAAATACGATTGCAGTGTGCAGGAAATCATCAAAGAAGCGGTGAAACAGTGGTTGATAGACACGGAGATGGACGAACTAGAGATGGATGAGATTGAAGCCGCCAGCCGGGACTGGTGGGAGAACGGCGGTACAGAGGCGGATGATTTCTTTGAGAGCTTGAAGCAGGAGAAGAAAGTGTAACCATTGGCTTACAGAGTCGAATTATCCACAGCTGCTCGGAGACAACTTAGACGTCTTTCTCCCGATGTGGTGTTCCGCGTCCAACGCTCTTTTACTAGGTTATCCGATAATCCACGACCTGTCGGGAGCGTAAAAATGAGAGGAAACAACCCTTTCTGGCGCTTAAAGGCAGGTCGATACAGAATTGTCTATGAGATTGTGGAGTCTCGACAGATCGTGTCAGTAGTACGTGTGTCTCTCAGAAACGAAAGGACATACCGGAATCTGTAATGTACATACGCTCAAGTCTTGACTTGGAGCATTTGAAAGTTGAATGAGACAAGTTAGCGGGCAGAAGGAGAATATAGTGGTAGCGATACAACACCTATCTATGACGGAACTCGAAGCGGGGCTGGATGACATACGGGACGCGCCTAAGAATGCGGGCGTGGTGCATCTGATTGTGCGGCGTCCTGAGACGCTTGGGCGCGAGATACTTGATGAAGGGAAGCTGGACACTGAAGAGGGGCTTGTTGGCGACAACTGGAAGGCTCGTGGCAGTGGTCAGACGGCGGACGGCTCAGCCGACCCAGAGTGCCAGATTACGATTATGAATTCCCGCGTGACTGACCTCGTCGCGCAGGACAAGGATCGATGGCACCTGGCAGGCGACCAGTTCTATGTCGAGATGGACATCAGCAGGGAGAACCTGCCGCCGGGAACGCGCCTGTCCATTGGCGAAGCGGTGCTGGAAGTTTCCGCTAAGCCGCATACGGGCTGCGGCAAGTTCGTGGAGCGATTTGGCGCGGACGCGATGAAGTTCGTGAACTCCGCCATAGGGCGCGAGATGTGCCTGCGCGGCATCAACACATGGGTTATTCAGCCCGGCAAGGTGTCAGTGGGCGACACGGTACGAAAGCTCTAAACCGCTCGCTCTTCCAGCCAGTCGGTCGTAATCTCAAAGCCGAATCCCGGCGCGTCGCTGGGCGTCAGATAGCCGTCCTTGATAGCCGGGGTTCCGGGCAGCACGACCATCTCTTCGAGCGGCACGCCCGGAGGTGAAACGCCTTCGGAACGCTCGCCCCACGCGATGGCGGGCATTGCGTAGGATAGGTGCTGGCCGTAGGGGTAGTTCATGCCGCCGTGCGCGATCACCGTCTGCCCGTGCGCCTCGGCGATGTGGCAGATACGGACGATGGCGGTGATGCCGCCCACCCACGCGACATCGGGCTGCATGATGTCAACAAGCCCCTGCCCTGCCGCAAGCGCAAAGGGGTGAATCGTGTGCCAGTGCTCGCCGGTGGCGAGTATCTGATGGGGTATTCGCTCGCGCACCTTGATGTAGCTGTCGAAGTCGTAGGGCGGCAGATAGTCCTCAAGCCACTTGATGCGATAGGGCTTCAGCGCCTCCGACAGGCGCACGACGTATTCGGTATTCAAGGAAATCCAGGCGTCAAGCATCAGTTCGACATCATCGCCAATCTGTTCACGGGTGCGCGCCACGAGTTCTACATTCTTGTTTAGCCCTTCGATGCCTTCATGTGGACCGTGCGGCACGAATAGCTTGACCGCCTTGAAGCCAAGCTCCAAGAACCAGTCAATGCTGTTTGCCACGCCGTAAGAGGTGTCGGTGTTGCTGGCGTAGCAGAAGATTTTGTCCTTCTGGGGACCGCCGAGCAGTTCATAGACGGGTCTGCCGAGCAGCTTCCCCTTCAGGTCCCAGAGCGCGTTATCGACTGCGCTGATGGCGTAGCTTGCCAAGCCGACGTTACCGTAGGCTGTGGTGGCGCGCTGCATCATGTCCCATGCCTTTTCGGTTGCCATGCAGTTCTGCCCTACGAGGATGGGAGCGAACTGGTCGTTGATGATGCTGTTTACGGGCGCGCTGTTGATGGTGATGCCAAGTCCCCAAGTGCCGTCTTCGGCAGTTACGACGCAGGCAGTGCGTCCCCAGGGCGCGCTGAAGTCGGACTTGCTGAACTCCGTGTACATCATCGTGGGGCTGACCCAGTCGGGCACCTGCTGCTTTGGAACACGCGGCGCGGTCTTGGGGGTGGGACGAAGGTCAACCGAGACTGCTTTGATGGACTTTATTTTCATTGGGATTCTCCCGTGCGTTATAGCCCGAACTGGTGCAAGCGGTCGTCGTCTATGCCAAAGTGGTGCGCTACCTCATGGACGACCGTAACATGCACTTCGCGGATGATGTCCTCGTCGGTCTGGCAGATGGACTCGATGGGCTGCTGGAAGAGCGTAATCTTATCGGGCAGCACCATGTCGTAGTTGTAGCGGTCGGTGAGCGGCAGCCCCTCATATAGCCCCAGGAGGATGTGTCCTTCCTCGATGCCGGAGCCGACGAGCTGTTCTCTGCTGGGCGCTTCGTCCACGACGATGTCCACATTGTCGAGACGGAGGCGCAGGTCTTCGGGGATGCGGTCAAGTGCCTGCATAACGAGGCGTTCAAATTGGGTTCGTGTCATGAGTGAAAGTGTAGCAGGAACAGGATTGGCGGGGCAAGGAAATCAAGGCAGCTTCGATTACGTGTCGGCAATGATCAACGAGAAAAGCGTCTTACGCAGTTCTACCATCGCCAGTGTGTCACGCGCGCAGTACGCGCGAAGATTGTCGAATATCTGACGTCTCTCCGTCGCATTGCTGCTTGCCAGGGCGCGGGCGTACCATACCGAAGCCAGTTGACCGTCAGCGACTTCCAGGTCGTCGTAGCTCATATTCGGAGCAACGGCCGGCAGCACTGACTTAATCGAAAAGGACCCATGAAAGCCCGGGTGATAATAATTCCCTCTCACTATCGGCAATAGGTCAACTAGCCGCGCGATAATGTTTTCAAGCGCGTCGGCGTACTGCGGGAATGCGGTCGCAAGCGCCTTTAGCTGCGTTCGCTCGAATGGGGAATAAACGCAGATGCTTCCCTTGTCTCCAAGCGCCTCAAGCAGTCGCTCGATAAGCAATGGTCTCGGGTCGCCGTTGTGTTCGTACAGGTAATCCGCATGTTCGTGGGAGGATTCATCAAGTTCGGTACGGACCGAGAATAGAAAGGGAATCTGGTCATAGGGGCGTGTGCCGGCGAATTGAGGGATGGCAGGCTGAAAGGTCTCGAAGTCGAGATGGTACACGGGCGATGTTATGGCATCGAGGGAACGCGCCAAATTGCCATGCACAATGTCGCGCCCATTGGAAACCGCCCGGTGAATGACGGATTGCAACTTGTTGAGCGGAAAGTCTGCCGGAACATCGCGCACTTCGGTGACGCCCATAGATTCCAACTGCTCTCGCCGGTTGGCTCTGATTCCTGAAAGTTCACGAATGCCATGTTCCGGTAGAGGGATGTTCCGGGTGCAGTGCGCGTAGTACGGACACTCATACGGTTTTAAGCAGTGTTGACTGGGCTGAATGTCCGGAGCGGAGTCTGCGGCGAGCATTGCTTGCATCTCGGCGACATCCGTCCCGACGCTTTCCAGCAGGGCATCGGCTTCGTCAAGAATGGGATGGAGCTTGAACAGGGCGTCAAGGTCGAGGTGAATCCCGTCGTATATGTACTCGCGGTTGAGTGTCAGCACGCCGGCGTCCCGGATGTCCAGCCCAGCGCCACGCAGCACCCATAGCTGCACGGCGACATCAGGTATATGCTCAGGCTTGCAGCGCGTGGTAGATTTCACTTCCACAATGCGCCAACCGCCTCCGGGTATGCGCTCAAGTATATCGACACGCGCGAGAACGTCATTGTGCTGAAACGCCGGCTCAAAGAGGGCTGGCGTGGCGTCTGCTTCGACGAGACGCTGTGTTTCTGAGAGCGCGGCGGGTATATTTCGGTAGTCGTGCGCTACGAGATGACCGTCGGGGTATCGTTCACGCGCTAAGTCGCCGACTTGATGGCCCGTGTCGAATATCGCCTGCTGCGCCTCACTTATGGGCGGCATGAGATGGCGTTCGTGGATGTCGTGCCAGAGGCGCAGGTGGCACTGGTGGCCGGACATGTAGCGGGACTTGGAAAGGCGGTGTGGGTTCAATGTCCTGTCCTGTCACTTGCGGTCTCAAGTCTAGTCTGGTGGTTGTTTGGCGGGATCAGTTTTCCATTCTCGCAGATAGCACGCAAACTGTCTGCCTAGCTTGCCCTGACTTTCGACGATCTCAGCGAACTCGTCGAAGTAGATGTAGTGGTGAGCTTCGTCAGGTTTGTCTTCCTTGGATTTTCTAGGTTGTACATAGACGACTTCAAGCCGGGACGATCTAACTATGCTGATTTCATCTATGGAACTCTTTAGACCTCTAGAATTCTTGGAGAATATCTTACATTCGAGATTCTCAGGCAAAGATATGAGACCTAACTCGGATAGAGCGCTCAATAGGTGAAAGTATTTCTTTTTCTCCGAACTAGCCTGGACGATGCTTTTCAAATCACGCAGAATCTCATCCATATACTTTTCAGCAGAGCTTGTAAGATAAACGTCCTGTTCCATCCTCCGAGAAGACATATCAGTTTTGAGTTCAATCAGGTAGGCGCATTTACTATTCTCTGATAGGGCGAAGAAGTCAACATTGTTAGAGTGGTTGGTCCGCTTCTTGGTGCGTGGGTCGCGTCTATTCTGCCTTAGTGGGAACTGCGGGATAATATGCGGCTTGACTTTAACACCTACGCTCTCACAGTTCTCCAATACAGTTGATAGGAATAGGGCGAACAGGACTTCTGAGCGGGCTTCGAGTGGAAAGGCAGGAAAGTGTCGCCACTTATCGAGCAGACAGAAGAGGTCGTTTATGTCCGGATGGGCCGTCATGCTAGTATCTCCTTAAAGGCGTATTTCTATACAGGCTTGTATTTCAGCGCTATCTTAATACAAACCGATGCAACTAACTCCATCATGAGTGCGAATTTCTTTCCTATTCTTAACTTCTCGCACAGGAGCGGCTTGTGAGAGCTTGCGCTTGACCCTCTGCACATACTTCGCTATCGTATGGGCGCGCAATCCAATTGACTTATGAGAGGCTTTACAATGAAGGTTACAGGCATCAAGAGCTACGCTTTTGCGGACGATGAGGGCAAGCTGTATTTCATCGCCAAGGTGGAGACGGATGAGGGTATTTACGGGCTTGGCGAGGTTGGGATTCCACGATGGGGAAATGCTGTCGCCAATGCGATTGAGCATCTGTCGGAACTCGTTGTCGGGCAGGACCCGTTCGCTACGGAGCGGCTGTGGCAGCACATGTTCCGGGGTGGGTTCTTTCCGGCGGACAAGGTGTATTGCTGCGCGATAAGCGCGATTGATATTGCGCTGTGGGACATCAAGGGCAAGGCGCTGAATATGCCGGTGTACAAGCTGCTGGGCGGACCTGTGCGCGATAAGGTGGTGTCGTATCCGCACACACAGGGCAGCACGACCGAGGAACTGATTGCGAACTCCAAGAAGGCGGTGGCGGACGGTTGGAAGTTCGTGCGCTGGGGGCTGGCTGAGACGGGCGGCGTCTTCGAGTATCAGGGAATGGACGGGCTGCTGGAGCCAGTGGAGTCGATGCGGATCGCGGAGGAGCAGATGGCGCTGGTGCGCGAGGCGGTGGGTCCGGACATTCAGATGTGCCTGGACATACACACGCGGCTGGATACGGCGCACTCAGTGGCGCTTTGCAAGGCGTTGGAGCCATATCGCCCGTTCTTCATAGAGGACCCTCTTCGCTCGGAGAACCCGGCGAGCTACCGCACGCTGGCGCGGCATGTGTCCCTGCCGATTGCGGCGGGCGAGCAGTGGGCAACCAAGTGGCCGTTCCGCGAGGTCATCGAGGAGGAGCTTATAAACTACGCGCGCATCGACCTGTGCATCGTGGGCGGACTTACGGAGGCGCTGAAGATTACGCACTGGGCAGAGACGCACTACATCGACATCGTGCCGCACAATCCACTGGGACCGGTGAGCGCGGCGGCGTGCGTGAACCTGTGCATGGCGTCAACGAACGTGGGCGTGCAGGAGATGCCGCAGCGTCCCGGCACTTACGCTACCAAGTTCTTCCCGCAGCAGATTGATTGGGAGGACGGGTACAGCTTCGTGCCGCCGGACGCGGTGGGGCTTGGCGTTGATTTCGACGAAGAAGCGGTGCAAGCGCATGTGGTCGATCCGACGGGCTGGCCGCCACAGCTGCGGCGCAACGATGGCGCCTTCACGAACTGGTAAGTGAGCTTCGATATTACTCTTTTCGGCCGCATGTGAGGATTCGCTCGATAGACTCGACCCCAAGTCTGCTGTATGTTGAGACAGACAACCAGATTGCCTAGTCTGAGGGGTAAGAAATACTGGCAGCAGTATGGCAAAGAGCGTATGCTTGCAAACCAAGTCATGACAAGGCATTTTTAGGAGGGATGATAAAATGGTGAGAGCGTATGTGCTCATAGAGGCAAAAGTCGGGTCTTCGACCGGGCTTATGGAGACTTTGAAAGACAACCCAAGCATCATAAGCGCCTCCCGCGTTACGGGTCCTTATGACGTGATCGCGGTCGTACAGGAAGAGGACCTGGGCGGAGTGCATGACCTGGTGACGGAGCAGATCCACCACTTGGATGGCGTGCTGAGGACGACGACCAGCGTAGCAGTGGGATAGTCGGGGAATACGAGATAGTTGCGTCAAGGCGCGGCAGTAAGTGTTGCCGCGCAAGGGCACCAGATTTACTCGGTAGCGCCTTCGCCTTCGTCTAGTTCGCCCCACTCGTCTTTAGAGTTGCGCCTGCGGTGTCCAACCGAGGCGTGAAGCAGAACCAGAAGAGCAATGACGGTGACGCCTGCCGCGAGAGCGATTTCTTCCGGCGAGCTGGTTCGGACCAGAACCAGAAGAGTGGCAATCCCCGCAACCAGCCCTAACAGCGATGTGTAAGGTAGTTTCTGCCCGCCCAAAGTAACCATTGAGCCGACGAGCGCTGCAATGAAGCCGTTGAATGGCGGGAACATTACAAGAAGTGCCCCACCCAAAGGGGCAAGTCCGTCGCCGCCTCGAAATCCCGTGAATATGGACCTCCAATGACCGGCGACCATAGCAAAGCACGGCAGAATCAGCCAAATACCGTCAACTTGCATCTGGCGCGCGGCAAGTATGGCAACGGCGCCCTTAGCCATGTCGCCGATCAACACTAGACCGCCCGGTACATTGCCTACCTGCCTGCGGACATTGGAAGCTCCGGGCAAGCCGGTGCCGACACTGAATATATCAATCTTGTTGCGGCGGCTTATCCACACGGCGATAGGTAGCGCGCCCAGCAAATAGGCAATCAGCGTTGAAAGGATCACCCCTGTCAACAGGTTGAAGTCTATCACGGTTTCATGCCTCACCCATTGCATTAGCCTTGCCGATGTGCCACTTACATTATAATACTATTTTTGGGAACTAAGACAGGCATAAATGTCAAATCTTTTTAGAAATCGAACTCCGTGCCCGCCCCCTGCTCTACCGCCTGCTGATAGACATGGTACGCGGTTGAGATGTCCTGAATGGACAGCCCTACGCTCTTGAACAGAGTAATCTCGTCGTCGCTTTCCCTGCCTTGCTTCGCTCCGGTTACAAGGTCGCCAATCTCGCCGTAGATGTCGTCAGCGGTCATCGCGCCCTCTTCGAGCGGAATCTGAATGTCGCCTGCTTCTGCGAGGCATGCGGCGGTCTGGTCGCAGATTATCTTGGATTTGAGGACGCTTGCGGTATCGAGTTCGCGGACGCCGGGCGCGTGCGAGCCAATGGCGTTAATGTGCAAACCCGGGCGCAGCCATGCGCCGTCAACGATGGGATTTGCGGCTGTGGTGGCGAGCGCAAGGACATCCACGCCTTGCACGACTTCCTGAACGCTGCCCGCAAGGCTGACGTCAACGCCGGTCTGTTCGGAGATGTCGGCGGCGAACTGCTGCTGGGCTTCCGGCGGGTCCATCGAGAAACAGACGATGCTATCGAGTTCGCGCGCAGTAGCCATGCCGATGCACTGGGCGCGCGCCTGCACACCCATGCCGAGCACGCCCGCGACCTTAGCGTTTTCGCGCGCGAGGTACTTGGTGGCGAGGCCGGAGACGCCTCCGGTTCGCATCGCGGTGATGAAGCCGCCGTCCATGACGGATATGGTGTTGCCGGTCTGCACATCCAGCAGAATGATGGACGCCAGCGTGCTGGGCATGTTGAACTTGGCGGGGTTGTCCTTGAAGACGGTAACCGCCTTGATGCCGATAGTGCCCATGCCTTTGATGTGGGCGGGCATGAAGGCGTACCAGCCGTTGTTGGCAGGGTCTGCCATTACCGTGCGCGGGGGCATTGCGGCTTCACCGGATGCGAGGTCACTGAACGCGCGCTCAAGCAGCGCGATGGTGTCGCTCATTGTGAGCAGTCCTTGAATCGTCTCTCGGTTGAGTAGCAGAGCCATGTCGCGCCTCCACGGGGTAATTTGAGTGCGTAGAATTTTTTTCAGTTTGTATTGTATCCTAAAACCGCTACGGGGGCTAACAGGGGAAACTAACAGGATGTACAGGATGGATAAGATAGAGGGTTACTCGGGATGAAGGAGCTGCTGAAAAAATACTTCGGATACGATGAGTTTCGGCCGCTTCAGGAAGAGATAATCGGGAGCGTGCTGGAGGGACGGGATGCGCTGGTGATTATGCCCACAGGCGGGGGCAAGTCGCTTTGCTATCAGCTTCCGGCGCTACGGTTCGAGGGGCTGACTCTGGTTATTTCGCCGCTGATTGCGCTGATGAAGGACCAGGTGGACGCGCTGAAGGCAAACGGAATTGCTGCCGAGTTCATCAACAGTACACTCACTTACGCCGAGATTATGCGGGTGCAGACGCAGGCGCAACAGGGCGACCTGAAAATACTGTATCTCGCGCCGGAGCGACTGGCGCTGCCTGACTTCCGGCAATTCCTGGGTACGCTAAATGTGAACCTTGTGGCTGTGGACGAGGCGCATTGCATTTCGGAATGGGGACACGACTTCCGTCCGGACTATCGCACGCTGGGAGGGCTGCGACAGGGGATGCCTGACGTGCCGTTCATCGCGCTGACCGCTACGGCGACTGAAAGGGTGCGGCACGACATCCTTATGCAGCTCCGCTTGAAGCAGCCGCAGCAGTTCATCGCCAGTTTCGACCGGCCGAACTTGCGGTATGAGGTGCGCCCGAAAGAGAGAGCGTTTGACCAGCTCGTTCAACTGCTTAGGGAACGCAAGGGCGAGTCGGCTATTATCTACTGCTTCTCGCGCAAGGACACAGAGGAGTTTTCCGATAGGCTGCAAGACGCGGGGTTCAAGGCGCTGCCATACCACGCGGGGATGGACGCTGAGACGCGGCGCAGGAATCAGGAACGGTTCATACGAGACGAGGTAGATGTAATCGCGGCGACTATCGCCTTCGGCATGGGCATAGACAAGCCGGATGTGAGGCTTGTCGTTCACCAAGAAATGCCCAAGACTCTGGAGGCGTATTATCAGCAGACGGGACGCGCCGGGCGAGACGGGCTGCCGAGCGACTGCGTGCTGTTCTACTCTTATGGCGACAAGATTAAGCAGGACTTCTTCATAAATCAAATCGAAGATGCCGGCGAAAAGCGGGGCGCGCAGGACAAGTTGGCGCAGGTCATAGAGTTCTGCACGCTGAGGGCATGTCGGCGGCGGTACTTACTGGACTACTTCGGCGAAGATTCTTTGTCCAGCCCATCCAGCCTATCCAACCCGCCCGCCGACGATGCGGACAACTGCGGCGGATGCGACGTTTGCCTCGCGGATATGGAGGATTTCGACGCGACGATTATCGCGCAGAAGATTTTGTCCGCGGTAATACGCACGGGGGAACGATTTGGCGCAAGCTACATCGCACAGGTGCTACGCGGCTCGAAGGCTGAGCGCGTTCTTAGGCTTGGGCATGACAAACTGAGCGTGTACGGCATAGTCGAAGACCATTCGGACGGTGAAATCAGAGAGATATGCGGGTTGCTGCTGGACACAGGTCTGCTACATAAGACAAGCAGTGAGTACGCGACGATGGGTGTGACGGCTGAGGGCAGGGCATTTCTGAACGGCCGGGAGTCGCTGAGGCTTTCGCGCCGCAAGAGGCAAGAACCGATTAGGGAAAGCAGGCCATTGCGCGGCAGTGCGCGTGATACGCTAGACTACGACAGCGGGCTGTTCGAGGAACTGCGCGCGCTGCGTAGGCGCATCGCAAGCGAGAAGCGCGTGCCGCCGTATGTGGTATTCGGCGACGCTACATTGCAGCAGATGGCGTACTACATACCGCAGAGTGAAGACAGCCTATCGCGCATATCAGGGGTGGGGGCGGTGAAGCTAGAGCAGTACGGGGATGCGTTCTTGGGGGTGATACGGGAGTATGCGGGAGAGAATAATCTGGTTGACCGCACGGCAGGATCGCAGCTGCACAGCGAAAGCCCCGGTGCGACTTCGACACGCGAATGCTCAACTTTTGACCAGACGAGGCAATTGCTGGTACAAGGACTATCGCTCGACGAAACGGCGCATCGCCGAGGATTAGCCAAAAGCACAATCATGGGACACATAGACCGGCTAGTTCAATCGGGTGAGGATATAGACCTGCGACTGTACTTGCCATCGCTTGAGCGTACAAAAAGGATTCAAGATGCCCTGCTTGAATCGGATTCCAACAGCCTGGTTCCCGTGAAGGAAGCACTGGGCGAGGATTACGACTATGGGGAGTTGCGGATAGTGCGGGCGTTTATACGCCAGCAAGCAACTATAGAATCAAGTGACATCAAATCTTATGATGTCGAAGAAATTCGCCAGCAACACCCGTCAGCATACGAAAAGTGGACCCAAGAAGATGACAAAGAGTTGAAGCGATTACGCGATTTGGGACTTAGCAAATCAGAACTTGCAGAACACTTCGGTCGCAATCTTGGCGCAATTCGGTCAAGGCTGCGAAAACTCTTAACTGATGACTGATAACTGACACCTACAAAAGGACACTATATGAAATTCGGAGACTTCCTATTTCCCGAAAGCAGAACACCCGATAGCGATTACACCGTAGTGAATGAGGCGCTTGCCGAGACGGAGCTTGCGGACCGGCTAGGATACCATTCAGTCTGGCTTGGCGAGCATCATTTCGACGGCGTATGCACTTACGCGGATCCGATGACGTTCGGTGGCGCGGTGGTAGCCCGCACCAAGAATGTCCGTGTGGGCTTCTCCGCGGTGCAGACGGCGTTCCATCATCCTGTAAGGCTCGCGGAGCAGATCGCGTTGCTGGACAATCTTAGTGGCGGGCGCATTATGGTCGGCACGGCGCGAGGGTCGGCTTTCAATCGCTACGAATACCGCGGCTACGGCGTGAAGTACGGGGAGGCGCAATCACGGCTGCTGGAAGCCGAAGAGATTCTGACGAAGGCATGGACGGAAGACGGATACCACCACAAGGGCAAGCGCTGGAATGTAGAGATTCCGTCACTGCGCCCTAAAGTCGTTCAGAAGCCGCACCCGCCGCTGATACGAGCGATAGCAAGCGAGAACTCGCTGCTTCAGATGGCGCGCCAGGGAAGGCCGTTCATGTTGTCGATGCAACCGCCGGACAAGATAAGGCGCATGTTCGACCTGTACCGCAGCGCCATGTCGGACGCGGGCTACGACGAAGACTATGTAACCCGTGCATGCGCGAGTTGCTGGATATGGTTCAACGGAGTAGTTGCTGAAACGGACGCAGAGGCGGCAGAGATTGCGCGTCCGGCATACGCGGCAAGCATGCAGCACATAACCGGCGGTCGTGAACGGATGAACACCGCCTGTGAGCAAATCGAAGTAGAAGCAATCTACGCAAACTCGGACGCCGGCCCTGAAGATGATCTCGTGTACGGGTCTCCGGACACCGTAGCCGAAATCGTTGCCGAGCTTGACGACATTGGGGTGGGAGGGGTCATGGTGCAGTTCAGGATTGGAGAGATGACCTGGGAGCAGACCGAAAACAGCATGCGGCTATTCGCCGATAGCGTAATGCCGCGCTTCGCATAGAGGGGAAACCGACATCGGCGGACGGGATAGACAGGATGGAGCGGCGGAAATATAATGCAGTCTATACGCTGAACAAGGGAGAGATAAATGCACGCGATATTCGTGACCATCAAGATAAAGCCGGGATTCCGGGAGCAGTTCAAGGAGGCGAGCCTTGGAGACAGCCAGGGAAGCGTGAGGGATGAGCCGGGCTGCTTCCGCTTCGACATTCTGGAAGACAAGACCGACCCAAACAAGTTCTACCTGTATGAAGTCTATGCGGACGAGGAAGCGCACATGACCGCGCATCGCAACGCGCCTCACTATAAGAAGTGGCGAGAGACCGTGCAGGACTGGTTTGACGGCGACACGCAGGCTGTCCCGATGAACACGGTGTTCCCGTCCGACGACGGCTGGCGAGCGCAGAAGCCGGGTCTGCTGAACTGGTAGCAGCCGTTTCGCGGCGCGCAGACCGCGCGGTTGGGACATCTACGGGACATATTGCGGCTACCGGCGTCGGGACGTATATTGTGGTTAAAGACGATGCGCCAAAGTAATGATTGGATGGGAACATGACAGAAAAGCAGACGATACATCGGAACAATTCCAATAATCACGCAAGCATCGATCTCGACAAGGATATGATGGACGCGGCGATCGTGCCGGGCGAGGATTACATTCCGGATTCCGAGCCGCTTGACGATCCTATCCACATAGCGCCTTACGATCGCGCCAGATACTTCAGGGAGAACATCTTCCCCTACGCCGAGCGCATGCCGAGACGAGAGTACGAGTCTCAGAAGCAGGCGCTTCAGATAGAGCTTATGAAACTTCAGAACTCTATGAGGGAGACCGGCGACAGGGCGATAATCCTGTTCGAGGGGCGAGACGCGGCAGGCAAGGGCGGAACGATCAGGCGCTTCATGGAGCACTGGAACCCGCGCACGGCGCGAGTGGTCGCACTGGACAAGCCGTCTGAAGTAGAGCTGGGGCAGTGGTACTTCCAGCGCTACATTCGCCATTTCCCGACATCGGGCGAGATTGTGCTTTTCGACCGCTCCTGGTACAACCGAGCGGGAGTTGAGCGCGTGATGGGCTTCTCCTCTGATCCTGATTATAGGCTGTTCATGCGTCATGTGCCTATGCTGGAGCGCATGATTGTTGACAGTGGGATCAAGCTGATAAAGCTCTACTTCTCCGTCAGCCAAAAGGAGCAGCTCAGGCGGTTCAATGGACGCGCAAGCGATCCGCTCAAGCAGTGGAAGGTAAGCCCGGTTGACCTGAGGTCGATAGACAAGTGGCGGGAGTACACCGAGGCGAAGGAGGCAATGTTCCTGCTGACCAATTTCGAGGTCGCCCCGTGGACCATCATCAAGTCCGACGACAAGAAGCGCGCGCGCGTGAACGCAATGCGCCATGTTGCGAATGTGATGGACTACAAGGGCAAGGACCTGACGGTTGCCTATGAGCCGGATCCTTCCATAGTCGCGTACTCGCACGAGGTTTATACGGCGGGCGCACCAATAGAATAGGCAAAATCGCGCCGCACATACGCTTGACGCCAATCTCGCTTTTATTTTGGAATAGATAAATAATCTATTCTTAGCAAAGTGAGGTTGGCGATGTCATATTCCAATGGCGCATCTGTTCCCGAAGTCGCACTGCTTGTAGGCACCCGCAAAGGCGCTTTCGTGCTGTCGAGTGACTCGGAGCGCAGGAAGTGGGAGCTATCCGAAGTTCACTGTCGCGGTGGCGATGTGTATCACTTCGTGCAGGACGCGCGCAACGGCGGCACGGTGTACGCAGCAGTCAATTACATGATCTGGGGCGCGGAGATTCACATTAGCCACGACCTGGGCAAAACATGGAAGACAGCCGAGACCCCACCCAAGTTCGCGGACCGCGACGGCAAGACGATCAACAGGATTTGGCATATCAAGCCGGGACGATCAAGCGAACCGGATGTGCTGTACGCGGGAGCTGACCCGGCATCGCTGTTCCGAAGCGATGACGCAGGAATGAGTTGGCAGGAAATTCGCAGTATCGCCGATCACCCCACCGGCGAGCACTGGTTTCCGGGCATGGGCGGCCTTTGCCTGCACAGCATCGCGCTGGACGGGCGAAACCCGGCGCGCATGTGGGTTGGCATTTCAGCAGCCGGAGTATATGGGACTACCGATGGCGGCGAGAGCTGGCAGCCTCAGAACAAGAATGTGCGCGCAGATTTCATACCGGACGCGCAGGACCTTGAGTTCGGGCAGTGCCCCCATAAGCTGCTGGCGCATCCCGCCGCCGACGGCCTGCTGTACCAGCAGAACCACTGCGGCACTTACCGCAGCGATAACGGCGGTCAGAGTTGGGTGGACATCACCGAAGGGCTGCCTTCGCGCTTCGGCCTTGCGCTCGCGTTGCATTCGCACGACCCTAAGACGCTTTATGTGCTGCCGGAGGACAATGCCATTGAGGAAGGCGCGGTCGGCGGGGAGTTCCGCATCGTGAGCGACAACAAGTTTCGTGTGTTCCGCAGTCGAAATGGTGGCTCTGATTGGGAAGCGCTCACCAACGGACTGCCACAGAAGAACGCCTACTTGCACAGCATGCGTGAGGGAATGGCGACTGACTCGCTCGATCCTTGCGGAGTTTATGTCGGCACGACGAACGGGCAGATATTCTACAGCCGCGATGAAGGCGACAGTTGGAAGCTGATGATTGACAATCTGCCGCCTATCAATTCAGTGGAAGTGGCGCAGTTCTAGGGTGTGTGGACATTCACCGCCTATCTGAACAATCGAAATACTATGTTCAGGATGACGGTCAAAACGATGCTGACGACGATGGATGTGGCGAGCGGCAAGTAAAAGGCGGATTCGCCTCGCCTGAATACCAGATCGCCCGGCAACTTGCCCAATAGCGGGATCTTGGGTCCGAGCATGAACAGCAGCCCCACGATGGCGACCGCAATGCCCACGAAAAGCAGCGCCCTTCCGATACCTTCCATGCTACTGCTTGATTCTGGGGATAACTTCCTCACGAAGGAGCGTTAACTGCCGTAGAACCTTCTCCTGCGGCAGGCCGGGCCACTGCATGCGGAAGATTATGTAGTTCGCTCCGAGGTCATTCTGGTAGCGGCGTATCTCATCTACAATGTCATCGGGCGAGCCAATCAGGAAGCGGTCGCGCGCAAGATCCTCGAAAGGCACCTTGAAGCTCTCTTCGCCAGGGAGCGCCTTGTCCTGCCCCCAGGCGGCGTAAGCGGCATACTTGCTCTCAAGATATGGGCGGCTTTCCTCGTATGCCGTCGCCCTGTCCTCAGCGACATACATCTCACGAAACATCGGCATAGCGTCGGGAGCGGTTTGCCCTACCCTGTCAATCTCGGCGTTATAGACGGCAATCTGGCGGTCTATGGTGGACATCGTGGCGTGCGGGTTGATGAACCACGGGTAGCCCCAGCGGGCGGCGCGGCGAATGGCGACATCGTTATTCGCAGCAACCCATATCGGCGGGTGAGGCTTTCGCACCGGACGCGTCGAGGGTCTTACCTTGGGCAGATGATAATACTTGCCGTTGTACTCCACCTGTTCCTCCGTCCAGAGCATCTTCATCAGTTCAAGGGACTCACGCAGGCGTCCAACGCGCTCGTTGGACTTGATGCCGAACGCCGCAAACTCCTCATCTCGGTAGCCAATCCCGACACCGAAGATGAAGCGTCCGTTGCAGATTGCGTCCATAGTCGCCACGTTTTCCGCGATGTCAACGGGGTTGTGCAGCGGAACGAGGATGACGGCGGCGGCAACCTCCATGTCGCCCGCCTCAGCAGCCATTCGCGCTAGGAACGGCAGCGTCGCGGGCTGTGCGTATGGTGCGGAGAGGAAGTGCTGACCTGTGCAGATGAGGTCAAAGCCTGCATCGCGCGCCGCGCGTACTTGCTCCGCGCTGTCCTCAATCTGCTGCGCCAGTGATTCTTCCGGCGAGATTTGCACTCCGAGAAATATGCCGAACTTCATTGATCTTCCTTCCCTCCAAATGAAACCTGCCAACATACGCCAAAACCGGGTGGACTGCATTGGTTGAACCACGCTAAATCTATCTTTATATTAACGTGAGTCGAGACAACACAATTAAAGATAGGACAAACAAAATTGCTACTAGCAGTAAAAGTAACCAACTCCCAAGATGAGACCGAAAAGATTCGCGCAGACTAAACCCGCTATACTCTCCTCTCACGAAGCCTTGCTCATCTACGCGCAGGAGCACATGCTGCGGCCCACGGATGCCTATCAAAGCTGATCTTGCCAACCATCCAAATATCCACAGTGGGAACAAAAAGCATGCAATTGCGTGCAGAGCATGGTTTGTTCGGACCATCTTAACCATCAGAACTTCATAGTCGCCATAATACTTCTCAACTTCATACCCCCGCCATTGCAAGACATGAACCTGTCTGGTTAAGGAGTCTCGACGCTCGTAATCATCCATCTATTTGTACAGTCCCTTTCCTACCGCCTGCCGAACTCGCGCTCAAGACGGCTGCCGCTCAGATGAATTATCGTTGGCCGTCCGTGCGGGCATGTGTGGGGCTGCCGGCACTGCTCCAGTTCCCGTGTTAATGCCATCATCTCCTCATGGGTCAGCACCTTGCCGGCGCGAATGGCGGCATGGCAAGCGAGCGAGTACGCGGCGCGGTCGCTCCAAGATTCCACATCTCCACCCTGCGCCATCTCATCAAGCATATCGACAAACGCTTTAGCCGGGTCCATATTGGTAAGAATACTGGGCACGGCGCGAATAACATAGACATTGCCCCCGAACGGCTCTATCAACAGGCCCAGACTGGCAAATATCTGCATGTGCATCTCCGCCAACTCCTGCTGCACCGGGTTCAACTCAATCGTGAGCGGCTCCATCAAGCTCTGCGATTGTGGTGCGCTGGCGGCCGCATCAGCCTTGATGCGCTCGAACATCACGCGCTCATGCGCCGCGTGCTGGTCTATGAGATACATACCGTCCGGTCCTTCGGCCGCGATGTAGGTGCTCTGCACCTGTCCTAGCACGCGCAGCACTGGCAACGCCTGCTTATGCGTGAAGCCGGCGGCATCGTCAGTTTCGGGTATCGGCGCGACGTCCTGCGAGTCGGGTAGAATCTCATCGTTCCTATCCGCCGCGACAACTGATGACGGGTTGAACGGCTCGATGGGCCAGAAATTCCGGTTCGCGTCTCGTGTGGATGAGTACGGATACGCCGGTCGATTCACTTCGGTTCGGCGCAATTCAGGCACCGGCGAGTGCGCCGTGAGCGTGTGCCGAACAGCTTGCTGTATCGCCGAGAACACCCTATCGCCGTTGCGGAAGCGCACCTCTGTCTTGGACGGGTGGACATTCACATCAACCAGGTCATAGTCGATGGCGATGTTAGCCACCGCCATCGGATAGCGCCGTTCCTTGAGGAAGCCATGATACGCTTGCTCCAGCGCGTATCCCAGCATCCGGCTCTGTACCCACCGGCGGTTGACGAAGAAGTTCATATAGCTGCGGTTCGCCCTGCTGAGAGCTGGCTGGCATACCATACCAGTTACGATTTGCTGCTCGGCGCGTTCATCGTACTCCGATATGTCCAGCATATTCTCCGCGACATTCAGGTCGTATATGGCGGCAATCGTCTCACGCAGGCTGCCGGAGCCGGGCGTGAGCAACGAAGACCTGCCTGTGTTCAGCGCAAATCGCACCTCCGGATAGGCGAGCGCGTATCGTGTAACCATATTCTGAATGTGCGATGTCTCCGTTGCGGTAGTTCTAAGGAACTTGCGACGGGCGGGCACGTTGCGGAAGAGTTGCCGCACGGTCATTACCGTTCCCGGAGAGGCGCCCTGACGCTGCTTGTCGATAACTGCACCTTCTTCAAGGTCAAGCCGCGTGCCGGAGTCTTCGTCCACATGCCTGGTCACGACAGACATGCGCGCCACTGAAGCAATGCTGGGCAGCGCTTCGCCCCTGAAGCCAAGCGTCGGGATGGCATCCAGATCGGAGGCGTCGCTGAGCTTGCTGGTGGCGAATCGCTGAAACGCAATCTCCACCTCGTCATGAGGAATGCCGCAGCCGTTGTCCGAGACGCGAATCTGCTCAACCCCACCGCCGCGAATCTCGACCGAAATTTCGGTCGCGTCCGCATCCAGCGCGTTCTCCACAAGCTCCTTCACCACGGACGCCGGGCGCTCGACAACCTCGCCCGCGGCAATCATCGAAGACACCTTATCGGAAAGTAGTCGAATGGGCATCAGGCTCAATCCTAGGCGCGCCGTATGCCTGCGCGATACGCAGAGTGTTCCGAGGTTCCGCTCTCCACAACATCACAGACCGTCTGGTAGATTTCGTCCATCTCAGTGTCCTGGCGGTTGCGGAAGTAGTAGGGTCGGCAGATGAAGCCGCCAAAGAAGCGGACAATCTCCGGGTGGTCGTCAATAATGAAGTCAGGCGGCGTGAAGACACCCAGACCGGGCAGCGCCGCCTCAAAGTCTTCAAGCGGCTTCTGAAAGACCTTCGTAACATAGTCCGCAAGCCCGAAGCGGCGCACCTCAGCGGTACGGACGCCCACGCCCGACCAGACGAAGACCTTATGCCCGTCCGCTACAAGCTTGCGAAAAGTCTCCGCGGTGTTCTGCCGCAGACTGCCGTCCGCGCCCATAATGGTGTAGTCAACGTCGAAGAAGATATTCATGGCAAATTAGTCGTCAGGTTTCAAGGTTCAGGCGGCGGTGATTGAAATGGTCTGGTTCATATAGTAGCACGGGCGGGAGATGAGTTCGGCCGTTCAACATCAGTTAAGTGCATCTGAATGATGTTAATTTTGCACAATCACTCCGCACGCCACGCGGTCGCCGGCGGCAGGGTCTTCGCCGTAGGAGTCAGGTTTGTCATGGACAATTATCGCGGAGCCGTCGGCGTCGAATATAGATTTACCGGCGTCCCCGCTAAATGACGCCCTGCTATTGAATACATCGGCGCGGGCAACACCGTCGGGCGAGGCATATATGTTGGGCATGTCGCCTGAGTGGAACTCGCCTTGCATGAAGCCGTGCCCCTGTCCCTCAACTGAAAGGTGGCCGCCTGCCGCAGAGAAGTCCGGCGAGCAGCTGCCGGTCTCGTGGATGTGGAAGCCGTGCCAGCCAGAAGACAGTCCCGTCAGGTCCGCCGACACGAGTATGCCGTTTTGTCCCTGCGTCAGCGTTACCGTTCCCATTGGGCTGCCATCCGGAGCGACCATCATCGCAGTTGCGCTCGCGCCCACATCAGACGGGGCGGCATTGCCACCTTGGCAACCAACAACTGCAAGCAACGACAACGACATTACAACCGTAAGCAACGCAGATACGCCGATGTTCATGATATGTCCTTTCGGTAGCCACTTAGTTAACTGGCAGGATATACTAACCTTACAATAATTTACAGGAGAATTCGCCTTGCTAAACAGACCAACTTTGCGCGATGTCATTCAGGCGAGGGGACGCATTGCGCCTTATGTATGGCGCACTCCCCTGCACCACTACCTTTCACTCGACAAGCTGCTGGACGCGGAAGTCTGGGTGAAGCACGAGAACCACCAGCGGCTAGGCGCGTTCAAGATGCGTGGCGGCATCAACCTGCTGTCGCAGCTTTCGGACGAGGAAAAGGCGCGCGGCGTGATCACGGCATCTTCCGGAAATCACGGGCAGTCCATCGCTTACGCGGCGGGCGTGCTGGGAATCAATTGCATCGTGTGTGTGCCGGAAGGCGCAAATGCGGGCAAGGTGGCATCCATCGAGAGCTTGGGCGCTCAAGTCATTCACCACGGGCCGTATTTCGACATCACGAACGAATACGCCCAGCGGCTGGCAAAGGAAGAGGGCTACCGCTACGTGCATGCCATCAACGAGCCAATGCTCATCGCGGGCGTGGGCACATACACGCTGGAGATTCTCGAAGACTTGCCGGACGTGGACTACATCATAGTGCCGCTCGGCGGTGGCAGCGGCGCATGCGGCACGAGCATCGTAGCCAAGAGCATCAACCCTGACATCAAAGTCATCGCTGTCCAAGCGGAGAGCGCCAACGCCGCCTACCTCTCATGGAAGACAGGCGAGCTTGTGAGCGCGCCAATGGAATCGAAGGCTGAGGGGCTGGCGACAGGACAGGGCTACGCCCTGCCGATGGGCATACTGCGCGACCTGCTGGACGACTTCGTTCTAGTGTCGGACGAAGAGATGGAGCAGGCAATCGTGTTGCATCTTGAGCACACTCACAACCTCACCGAGCATGCGGGCGCGGCGTCGCTTGCGGGCGCGCTGAAAATCAAAGACAGGCTGCGCGGGAAGAAGGTCGTGCTGATTATGAGTGGCGGCAACCTGTCTCTGGAGCATTTGCGGGACGCGCTAGGACAAGCGGAATAGACGTCGGGACGAATGCCACAGCAGCCAATCATCGTTCCAGGGCGGGCAATATCGGTTCGCGCGAGAGGTGCGCGCAGATATAAGCGGCGCATTTACGACATCGCTAAGCCTCTGTTTCCCACGCCGCTAACAGGCGGAAGTATCCGCGTGCATGTCGCCTACTTCTACACAACAGGGCAGGTCGTTGATCTCGACAACCTGTTGAAGTGCGTTCTGGACGGGTTGACGGGGGCGGCGTATGAGGACGATTCGCAAGTTGAGGAGATATGGATTAGGCGATACAATATATTTGACGATCACAGGATGTCCACTGTCGCGGAAACAATTTACGAATACATAGCACGACGTGAACCTTTCGTGCTGATAGAGGTCTCTGAAAATGAAGACCAACAACACCGCAACTATCGATAGCGATGAAATGGACAGACATACTATTGCCATTCGAAAAAGGCTGCGGCGAGTGGTGGACGAATTTGAGGGCCGTGGCTGGGAAGTGCATGCAGACTTGCCCGGCAGGAAGAAGCCCGAACCCGTATGCGGCGAAGTCCCCGATGTAGTTGCGCTGAAAGACTGCCTCCGCATATTCGTTCAAGTTGCGACTCTTGATACTCTGAGAGAGCGGGAGTCCAACTTCAGGACGCTAGCTCGCTATGCAAAGGAGCACGAACCACTAACGCGCTTCGACTTGGCTCTTGCCGTGCCGGAGCCAGGGCCGGAGCCGAGAATAAGGCAATGCAATGGCAATTACCACTACCACCGCGCATCAGATAGCATACGGCGACGGCTTCATAAGCGCCGCGCTGCCGGAGCGTACTCGCGTCGTCGAGGGCAAGCGTCCGCTGCCCGCCATTCCGGACGTCGCCGAGCGCATTCGCGAGGTCATCGCCAATCCTACCGCGCATGATCCGCTGCACAAGCTAGTGAACGCCAAGTCGAAAGTGGTAATCGCCTTCGACGACGCATCAGGCGCATATTTTCGGACGCAGCGCACGGACTTCCGGCAGACGGCAATCGAGGTCATAGTCGAGGAGCTTCGCAAGGCAGGGGTCCCACTAGGCAACATCACTCTTCTGCTTTCGCAGGGTCTCCACCGCAAGCTCAGCCGCACGGAGCTGGAGACATTTCTGGGCAGGCGGCTGGTGCTCCAGTTCGGCTACAACAACCTGTACTGCCACGATGCCGAAGACCCGGAACAACTGGTTCATCTCGGCTATACTCATCGCGGGTTCGACGTGGAAGTGAACCGCGCAATTCTGGACGCGGACCAGTTCATCTACTTGAACACGATGTGGGCGCCCTTCAACGGCGGCTGGAAGTCAACGGCGGTCGGACTTGGCACATTCAAGAGCATCCGGCATCACCATCGCCCGTGGCCCATCGCGAGCGGCCAGTCGGTGGACGACCCGAAGAACTCGGCGTTCAAGAGGCTGGTTTGGGAGCAGGGCGCGCTCATCGAGAAGGCGCTCGAAGCGAAGGGACGGCGCATCTTCACCATCGAGTCAGTGTACGACAACGCGGACCCATGCAAGGACATCATCGCCATCAATGGCGGGCATCCTACTGAGGTTCACCCTCACACACTCGCCGCAATCGAGGAGCAGCAGGTCGTCGAGGTTCATGGTCAATCCGACATCCTAGTTGCGGGTATAGCCAACTGGAGCGAGTGCTACTCTAAGTTCTCAACCGTGAATCCAATTCTCGCGGCGAATCAGGCTATGGCGAACACGGTGACGCAGTTCCAGGGCATGCCCCTCGTGCGAGAGGGCGGCATCGCAATCCTAGCACACCCGCTCACCGCGCAGTTCGACGCGAGGCGCTTTTCACCATACATGGAGTTCTACGAGAGACTTCTTACACAGGAAACGGACCCGTACTGGCTGTGGGAGAATTATGTCGAAGAGTTCGCGCACCGGCCCGAGTACATACACGGATACCGCTACGGACACGCATACCACGGCTCGCATCCGTTCTTCATGTGGAACAGCACCGGCATCCCTAAGCGCTATCTCAGCAGAATAATGTTCGCGGGAGTTCGAGACACCGATGCTGCAAAGCGCATGGGCTTCGAGGCGTATCCCACAATCGAAGACGCGGTAGCCGCCGCCGAAGCAGAGCTAGGCAATACGGCAAGTATCACGCTGATGCAGCGACCACGCCACTTCATCCCTCGCGTGTCTTCTGACTAGAACCATCACTCAGATGCTATCCCTGCAAAGCCTGCCCTTCGACAGGCTTATGGCGAACGGGTTTCGCGTACAAATCCGTTCGCTGCCCAAGCTAAACTCACACGAAACGAGGTACAGATTGGCGTACAACGAAGAACTCGCGCTCCGCATCAGACAGGCGCTTGGAGAGCAGGACGGCGTAACAGAGCGCAAGATGTTCGGCGGACTCTGCTTTATGGCGCATGGCAATATGCTCGGCGGTGTGATGGGCGATGACATCATCGTGCGCGTTGGCGCAGACCGATACGAGGACACTCTGAAGCAGCCGCACACGCGCGAAATGGATTTCACAGGCAGGCCAATGCGCGGCTTCGTTGTAGTTGCTTCGGAAGGAATTGCCTCGGACGAGGACCTGAATGAGTGGGTGCAGCGAGGGGTGCGATTCGCCACTTCATTGCCGCCCAAGTAAGGCTTCGCTCCGTAGTTCCTCACCTTTCCTGCAAATGGTATTTCGTTGATTTGCAGCCCTCACCTGTCTATAATCAGTTGAACACTTATGCGTATCTGAGGGCAGAAATCGGCGGCGCGAATGATTGACTACTCAAAGCTGGAAGCAGGACAGCAGCTATCCAGTCAGTCCCTTGTATTGGACGCCAAAGCCGTTGGCGATTATGTGGCTGCCGTGTCTGACGCAAGCAATCCGGCAGCAGGCGACGGCACTCCACTTGTGCCCCCTATGGCGATTGCCGCACTTGCGTTGAGCGCCGTCATCAACACACTGCAAATCCCCGGCGGCACCATTCACGCGAGCCAGGAACTCGGATTTGGCGCAAGCGTACCCGTCGGCGAAACAGTTGAATGCACGGCGACATTGGCGCAAAACACAGTACGGCGCGGCTGGCGCTTTCTGGTAGTAAACATGGAAGCGACATCCGAAAGGGACAGCATTGTAATGGAAGGCAAGAGCACGATTATGTTACCAGCGTAATCGGGCTACCCGTTTAAGACTGTCGTACACCGGAGAATGGCAAGAATGCAGCAAGGCGACACGCTGCCCATAATTGAAAAGACGATTACCCAGACGCAGATTGAGCGTTACGCAGACGCGGCAGGGGACCACAACCCTATCCACTTGGACTCCGATTTCGCTACGGGCGCGGAATTTGGCGGCGCGACACTCGACGGCTCAATCGCGCATGGTATGATGATTCTCGCCTCGATATCGGAGATGCTCACGGTCGCTTTTGCCGAGGACTGGTTGAAGAGCGGCAGGCTCAAGGTGCGGTTCCGCGGACCTGTGTATCCCGGCGAAACGATTACGGCGTATGGCAGCGTGAAGAAAGTCAACGAAGTGAATGGACTAAGCGAGCTGACTTGCGCCGTTGGGGTTCGTAAGGGCAACGGAGACATCGCAATCAGCGGCGACGCCACCGTCCGTATTTCAAGCGGCGAGTGACGCCAAGGGAGAGTTCGATTTGACAACAGCAGATACACCGATTCGCATAGCCGTTGATGCTATGGGCGGCGATAATGCCCCCGGCTCAGTGGTGGCAGGCGCAGTAGAAGCAGCGCGCGAAGGCGGCGTACAGATAATGCTTGTCGGCGACCCGGCGCTAGTCCAGGCAGAATTGGCAAAGCACGACGCCGAAAAACTGCCGATTGCGGTTATTCCCTCGGAAGGCGTGTTAGTGGAGGGGGAGCCGCCGGCAATGGCTCTTCGTCAGAAGCCTCGGGCTTCCATTCTCGTGTCAACAGGCATGGTCAAGCAGGGCCACGCGGACGCAGCGGTTACTATGGGTTCGACCGGCGGCGCGATGGCAGCGGCCGCGGTCGTGCTTGGGCTGTCAGAAGGCGTAGATCGCCCCGCTCTGGGCGGTCCGGTTATCGGAGTTTCGCCCAACACCTTCGTCATAGACCTCGGCACGAATGTCGATTGCAGGCCTTCTCAACTGTTGAGCTTTGCCGTGATCGGGGATGTGTTCGCGCGCCGCTTCTGGGGAATCGAGCAGCCGCGCGTAGCCCTGCTCAGCGTGGGCGAGGAGGCGGGCAAGGGCAACAGGCAAGTGCGCGACACAACCGAGCTTCTTGAGAAGAGCGGCTTAAACTTCATCGGCAATGTAGAAGGCGACGACCTCGCCTCGGGTAAAGCCGAAGTAGTTGTATGTGACGGGTTCGTTGGCAATATCGTGATGAAGTTTACTGAAGGGCTGGGTGAGGCACTGTCCGCACACATCGGCAAGTCTCTGAAAGGTAAGCTTTCGGACTCCGAGCTAGACGCCGCAATGCAGGACATGCACGACCTCAACAACATCGTGCAGTCTCACGGGGGAGGTCCCATTTTCGGCGTCAATGGAATCAGCGTAGTGGGACATGGAGCAGGTAACGCCACAGCCGTGCGGCGCGCAATCGAAACTGCCAGGAACACTTATGAGATTGACTTCATCCCCAAACTCAACGAGGAGATGGCGCAAGTATTCGCCAGGGTGCAGGAAGATTAGCGCTCTTTACTGACAAAGGACACTGCCGCGTATTTCTAAAGCGGCATGAACATTGACTGATAGGTAGGGGCCAAATTGAGCAACTCGGACATCGAAGGAAAGACAGCTCTCGTTACGGGCGCTTCAAAGGGTATCGGCAGAGCAATCAGCCTTGAACTTGCCAGCATGGGAGTGAAAGTTGCGGTCAACTACAATTCGTCCAAAGCAGAGGCGGAAGAGGTAGTGCAGGCAATCGCCGACCTGGGAGGCAAGGCGCTCAAAGTGCATGCGGACGTGAGCGACCTCGACCAGGTCAATGCAATGGTGGATAAGGTCAACGATGCCTGGGGCGGCGTGAATATAATGGTCAACAACGCCGGCATCATAAACGACGGGCTGCTGATGCGAATGTCCGACGAAGCGTGGCACCGCGTAATGGGTGTCAATCTAAACGGCACCTTCTACTGCACTCGCGCCACACTGCGGCACATGGTCCGTGAGCGCTGGGGCAGGATAATCAACATCGGCTCAGTTGTGGGCATTCGCGGGAATATCGGTCAGACTAACTACTCCTCTTCAAAAGCCGCCATCATTGGCTTCACGAAGTCTCTCGCCAAGGAAGTCGCCACGCGCAACATCACCGTCAACGCCGTAACGCCCGGATACATCAGCACGGAGACGGTCGCGGGGCTGACGCAGAGGCAGAAAGACACCATAATGACCTGGATTCCGCAGGGCAAGTTCGGCAATACCGAAGACATCGCCAATATGGTCGGCTATCTCGCCAGCGAAAAGGCGGGCTATGTTACGGGTCAGATAATCAGCGTTGACGGCGGGATGGCGATATAGGCATTTATTAGCGCTTTACCCTATGCTGCATATTCTGTACATCGATGTAAGCTAAAGCGTAGCGTTTCCTTCTAGGTGACAAAGTCCCTTCCCCCTTGATGGGGGAAGGTTAGGATGGGGGTGAATTCGCTATTCATCCACCTGAATGGAAACGCTATCGAACTAAAGACGCGAAAGCAGAAAAGTGTCGTTCGCAGGCAAGACGGTTCTGGTCACAGGTGGATCAAGGGGCATCGGCAAGGCGATTGCGCTTGAATTCGCGTCCCGTGGCGCGGACATTGCCTTCAACTACATCCGCAGCCATAGAGCCGCCGCGGAGACACAAGCCGAAATCGAAGCGCTAGGCGTGCGCTGCCTGCGTGTGCGGGCGCATCTCGGCGACTCCGACAAGATTCGCCAGTTGTTCGAGGAAACGAAGGCTGAGTTCGGCAGCCTTGACGTGCTGGTGAACAATGCGGCCTCCGGCGTTCAGCGGTCGGCATCGGAACTTGAAGAAAAGCACTGGGACTGGACGCTCAATGTGAACGCCAAAGCGCCGTGGCTGTGCGCCATCGAAGCGTCGAAGCTGATGTCCGAAGGCGGCAGCATCGTGAACATCACGAGCCAGGGATCATCAAAGGTCCTGCCCTACTACTTCTCTGTCGGCACATCCAAGGCAGCCCTTGAAGCGCTGACGCGCTACCTTGCAGTCGAGCTTGCGCCGCAAGGCATCTCGGTCAATGCCGTCTCCGGTGGCTATGTGGAGACGGGTGCGCTCGATTACTTCCCCAACCGCGAAAGCATGATGGAAGCCGGGCGTAGTACGCCTGTCGGACGCATGGTGACCGCAGAAGACATCGCGCGCGTGGTGGCGTTCCTTTGCACGGAGGACGCCTTCATGATACGCGGCCAAGTCATAGTTGTGGACGGCGGCTATACGCTACTGGCGTAGCTGAACTCGCGGTCTGTCTATCGAAGGCCGCACGTTAGCAAGGGAATCCCTCCACTACCACCTCGACTCCGCTTTCGGTAAACAGTCGCGTACCTTCTTGAGCGTGCGCCTTCCTGATATAGCCCAAGCCATACGCTCTGTCGCCGTCAAACGCCTCCACCGTCGATGTGAGCGTTCCGACTTGCCTACCTTCATGAGTTAGTGGGGTTGGCAGCGCCAGTGCGTCACAGGCTTCCAAGGAGAGGCACATGAGATGCTTCTGCACCTTGTCGTAGGTGTTCAGGCGCGCTACGACTTCCTGGCCTATGTAGCATCCCTTGTTGAAGCTGATGTAGTCTTTCAGACCGGCTTCAAGTGGATTGTAGTCTTCGTGGAGTTCGCCGCCGTATTCGGCGACGCCGTATCCAATACGCAAGATTTCTGTGGCATGCGAACCGACAGGCACAGCTCCAACATCCGTAAGCGCATCCCGAAGAGCGGCAGCCTCTTCTACGGATACCATAAGGTCGTAGCCCACGATGCCCGCCATTTCGGTGTGAAGGGCGAGAACTTCGATGCCGCAGACCGTGAGCCGTGCCGAATCGGACAAAGGCAAGTCTGAAAGCTGAGGCAGGGCTTCGGCGACCTTGCGTCCGGCTACCGAGAGCATCGCCGTCTCTTCGGATACATCCTCGACAACGACATCCTCGATAAAGGTGTAGAAGTCTATCCACTCCGCGACACGCTGTCGGGTCTCAGGTCCTGTGATGACTAGCAGGTGGTCATCCCGTCTGACAACGAAGAGCAAGTCGATGATGCGCCCCTTGTTCGTCGTTAGCACTGTGCCTTCGACCTCTCCGACAAGCATATCGTTCAGCTTATTGGTTGACAGACGGTCCAGCAGGTCGATAGCGTCCGCGCCGCTTACCCTCAGCCGACCGAGATGCGAGCGTTCAACCAGACCGATGCCTTTGGTCAGGGCGTCGTACTCCTCTCGCACCGTCGAATAGACTGCGGCTGGCATTTCAAGCGTTCCACTCTGTACCATCGCCATGTCCTCCTGAAACAAACAGACCGCCTCTTGGCTAGAGGCGGTCTCCGAATATCAACTCAATGTGGGCAGCGACAACTAATCACCGCTAAACACTGAAGGAAGTGCCGCAGCCGCATGCTGTCTTCGCGTTGGGATTGTTGAAGACGAACCCCTTGCCGTTCAGCCCGCCGGAGTAGTCCAGCTCCGTGCCCGCAAGGAAAATGTACGACTTCTTGTCCACATACAACTCAAGCCCATGGCTGCTGATAATCTTGTCGTTCTCGCCCGGCTCTTCCACAAGGTCCAAGTCATAGGTCAGACCGGAACATCCGCCGCCCTTGACGGCAACGCGCAAATTGCTCTCCGGCTTGCCCATATCTACGGCGAACTGGCGGACGTGCTCCGCCGCATCGTCAGTTATCGTAATTGTCAGAGGTTCCGGTCGTACTCTCGGCATGACTTCCTCCTGAGTAATCTGCACTCAAGCAAGCGTTTTATCTACATTACTAACATTCTATTGATAATGGGCGCGCTCGTCAATTGCCACAGCGTAAAGAGTCAAGCCTTTCACTCGTGTCTGCCACGACTGCGCGGGCGAAAAATCGTTTCCTATCTGAGAAATCCTGATAAAATAGGCGAATGCAGCCAAATTTAGAAGAAAGCTTCACGACCGACTTCCCCAACAGGGGAACACTGCGCGCCCGCGCCCAGACCCTGCTGGAATTCGACGCCATCCGTGAGCGGGTCGCGAACAGAGTAACATTCGTCCCCGCGCGCAAACTAGCGGAGTCCTTGCAACCGTCATACGACGACTACGAAGTCGCGCTCCTTCAACAAGAGACCGCCGAAGGACGCGCCGTGCTTGACGAGGCGGGCGAAGTAGATATGTTCTGTCCTGAGGATGTAGAAGAGTCAGTGGTGCGAGCATCCATCGGCGGCATCATCACAGGCATGGAGCTACTCTCGATAGCGCAGACGGTTGATGTGCTGTCTCGCGCGCGAAGCGGCGTACTTGCCGTGCGACAGCATGCGCCAATGCTCGCCGACATCGCCGAGAGCATACCCGATCTTTCAGAGTTGGCCCGGCAGATACGCTCACGCATTGGCGAAAGAGGAGAGGTCCGCGACGACGCCACTCATACCCTACGCGCGCTTCGCAGCCAGATTCGACAGGCGTACCATCGGGTAACGGAGTCGCTGAACTCCCTCATACAGACGGCGCAGGGGGACAACGTCTTGCAAGACAATGTCATCTCCATTCGCAATGACCGCCTCGTCGTGCAAGTCAAGGCGGAGATGCGAAGCCGAATACCCGGCATCGTCCACGACGCATCAAACACAGGCGCAACTCTCTTTGTAGAGCCGTTTTCCACAGTCGAAATCGGCAACACATGGCGCGAACTCGCCCTCGCCGAAGAGCGTGAGATTCGCAAGGTTCTGCGCGATCTTTCCACACTCGTCGGAGAGCTTGCCCGCGATATTCGGCGCGGCACCGAATTGACGGCGCGCCTTGACTTCATCCTGGCGCGCGCACGATACAGCTACGCCATTCAGGGCGTCAGAGCGCTTTCTCCTTCCGACATCGCGCTTGCAGACATGGAAAAGGCTGAGACCCCGGAAGAAGGTGACGATTCGTCGCTAAATATGGCCGTTCGCCTTATCAATGCTCGCCACCCGCTTCTCGGCAGGGACGCAGTGCCGGTAAATGTAAGCGTGGGACCCGGCTGGTCGGTGCTTGTGGTTACAGGCCCAAACACAGGCGGCAAGACTGTCGCAATGAAGACTGTCGGCCTGCTCGCCCTTATGCACCAGGCCGGCTTGCAGATTCCCGCAAGCGACGGCAGCGTCCTGCGCGTATTCGACGGAGTATATGCGGATGTCGGCGACCAGCAGAGCATCGAGCAGTCGGTATCGACCTTCAGCTCACACATGCGCAGCGTCATAGATATTCTTGGAACGGCAACCTCCGAATCACTCGTGCTGCTCGATGAACTTGGCACGAGCACGGACGCCGAAGAAGGTTCGGCGCTGGCACGCGCAATTCTCGAAGACCTTGCCGAAAAGCGAGTATGCACGATTGTAACGACACACCACCGAAGCGTCGCCGCCTACGCGGAGACTTCTCACCGAATGATGAACGCCAGCGTGCAGTTGGACGCAGATTCCCTGACTCCGACATACCATCTGACACTGGGCATTCCGGGGCGCAGCTACGCAATGGCAATCGCCGCAAGCCTCGGACTGCCGGAGCATATACTGGAAAGCGCGCAGAACGCCATCGAGCCGCAATATCTCCGCTTCGAGGACTGGCTCTCAGAATTACAGCGTGAGCGGAACCAGTTGCAAACGATGCTTCTCGAAGCGGAACAGTCCCGCGCCAAGTCCGACGGGCTGCGCCAGCAACTCGACGATCAAATAGACTACCTTCTTACGCACCGGGACGACCTGCTGGACGGTATGCGGCGCGGCATACTAGCACAATACGACGAGGCGCAGCGTAGGCTCAAAGCCGCCGAAGCGGCCCTATCATGGAGCGCGCCGGCGGGCGTTCCCACCAAGACAACACGAGACTACATCCGACGCCTGCGGGAAGAGCTACTAGCCGAGCGAGCCGCGGCGACACCGCAGGCTCAGGTGCGAGAGGCTCAACGTGAATTGGAAGTCGGAGACAAGGTATATGTGCGCGGGCTCAACCTCGGAGGCGTTCTCGTTTCGCTTCCGGGAGATGGCAGCGATGCGGAGGTTGGCATCGGCAATGTGCGAATTCAGGTTCAGCCCTCGCGACTATCCCTTGTCGAACGGCAACCGGAACAACCCAAAGCCGAGGTCAGCATCAGCATAGGCCCCATGCTGGACTCCAAGGAGTTGGACATTCGAGGAATGCGAGCAGACGAATCGCTTGCCGAACTGGAGCTTTTCCTCGATAAGGCAGTTCGTGACGGCTTCAACTCAGTGCGGGTCATACACGGCAGGGGCAAGGGCATCCTGCGGAATGCGGTGCGTGAACACCTGACGCGCCACCCACTCGCGCGATCCTTCGAGGCGGAGGCGCGCGAACGTGGCGGCGACGGCGCGACTCTGGTGCATCTTGCGTAGCGCTATGGCTGCACGAATCTTTTCAGCCGCTCTTGCCCTGACAATTGCGGTCAGTTTCGCCTGTGCAAGCAGTGCCAGTGAGACACAGGTCGCGCCTGCCGTGTCCACTCCGGAGGCTACGACATCCACCATTCGGACACAAGCGCCCACAGCCACCATAACAGTGCCTGAAAGCCCCACGCCTACCGATACTCCACAGCCGAGCGCAACGCCATATCCGACACAAGTTCCCACCACAGCGCCCAAGCCGACGCCATCCGCGACACCCACGACGCTGCCCACCTCCACCGCAACTCCCTCACCCACAGCTACGCCGACTCCTTCAGGTCCTGCCGTTACTATCGGTGACACGAGATTCGTCACCGAGGTCGCCGACACGCCTGAACTGCGGAGCAAAGGGCTGGGCGAGCGCGACAGCCTGCCTGAACAGACGGGTATGCTGTTCGTCTTCCCGAGCGGGCAGGCGTCATCGTTCTGGATGAAGGGCATGCGCTTCCCACTCGATTTTGTGTGGGTTGGCGCTGACTGCACTGTGGTGGACCTGATCGAGAATGTTCAGCACTCCCTGCCCGATACACCAAACTCCGAGTTGAAGATTCTCAATTCCGCATCGCCTGCCGCTTACACATTTGAAATCAACGCGGGCGAAATAGCCCGATTCGGCATAGAGATAGGCGACGAAGTGCGATTCCACAGTATCGAATCAGAGTTCGCCAACTGCTGCGAATCGGGAGCGTGCGATGGGAACGAATAAGAAAGACACTTCACCCCTCCGCATCATATTCATGGGGACTCCCACATTCGCCATTCCGGCGTTGGACGCTCTTCTGGAAGCGAACTGCGACATCATCGGCGTTTTTACGCAGCCCGACCGCCGTTCAGGTCGCGGAAGACGACTTACCGCGCCGCCGGTGAAGCAGGCAGCCATTGAACGCGGCTTGCCGGTCTTCCAGCCGCCCTCGCTTCGCCGCGATGAAGAAGCGCGCCGGCACATCGCATCGCTGGTTCCGGACCTCATCGTTGTCGTCGCCTACGGCCTGTTCTTGCCTTCCGACACGCTCGGCGTGCCGCCACTCGGCGCGCTGAACATCCATCCATCGCTCTTGCCCAGACACAGGGGACCTTCGCCGGTAGCCACCGCTATCCTCGAAGGCGATACATCAACAGGCGTAACGCTGATGCAGCTCGATGAAGGCATGGACTCCGGCCCCGTCATCGCGCAGCGCGAAACGGTCATCACAGAAGGGGAAAACGCCGAAGAACTTACTGCCCGCCTATTCGAGATGGGCGCGGAACTGCTTGCAGATACGATTTATCCCTGGCGAGACGGCGAGGTCGCGCCTGTGCGGCAGAGTGAAGCGGACGCGACGATTACCCGGCTGCTGAAGCGCGAAGACGGCACAATTGATTGGACGCAATCGGCAGAGCAGATAGCGCGGCAGATTCGCGCGTATCATCCTTGGCCCGGCAGCTTCACTCACTGGAACGGCAGGCAGTTGAAAGTTCAAGAGGCATCGGGTCTGGACGGCGTTGAAAGCGAGCTGCCCGGCACAGTCACAGAGCTACCGCAGGGCATCGCGGTCGTAGCCGGCGATGGAGCGTTGTTGTTACGCCGTGTGCAAATCGAGGGCAGGCAGGCTGCGGACATCTCGGAATTTGTTCGCGGATACCGCGATTTCGCGGGTTCGCGGCTCGGCACATCCTGATATAATCCTAGTGGCGAACATCACATTCATCCCAATCTTCCCCTGAGGAGGAAAGGATTTTAGCGACAATCGGTCCCGAATATCTGACAGACTGAAATACTGACCTACTGACTGACTTTCATAGAGGTGAGACATGGACAAGGCGCTTGCGGGAGTGAAAATTCTGGACATGAGCCGAGTGCAGGCAGGACCATCCTGCGCGCAACTGCTCGCCTTTCTTGGCGCGGATGTAATCAAAGTGGAAGACACAGTTGGCGGCGACAATACCCGCTGGGAGCAGGCACACATTGACGGGATCGATAGCGTATATTACACCATCTTCAATAACAACAAGCGCGCTATCACGCTAAACCTGAAGACCGAGCGCGGTAAGCAGTTGTTCGAGAAGCTGGTGTTGTGGGCGGATGTCGTGCTGGAGAATTTCTCGAAGGGCGTCATGGAGCGTCTCGAAATCGGGTACGCGCGGCTGAATGAGATAAATCCGCGCGTCATACACGCGAGCATCAAGGGCTTCGGCGAGTACGGGCCCTGGAGCGACTACCGCAGCTTCGAGCTTGCGGCGCAGGCAACCGGCGGCGGTATCGCGGCAAACGGCTTCCCTGACAGGCCGCCCATATCATCACCAATCGGCGCCGGCGACTCCGGCACGGGGCTGCACACCGCTATCGGCATACTCGCCGCTCTGCGGCAGCGCGACAACACGGGTGAGGGGCAGCACCTTGAGGTTTCGATGCAGGACGGGATAGTGAACCTGCTGCGCTACCGGCTGATTCGCAGCATGTCGCTCGGCACGCCCAATGTGCGACCCGGCGACAGGGGCAACAGCGGCATTCCGATGATATACCCTTGCCATCCCGGTGGTTCGGACGACTATGTGATGATACACATCGCCGGTGCGCTCTGGGAGACCGTACTCGCGATAATCGGACGGTCAGACCTGATTGGAGACGAACGCTACACTACCGAAGAGCTTCGTGGACAGCGTGGGGACGAAGTGCTGGAAATCGTAAGCGAATGGACGATGCGCCACGACAAGTATGAGGCTATGGAGGCGCTTGCGGAAGCGGGCGTGTGGTGCGGTGCGGTCATCAGCCCCGAAGAAGTGCTGTCGAACGAGCATCTGGCAGCCCGTGAGATGGTAGTAGATGTGGACGACCCCGCACGCGGCACATATCAGATGATTGGCTGCCCGGTAAAGCTGGACAAGTCGCCCGTTGAAGTGCAACCCGCTCCGCTTTATAGCGAGCACACCGACGACATTCTGACAGGTATGCTGGACGTCTCGCCGGACGAACTGCCGGAACTTAGGAAGCAGGGCGTGATAGTTTAGCTACCCACTCCTCGACAGGAAACTCTTCGAACGTAAATCGTACAGGTTCGGATGAAGAAGCGCGGACATGAAGGGCCTCGAAGCCAATCACATTGTCCGCCTTGTCCTTCATTAGTATGATTTCTTCCCGGGTTTCTTCGCAGACGTATTCATCTTTGGGATTGCCGAACCAGACGGTGAGAGTTTCGCCTGTGCGGTCATAATAGACTTTTATTTCTTCCATATTTGTTCTCCTTGCTTAATGGAATCCGTAGGATAGGTGGTTAATAAGAACCCCTGGCCATTAGGACGCTTCACCACAACACATATCCATCTACCAGGTCGCTCCAATCGATAGAATAGGAAGACATTTATGTCACTCCGACTTCTACGCACCTCATCGGGTGCTTGCAGAATATCTGCGGCGTCTTCTTCGCGCCCGAACATGGGAGCGTGCTTCATTGCAGTAATATGATCCCAATATCCCCTCGTCGTTCGCACGCTGAAGCCAAGCGGCGTCTGCACATTGAAGAGATATTCGGATTCCATATTAGCGTACATCCCAGTAATCTGCCACGCGTACCGCTTCTTGCTCGCCAGGCCAGGGCGGCATGGTGACGATTACGAAGCACAGATTCTCGGCGCCTGTGTTGCGGAACTGGAAGTGCGCGCCGACCTCGATGCTGAGCGACACGCCGGGGTGTACATCCAGCACGGACTCGGCGCTTTCGCTCTTGCGCCAAACCTGCCCCCGCCCTTCGATGAAGTACCATACCTCTTCGACCGTCAGGTGCTTTACAGCCATCGAAATCGCGCCGGGCGGCAAAGTGCAATGCACCATGCTCCCGCCCCTAACCACGACAAGCTCCCGTATTTCGGAGCCGTCCGGGGCTAGGACGGTGTACTCGCGGGGCAGCTTACAAGTGTCCATCAGCCGAAACCTGAGAATCTGAGCTGGCGCGGCTCCTCGGGATCTTCATTCGACTGCTCGAACCCGGACACACCTACTCCGACAAGGCGGAACCGTCGCCGACCGTATAGTTCCACGCGCAGGAGTTCCCCGGCGGAGCGCGACAGTTCGTCCGCGGATTGGACAGCGTTTGGCAAAGTGCGTTGTCGCGTAAATGTAGTGAAATCCGACAGCCGCAGCTTGAGCTTGACCGTCCGTCCTTGCAACTGTTTCCGTCGCAGTTGCTGCGCGACGCGCTGGCTCAGGCGGCTCACAACCTCTTGCAGCGCTTCCGGGTCGCCTATGTCGCTGGCAAATGTCGTCTCAGCGCTCACCGATTTCGTCTCACGGCGCACAACAACAGGGCTGTCGTCCTCTCCGAGGGCGAGCCTTCTCATATGCACGCCATGCCTGCCGAATCTCTCACGCAGCCACTGCTCATCCTGCCGCGCGATGTCGCCAATACTCTCGATGCCCTCTGCAATGAGTCTCTCAGCGGTCCTCGGGCCGACTCCCCACAGATCGCGTATCGGCAGCGGCTCAAGAAACGCTCTCTCTTCTCCGGGCGAAACTACGGTCAGGCCGTCAGGCTTGTCCATATCCGAAGCGATTTTAGCAACCGACTTGCTAGTCGCCACGCCAATGGAAATGACTAAGCCAAGCTCTTCCTTGACACGGCGTTTCAATTCAGCCGCAATCTCCGCAGGCTGCCTACCTTCACCGACAACCGCCGACACATCGAGATATGCCTCGTCCAACGACAGCGGCTCCACCAGTGGCGTGAGGTCTCGGAAGATGGACATGACGCGCTGAGAGATTTCACGGTAGCGGTCGAAGCGCGCGCCAACACGAATCGCCTGCGGGCAAAGCCTCTGAGCGGTCCTCATAGGAATTGCGGAGCGCACGCCGTACTCACGCGCCTCATAAGACGCCGACGCCACGACGCCGCGCCCTTCTGCGCTGCCGCCAACAACCACGGGCTTCCCACGCAAATTTGGGTTGTCTAGTTGTTCTACGGAGGCATAGAAAGCGTCAAAATCAGCGTGTAGTATATGGCGCATATTACTAGCCCTCAGTCGCCATATTACAACGAAACAGGGCCGTGGTTAAAGCGGCAATACGTGCAATCGAGACTTAAACTGTCCCGTCTATGGAAACATCAAGCACTGCCGGCTTGCCGAGCGCCAGCGCCTCACGCAGCGCGGGAGCGACATCGGCAGGGTCTTCAACCTTGCGCCCATGTACCCCCATCGCTTCCGCAATCGCCGCAATGTCAAACGGCGTGGGAAAGTCCATCGCAATGTACTCGCTTGCCGGGTTTTGCTGTCCCAGAATCTCGCTCTTGTACAGGTTCATGTTCAGCTTCAGCACGCGATACGCCCTGTTGTTGCAGATGACATAGACGACCGGAATATCGGAGTTTGCAGCCGTCCACAGAGCCTGCACCGTCATCATCGCGCTGCCGTCGCCTATGATGCCCACTACCGGGCGATCGGGATTCGCCATCTTGACGCCCATAGTGCCGCCCATCCCCCAGCCGAGCGCGCCGCCCGTAATTCCAAGTAGGCTTCCCGACTCATCGAAGTCCAGTGCGCCGAACACGGACGCGCGAGTCGTAACGGAGTCGTCCACGATAATCGCGTCGTCGGGCAGCGCGGCAGCAATCTCCGTCATCATCCGCTCCGTGGACATCGGGCTAATGTCGCGGCGTGCCTCCAGTCTCTCCTGCCATTCTGACGTCTGTGCCGCCTTTTGCTCTGACACCGAAGCTATGCGACCCTTCGCGGCCTCCTTCGCCGCGCCCGACATCCTGAGTTCCAGCGCATCCGCAAGTGCCGCCATAGCCGTGCGCGCGTCCGCCACAATACCGATGTCCGTCGGCTCGGTTCTGCCAATTTGCGTGGCATCAGAATCAATGTGAATCAGCTTCGTGTCCGGATTCAGCGCGCTTCCGGAGAAGTAGAAGTACCCGGGAAATGCCGGCGTTCCCACGGCGACAACGGCGTCCGCACCTTCAAGCAGCGCCTTGCCTGCCGGCATGCCGGGACTGGCAATGCCCAGGAATTGAGGATGGCTCGTTGGGAAGTTCACCTGCGAGAAATAACTCGCATACACCTTTGCGCCCAGCGTCTCCGCTAGACGCACCGCTGAGTCCGCCCCGCCCGACTGCCCTACCCTGTCGCCCACTATCAGCACCGGATTCTCTGCATCAGCCAATATGCTTGCGGCATCACCAATCGCGCCTGCGTCCGGCGCGGTGCGTGTGTATGTCTTGTGCGACGGCGCAATATCCACATCCGCCTCGTCATCCAGCGCATTCGCGGAGAAAGCGACATACACAGGTCCCATTGGTGGCGTCTTCGCCTCATTGAACGCCCGCCGCATCACGCCTGGGACCTGCTCAGGATGCGTTACCTCCGCGCTCCACTTGCAGAACTGGCTCACCATCTCAACGAGATTAGTGCGTCCCTCAGCAAGCTTGCGGATGTCCTTGTTCGCCGATGTGAGCACTAGCGGCGTGTTGCCTTCGGCGGCGTTGGCAAGCAAGCTGATACCGTTCGCCAACCCGGTCTCAATGTGCAGGTTGATGAACGCAGGCTCGTTGCGATACCGCGCATAAGCGTCCGCCATGCCCATAGCAGCGCCTTCCTGCGTTGTCAGCATGTATCGGATGTCCGGGTAGTTCTCCAGCTCATCAAGTATCGGCCCTTCACTGGTGCCCGGATTGCCGAATATGTACTCGACTCCCTCGGCGCGCAGCATTTCCATCAGCGCGCGCTTTCCGGTCATTCTTGGCATAATGAAACTCCAATCTAGTCATTCCAGAATTGAGCATCCCCCGGGAAATCGTCCGATTGTGGCGGAACCACGCAAAATATATGGCCGCTCGGCGCTTCCATGATCCAGAAGGAATCCATCTGCTCCTTGCGCCGCGCCCCCAGCGCCTCCAAGCGTCGCACCTCGGCTTCAACATCGTCCGTCTCGAAGTCCAGATGCACTCTGGCATTGTCTTCAACCCGTTGCAGCAACACGTAAAATCCTCCGGCGCGCCCTTCGAGAAAGACATAGGGATCGGCCACATCCTCGTTGCTGCGCGGGGCCATGTTGAGCGCCCTCCCCCAGAAGTCCACTCCGGCATCCATCCTGTCGGGCGGACAGTCAATCATAATCGCGCAAAGCCTGCTTCTGTGTGCCATTATATCTTCGCCAGAATCTCTTCAATCGCCTGCTTGCGGAAACGTTCCAGATCGTCCGCGTCCTTGATGATTGCGCCGAGCGTCTGCTCCACGGCATCGTAGTCGAGGTGGTCCAGGTGCAACACTACCATCGCGCGCGCCCAGTCCAGCGTCTCCGCGATGCCGGGGACCTTGTCCAGTCCCGTGCGCCGCGCGCTGTCCACGAAGCGCACGACTTGACGCGCAAGCCTATCCTCGATGCCGTTAACCTTAGCGCGCACTATGCGAAGCTCTTTGTCTATGTCCGGGTAGTCAATCCACAGGTACAGGCAGCGGCGGCGCAGCGCATCCGACAGATCGCGCGTCCGGTTCGATGTCAAAACTACAAAAGGGCGATGCTTCGCCTTGATTGTGCCTATCTCCGGTATCGTCGCCTGAAAATCCGACAGCACCTCCAACAGAAATGCCTCGAACTCTTCATCGGCGCGGTCAACTTCGTCAATCAGGAGCACCGGAGACTTTTCAGGCTCAGTAAGCGCGGCTAACAGAGGACGCTTCAATAGGAAGGACTCGCCGAAGATTTGGTCCTCCTGCTCCGCTGCCGATATGTCTGCGTTTTCGTTCAGCTTAATCCACAGCATTTGCCGCTGGTAATTCCACTCGTACAACGCCGTCGAGACATCCAGTCCCTCATAGCACTGAAGGCGGATTAGTCGCGTATCCAGCAGCCGCGCCATAACATTGGCTATCTCAGTCTTGCCAACTCCGGCGCGCCCCTCTATCAGCAGGGGACGTTCGAGCGTCTGCGCCATGTAGATGGATGTGGCTATCGCCGGGTCGCCGACATAGCTTTCGGACGCCAGCCGGTCCAGAATATCCCTGATAGGGTCGTCCCGTCGTTCCACTTCCATCCTATCCATCCTGTCTATCGGTGTAGAGTTAGCGCCCACTCCTACGGTGAACGCTAGGTCTGCCTCTAGTAATATCTCTTCAAGGGACTACACTAAAAAGGGGCAGGTGTGCTGAAGACCTGCCCCTTTCCGCCACTATACACTTGTTCTATACCGAACTCCGCGAGGACACTTCATCCGTCCTGTCGCGCGCCGCCTCAGTCAGCTTTTCTCGCACCCATCCCGCCAGCAGCGTTCTAGGAAGCACGCCTTTGCGCTTGGCAATCTCACGCATTCGCATAGCCAACGCAATGTCCAGTGGATAGTAAATGTCCTGAGACTCGGCGGCTGCGTCAAACTCGGCAGCAGGCACTTCATCCCAGTAATCGGACGAGTCGTGAGTGTCCCAGAACTCCCCCATCTCCAAATAAGATTTCGCGTTGGATACCGAACTCTTACCTTCGCACATATCTTCTCCGCTCCGCATTTGACATATCACGCGCTGAGATTACCAATGGTCGCCGGTTCTTCTTGAGTATAAAGAACACCGACAAGTATCTGCCCGCATCGGTCCTGCCATAGGCGGCGTACACATCCTCGCCTGTGCGATTGCCCCTTTCAACGAAGTAGACTCGCGGATGCGAATGAAATACCTCATTGACTTCATAATACCGAACTCTGTGCTTTTGTTCTATCTTGTCAACGATTTCACCAAGCCATATAGGTTCGCCGAATCTCAATCTGCTCAACCAATTTCAAATCGCATAATCTACGACCTGCCGTTAAGCTCGGTGCGCCTCTATCCCGACAAAACGGATAGAGGCGCTGCCGGCGGAGCCTTACCGGGACTCGTTGATAAGCCGCCACACCTTCTCAGCCTTGGCAGGCATGTCGATGTGCTTTACGCCTAGCGGGGACAGTGCATCGACCACCGCGTTGATGACCGCGGGGGACGCCGCAATCGTGCCTGTCTCGCCCGCGCCCTTCACGCCAAGCGGGTTGGTCGGCGAAGGCGTTACCGTGCGCGCCGTCTCGAACGACGGCAGACTTGCCGCCTGCGGAACCGCGTAGTCGAGCATGCTGCCCGTGATGAGCTGTCCGTCCTCGTCATAGACCCCCTCTTCCCATAGCGCTTGACCAATGCCTTGCGCCACGCCTCCGTGAACCATGCCGTCCACAATCATAGGATTGATGACATTGCCCACATCGTCAACCGCCACATATCGCAGCACTTCGACGTCGCCCGTATCGGAGTCAATCTCGACCACACAGATGTGTGTGCCAAACGGCCAAGTGAAATTCTTCGGGTCGTAGATGCTTGTCGCTTCCAATCCAGGCTCCAAGCCTTCGGGCAGTCCGTCGTACCAGTACGCGGCAAGCGCGACTTCCTGGAAGGTCTTCGCTTCTGCCGGCGCGCCCTGCACGAATAGCTGACCGTCCTCATACACGACATCTTCCGGCGCGGCCTCAAGCATATATGCCGCAATCTTCTTCGCCTTGTCTTTAATCTTCTCCACGCTCATGTGAATGGCAGTGCCGCCGACGACCGCGCTGCGGCTGCCGAAAGTGCCCGTGCCCTGCTGCACCTGAGCCGTGTCGCTTTCCACGACCTCGACATCCTCGACCGGCACTCCCAGTTCCGATGCCGCGAGTTGCGCGAAAGTCGTCTCGTGTCCCTGACCGTGTCCGGACGAGCCGCTGTACACCGTAACCTTGCCGGTAGGATGCACACGCACCAACGAGCTTTCCCACACGCCCGCGCGCGCTCCGAGCGCGTAAGCCACCGCTGACGGCGCCATGCCGCAAATCTCGACATAGGTGGAAAGACCCACGCCTATGTACCTGCCATTCTGCCGCGCTTCTTCCTGTTCCTTGCGGAAGTCATCGTAGCCGATCATCGAAAGCGCAAGGTCAAGAGCCTTCTCGTAGTCACCGCTGTCGTAGGCGACGCCTGTCGCCACCTCATAGCCGTCCTCGAACGGAGGGATCAGGTTCTTACGTCGTACGTCCACGGGGTCCATTCCGATTTCAGCGGCGAACCTATCGAGCATGCGCTCCACAACATAGGTCGCCTCCGGCCTGCCTGCGCCGCGATAGGCGTCCACAGGCGTGGTGTTCGTGAACACGCCGATGACCTTGCATTGCACATTCTCAATCTTATAAGGACCAACAAGCATCAGCCCAAACAGGTATGTCGGAATAGCCGGCGCGAAGGTGGACAGGTAAGCGCCCATGTTGGCGTAGATTGTGCCCTGTATTCCTGTAATCGTGCCGTCGCGGTTGCCCATTATCTCCCAGTCGCCGATATGGTCGCGTCCATGCGTGGTGGCGAGGTAGTTTTCCTGCCTCTCCTCAGTCCACTTGATCGGGCGACCCAACTGCTTGGCGGCTACGAAGGCTATTACCTCTTCTGCGTACAGATACAACTTGCAGCCGAATCCACCGCCCACGTCCGGAGATACGACCCTTATCTGATGCTCCGGATGCCCTGTAACCAGCGCCAGAAGAAGGCGAACAAGGTGTGGTATCTGCGATGAAGTCCAGACCGTTACCTGATTCGTGCCGGGGTTATAGTCCGCGACAACCGCCCTGCCCTCCATAGGATTCGGAATGAGCCGCTGGTTGACGATGCGCTCTGAGACCCTGACCTCTGCGCTGTCGGCTGCCGCTCCGATGTCGCCGCCGCCGACTTCCCACTCGAAGCCAATGTTGTTTGGCGCGTCGTCATGCACCTGCGCCGCGCCGTCTTTCGTCGCCAGCTCCGCATTCACGGCGGCCGGCAGCACATCGTAACCAACATCTACCAGCTCGGCGGCATCGGCGGCGGCGGCGGCACTGTCGGCGATTATCGCAACGACGGCATCACCCACGCAGCGCACCTTGCCTATTGCCAAAGGTGGGTGCGGCACTTCAATCGTGTCCGGCACGACCCAGCCACAGGGCAGACCAATCTCTTCACCAATATCCTCGCCGGTCAAGACTGCGACCACGCCGTCAGCGGCGCTCGCAGCCGATGTGTCGATGCTGGTGATATTCGCGTGGGCGTAAGGGCTGCGAACAAGTGCCATGTGCAGCATGCCCACCATCTTGATGTCATCTACATAGGTGCCTCTGCCGGTTATCAGGCGCGGGTCTTCCCGTCGCTTTATGCTTGCCCCGAAGGCGGCAGATGGAGTAGCGGTAGTCATACATTCCTCCTTGCGGTAGTTAATGTGCTCCCTGAAGAGCGACCTTGGCTCATCTCAAACTCAAGCGACATATCAGCCGCTTGCTTGAGGCGTACTCTACATTAACAACCGCATTTAGGCAATACCGCTCCGTAGAAAGACGACTCCACAAATCTCCTATACTGTCATTCCGAACGCAGTGAGGAATCTGAATTCGTTTTCTGCAAACCTGTTCACGACTTTAGATTTCTCGCTTCGCTCGAAATGACAGGGATACATTGCATTTATGAAATCATCTCATAGAGGAGAAAATTGCATAAGTCCCTTCCCCTTTGATGGGGGAAGGTAAGGTTAGGATGGGGGGGGTAAAAATGCCTGCACCATCGCTATAACTGCGCTTATGCAAGATTCTCGTAGAAGAACGAAAGCATCAAGAGTAATATATGAACAAGACTGCGAGTGGGGGACTTCAAGATGGACAAACAGACCTGGTACAGAGGAAACATACACACTCACTCGACCAAGTCGGACGGCGACGCGGAACCGGATGTCGTAGCGGCTTGGTACAAAGACCACGGCTATGACTTTCTCGTTCTCTCGGATCATAACCATCTCACTCTTCTTGACTACGGCAGCCAAAACGACTGTTCCGTCGCCCCACTGATGATTCCCGGCGAAGAGGTTACCGTGCGAATGAACAACGGCGGGACAGACGTCCACATCAACGCCATTGGAATAGACCGCGTCGTCGAACCAATCGACACGGGCGACATCGCTACCACGCTTCAGGCAAACATAAGCGCAGTCAGAGAAGCGAGGGGAATAGCCTGCATCAACCATCCGAGTTGGAAGTGGTCTTTCGACCACGAGCCAATCATAAAGACACGGGGCGCCAGTCTCATGGAAGTGTTCAATGCCGCAACCAGCTGCAATAATTACCCTATCCCGATACCGGGTTTCCTCAGCCCATCTCAGATTTGGGACAATGTGCTTAGCGCAGGAGTTCCCATTTTCGGCGTGGCGTCCGACGATTCACACCACTACCATGACTTTTCTCCTGAAATGGACAACCCTGGACGCGGCTGGGTAATGGTCGAAGCAGAAGCGCTAGATTCGGAAGCGGTCGTAGATGCCATGGCGACCGGGCGCTTCTACTCATCTACCGGAGTTTTCCTGGATGGCTTGACACATACAGCGGATGAAATCTCGCTCAAGATTCGAAGTAAAGGCGACTCAATCTTCATTACCAGATTCATAGGCGCGAATGGCGTCGTTCACGACGAGCAGGTCGGCAGAGAAGTGGCATATCGTCCACGCGGCGGAGAGGGCTATATCCGCGCCCATGTCTTTTCATCGGACGGACTTCAGGCATGGACACAGCCCGTATTTCTATCGTAGTCACCTCTATGTGATCCAACGATGATCCAACGCGCAAGCAGACTGACATCAACTCGCTTCATCTTGTGCATCCACTTCAGCCCGTGCCCTTGGGTGGGCATCCATATACACTTGCTTCGCCTGCGCGTTCGTAACATGGGTGTAAATCTGCGTAGTGGCGGGGCTGGCGTGTCCCATCAGCTCCTGAACCACACGCAGATCTGCACCGCCCTCTAGCAAGTGCGTGGCGTATGAGTGGCGCAGTGTGTGCGTATGCACGCCCGATGGCAGCGCCGCCTTGACGCTGTACCGCTTCACCTTCTCCTGTATGCTGCGCTGGCTCAGGCGACCGCCGAATCGGTTCAGGAACAGCGTTATGCCGCTGCCCTTGCCCGCCAGCTTTGGACGCCCCTCCCGCAGATACAGCGCAAGCGCGCCCTTCGCGGTCTCTCCGATCAGGACAACACGCTCCTTCGATCCCTTTCCGCGAACTCGAATCTCACGCGTGGAAAGGTTTATGTCTGTAACCCGCAGATTGCTCGCCTCGCTTACGCGCAGCCCCGCGCCGTATATCACTTCCAGCAGCGCCTGGTCGCGCAGGCCCGTCGGCTTTGTCGCATCCGGCGCGTCCATCAACCGCTCTGCCTGCTCCTGGGACAGAAAGCGCGGCAGCCTTTTCGGAACGCGCATGATGCCGCGTTTGGGCAGCGGATCCCCCTCTATGATGCCCTTGCTCGACATCCACTTGAGGAAAGTACGCAGTGTGCTGAGCTTGCGCGATACGCTGTGCCGCACATAGCCCAATTCCGTCAGCCACGCCAGATAGCCCCGCAGAATTATACGGTCAAGCGCGCGCATGTCGGCGACGTCTTTCAGGCGCATGTAGTCATATAGCGGCTGAATGTCTGCCTTATAGTTGCGGATTGTCAACTCCGCAAGCCCTTTTTCAGCGCGCAGGTGCCTCTCGAAGTCCTCAATGAGCCTTTGCCATTCTCTTTCATTCATAGATTCAAGGTTAGTTTTCGCTAACGGAATCCTTCAAGCGCCGTTATACTCTTGGATGAAGCAATTTTTGAATTGAAGGCGCGCCTCGCCTGCCTGAATCGGGGCGAGCATGAGTCAATCTTAAGGTGAATGAATGAATAATGGCAGCGCGTCCATTTTCAGCCGACTGAAACGCTGGCATATCTCGGTTCTGGCGCTCGTTATTGCGGTCGCAGCCGTTGCCGCAATCGTATTGACCATCAACCCCTTTGGACTGAACCCCTTCGCAGCGGACGATGAAACCGCTCTAGCCCCCACCGAGCGCCTGCTGCCCGTCCAAATCGACACACTGACTACTGAGATCGCAATCAACGGCAGCATTGCTTTCTCCAACAAGGAAGACTTGACATTCGGTTCGCCCGGTTACGTCTCTGCAATCCTCGTAAGTGAAGGCGAAATCGTAACTGAGGGGCAGCCACTCGCCAGCCTGGACCCTGAGAGCGTGGCGAACCTGAGACGCGCTATCGCACAGGCGCGGATCGAACACGAAGACGCGATCGACGAACTCGCCGATGCCCGGACGCCTACTTTGCAGATTGCGGAGGCGGAAGCCTCCCTTGCCGACGCCGCGCTGGAAGTGCATAACGCGCAGGAAGCGCTGGACAACCTGCTCAACCCGAAAGCGGAGGACATAGCAAATTCGGAAGCGGCTCTTGCCGACGCCGAACTAGAAGCACAGATGGCGCAGGAGACTTTGGACGACCTGCTGAAACCCAAGCCTGAAACATTAGCCGCCGCCGAAGACTCCGTAGCGCAGGCGCGGGTTGCGCTGCGCGACGCCGAACTCGCGCTGGATAACGACTTGGCGACTGCGATGGACAATCTGGAGATTGCGGAGCGCGACTTGGCGGTTGCGAGACTGAACCTCGACGCTCTGAACGGCAGCAACCGACTCAAGACGGCGCGGGACGCATACGAAGACGAATTGCAGGACTACGCGAATGTCATATACAAGTGGACGGGCGTTAAAGCCTCAGATGATGACCTCGCCATGACACCTGCGAACCTGTTCATCGCGCTGAACTTCGTGCCGGAGCAGGTGTACGACCGCGACTATATCCTGTTCCTGGACGGCCGTATCGCCGACAACCCCGATACGCGCTGGAACGAGTTGAAAGTCTTTGGCTGGCGCGCGCTCTACCCCACCTCCAACCTAATCGAGCCAGAATGCGACCAGTACACTTATAGCCCAATCAGGCAGTCCAACACCGACAGCGCCAACGACGAGTTCTGCATCAGGCGCGACATGCGGAACGCTTACGACGCACTGGTATCCGCGCGCAGCGACTTGCGAAGCGAAGAGGCGCAGCACGACGACAGTCTAGCCGCCGCTCAACAAGCCCTTACCAGTGCGGAGCGGGCGCGCGCCGACGCGCAAGAGGCGCTTGACCGCCTTACGGAAGGGAGCATCGGCGCAACGCGGCTGCAAGCGGAGTACGACAAGGCGCGGGCGGACTATGACGCCGCCCTACGTAATCTCGACGAACTGAAAAATCCGGACACGGCAGAAGTGGATAGCAAGCGTAAACGGCTGGCATCGGCACAGGCTAACCGCGCGGTAGCAGCCGATGCGTTGGACACGCTCATCAATCCGGACGCCGAGGAAATCGCAGCCAAGAGGGGCAAACTCGCGCTGGCAGAGGCGAACCTGAACGATGCGAATAACGCCTTGCAGCAAATCCACGACCGCCGCGAGTTACAAGTCGCGCTGCAAGAGGCGTCCGTTGCGGCAGCGCAAGCCAAAGTCGAGGGTGAAACCCGCCGCTTCGAGGATTCCACCCTGAAAGCGCCATGGAACGGATACATCGCCTCGATTCCGGTCGAGGTCGGGCAGAAGATTGAGCCGTATGAGTTTATCCTAACGGTCATCAATTCTGGCATCGTCAACATCGAAGGCAGCGCGGATGAGATAGATGTCCTCTCACTACGACGAGAAGAGCCCGTAACCGTTGCGATTGACGCCCTACCCGACCAGGAGCTGGAAGGCATAATCACCAACATCAGCTCCACATCCAACAACGAGCAGGGCGTCGTAACCTTTGACGTGGACATCAGGGTTAACGTGCCGGAAGGCGTAACCCTGCAAGAAGGTCTGAGCGCGGTTGCCAGAGTAGCAACCGCTGAAGAGCGCGGCATCGTAATACCTGTGCAGTCCGTGCAGTACGGCGATCAGGGCGCTTATGTGCGGATGCAGGACGCAAGCGGCGCGATAGTGGAGCGTCCGGTAACTCTCGGCAGCAGCGACGGTTTCTTCGCAATCGTCGAGTCCGGCCTGTCCGAAGGGGACCTTATCGTGATGGAGGTATTTTCCGAAGGTGAACTCGACGTCGAAGTAAGATTCGGCCCGGGAGGCGGCCGCCGCAGGCCCCCTCCTGAGCGCGAATTCGACGAATAGCGCTTGTACGGCCCGCCTATGTTGTCAACTCCGATGATTCAGATTAGCGACGTAACCAAAATCTACACGATGGGCAGCGTGGAAGTTGCCGCGCTTGCCGGCGTAAGCTTGTCCATCAAGCGAGGCGAGATGGTCGCTGTCATGGGAGCGTCCGGCTCCGGCAAGTCAACGCTTATGAACATTCTCGGCTGCCTCGACGTGCCCACGTCCGGGAAGTACATCCTCGAAGATGAGGACATCGGCACAGCCCATGACAACCGCCTCGCAGAAATACGCAACGGCAAGATAGGCTTCGTATTTCAGACTTACAATCTACTACCCCGAATCAGCGCGCTCAGCAATGTGGAACTTGCCCTACTTTACGGCAGACACTCCAACCGTCGCCGCGCCGCGATGGAAGCGTTAGAGCGCGTCGGACTTGCCGACCGGCTGAGCCACAAGCCGACCGAGCTTTCGGGTGGACAGCAGCAGCGAGTGGGTATAGCGCGCGCGCTGGTCAAGTCGCCCGACATCCTGCTTGCCGACGAACCCACCGGCAACCTGGACACCCGCTCAGGCGACGAGATTATGCAGATAATTACGGAACTGCACTCAGACGGCATCACCGTCATCATCGTAACTCACGAACCCGACATAGCAGCGCACGCCGACCGAATCATCACAATGCGCGACGGATTGATAGTTTCAGACACCGGCCTGTCAGACACCGGCGCGTCAGACACAGCCCCATCCTACGCATCCTGTTAGCATACGCCAATGAATCCACTAGACATCATAATCACGGCGCTTCGTTCACTTGGCGGCAGCAAGCTCCGCTCAAGCCTGACCTTACTCGGCATCATCATCGGTATCACCGCGGTAACTGTGCTGATGTCCATAGGTCGAGGCGTACAGGAAAGCATCACATCCAGCATCCAGTCGCAAGGCACGAATCTGCTGTTCGTGCAACCCGGATTCAACGAGCGCAGAGGGGACGACTCATCAACACTCACGCTGGGAGACGCGGAGGCGCTGATGGACCCGGTGTTCGCGCCATCGGTGAAAGCCGTAGCGCCTCAAATCAACACATTCGCGCAGATTGTCGCCGGCAGAGAGGACATCGGCGCGCAAGTCATTGGCGTTACGCCCGACTACGCCGAAGTTCGCAACACGAAAGTCGCGCAGGGCAGCTTCATCATGCCCGCTCATATAGACGCCAATGCGGAAGTCGCCGTCATAAGCGCGTCCGTGTCCGACGCCCTTTTCGGCACGAACTATTCGGATGACTCCGGTGGTGCGAACTTCGGAAGCGCGGCTTCTCCTATCCACAAAAACCCGGTCGGCGAGCGCATACGCATCAACGGGCGGCAGTTCACGGTCGTGGGCTTGCTGGACGATTCGGGCGCGACATTCTTCGGCTTCGGGGATCAGGTATTCGTGCCAATCAGTACGGCATACTATCGCCTGTCCCGTGAACGCAACGCGCAGGGCGAAATCATCGTCAACTCCATAGATGTGCAAGCGGTGAGCCAGGACGCGATAGACGACGCCAAACTGGAAATCGCCTCTATACTGCGCCTGCGCCACCGCATCACAGGCGAGAATGACTTCGAGATTGACACATTGCAGGATTTGATAGACACAATCAATCAGGTAATCGCCGTGCTGGTGCTGTTCCTCGGCACCGTGGCAGGCATATCGCTGCTGGTCGGAGGCATCGGAGTAATGAACATCATGTTGGTGTCCGTTACCGAGCGCACGCGCGAAATCGGCATACGCAAGGCGATGGGAGCGAAGCGGCGGGACATTCTGCTGCAATTCATCGCAGAAGCCACATTCCTGACGACAGCAGGCGGCATCATCGGACTGCTCATCAGCCTTGCGCTGTCGCCGGCGATCAACCTCGTCGTCAACGCGCTAGGCAGGGACGACGGCGCGGCGTCAATACAAGGCGTTGCATTCCATGCCGATGTCGCATTGCTCGCCCTGACAGTTTCCGCCGTCGTCGGCCTGATGTCCGGCATCTACCCGGCTTTGAGAGCCGCGCGCATGCACCCCATAGACGCCTTGCGGTACGAATAGCCCACACGCTTGCGCCCAACAGCGGAATCCGCCCTCGACTCGCAAAGTCGTTCCGGGTGAAATTCACCGTATCTGAAACTTCACACCCATATCAAGAGGTCAGATTCCTCGCTACAATTGTTTATTGTTCACAGGACGCTAGGTTCGTATAAAATACTTCTGTATGAACTTCACTGACTTCTCAGAAAACAAGGGCAGCGCTCTGAATTCCCCCAAAATCGTCAAATCGCTTCTCATAGGCTATGTTGTGCTTGCGACAGCGTTGGGCGGGCTGCTAGGCTGGCTGGTCATAAAGAACGCTCACTGGAATGAGCTGCGAGACGCGCTGTTCTCCGCGAACATCGCACTCATCGCCGCTGCGTGGCTGCTCATAACGTTCGCCGCATACCTGCGCGGCGTGCGCTGGAAGTTGCTGCTGCGTAACGAGAACACCGGCGCAACCCGTCTGTTTCTCATTGAGCAGACGGGCGCCGCGCTCGATACCCTAAGCCCCGTGCGTGTGCTGGACGAGGTAGTGCAGGTCGGTATTCTCGCCCTCAGGGACAAGCTCAGGCTGGGCACAATCCTCGCCACGATTGCACTCCAGCGCACCTTCGAGTTTGCGACTACCGTGCTCGTTCTCGGCGCGGGCGCGATATTTCTGCCCCAGTTGCGGCAGTTCCTTCCATGGATGGCCGTAGGCCTGTTCTTCGGCCTGGCGAGTCTCGTTGCGCTTTTCGCCGCGGGACCGCTTCTCAGCCGGATTCGAGTCCTGTCGAACATCCGGATTGTCGCGCAGTTCGCATCGGCGATCCTACTGCTCAGACACCACAAGAGTCGCGCCTTGGCGGCATTCGTCCTCTCCCTCGCTCAAGCCGGTCTGCTTGGCATGGTAGGCTGGCTAGTCGTTCTAGCAACCGACTTACAGGTAAGCCTCCCCGCCATGATTGTCATCACCATGTTCATCACATTCTTCAGCAGCACTGTGCCCGGGCTGCCCATGTCCATCGGCACATTCGAGTTCGCCGCGGTATCCATTCTGGCTCTCTGGGGCATCGGCCGCGAAGACGCCATAGCATTCGCGATAATGCTGCATGCGGTCGTCTTTCTGCCGCCCATACTGTTCGCCTTGGTCTTCCTGCCACGAGAAGGCTTGCTCTCCTTCAGAGAGCTTCGCGCCCTCAGCCGAAGAACTCGCAAGCGCATGTCCGCCGCCTCCCGTTCTACCGAAGCCGCCTAGTTGCAAAAGACAAAGGGAGCGGCTGTTTGACACAGTCGCTCCCCGCTTATAGCGTCTATTCGATAATCGGCGTCAGTACGACTCTAAGCCACCGCTTCCTCCAACTCCTCCTGAGGTGTAGGTCCCATGAACCCGCACGCATCATCGAGGCAACGCGCGTTCTTTCGACCCCTTCCGCGCGTAACTAGCAGCTTGCCACAATCCGGACAAGGCTTCGGCAGCGGGTTCGCCGCGAACTTGCACTCCGGGTAGTTCGAGCAACTGTAAAATATCCTGCCGTTCCGCCCCTTCTGCTTGCGCTCCACGAGGTCGTTTCCGCAGTCCGGGCAATTGACCCCGACGGGCAACGGCTTAGCGTTCTTGCACTCCGGATAGCCCGTGCAGGCAAGAAAGCGCCCGTTGCGCCCGGTCCTCACTGCCATCGGTCGCTCGCACTTCTCACAAAACTCGTCCACATCCTCGCTGACAAGTTCTCGAATCGCGCGTTCCTCCGGGCTTTCCACAGGTCTCGTGATCTTGCACTCCGGGTATCCCCGGCAGGCTATGAACGGTCCGTATCGTCCCGACTTAATGACCATCTTATTGCCGCACTGTTCGCATACCTCGCCGGTCTCCTCTTCAAGAGATTCGCGAGGTACACGCTCGGCTTCCTTCATCGTTTTCGCAATCGACTCGTCGAACGGCCCGTAGAAGTCCTTCAGCATCGGCTCCCACTGCAACTCTCCGCCCGCGATGTCGTCAAGCCGTTCCTCCATTTTCGCGGTGAAGCCTATGCTCAATACATCGGGGAAGTTCGGAGTCAGAAAGTCCGTAACGACAAGCCCCAGCTTAGTTGGCTGGAACCTGCCCTTCTCTTTGCGGACATAGTCCCTGTCCATAATCGTCGAGATTATCGGAGCGTAAGTGCTTGGCCTTCCTATGCCCTGCTCTTCCAACGCGCGAATCAGTGTGGCGTCGGTATAGCGCGGGGGCGGCTGAGTGAAGTGCTGATCCGGCGTTATCTTCAGACAGTCGAGCGCATCGCCATCCGCAAGCTCCGGCAGCGGCGGGGTATTCTCGTCCTCGGCGCCGTTGTCGTCCGAGCCTTCCATGTACAGAGTGCGGAATCCGGCGAACTTCATTACCGAGCCGCTTGCGCGGAACAGGTATTCATTGCCCGATCCGGCGCTCTTCGCGCTGATGTCCACGCGAGTCGAATCGAACAGCGCGTCGGTCATCTGGCTTGCCAGCATTCGCTTCCATATCAGATCGTACAGCCTGAACTGCTCGTTGTTCAGATACTGCCGGATATTCTCCGGAGACCTCAGTATGGATGTCGGCCTTATCGCTTCGTGCGCTTCCTGAGCGCCCTTGACCTTTCGCGTGTAGGTACGCGGCGCTCTGGGCGCGAAGTCCGATCCGAACTTATCCTTGATATAATCGTTCGCTTCCTTTAGCGCGGCGGATGCGACACTCGTGGAGTCGGTCCTCATATATGTGATCAGGCCGACTTCACCCTCAGAACCTATCGATATGCCCTCGTACAACTGTTGCGCCACCCGCATCGTATTCCGTGCCGTGAACCGCAGCTTACGCGATGCTTCCTGCTGCATGGTCGAAGTGATGAATGGCGCGGCTGGCCTGCGACGGGTCTCACGTTTACGCACCGACGCCACGCTATACTCCGCCCCGTCCAGGTCGCCGACAATCTCATGAGCGCGCTCGCCGGTCGAGATTTCGATCCGCTTTTCGCCCTTGAGCGAATGCAGCGCAGCCTTGAATTCGATGCGCTTGTCGCCTTTCAGCAACTTCTTGGCAAGCGTGGATTCGATGCTCCAGTATTCCACCGGGACGAAGGCGTTGATTTCGCGATCGCGGTCAACCACGAGCCGCAGCGCCACCGACTGCACACGGCCCGCGGACAGACCCCGCTTCACCTTGCCCCAAAGCACGGGACTGAGCCGATAGCCCACCAGCCGGTCGAGTATGCGGCGCGCCTGCTGCGCGTCAATCAGGTTGTAGTCCAGTTCGCGTGGATGCTCGAAAGCCTCGTTGATGGCTTCCTTCGTAATCTCGTGGAACACAACCCGCTTCACCTTGGACTTCGCTATCTTCGCCGCCTCCAGAAGGTGCCACGAGATTGCCTCGCCCTCGCGGTCCGGGTCGGTAGCAAGATACACTATGTCCGCTTCCCTCGATGCCTTGCGAAGCTGCGTAACTATCTTCTTCTTGTCCGGCATCACGATGTATTCGGGATGAAATCCCTCATCATCTATCTCAACGCCGTTCACACCTGCCGCTCCCCTCTTCTTCTTGTCGGACAGGTCGCGGACATGACCCATAGAGGCAAGCGTCTGATACCCGTTGCCAAGAAAACGCCCGACAGTGCGGGCTTTTGCAGGTGATTCAACTACTACTAGGTCCTTAGCCATTCTTTCGATTCTTCCTCTCACACGGCGTTCGTCGAGTATTCGCTCGATACTTCGCGCATTCTCACGTAGTTCATTCCACCCACCTGCTTCACCAGCCCTTTGAGTTCCATCATAGCAAGTGTGCCGCTTACATCGGGCGCGGACTTGCCGGAACTGCGGCAAACTTCGTCCACATGAACCGGGTCGAAAGTGATGTAGCGAAGCAACTCCGCTTCGTTCTCATCGTCCGGGAACAGCGCCGCCATTTCAATCTGCCGCGCCACTGCCGTCAGATTCAGCTCTTCGAGAACATCTTCGCAGGTCGTTACCAGCTTCGCCGCCGATTCCCTGATTAGCCTGTTCGTGCCCTCACTATTCGGATCATATATGCGGCCAGGCACCGCGAACACTTCCCTGTTCTCTTCAAGCGCCTGCCGCGCCGTTATCAGCGCGCCGCTCCTCGCGCCGGCCTCGATTACCAGCGTTCCAAGAGTCATTCCGCTCATTATCCTGTTGCGGCGCGGAAAGTTTCTCGCGTCCGGTCTCGTGCCCAGTGCATGCTCAGACACGAGCGCGCCGTTCTCCGCAATCCGCTCCGACAGATTAGTATGCTCCCGTGGATAGATAATGTCCAGTCCGCTTCCGAGCACGGCAACCGTGCGCTGTTCGGTGTCTAGCGCAGTTTGGTGCGCTACGCCGTCAATACCTCGCGCGAGGCCGCTGACGATAGTAACACCTGCATTCGCAATATCATAGACCAGCTGCTCCGTAACCTGACGCCCGTAATGCGACGGGTTGCGCGTGCCAACCACAGCAACCGATCTCTCGTCTTCCGGAATTAGACTGCCCTTGACGTAGATGAGCGGCGGCAGGTCGTAGATTTCCTTCAGCCGCGCGGGATACTCTTCGTCATGCCATGTGAGGGCCTGAACGCCGCTATCCAGCAGTCGCTCAGCTTCTTCAGCGGGTTCGACACTACGCCTGCCATCAACGACAGAGCGTATAGTGCGCCTATCCAGCCCCGCGGCGCGCAATTCGGCTTCACTTGCCGACCACGCAGCCTCCATGGACTCGAAGTAACCTTCGAGCAACTTAAATCGTACACGACCAATGCCGCGAATGCGATTGAACGCAAGCCAGTATTTCAGCTGCTCGACTTCCATCAAATAAATATAGTAACCAAGTATTACAGTAGCATTACAGCCAAATCTCTATACCACCGGCCATTTTGAGGGGAAGGAAATGCCCGTCTTGTCCAGCACTTCTTCGCCAATGGCTTGCAGTCGCTGGATAAGCTCCCACTCGTCCACGAATGTCGGCTTGTAGTTTTCCACGACTACCCTGCCGTCCACAATGACAGTGTGAACGCTTCTGCCGTCAGCGTTATAGACTAGGTTGTTCAAGGGATTGAACAGCGTGCGCCACTCAGGACGGCGCGTGTCGAACAGCACCAGGTCCGCCTTCTTCCCCACCTCGATGGAGCCAATATCATCCGCCATCCCGAACGCCGCCGCGCCGCCAATAGTCGCAAGCTCCAGCGCAGTCTCCGGTGGAATCATGCTCATGTCTTGTCGCCCGTCCTTATAAAGCACCGCGACAAGATACATCGCCCGCATCGTCTCCATCAGGTTCGAGTTGTTCGGCGCATCCGTGCCAAGCCCCACGCTGATGCCGCGCTCCAGCAGTTCCGGCAGTTTGCCGATTTTCGTGATGCCGGTCGCCTGCTTCAGCGTCTGCGAGGGGCACATCACCGTCGTAGCGCCGGTTCGCGCCATCACATCCATCTCCGCGTCATCAACCCCGATCACATGCGAGAGCAGCACATTCTCGCCAAGAATGCCCAGCGAATCCAGGTATTCGATAGGACGCACGCCATGCGTTTTCAGGCTCTCTTCTACGGTCGCCGGCGCGTTAATCTGATGCAGGGTAAGCCCGGTGCCGTATTCGTCAGCGAGCCGCTTGGCGGCAATCAGCATCTCGTCCGTGGAGTAGCTCGCATCGAACGGCATCGCCCATGCCCGCACCCTGTCGTCCAGCCGGTGGTCGTACTCGCGTATCGTGTTCTCCATGATGGAGATGGCTTCCGCCGTCTCGTACTGCGGCAGATTCACCGGGTTCGGTCTGTCCGTAACATGCGCCCCTACGATTACGCGGCAGCCCGACTGCTCGTAAGCGTCCATGCACGCATCGAGAAACTTTGTGCTGCCCGGATCCATAAAGCAGGTCGTACCGCCCTTCAGCATCTCCACGATTGCAAGCAGTGAAGCGCAGTATTCGGCCTCTTCATCCAGCTCACCTTGCAGTTTGAACACATTCGGCAGGTAATCCGGCCCCAAAGTATCCGGGAATATGCCCCGTGTCGCGTGCGCGTAGCTGATATGCGCGTGCCCGTTCACCATACCCGGAGTGATCACCATCTCTCTGGCGTCTATAACACGGTCTGTCGGCACCGACTCCAAATCGCGCGACTTGCCAACCTCGGCAATGCGCCCGTCCCGAATCAGAATCGACCCATCCCGAACTATCCTGCGCTCAGCGTCCACAGTAAGAATGAATCTGGCATTGTCTATCTTCAGAGTTCCGTCGCCATTCATATCTTTTCCATCCTGTAAATCCCGCTAGTTGTTTGTCTGGTTCACGAATTCCGCGCTCTTGACTTCGCGCTCTACTATGTGTCGAATGTAGGTCCGCATCAGCCGCTCCATATCTTGCTGAATATGCGCCGGAACACTAAGTCGCTCCAACTTGTCGAACGCTGCCTCGCGCTGAACAAACCGCAGCGTCTTCATCGTATTCAGAGGCAAAGGAATCAGAGCGCCCGAGGATGACACTCGACAATCCTGACATAGCGCGCCACCGCTCTCGCTGGCAAACAGGTGGTCGGCAGGCTCAAGCCAATTGCGGCACTCTACGCAATGCATCAGTTCCGGCAGGTAGCCTGAGCACTCCAAAAGCCGCATCTCGAACCAGCGTGTCAACATTGCCAGGTTGTTGCCGCTCTCAAGCCTGTGAAGCGTTCCAAGCAGCAGCGAATACATCGCATGGTTGCCGTTGCCCTCAAACGAAAAGCAGTCCACAAGTTCCGCGACGTAAAGCCCGCGCGAGACACGCTTCAAGTCGTCGCGTATGCCGCCGAAAGTGCTTATCGCGTATGCCTCGCTGATTGTGTCGAGATTCCTGCCAATCGCTACCGAAACGGAGGCGCGGTTCAGCAGCTCAAGATGACCGCCAAGCCTGCTCTTCGCGCGCCGCACACCCTTCGCCACAGCCCGCACCTTCCCCATATCCGGCGAGCAAAGCGTCAGGATACGATCCGCCTCCCCCAACGGCATCTGCCTGATAACCACGCCCTCAGTGCGATATGTCCTAAATCGGCTCAAATTCTAGTCCATAAAATCCCTTCCCCCCTTGAAGGGGGAAAGTTAGGATGGGGGTGAAAAATCCTGTGTATCGATGTCGGTACACTAAAACTCCTGCCTCCCCTCGATCGCTCGTCCAAGCGTAACCTCGTCGGCATACTCCAGGTCGCCCCCTACAGGCAGGCCTCGCGCCGGTCGCGTAATACGCACACCCAGCGGCGCGATCAGCTGCTGGATGTACATCGAGGTCGCCTCGCCCTCCAGATTAGGGTTAGTCGCCAGAATTACCTCTTCAATGTCGTTGCCATGAAGCCTGTCCAGCAATGGTCGAATGCGGAGGTCGTCAGGCCCAACCCCATTCATCGGCGATATAACGCCATGCAGCACATGGTACATCCCTTGATAGGTATTCGTGCGCTCCAGGGCAAGCACATCCAGCGCCTCCTCCACCACGCATATCCGCGTCCGGTCACGTCTTGGATTCGCGCACACCACGCACGGGTCAGTCTCCGTAATGTTGTAGCACACCCCGCACAGCACGATGCGCTCCTTCACCGCGACAATCGCCTCCGCAAGCGCGCGCGCCTCTTCCTCCGGCATCCGCACCAGATAGTATGTCAGTCGCTGCGCCGTCTTAGGTCCGATCCCCGGAAGCTTGCTGAATTCATCCGCAAGACGCGCCACAGGCGCAGCCGCCGGCGCTCCGTCAGTCGTCATCCGATTATCCCCACCCAACTATCCTGTCTATCCTGTTCTTCCTTGTAAATTAAAACAACCCCGGCAGGTTCATCCCGCCCGTCAGCGCGCCCATCTTCTCCGTCGCCATCTGCTGCGCCTTGTCCAGTCCTTCGTTCACTGCCGCCGTCACAAGGTCCTCCAGCATATCGACATCCTCAGCGGACACAACATCCGGATCTATGGTGATGGACTCCACCTTCATCTTGCCGCTCACTACCGCCTTCACCACGCCGCCGCCCACACTAGCCTCGACAGTCGCGCTCTCAAGCTCCTCTTGCAGCTTCATCATCTGCTTCTGAATCTGCTGAGCCTGTCGCATCATCTTTCGATTCATCATTCCTGCTGTTCCTCTCTCTCCCGTACTTCTCTCTCGTTAACGACTCTTGCGCCCATCGCCTGCGCCGCCTGCACGAGGTGGCTCGTCTGCGAAGCTCTCCTCGCTCCGGAGCCGTTCGCGCCATCCGAAAGTGCTACCTGCACCTCATATTTTGTGCCCATCGCGTTCGCAATCGCGTCATAGAGTGCGCGCTTGCTCTCCGGAATATCCAGCTCCTGCTGCATCCGCTCCACATTCGAGCGCGACGGATACCTTAGTATTATAGTATCTCCCGTGACTTCGCGCTCTCTGGCGCTGCGAAGCATAGCCCCCAGCTTGAGCCTCGTGCCCACAAACCGCAGTTCGTTAGCAATCATATTCCACTGATGCGATAGTCTGGCAGCCGGCTCGCTGGGCGCATCGGCACTAGAGGCATACTGACTACCCGGCATCCCCCCAGGAGCCTCTGCCCTCGCCGCAGGTTGCTGATAACTCGGACGCGCGGGCTGGCGATACCCTTGTTGCGGCTGCGAGGGCCGAGTGGCTGGCGTTTGCCTCGGCGGGGCAGTCTGCCTAGGCGCCGAATACACAGGCGGGGCAGGAGCGGCAACCGCAACAGGTTCAGGCTCAGTCGCCGACTCCACCATCGCAAGTTCCAGCGGCAACGTAGAAGCGACATCCCGACGCATGCTCACGCCCGCAAACACCTTCAGCGCCCTTACTAGCTGCTCCATCGGCGCATCCGCGGCAAGTCCGTTCAGCCGCCTCATTATCTCGTCAGAATAGCCGAAACTCGCGCCCGCTCCCGTCTTTATGAGCAACAGCGCTCGCAGGTATTCCAGGGTGCCACGCAGCAGTTGCCGCAGGTCCGTACCCTGCTCCGATGCGCCGCTAATGGTCGCAATCCCGTCTTTGACCGACTTGCCGATTATGTGTCCCACAAGCGCCAGCGCCATCTCATCGCCGCCAAGCCCAAGCAGCTGCCGCACATCATCCTCGCCGACAGGCGAGCCATAAGACACCGCGACCTGTTCTAATAGGTTCTCGGCATCCCGAAGCCCACCGTTGGCGATGCGCGCGACCAGATGCAGCGCGTCATCCGACACTTCGATGCCTTCCTGCGAGCTTATGTCCGCCAGTTTGGCGACCATCTGCTCAATGGGAATGCGCCGGAAGTCATAACGCTGGCAGCGCGATATTATGGTGAGCGGGACTTTGTGCGCCTCAGTGGTGGCAAGAATGAATACAGCATGCGCCGGCGGCTCTTCGAGCGTCTTCAATAGCGCGTTAAACGCCGGCTCCGTGAGCATGTGGACTTCGTCGATGATGTAAATCTTGTAGCGCGACTCGTTGGGCGAAAAGCGCACCTTGTCGCTCAACTCCCGGATGTCGTCTATTCCCCGATTGCTCGCAGCATCAATCTCGATCAAGTCCAGCGAGCGCGCCTCGTTGATGCCCACGCAGATATGGCACTCGTTGTCAGGCTCACCGTCTCGCGGCGACAGGCAGTTGATAGCCTTCGCCAGAATGCGCGCCGTGCTTGTCTTGCCCGTACCGCGAGTGCCGCAGAACAGGTAGGCATGCGCGATGCGCCCCTGCGCCACCGCATGTCTCAGCGTCTTCGTGATGGCGTCCTGCCCGACTACCTCGCTCAGGCTCTTCGGCCGCCACTTTCTATAAAAGACCTCAGCCATTCTAACCACTCAGTCCCTTCCCCCATCAGGGGAGAAGGTTAGGATGGGGTAATAAATCCTACCTATCCTGTGCATCCTGCTAGCCTAGGTTCAATCGCTCCATCACGCGCCGTTCCCTCGCATTCATCGCACTCTCTTCATCGTCATCCATGTGGTCGTGCCCCATCAGATGCAATATCCCATGCGTTAACAGGTAGGCGAGCTCGCGCTCCACAGAATGCCCCGCTTCTTGTGCCTGCTTCATCGCCTGCGGATACGACACTATCACTTCGCCAAGCCCCGCGGACTTGCCCGGCGGCAGCACGAAGTCCTCGTCCGTGGACCATTCGGACGGCGCGTCTTCCTCACCGTAGTATTCGCCCTCGTTATCGAACGCAAACGACAGCACATCGGTCGTCTTGTCGAGTCCACGATATTCGGAATTCAGGGCGCGCACCGTCCTGTCGTCTGCAATCACAAGGCTGACATTACGCGCATCGCCTTCCTGCGCCAACACCATTCGGCAGACGCCTTCAATCCATGAAGCGCAAACGGCGTTCTCGAAGTCATCGAAGACCTGAATGAAGACCTCCGCGACTTCACAACAGGATGAACCCAATACACACTCCTTCAGCGCGAATTGGGTTCATTATAGCGTCAGTTTGTCGCAAATGCGTTGCCTGACGCCCCTGAAACTGAGGAAATTAGTCACAGGTCTTTTCTGGAGGGACATGCAAGAAAAAGACGTAGCTCTGCCACGGAGAACTGTCAAATGACGACTGAAAACTAAAGCCTGCCCGCTACTCGCAGGAAGTCATCTGAGAAGCATCACTGTTGGAATGCACGGCGTAGCTGCGTCCCTGATGCTCGAAAGTGATCTCATACCCCGGCGTAATCGCCTGAGCATACATCATTCCGGGCTTCGGGCAGCCGAGACTTGCGTCCGACCACTCGGTCACATTGGACCTGACAAGCGTCAGCTCATTCGCGCCCACACCCAGTTTACCCGCAAGGTAGTTCGCGGCAAGCAGCTCAAGGGCAACCTCGAATCCGGACACGGACGGTCTTGTCGAAGCCTGCGCGTCGTTCATATCCCCGTTGCCGCTGGGAGTCTGCAAGAACTGGAACAGCGAGCTATCCGCAGGCAGCACGACCGTCGTGCCGCTCTCCGGCAGGAAATTCTTGTACGCTTGCAAGCTGCGCTGGAAGGCGTAGAACTCAGGGTCCTGACCAAGCGACTCCGCGAAGATTCGCACCGCCTCCGCCTCGCCCTCACCGCGGATAATCTGCGCGTCTCGCTCGGCCTCAGCGCGTATAATCGCCGCCTGCCTGTCAACATTCGCGCGCACTTCCGCGTCGCGCTCCGCGCCCTGAGCGCGCTCCCGGTCCGCGATGCGCTTACGCTCAGCCTGCATCCTCGCATAGACGCTCTCCGCGACGGTCTCCGGGAAATCCGCCCGCTTGATGCGCACATCGATCGTTTCGATGCCGAACTCCAGCAGCTTTGGCCTTACCGAGTCGCGCACGCGATTCATGATTTCCTCGCGCGTCTCTTGAATGACCTCTATCTGTGTATCGAGAGCGATTTCGCGGCGTAGTTCCGAACTGATGATGTCAACCGCGCGCGAAGTCGCCTGCGATTCCGTCTGCACCGTCCTGAAGAACAGCAGGGGGTCAACTATGCGCGCCCTGGCATACACATCAATTACGAGACGCCTCTTGTCTTCCGTCAGCAGCGAGTCTGGCGGTGCGTCAAAGATTAGTATGCGCTTCTCGAAGTATCGCACCGTTTCGATGAATGGCGTCTTCATATACAGACCCGGCGATGTTATGGAAACCCGTGGCTCACCGAAGCGTGTCACTATTGCGAGCTGCGTTTCGTCCACAATGTACAACGTCTGTGGAACCACGATAGCCCCAATAATGGCTACAAGCACTACCAAGCCGGCGAGAAATTTCATCCTAGTCGTCCAGTTCCTGCGAAATCGCTAAGTGTTTCCTAGTTAGAAGTGGGAGTCGGCACGCTGAATGGCGTCGTACTATTGCCGGCCTCGTTCAGAGGTAGCAGCTGCAGAAGATTACCGCCGTTGTCCGCATCCACAATAAACTTCGTAACGCCCGGCAAAATCTCTTCCATAGCCTCAAGATAGAGCCTCTGCCGCGTCACATCCGGCGCCTTTCGGTATTCCTGAAGCACGGCGAGGAATCGATCAGCCTGACCTGTCGCCTGCGCTACACGAGTCTCCCTGAATGCTTGCGCAGCTTCCATTAGACGCGCCGCGTCACCCCTTGCCAGCGGCAACTGCGACTCTCTGTAAGCATCTGCGAGGTTGATGATGCGATCCTTGTCCTCGCGTGCGCGCACCACGTCGTCGAATGCGTCCTGCACCTGGTCGGGAGGACGAACATTCAGCAGCTTCACCTCCGTAACACGTATGCCCGTCTGGTAAAGGTCAAGCAACTCTTGCAGCTTTAGGCGCGTGTCTTCCTGTACCGCTTCCTTCTCGATCGTAAGCACGTCGTCAATCGCGCGCTGCCCGACAACCTGCCGCAGCGAAGTCTCCGCCGCGTCCTTGATGGTAAGCCCGGCGGGGTCAACCGCCTTGAACAGGAAGTCCTGCGAACTCTTGATGTTGTACTGCACCAGCAGCTGAACATCGACGATATTCTGGTCGCCGGTAATCATCTGCGCTTCGTCTGGTATCGGAGCGCTGCCGCGCACGCCGATCTCCAGCCGGCGGACCTCGTCAACCCTCACCACATCCCGCTTTCCGATAGGCGTTGGCCAGAACCAGTGCAATCCCGGTTCCGTCGTATCGTAATACCGACCTACTAGCCTAACGACCGCTTCTTCGCCCGGTTGAACCGTATAGATTCCCGTGCCCAGCCAGAACACGATGCCCACGGCAAACAGACCCAGCACAAAGTAGGCAATGCCGTTGCCACCGCCGCCTCCCCCGTCATCGTCGCCACGCCTGAACGGGTTGAAGGAGCGTATCTTCTCCAGTATCTGTTCCAGATTTACTTCTGGCTCGTCTTGTCGGTACATTTCACTTCACAGGCTCAAACTTCCACACTATGATGTTATCACATTTCAGTGTGCAGTGTGCGAAAAAGCCTTTTTCCTGCACACCATGCTTTAGCCTTCATCCTCCAATTCTCCCAGCCTACGCATAAAATCGTCGTAGCTCGAAATCTCCGACACCTCTCCCAAGAACTCACCCAAGTCCGGCACAAGCTCACGGAATCGCTTCACCTGGTCTCCTATCGGGCTGACCGCCGCCGGCAAGTCCGCGTATGTGCCATAGAAAGCGAAATAAGCCTGATTCAGCTTCCGTATCGGATACCCGTTCTCCACGAACACCCGCCTCCGCTCCTCCATATATGCCTCCGCCTCTTCGATTCGCCCCTCTGCCAGCATATCGTCCACAGTCAATCGAGTCTCCCGCATTTCCGCCGCAAAGTCGAACGGCGGCGGCATGTCAGCGCCGTTGGCCGCAGCGCCTGCATAAGCCTGTTCCTGCACAAGCGAGTCATCTGCCATCGCCTCGTATGCCCGATCTCCAATCTCCCTGCCCGCGACATTGGCAATTGTCTCGTTCAGCTGGAACATGTCATCGTTATCGAACATATTCCGTCCCAGAGGCTTGAAGAAAAAGAAGTGATGCAGCCACTCGTGCGAGGCGGCTTGCACCGTCCAGCGCATGGAATGACCGTTCGCCACTGACGCAGGGTAAGTCGCAAGCCCGCCTATATCCTCCACCAGCGCCGACATATTATCGTCCCGAAAGATTCTGTATTCTACTCGCTCACGTTCGGACAGGCTCATATCAGGACGCAGCAGTACGTCATGCTTGCGGTCGATGCGCTCGCGCGGCGACACGATGAGCAGCTTGGGAGGCTGCGTCAGCCGAACATCCACCGGCGGAAACACGACATCGCCGAACACCCCCAACCCCTCTTCGATCAGAACCGCGCTGATGTAAGCCTCTACTGTCTCTTCGGCGCCGCCTGACAGCGATTCAGCCTGAGCCTCCGTATCGTCAAGCAGCGCCTGCATCTTCGCAGTCTCTTCGTGCAAGTCTCGTGCAGACGCCAGTCTTAGCCTTCCGCGAACATTCGCCATCTCTTTGTTGAGGGCAAAGTAGTCGCGAGTGTCGCGCACTCTTGCTGCCACCGCATCACGATTCAGCAAGCCCTTCGCCTTTGCGGTCCACTTGTCCGCGACATTACCCAGCTCCCAGAATGTAATGTTGTACAGATGCGGCGCGCCCTCCCTCTGCGCCGGGTTGAAGTGGCGGGTGTCCGGCGGCAACGCGATAAGCGCCACCCCAATCACCGCCGCAAGCCACCACCTGATTACTCGCATCCTATCCTGGCCATCCTGTATATCCTGTTAGCCCCTGTTCAGGTTATCATAAGCGCAACGAACCAATCATAGGAGACGCCCGATGAAACTATCCCTCTGCATCGTCGGCTGCGGCAGATACGCCGATGTCGTTCTAAATGAGATTCACGAAATGACCGACGAGTTCGATTTCTACTTCGCCAGCCGCGACCTGCAAAAGGCGAGAGAATACTGCGAACGCTTCGGAGGCGCGGACTACTTTGGCAGCTACGAGGAAGCCCTATCCGATGAGCGCGTGCAGGCAGCCTATTTCTTTACGCCGCACCATGTCCACCTCGAAAACACGCAACTCGCAGCCGGCAACGGCAAGCACGTCCTTATGGAAAAACCCATCGCCCGCACCATCGAAGAGTCGCAAGAACTCGTACAGACGGCGCGAGACGCCGGCGTTCAACTCATGGTCGCCGAAAACTACCGCTTCCTGCACACCACCCGTCGCGCCAGGTCGATGATTGAGACCGGCACACTAGGCAGCATCGGAGACCTGCGCCTCATAGACATCAAGGTCGAAGCCTTTAGGCCGCCTCCCACGCCTTGGCGCTTGAACGCCGCCCTCACAGGCGGAGGCTCCTTCATTGACGCGGGCATCCATTACATCGACCTCATTGTGAACCTCGGCGGAATGCCCACGCAGGTGTACGCATCCAACCCCACCAAGGTACACCGCCACTCCGAAGGCGAGGACGGCTTGGTCATGCTCGCTAATCTACCCAACGATGCCGTGGCGCTGTTCAACTTCTCCCGCGCCACATCCAGAAACGAAGACCAGGACTATATCGGTATCACCGGCAGCAAAGGCTACATCGAATTCAAGCCTTATGGCAGAGAAATCACCTTTGAAAACAACCTGGTCAAGCGCAACATACGCCTGCCTGAAGCGCATAGAGGCGCGCGCGAAATGGTGCGAGAGTTCCGAAACTGCATCCAACAGGAACGCCCGCCACTCATGACCGGCGCAGAAGCCATCAATGACCTGGCCGTCGTTCTCGCGGCATACCGTTCAGCCGCAGAGGGCAGGCAGGTCCCTATATCCGAATTTCTGCCGGACTAGCAAGTGAGGCAACCTCTTGGTTGCCTCTAATACCCATCCCATACATCCTATGAGCTAAAGCCCTCTGCTCCGGAACAGCGACAGAAAGCGGTCCTCATAGAAGTCGAACAATCCCCACCTGTCCAGTTCGCGCTTGAGAATGTCCGGGTTGCCGATGGGCGATCCCGACTCGATCTCCACGAACAGCCTCTCGATCTCTCGCGTGGCGGCGCGCGGGATGCCGTTCATCCCCGGCTGTGGATCCAGCAGACCGCTCGACTTGAACTCCTGCACATTCTGGCTCGCCGACGACGATGTGAACTCATAGATGAACTTCAGCAGAGCCACATCCCAGTATTCGTCCACACTCACCATCACCACCGCAAGCTCCTGCCCGCGCTCGTCCAGGTCGTCGCTGATGCGGTGCGCTATCTCCTCGGGCGCGCCCTTCAGGATGTCCATGCCATCGGACTCGTTCTTGTACTGATACAGTATTCCCGGACTGTTCGGCCCATGCCTCTGCATTATGCGCTGGAAGTATTCGTAAGCCTCATCACTAAAGCCTTCGATATTCATCGTGTAGAATGGCGTAACGACCGCCGGCTTCTCCGCAACCACCTGTCCCGTCCTCACCACTCCCTCACGTTGGTCCGGAGCCATGGGCTGGTAAATCGGCTCCGTAACAACGAAGTACCTGATATTGGTAACGCCAAACGTCGCCAGACTCTGGCGCGGAAAGCGCACGACCCAGGTCTTCTCGATGGCTCGCAGCCAGTCCCCTTCGTTCTCAATCATCATCTAATACATCCTACCCATCCTGTTAGCCCCTCATTCTACGCCGCGCCCACAGCCACGCCAGCCCCGCGACCAGCGCAACGGAAGACATCTCTACGATTCCGCCCTGCGTAGGCGTCCCACATGACCCGCCGGACTGCTCTCCACTCTCACTCTCCATATCACTCAACGCGGCAACCGCAGTCCCGGCAACCTGTTCCGCGCGGGCGGCAGGCGGAGCAGTCGGCGCAACCGTTGGCTGCGGTATTTCAGGGGATTCAGGCGCAGGCGTGGCTACCGCATCCGGGGTAGCAGTCGGCTCAGGAGCGACAGTTGCGGCAGCAGCCGGCACAGCAGTCGCCCCGCTGCCCTGCTGCCTTAGCGCGTCAATCGAAAGCAAACTCAGTGCCGCCGTGGGTAGTGGCGTGGGCAATGCCGACTCAGCGTCCGGCAGATTTCTGTGCGGCACGCCGAGACTATCCCTCCACTGGTTCTCCAACTCCAGCGGTGTAATGCCATACACCTCCGGTATCGCGGTGCGATAACTCTTGCCGCTCTTTATGGTTGCCATCAGTTCCCGCATCTTGTCTGCGCCATACTCTTCCACCATGAACCTGACGATACTGCGAGCCTGACCGTAGAATATGATGACATCCTCAGGCGTACCGGGTTGCCCATTCATGCCCGTGATAGGCAGCAAGTCATTCCTCTGGATGGCGCGGTACAAAGCCTTGTCGTAAGACTCGCCCGGCTGAATGTTCCCGAACTCCGCAAGGCCCTCATTCAACCAACTCGGCACCCTTCCCAGCGAACCTTCGCCCGCCCTATGCACAAGGATGTGCGTAACCTCATGCGAAGCGACGCCGCTGGCGCGAGGAGCGCCACCGAGCACCAGAAGTACGCCTTCCGGTGAATGCGCCTGCCCCTCAGTAATCAGTTCTCTGCGCGTAGTTACGCTGTCCGGCGGCAATGCGGGGCGCATCTCCGGCCAGTTGTTGTACATCGTAATTCGGATCGGATCATCTACTCCCGCGCCCAACAGAGGCCCCATGTTCTCCAGAGTCTGCACCGTGGCGTCCAGTAACTCCTCCGCGCGGAATCTGACAGGCCCGTGATACGAAACCGTTACTATGCCGTTAGTGATTTCCTCCCATTCATATCGGTCGTCGTGGTAGATGTATTCTGACTCTTCCGTGTCCAGTCTATTGCCGTCAACATCCGTTACCTCGAAACTGTAAGTGATAATAGTGCCCGGCGCGATGTACCTCGCGCTCGTGTTCGTGCGATAGAAGACAGACGCTCTGATAGTCTCGCCGCCGCCTTGCCCATCCGGTTCAAGATACTCGTATGCTCCAACCTCTCGCTGCCCGATCCGAAATCGCACCGCAACCTCTTCGATTTCGGCGGAAGAGCGCACCTCCGCACTAAATCGAATCCCCTGCTGAAATTCGCTCGTCACCTCTGATGACAGCAGCTCGATGCCGCCACCGCCCGTCTGCGCCAGACTCTGCGCCGCAAATGCAGACGCAAATAGGACAACCGCCAGCAGCAGTCCTGCAATTCGCCCCAAAGTACGCCCCAAAGTACGACTATAACTCAACCTTCACTCCATCCTACCCGGATTCTTCCTTCAAGCCTAATTACTAGAACGACCAAATGCCATTGGAGTTAGGCAGCCCAATGTACTTGGGCCGCCAAATGAACATTGATTCAATTGTAACGCACCGCCACGGCTACATACTAGCATTGAGTCTTTCAGAGACCGAATGACCAAAAGTCACATTTTACCTCCATCACCCAGTCCATAAATCTGCTATTATTAAATTCGTTCTATGGATACTTATTATCGTCCAAATTGAACGGATTTCAAAAACCATGAATCCAGAGGAACCCTCGGAGCATTTCGTTTCTCGAGCGCGGTACACGCTCAGCAGGACAGGACGCCTGCGGCGACGCGAAACTACGAGGGCGGTTATGCGCTTTGCCTCAGTCATGGCGGTCAATGGCACGCGCTCCGTTGGCAGAAGGGCAAGCGCCGGCGCGCTCGAAGCTGTCGAAGGAGCAGTTCAGGCGCTCGGCGCTATGGGCGGTGAAACCCGCGCCTTCATTCGGGACGCCGTCATCGGCGTCATCGAGGGAACTGCCCAAGTCATGACAGTCACCGGCCCTGCCGTCAGGGACATCGTTGCCGGGGGCATCAGGGGCAGCAGAAAGATCAGACTCGATGGCGAAGAAGCAGGCAGGGACGTCGTCGCCGGTGCGATTGTAGGCGCGGAATCCGTTGGTTTTGACGACGCCGAAGCGGTAACCGCCGCGGTCGAAGGCGCCGTCGAGGGCTTCGAGGAAGTCGGCGGCGAACTAGGAGACGCCGCCCGCTCGACCATCAGGGGAGTCGTATCAGGCGTAGCAGCCACAGGTGGCGATGTCGCCATGGCAACGCGAGATGCCACCCTCATTCTGGTCGCGAGAGCAGCCTCTTCCGAGCCAACGGTATCCAAGATAACCGAAGTAGCCGTGAGCACGATCGACGCCGTGTTCCTTGAGGCATGCCGCAGCGCCGACATCGGCAACGAAGTCATGATTGCCGCCGCCACAGGTGTCGTAGGCGCAGCCTACCGCATAGATCGCCCCTGTGGTGACAGCGTGCGTCTCGCCGTGCTGAGCAGGGTCGCCCAGCCCACCATAGACCTGCCCCCTCGCATCAGGCGGCGCCTCCCCCATATCGAAGCCCAGCTGACCAGCGAACTTTCGCCCACCGTCGGGGCGTGGCGGGGAAGGGCAATCATAAAGGCAGTGCCCCAACTCTACGACGCAGGCGGCGTGGATCTGGCAGCCTCTCTCGCATACTTCACCATACTTTCGATCTTCCCGATCATGGCTATTTTGATTACGAGCATCGCAGTGCTCGGCGATCCTGAGACAATTCGAGCGTGGTTCGTGAATACTATGGTCCACTACTTCCCCGCGTCGAGGGAGCTTCTTCAGGAGGCGCTCGTAAGCCTTTTCAGCAACTACTTCGCCTTCGGATTGATCGCGCTTATCGGCATATTATTCGGCGCGAACGGCATGTTCAGGGCGGCAAGAAGGGCTGTCAACAGGGTCTTTGGAATAGACCACAAAAGCGTCATACGCGCAACAGTGGGCGACATGGCAGTCGCAACCCTGTTTGGAACAATGTTCATACTGTCTATTTTTGTGACGGCATTGCTTCACACCGCAATCGATTTCAGCCAGGATTTCGCCGTAACCGCATGGAGCATCTCCAACCTGATCGCCATTCTCCTCGGCCTGTTAAGCGCTCTTCTTCCCGTAGTAGGCACGGCGCTGATCTTCGCCATCGTGTACCATCAGCTGCCCAATACTCGCGTAGAGTGGCGTGATGCTACTTTCGGCGCGCTCATAGCCATCGTCCTCTTTGAGTCAGGCAAGCACGCCTTCTTCTGGTTCATCGCCGTAGTTTCTCAGGGTGGCGCCGTTTACGGTCCCGTCGCATCCTTCATCATTCTGCTGATGTGGGCATACATCGCCGGCCTGATATTCCTCTACGGCGCCGCAATCACAAAAGTATCCAGTGAAATCCGGCCAAGAGGACTGTTCGCCACCGCCAGGAACGGATAGCTCTGCCGCGCCATACCCTCACTTGCCGCCGCTCAACGACCGCCCTGTATGGAACAGCCTCTGCGCCGTAGTCAGAATCGTCAGCCCCGCAATCGCGCCCAGTACCACCAGCATCACCACCGGCACCCAGTGCCCCACAATCAGCCCGAACCCCAGTGCCGCAACCCGCTCCGGCCGCGTCATAATCCCAACCTTGCAGTCGATGCCAAGCCCTTCCGACCGCGCCCGCAGGTAGCTCACCATCACCGATCCGCCCACGGCAAGATACACCAGCACCGTTCCCTCAAGTGAATCTGCGCGGGCATAGTAAATGAGCAACCCCAGCAGCACAACAATCTCCGACACACGGTCCACCACCGAGTCCAGCAGCGCGCCAAACGGCGAATCCTGCCCTGTGCTTCTGGCAAGCGCCCCGTCAAACAGGTCGAGAATGCCAGCGAACAGCATCACCACGCCGCCTGCCCACAGCATACCCTCACTGATAAGCCATGCGCTTATCCCCGCACCCACCAGCCCAGCCATAGTAACCATATTTGGAGATACGCCGATCTTCGCCAGCGCGCCCGCCACAGGCCGCTCCACATAAGACGAAATCATCTCCCGCGCCGACGCCCTATTCACAGATACTACCTGTCCTTGCTATAAGAAAGTTCCTTCCCCCTTGATTGGGAGAAGGCTAGAGCCTGTCCGTCCCTGTTCTGAGTTTGTCGAAGCATTGCCGAACGATTGGGCGTGACTGGGCAAAAGCTCCTTCCCATCCCGTCCATAGATGTGAATACCTACCCCTGCATCCCAACCGCCCGCTCCGCCGCTGCATCCCACGCTTCACGCGAAGCGTCATAGCAGTCCATTACCCGCCGTGCCACGCGCTCCCATCTATAGTCCTGCACATTCATGGTTCCGGCAGTGGAAAGCCTTCGGCGCAGCTGAGGGTCCGTCAACAGAGTGGCAATCGCGTCCGCCAGCGCGTCCTCATCCTTTGGCGGGGTCAGAAGCCCCTCACGCCCATGCGTAATCACGCTCGAATACCCTTCGATCGCGCTGGCTACTATCGGAGCGCCCGCCGCCATCGCCTCCAGCAGCACGATGCCAAAGCTCTCCTTGCCCGTTGCGGGCGCGCAGTATATGTCCGCCGTCTTGTAATACCGGAACTTGTCCTCATCCGACACACGCCCCAGAAACACCACATCCTGCAAGTTGCGCTCGCTCAGAATCCTCAGCGAGTCCGCGTCCGGCTTGCCGCTCCCTGCCACCAGCAGCCGTAAGTTCGGCCAGTCCCACTTCAGCTTGCTGAACGCCCCCAGCAGGTACTTCAGTCCCTTGCGCTTCTCCAGCCTGCTGAGAAACAGGATGTTCACCATCCCGTCGCTTTTCAGATGCTCGAATGGCTCTGCATCGGCAAAATCGTCAACCTGAATGCCGTTAGGGATGATGTCGTATTCGCCGGGGAAGTGCCTGCTGATGAACTCATGCGCCGGACGCGACACCGCAATCCGCCCCTGAAGCATCCTGAAGTACGGCATCGCCAGGTGCTTCGCCCCGATCTTGTACAGCCGCGTACCCTCGTATGTGTGGAAAGTCCCTATCGCAGTGGATTCTGCCGGGTTGATTAGGCTCAGCATGTCCTTGCTGATAAGCCCCGCGAACGGCTCATGGAAATGCACCACATCGAACGCCTCGCGCTCCAGCATCTGCTTGATACGAGGCTTCAGCCATACAGAGAAGGAAACGCGAGCAATCGAGCCGCCGCTCGGAATCGGGACCGCCCTGCCCATCGGAATGAAGTCGGCATCCTCAACTGCATCCGCCGACTTGCACGGCGCGATGATCTTGACCGTATGCCCCCACTCTCGAAACTGCCCGGCAAGGCTGTTGATGTGGTCGGCAACCCCGCCATGAAAGGCATGGTCGTAAGGCGACACGAGCGCTATCTTGCGATGAGCTTCCATACTCTGCAAAGTCGCCTCCATTTAGTCCCTTCCCCCTCGATGGGGGAAGGCTAGGATGGGGGTGATAAACGCCCAGTCAGCCCAAATCTAATGCAAGGAAAGATAAGATGGGAGAAGTACAGAAATATCCTTCCCATCCTGTCCATCGATGTTAGCCCCCGTCCTTGCCTACGATGAAGTCTTCCAGCTTCTGGCGCGCCTCATCGTCCGTGTACTGCACCGGCGGCGACTTCATAAAGTACGAGGATGGAGCCAGTACCGGCCCGCCGATTCCCCTGTCCTTCGCGATTTTCGCGCAGCGTATGGCGTCAATTACCACACCCGCCGAGTTCGGACTGTCATGCACCTCAAGCTTCAGGTCGATGTTCAGCGGCACGTCCCCGAAGCTAGTGCCTTCCAGCCGGATGTGCGCCCACTTGCGGTCGCTCAGCCACGGCACATAGTCGCTCGGTCCCACATGCACATTGTCGTCCGGCAAGTCGTAGTCAACCTGCGACGTAACCGCGCTCGTCTTGGACACCTTCTTGCTGTAAAGCCGCTCCCGCTCCAGCATATTGTAAAAGTCGGAGTTCCCGCCGAAGTTGAGCTGGTAGGTGTTGTCCAGGCGCACGCCCCGGTCCATAAACAGCCGCGCCAGTACACGATGCACTATGGTCGCGCCCACCTGCGATTTGATGTCGTCTCCGATAATGGGCGCGCCCGCCTCGCGGAACCGTCGCTGCCAGTAATCCTCCTCGCCGCTCGCTATGAACACCGGGATGCAGTTGATAAAGCCGCAGCCCGCCGCAAGCACCTGCTCCACGTACCACTTCGTGGCCTGCTCAGACCCCACCGGCAGGTAGTTGATGACCACATCAACCTCGCGCTCCTTCAGGATGCCCGCGATGTCGTCCGTCGGTGCCGGCGCCTTGCGGATGATTTCCGACATGTACTTGCCCACACCGTCGTGCGTCATCCCTCGCTGCACCGTTATGCCCGTATGCTCAACATCCTGGAACTTCACCGTATTGTTCGGCTTGGCGAATATCGCCTCCGACAGGTCAAGTCCCACCTTGCTTGAGTCCACATCGAACGCGGCGACAAAGTTAATGTCGCCCACACCATACTCACCGAGCACCGGGTGCATCAGCCCCGGAATCTCTTCATTATTGGTGGCATCGGCGTATTTCGACACGCCCTGCACCAGCGACGAGGCGCAGTTCCCCACGCCTATGATAGCGACATTAATGCTTCCCAATTCCTGCACAACTCCTTCACAAGAGCGATTACTTCATCGCCGCGCCAACGCGGCATATACTGCCCAATGTTAGCACTTGCACCAATCCCGTGACAAGTAAAGTCCACAACGCGCAGCGTTTCCTTCTAGGTAACAAAGTCCCTTCCCCCGTCGAAGGGGAAGGTTAGAGCCTGCCTTCGCGGAAGCGGGGGATGGGGGTGAAATCGCTATTCATCCGCCTAAATGGAAACGCTATCCTCAAATGTAATGCCGTTGCGCTTCAAGCGGGCCCGATTTCTACTGTCATTCCGAACGGAGTGAGGAATCTAGCATCCTTAACTACGAGCATGCTTGTCTTATAGCGGAGAATTCAGATTCTTCACTCCGCTGCGCTGCGTTCAGAATGACAGATAGAAAGGGTTTTCGCACTGAATACACCATTTACTACCGCTGTCAGCCCTTGATGGCGGAAGGCTAGAACCTGCCCCTGCGAAGACGCGGGTGAGGGCAAAGTCCCTTCCCCCTTGACGGGGGGAGGTTAGGATGGGGGTGAAAACTCCCTTGTACCTATCCCGGCGCTGACACCTAACACCTGGACCCTGAACCCGACGCCTGAAAAACTAAATCACCCCACCATCCCGCAGCCGCGCGATTTCGCCGTCATTCAACCCCAGCAGCGACTCTAACACCTCGCCCGCATGCTCACCTAGCAGGGGCGGCGGCTCGATCTCCACATCATTTGACGCAATCTTTATGGGATTCCCCAGCGCCGGATATTCTCCTCGCGCCTCATCCTCCATTCGGACAACCATCTCGCGGACTTGCAGATGTTTGTCATCAAGTACCTCCGCGGTATCCTGAACCATCCCGCAAGCTACACCAAGTGGCACAAGTGTATCCATCGCCTCCCGCTTCGTAAGCGTGCTCGTCCACCCGGATATTATCTCTTCCACTTCGGCGGCATGTTCACAGCGCCCCTCATGTGTCGCGTACCGCTCATCTCCGATAAGCTCCGCGCGACCCGCAACCGCCAGTATCGTATCCCACGAATCCCCGCTCAGCACAAGCCCGATGTAGTCGTCCGGCCCTCCGGGATGGCACGGAAAAATCATCGACGGCGCCTCCCAGATGCGGTTGCCCATCCGTGCCAGCGGCTTGCCATCCGCCAGTGTATCCAGCATGCGTATCCGCATCAGGTTCACCACCGCATCCTGCATCGACACCTCCACCCATTGGCTCTGCCCCGTATTGTCGCGCTGCCGGAGCGCCGCTAGAATCCCGATAGCGCAATGCAGTCCCGTACCGGAATCGCCCACACCCGGCGCCACGAATATCGGCTCGCCGCCTGCCTCTCCGTTCGCGCTCATAGCGCCGCCCATCGCCTGCGCTATATGCTCGAAACTCTTTATGTCCGCGTTCGGCCCGTAAGTCCCGAACCCTTTGATTGTTGCATATACGATGCGCGGATTCGCCTCTTGAAGCACATCGTACCCTAGCCCAAAACTCTCCATTCGACCCGGGCCATAGTTCTCCACTACTACATCCGACAACCCGACAAGCCTCTTGAATATGTCGCATCCCTCTTCCGATTTCAGGTTCAGCGTCAAACTGCGTTTGTTCGAGTTGAAGACCAGGTAGTAGAAGCTGTCCAACCCCGGCTCGGTTGCCCTCTCGTGTCGAGTGCGGTCCCCCACACCTGGCTCCTCCACCTTTATGACATCCGCGCCAAGCCACGCCAGCAGTTGCGTACAGGACGGCCCCGCCTGCACCTGCGTCAGATCCAGTATCCGGACTCCCTCCAGCGGCGCGCTCATACGGCGCCTCCGCTCTTCACAGGCTCTTCATGGTAAGTATCCCCTTCAGCCGTGCGCTCCACAAACACCACACCGTTTCGCCCCACATAGCGATCGCAGAAATCCTCGAACAGCCGCAACCGCTCCGGTTGGAATTTGGTTGGCCGCTCATCATCGTCAAGCCACGGATTCGGAAAGTAGAAGCGCAGCAGCGTCGCCTCGTCCGCCCCCGACACCCGCAGGTAGTACAACTTCGGCATCATCGACTCGTGACCGTGATTGGAGTTCTCAACGAACTGCGCGCCCTTGACGGCATCCAGGTCCAGGTGTACATGCCACTCCCCAGCCTCAATAGTCGCCCACCTGCCATCGAACTCCGTCGTTATTGCAGGCGGCGCATGCATCTCGCTGACAGCTCCTCCTGAATCTATCACCAGCAGCATGCCCTTGCATCCAAGAAGTTCCTCGATCAACTCCTTGATCACTTCTCTATTCATCTTCCTCTCCGTCCTTAATGTCCTTTGATGTCTTGTCAATTTCCATAGATTATCATTGACCCCAGAGTTAGCAAAGTGCTAAAGTCAGAACGCTTGAACCAAATCGCATCTATCCCAATTATCAGGAGACGAATGCAGCAACGACTCGCAGACCGCACACCCTTCTACTACGGCTGGGTAATACTTGGCGCCGCCGGCAGCGCGATGTTTGTCCGCAATGCCGCCGCCAGCCTCACCATCGCCGTATTCGTCTATCCCCTGTCCGAAGAACTCGGTTGGAGCCGCACGCTGATATCCGGCGCGGCAGCGGCGGGCGGTCTCGCGGCAACGTTCATGTCTCCTATGGTGGGTAGGCTCATAGACCGTTACGGAGCGCGCTCCGTCCTAACCGCAAGCATTCTCCTGCTTTGTATCACAACAGCGCTGCTCAGATGGTCCGACATCACCCTCACGGTGATGGGAGCCACCATCCCTTGGGTATTCTACATTGGATACGCTACGGGTCGCGTCATTTTCTCCAGCCCCGTCCAGATTGGCGCAGCCGTTGTCGTCTCCCGCTGGTTCATTCGCCTCAGAGGAAGGACTAACGGCATCCTGAATATGTCCCATTCTGTGGGCATGGTGTTGTTCCCACTCATCGCGTCCATAGTCATCGCGCAGAGCGGTTGGCGTGATGCCTGGTTCGTTCTTAGCGTTTTAGTATTCGTCGCCGCTTTACTGCCAGTTGCCATTCTGATTTCCGAGCGCCCGGAAGACCTCGGCTTGCGTCCGGACGGCGATTCCGAAGATACTGCCGCTGTGAATGAAGACGGCGCGCCGCAGTCCGAAGGCACTGAAGAACCCGACTGGACAGCGGAAGAAGCGAAGCGCACTCCGACACTCTGGCTTCTAGCACTTGCAACGGGACTGCTCTTTCTCATGCAGGCGGGCACAAACACCCACAGCGCCGCTTTCTTTCAGGATCAGGGACTGGGCGCGGTCATCGCAGGATTCGGCATCAGTTTCAATGCAATCTTTCTGGGTGTAGGCAGCGTAGCGTGGGGTATGATTGTCGAAAGAGTACCCGTGCGCTTCGTCATGGCAGCCGTCGCCCTCGTAATGGCTGCGGCTTCTTTCCTATTCACCACCACGAACACCGCGGTGGAAGCGCTGGCATATTCCGCCTTGTTCGGATTTGGACTTGGCGGCATGCTGACCGTCCCGCCCGTAGCCTACGCCGACTACTACGGCAGGCGCTCGCTAGGCACGATACGCGGCATTACCGAGCCGTTCACCACATTCGGGCAGGCCGTCGGGGTCATGATTCCGGGCATAGTCTTTGACTACATAAGCGCCGAAAGCTACATGCCCTTCTTCTTCGCCGCCGGGTCGGTCGGTATCCTCACAGCCCTTATCTCCCTTTTCGCCACTCAACCGCGCCACTCCGGGGTCGAACCCATACAGCCTCCAGGCTAAGTGGGCGCCCAACCATCCTGCCCAAATCGCCCTGATTGACGCTCTTCAATTTCCTTTGGTACACTCCCTGCGAGTTGAGTACCAAAGAGAAGAGTCCACAAGACTGCGCCGCAGTCGTCCTTGCCGCGGGCATGGGCACGCGCATGAAGTCCAGCACGCCCAAGTCGCTCCACCGCGTCTGCGGCATTGAGATGCTGCTGCATGTCATAGACGCCATCCGGGACATTGGCATCGGCCGCATCGCCGTAGTCGTTCCACGAGACAGCGGACCATTTCGTTCCGCGCTCGGCGATTCCGTGCTATACGCAACGCAGACAGAGCCACTTGGCACAGGCCACGCCTTGTTACAGGCACGCAGCGTTCTGAATGATGCGAACAACATCCTCGTGCTTTACGGGGACACACCGCTCATCCTCTCAACAACCATTGATCGCTTGGCGCAGCGTCACTCGTCAACCGGGGCACACGCCACAGTCATCACCTCCCATAGCGCAGAGCCACAAGGAATGGGTCGCGTGGTCCGAAACGAAGATGGCGAAATAACTGCGATCATCGAAGAGCGAGACGCTGACGCTGACACGCTCGCGATAAGTGAGGTCAATAGCGGATTTTACTGCTTCCGCGCTCCCTGGGTCTGGCAGAACCTCGAACGGCTCACACCGGCGCCTAACGGCGAATTGCTGCTTACCGACCTGATACGGGCTGCAACTTCAAACGGTCTGAAAGTCTCGTCCATAACATCCGACGACCCCGTGGAATCTATGGGCGTCAACAACCGCATCCAACTAACTCAGGCAGAGGCCGTTATGCGTCAACGCATTCTCGAGCATTGGATGTTGAACGGCGTCACCGTACCAGACATATCCAGCGTGTACATTGACCGCGCAGCAGCGCTTGGGCAGGACACCACCGTCCTGCCCAACACTCACATCTTGGGGCAAACGACCGTTGGAGCGGGCTGCACCATAGGACCAAACGCCATCATTGAAAACTCCACCATAGGCGACGAGTGTGAGGTGATTTCGTCAGTCATACGCGACTCCACACTCGATTCGTCTGTGGATGTCGGCCCATTCAGCCATATTCGTGGCGGCTCCCATATCGGGAGTGGTGTTCACATCGGCACATCCGCTGAAGTTAAGAACAGCAGACTAGGGCGCGGCACGAAGATGGGACACTTCAGTTACATGGGGGACGCCACGCTGGGCACTGATGTGAATATCGGAGCCGGTGCAATAACCTGCAACTTCGACGGAGTATCTAAGCATGAGACCGTCATAGGAAAAGATGCCTTTATTGGCAGCGATACGATGTTAGTGGCGCCTGTGTTTATTGGGGAGGGCGCAGCAACCGGCGCCGGCGCCGTCGTAACTAAGGACGTTCCGGCAGGGTCAACAGTCATGGGTGTTCCGGCTCGCAACAAAGCGGCACAGAGCGCGAAGAAGACGCGAAACACATAGAGCTTCGAGCCTTCGGCGCGCGTCTTTCCTATTCGCCAGACGGACAAGGAATGACGCGTACTACAAGTCAAGAAGCCCCCCACCAGTGCGGTGGGGGGCTTCTTAAGTTTTCTCCATAGGGAGCCAAGACTACTTTTCAATTACCGCCAAAGGAGCTGTAGCAGACGCTTGCATGCCAGCGACTGGTTGTCCCATAGCTTCAATGGTGTAGACGTTGCCCTCATCCAATGTTATCGTCGCCTCAAGCATGAGAGCTCCGGATTCATTGGCAGAACCGCCCACCAAAACCCTGTCATCGCCGCCAGACGCCCCAACGGCTACCACGGTTACAAACTCGCCGGGCATAAAGCCTCCAACCAGAATCGATACCTTGTTATGAGGATCCTCGTTTCCGACGATATTGCTGCTCAACGCTATGCTGGGTGAGCTTGCGATGCCACCTGAGCCAACTACCCTAATCGGCACACTCGCCCTGCTGCCGTCAGCGCCGCTTGCGAAGATAGACAGGCTATTTGAGCCGCCATTGGATGCTTCAAGAACACGAGCTCCAGTATTGCCCCTGAAAGCCGCGCCGACCGAGTCCACCGAGAAGGTGAAGTTACCGCCCGAATTGGCCTGAGTCTGTGCCCTAGTTCCACCGCCTATGAAAGGCTGTAGATTTTGGTCAACTACCAAAAGCAGGGCAACCGGCTCGTTGGGACGGAAACCAGAGCCGTCAATCGTCAACGAACTATCTACGGAGATAAGATCGGAGTCAACCGAAATAGCCGCTTGAGGCGATACACCGTCCGAACCGGCTGGGCCCGGAGGGCCAGGAGGGCCGGCTGGACCTGGAGGGCCAGGATTGCCGGGGTTTCCAGGATTGCCGGGGAAGCCAGGCTCACCAGGAAGACCAGGTACACCCTGAAGGCCAGGAAGACCAGGAGGTCCAGGGAGACCTGGAACCCCTGGCGCGCCGGGCGGGCCGGCTTGGCACGCTAGGAGAAGAGCCACGAAAATTGAAAGTAGCAGAGTAAGTATCATACCCTGCGAAGGGAAACGGTTCGACATTTGACCCCCTCTTCTTGTGAATGTCTATATCTATAATGTCTGCTTGAACGTATCCAATTGATTGCGAATATGTTCATCACCAGTAACGCACTGATGATGTCCACGCAGCGATGCAATGATAGTCCCGCCGCGTTAGTGTTGTCAATACCTTATCGATTGTCAATGATTTCTAATTCGTGGGATGCGGACGACTCTATTTGACGCCGCCTGACATTAACGGTAATGCTATCCATACTTCCAAAAAAGTTCAAGCATTTCTTGAACGCTTATTGAAAGAATATCCGATTTTAGCAGAAGATTGAGCATCTTTGTTGTTCCGGCGGTCTTCAACTGCTATATTTGAAGCATGCCCCCGTAGCTCAGCGGATAGAGCACTGGCCTCCGGAGCCAGGTGCGTGGGTTCGAGTCCCACCGGGGGTACCATCGCTCTTGTTCGGAGCGCACACCGATCTCTGATCTTCAATTGTCCTCTCTTCGCCACCTATCGGGCGCGGTAAGGAGCCTGTCGAAGCCATATTCGATACAGATCGCTTGATACTCTTCCCGCTTAGCGCCTTTCCATCTAAGGTCATCTATCGCCTCTCCTATGGGGACATCAAGTCGAAGAGTCGCGAGTTCCTTATACAACATGGCATCTTCTCTATACGCCGTTAGATTCTGCGCCAACGAACCTGCCCCTCGCACTTTGATTTCCCATGCCTCTGCATCGTTAGGTATGTTCTCAATGTGCTTGAATGCCTGCAACACTTGCGCCGCAGATTTCGCACCCCAGCGAGGCACTCCGGGTATGCCATCAGCAGAATCCCCCACTAACGCCAAGTAGTCGGGAATAGATTCAGGCGAAACGCCAAACTTGTCCAAGACGCCTTCCTCGTCGAGCACCAATTCGCGCCGTCTGTCGAGACTGACTATCTTATTGCCGCTGATAATCTGCGTCAGGTCTTTATCCGGGGAACAGACTACTATCTGCCGGACTTCCGGAGCGTCCTTCCACAAGCATGCAGCGGTGGCGATTGCGTCGTCTGCTTCAAACTCGGTCATTGGCCAGACCACTATACCGAGCGCAGCAGCAGCTCGTTCCGCCAGTCCGAACTGCGATTTCAGATCTGCGGGCGTGTCTTCCCCCGTCTTGTATCCATCGAATAGGTCGTTCCTGAACGATCTTATCTCGCTGTCGAAGGCGCATGCCACATGCGTAACATCATCTTCGCGGAGCAGCACCAACAATGTCTGAATCAAACCTCTTACAGCGCCCGTCGGCTGTCCGGCAGGTCCTACGGTCTTAGGCATCGCAAAATACGAGCGGAACAGTTCGTAAGTGCCATCGACCAAGTGAATCTTCATAAGCCTACTCCATGGAAAATTCGTGCAGATTGCGTCGTACTATGAGATTACCGTCTGGCTATGAGAAGAAAAACTACGGATTCTGCGATACAATGCCTCTGTTGATTCAGATAAAAACACATGATATGCAAACAGGGGAAGAGGAACTATGGCGCGAATAACGCAGATTACCGAACGCGGTCAAGTCAACGAAGAAAATCAGCATATATTCGATTCTATAGCCACAAGTAGAGGAAGGGTCAGCGGGCCATTCTCGGTGCTTCTCAACAGCCCGGAAGTCGCGGGACGAGCGGCGCATCTCGGAGCATACATACGCTTCGAGTCCACGCTCTCGCCTGCCGAGCGTGAACTGGCAATCATCACGACGGCGCGCGAATTCGACTGCGCTTTCGAGTGGGCAGCGCATGCGACTCTAGCACAGGAAGCCGGCGTGCGCGATGAGGCGATAGAAACCGTAGCCAACAGTGGCGAACTAAGCGACCTAACTGACGACGAAGCTCTAATAGTCGGTTACGGACGCGAAATCCTGAGGTCCCATCGCGTATCAGACGATACATTCGCGGCAGCCAGGGCAAGATTCGGCGAGCAGGGAGTTACCGAACTCACGGCGACAATAGGCTACTACGGTATGCTTGCCTGTGCCTTGAATGCGTTTGAGGTGCGGCCCTCGCCAGATATGCCGCAACTCCCTTAAGCGTCGGGGTGCGAGTGCGCCTCTATCCTGAGAAAACTTAGCGCTATCAGTAATCCGGCGCCAAATACTACGGCAAGCAGCAGTGGATTGACTGCTGGTACGGGAGTCGGCGTAGGCGTGGGAGTAGGGCTTGGAGTAGGAGTCGGCAAGTCCAGACTCAAAGATGCCTTCTTTTCCGGCTCCACCGTGCTATTGTCGCCATAATAGGCGACGCTGAGCCAGCTTCTAGTTCTGACGAAAACTTTGCCGTCGCCTGCCCCCTTGCTTGACTCGTCCTCGCTAATCTCGACCTCGCCCCGATACAGGGACGACGCGGCTGCGGGCGCAGCGTTTTGCTCGCTCGCCACTTCCCTGATTGCCACCCACTCACCCTGCCTGTCGGAACTGCTGTACACGCGGGCACGATGGGCATGTGCCGGGTACGCATCGGAGACTTCATAGGCAAATGTGATCTCGACGGTGCTGCCAGCATCTACATAGTTCCGCAAAGATAGGTGCCCATTCGTGCTGCCAATATCGTCAATCTGGTATTCAATACCGTTGACGAATGCCCTGATGCGCGGATGAAGCGCCAAAGGGGTAGCTCCACGATAGTTGCATCCATTGCGCGAAAACGCCTCCGGGTAGGGACTACCGCTGACCACGCTCCAAGGCGTGTTCGCTTCCACTTCACCCGCCATATTCAGCCATAGAACGGTGCATCCTTTCGTAGTACCAAGATGATTGTCGCGAATATGGAAAACCGCCGTATCTCCATTGTGCGTGGGAGTATTGGCGAACTTAACTGACACTTTGCGCTTGGGAGGCCCGGGAGTTTTCGTAGGCGTCGGTACGGGAGTTGGACTACCAACGCCGCCCGGCACGAAGGTCGCTGTCGGCGAAACGGAGGGCATCGGCGTCGGAATAGGCGTCGGCGTTTTGGAGTCTGCCATGACATTGCCGCTTTTATCCATGTACTCGACCAGCATGTTCCGGCGATTGAAACCCTTTACTGTGCCCCTGAACAATCGCGATGTCGCTGATGGCGAGGAATTATTCTCGCTTACCACTTCTCTAATGGTTACCCATTCGCCTTTTCCGTTGGACGGGTTTGTTACGCGCACACGCTCTTCATAAGCGTCCACGACATGGAAGTAGTAGCGCACCTCGAAAATGCTGCCGGGTTCAATGCGAAATAAAGTTTCAATCTCTTCGGTGTTGGAGAAAGTGGTTGAGTCATAGCTTATATTGACAAATGTACCGTTGTGGAGGGCTTCCGGGGGAGGAACGGCGACTAACCGGGAGTATTCGTCGTAAGCGCAATCTTCGCTGGTAGAAAACACATCTACTTCAGGCTCTCCTTTTCGCAGGTTGAAGGGCGGCGGCGGTTCTCTAATATCATCAGGTCCGAGGGGAATTTCGTACTTGGAGCGCAATCCATTCCACCTAGCCACGCAAGAATGAAGCGTCCCTAACCCACTGTCCTTTATGTAAAACGCAATCTCTCCTTCGCCGGAAGACTGGTTGCTCCCAATCCAGACGGTCGCTGTTTCATCGGAAGCCGGCTTAATCGTCATGGGAGTGCCGGTCGGGAGCGGAGTGGGCGTCGGTGTCGGAGTGGGTGTGCTTGTCGGTGTAGGCGTGGCGGTAGGCGTGGGTGTCGCGGTGGACGTAGATGTGGGTATGTTCGTAGCGGTCGGCGTAGCCGTGGGGGTGGGCGTCGCAGTTGATGTTGGCGTAATGGTGAGCGTGGGCGTGGGGGTAGGCGTGAATGTAGCCGTAGGCGTGGGCGTACTTGTTGCGGTTGGCGTGGGCGTCGGAGTAACGGTTAGTGTAGGTGTAGCCGTCGGCGTGGCAGTAGGCGTATCCGTTGCAGTAGGCGTTGGCGTGGGCATAGGCCCATTCGGGCTGGATACGACCACATTCGAGATTACGAAGTCCGTCAGGCTCTTCTCCACCCAAACCCTTACCTGATACTCAATTCCATTGGTGAGATTGCTGTCATACAGAGGCGTGATGCTGAAATCTCGGGCATCCTTTTCCGCAGGTATCGCAAAAGTCTTACGTGGGGAGACATAACGCTCCCATACTTTAGATAAAGATTCGCGCCACTGTATAGACATATTTATGAAATCGGAATAGCCTTTAATTTCCCACTTGGCATCGAGTCGCTTGTCGCCGGGCTTGACGCTCAATGCAATGGCGGGAACGGGCGTGTTCGTCGACGTGGGCGTATTCGTTGCAGTGGCAGTTGTCGTATGGGTTGGTGTAGGAGTGGGCGTGCCAGTGGGTGTAGCCGTGCGCGTCGGAGTGTGAGTCACTGTTGGCGTGGGCGTAGGCGTCTGTGTTGAAGTCGCAGTCGGCGTCGGTGTCACTGTTGGCGTAGGCGTAGCCGTCTGTGTTGGGGTCGCAGTTAACGTCAGTGTAGGTGTGGGTGTACTCGTCGCCGTCGTAGTGGATGTAGGTGTAACGGTTGGCGTGGGCGTAGGTGTAGTAGTATGGGTGGGAGTCGGTGCAATCTCCCCGGGGCTGGCTACAACTACATTGGATATGACAACGGTTCGATTGCTGAACTCCACCCAAACCCTTACTTGATACTCAACACCATTGGTCAAGGGTACTTTTTCATAGTCCGGTTGATACATGTAATCAATGGTGAATTCGCGCATACTCTTGCCGTTTGGATAGTTGAGAGGGTTCTCACGTGGAGTGTTTTCATATTGTCCCCAATCTGCTGACGATTTCTCGCGCCACTGTATAGAAGTATATTTGAAGTCAGAAATCCCTATAAGCTCCCAATTTGCATCGAGTATTCTGTCGCCCGGCGTAACCGTCAAGCTTATGGCGGGCGCCTCCAACGCGGGAGACGCTTAAACAAAAAGCGCCGCCCGCGCCAACGCCGCGATCAGCATTATTGCTATAATAGCCAGCAGTTTCTTCTGCACGAAACGCATTTCTTTCAGCGCATTTAGCGCATGAATTCGGCAATCGCGGCGAAAGTTAACGCAAAACTATAGCCATGTCAAATAATGTGTAATGAGCAAAGCAAATGACTGCAACCAATGCAAAAATACGGCTATTAAGCGAGGCGGACGCGGAAATCTACCACGAACTGCGATTACGCGCGCTCAAGGAGCATCCGGCCGCATTCGCGCAGCCCTATGAATCGCAAGCCGCCACTCCGATGAGGGATGTCGCGCGGCGCCTGCGGGAGGCATCAGAATCGCCTTATGACTTCATTCTGGGCCTGTTCTCGGACGGCGTGTTCATCGGAATGGTCGGCTTCCGGCGCGAGCGCGGCGAAAGGGTGCGGCACAAAGGCACCATCTGGGGAATGTACATCGCCTCGGAAGCTCAGGGGCAAGGATTGGGCAGGGCGTTGATGCGGGAAGCCATCGACCGCGCCTCAAGCATGCCTGGGCTGGAGCAGATAAGCCTGGGCGTCATCGGTGGCAACGAATACGCGCGTAACCTATATCTTTCGCTCGGCTTCGAGTCATACGGACTTGAAAAGCGCGCCATTGTGGTCAACGGTAATTACCACGACGACGAACTGATGCAGATGTTCCTCGATACGGACAGGCCCTAGTTCATCCTTATGCCGCCGTTGACATTGAGCGACTGCCCTGTAATGTTCACAGCGTCGTCAGATGCGAAAAACGCGACTGCCTTGCCGATGTCTTCCGGTGTCTGCGCGCGTCCCAGAGGACAGCGTTCGCTTATGGCGGCGTCGAATATCTCCCGCGGCGTGAGGTGCGCCATGTCCGGGTTATTGCGCCTGGAACGAACCGCGATGCGCTCCCACATCGGCGTCCAAATGCTGCCGGGGCAAATCGCATTGACATTGATGTTGAACGGGGCAAGGTCCATTGCGTAGGATTGAGTGAGATGAATGACGGCGGCTTTGGACGCTCCATAAGCGCCGCCTCCAGCGCCACCGCCGCGTCCTGCGTGCGACGCGATGTTTACTATCTTGCCGAAGCGCCGCTCTTTCATGTAAGGGCTGACGACATCGGATGCCAGCGCAGTGCCCTTCACATTCACATCGAAGGTCAGATCCCAGTCCTCTTCTCGGGAGCCGATCGTGTCCTCGAAGCCCGGAGCGCCTATGACGCCCGCCGCGTTGACTAGAATATCTATGCGCCCAAAATCGGCGAGCGCGGCGTCCACCGTCTCGCGCAATTGTGCTTGGCTGGTGACATCAACCAAGTACGCTCTCGCACTACGCCCTGTCGCGCATATCCGGCTAGCCGTCCGCCGCGCGCCGTCGAGGTTGACATCGCATACGGCGACATCCGCGCCGCGCTCGGCCAGAACGAGGGCGATTCCTTCTCCCAATCCTCTTGCGCCGCCGGTTACGAGGGCAATTCTGTCCTTCAACTGCATAATCTCACCTCACAAAAGCATCTCCAACTCGATTTCGTCACGCAACGGTATCCCGCCCATCCCAACCGTGGAAATCTGCGGCTTGAGCAGTCTCGATTGCGCGAGCGCGTTGGGATGCACTGCAACCAGCGCGAAACCGCGCTTCTGATAGAAGCCCAGAGCATGCAGATTGTCATTTGTTGTGATGAGCCACAAGCGCCTGCATCCCGAGGTTGCTGCGATGCGCTTTACAGTGTCTATGAGCGCCGAGCCTGCGCCGATATCCTCATGCATGGACTGCATCAGCGTAATCTCACACTCCTCCCCAACGATGTTGTAAGTCAGCAAACCGACAGGTTCACCGCCTTGCGCGGCGACAAGCCCCGATTGCGCCGTTACATTATGCAGGACACCCCGGCTGACCATCACGGTAGAACCCCAATGCTCGTTGAGCATTTCGTCTATCCATCGACTGTCGCCGGAATCGGTAGGGCGGACTTCCAAGCCGGGGCTCTCACCATGCTGTCCCGACATACTATCCCCTCTTGCCGAATGTGCGCTGCGGCGTGCCGGGATAGAGGGAGAAATGCGTATGCACAGCAAGCCAGACCCCATCGCGCCGTTCCAGAGTAACTGTCGCCCTTCCGGGACGATAGAACGGCTGGTGGTTGCCATCAAAGCCGACGGAAGTCCACGTAACCACACCCCACGCTTGATTGCCCTTACCGTTGGCATGAACATTATCCAGATCCATCTTGAAGTTGCTGATGTTGCCCCAGATGCTTTCCCACTGTCCGCGACGCAGCGCCTTGCGCCCACTCACGATGTCCATCGTGGTCCCGAACGAAACAACATCTTCGGCGAAAATACCTTCCGCACCATCGTAATCTACGCTGGCGCAATATCGCTCCATCAAGGCGAACCATTGTCTGACGGCCTCAGTAGGGTTGCTTGTCCTTACCGGCGGATTGATTTCAGTCATCGTATATCCGATCCTAAAGAGAACTTGGGAGTCCATAGGGTGGTTCGCAGCTAGCTTTGCCTCATCCAGTCTGCTATGCGCTCCGCAATCATTATTGTCGTGACATTCGTATTGGCGCGTATGACATCCGGCATGATCGAAGCATCTACCACACGGAGCCTGTTCAATCCATGCACCTCGCCATACTGATTGACAACCGCCATCTCGTCTGATGTCGGCCCCATCTTGCAGGTGCCCGATGAATGATGCTGTGTCAGCACATTATCGAGCAGCCAGTTGTCGAGCGCCTCGTCGGTAGCCAGTTCATCGTCAGTCGGCGAGACGCGCGTCAACCCCACATCAGCAAACGCTCCACTCTCGGTTAGTTCGGCGCAGAGCCGCAGAGCGCCGCGCAGCCTCTCCCTGTCGAACGGATCGGTGAGGTAGCGATAGTTAACATGCGGCTGCTCGTGCGGATCGGACGAGTTCAGGCGCAGTTCCCCAACTGACAGCGCCTTTTGCAGCGCGATGCTGAATCCCGTGGGCGTGATGTCGCTGGTGATGTCGAAGTTTATAGGCATATGCTCAGTGCGAACATGAAGGGGGCGCATCTGCATATCGTTGCGATACGGCGAGCCTGGCGTCGTATAGCGCATGCCAATCTGTAGAGATGGAGCATCAACGGGGATAGGGTTGGCGCTCTCGTATAGCATAAACACCGCCGGATGGTCGCGCAGGTTCTGTCCAACGCCCGGCAGATGATGCACCGGAGGCACTCCAACCTGCTCCAGATGCTCGCTTGGACCTACACCGGAGAGCATTAGAAGCTGCGGTGAGTTAATCGCGCCGCCGCACAGCACGATTTCACCCGCATCTATTCTAAAGGTCTCCCCGCCGCTCTCGGCTTCGATTCCAACAGCGCTAGCGCCGTCAAACAGCACACGCCTGACTAGCACGTCCGCTCTGATGGTTAAGTTGAGGCGATGTCGCGCCATCTGAAGATACGTCAGAGCCGTGCTCATGCGTATGCCGTCAATCCGATTGAGTGCATAATATCCCACCCCTGTGGACTCCGGGTGGTTCATATCGTGGGTGAACGGAAACCCTGACGCCTGCGTCGCTTCCAGGAACGCGCTCGGAATAGGGAGAAGCTCATCCTGATTGTATCTGCGAACCGGGATGGGCCCGTCGGAGCCATGAAAGTCGTCGCCGTGGAAATCTAGATCATCCTCCATCTTTCGAAAGTACGGCAGCAATTTCAAGAAGGACCATTCATCGTTGCCTTCAGTCGCCCAGTCGTCATAATCCTCTGGAATGCCACGGAAGAATACCTGCCCGTTTATCGCACTAGAACCGCCTGTAACCTTCCCCCGCGGCAGGCGGAACGACGGTCTGTCGGGAGTTGCCTGCGCCTCATACCCCCAAGTATGCGCGTCGGCATCAGCCCGGTGATACCAGGGAAGCACGCCGTACTTGATGTGCTCCGGCAGTCGCTCGAATTCAGGATAGTCAGGCCCCGCCTCCAATAACAGTATGGAGCGTCCGGTATCCTCTGATAGCCTGCTGGCGAGCGTACTGCCCGCCGAGCCAGCGCCGATAATTATAGTATCGTATTTCATAACTGACTCCATCGGGTGAATGTGTGCGATGAATCCGCATTATACACTCTTGAATGCGACATTCTCACGGAAACGGCGGCGATGACTTTAGCCGCTAGGCTTGACTTAAACCACCATTTCAATTATAAGTATGCCCCATAAGGCACTCATCCCCTTCTGGTGAAGAGTGTAGGGACAGAGTCGTCAATATGCCGTAATGTGGATTGCATTCAGGAGGAGTAGGATGAACTTGAAACCCATCTTAATTTTGGGCGCGTTAGGAGTGTTCGCCTTATTGCTTGCCGCATGTGGCGGCGCAGCAGCGCCAGCAGCTCCCGCAGCGCCAGTTCAACAAGCGCCAGCAGCAGCGCCAGCAGCGCCACAAGCGCCGGCGGCAGCGCCACAAGCGCCAGCAGCGCCAGCCGCACCGGCGCCAGCTGCACCGGCTGCGCCGGCTGTAATGGTAGCAACTCCGGTAGCCCAGGCCGTAACTGCGGCACAGACGTTTAAGCCCACCCCCGCACCGAGAAGAGAAGCGGCCATGATGGAGGAGGAAGAAAAACCCTCCGGAACACTTGTTGTAGCAATTACCAGTGTCAACTCACCAAGCGGTTTTCCGACCGACTGTCTTTGGTGTGCTTCCCTGACCGTAGTCTCAGCACAGGAATCATTGCTTCAGACATCACGCGGCGATGACGGTGGAATCACCGCAGCGCCCTGGCTCGCGGCAGGATGGGAAACTGCTCCGGACTTCTCGTACACCGACTTCTTCCTTAACGAAGGAGTACAGTTCCACAGGGGTTGGGGCGAGATGACTTCGGAGGACATTAAATGGACGTACCATGCGCTTATGCCTTCCTTCACTGAAGAGGCGCGGCACGACAGTTCTGCAGAGATTGACCTCGCTATAAAAGAAGTGGAGCCAGTTGATCCATACACTGCACGCTTCCATTGGGATGCCTTTGCGGGTCATACATTGACCGCACTGTTCACAGACGCCAACGAAGGCACAGGAATGTTCCCGAAGATAGAAACGGTGATGGAGCAGAAGGGCTTCTCCGAAGAGGAAGCCGAAGAGTGGATGCGCACCAACATAACGGGAACCGGATCTTTCGAAATGGAAGGTTGGATCGTGCAGAACGGCATGTTCCTGACCGCATTCATCGACCACTGGGAGAAGGTTCCCTTCGTAGAAAAGGTGAGGATACTCGAGGTTCCCGAGGCTTCAACACGCAGGGCAATGCTCGAAAGCGGTGAGGCGCAAATCGCTGGTCTCGCACTTAAGGACTGGCCAGCTCTGCTGGAGACGGGCCAGTATCTGCAATCTCCCGAAGGCTCGAAGAACATACATGGATTCCCGTTTGGCGGAAACTACTGGGAGTGGACGCACGCCATCACCGGCGATGACCTTCCCGAAACCCTCCGCGACACGTCGCTGCCATGGGTAGGCGATCCCTACGAGAACAGCCCGGGCGTGTTCGACGAGAATACAGAGTCTATGCAACGTTCTCTAAAGGTACGCCGTGCCCTATCTATGGGAATTGACAGAGAGAGCATCAATGAGGTCATTCTGAACGGACTGGGCAATCCTCAGGATTTGGGCGGTCAGTGGGACACCGACCCGGTCTGGGTTGAGAACCAGGACAAGTGGCGGTACGGCTACAACGTTGAAGAAGCCAAGAAACTACTCGAAGAAGCCGGCTATGCCGACGGTTTCGAAGTGAACTTCTGGGCTGGACTCAGCGGCGAAGACATAGAAATGTCAGAAGCTATTGCGGCTGACTGGCTCAACAACTTCAACATCAGCGCAACTCATGATAGGCGAACCTACAGCACTATCCGTCCCAGCCTGGTTACCAGGACTTTCCCCGTGCTCAGAATGCACGGTTGCTGCGGATGGCCGGGCACCTGGCCTATCGAGTTCATCTGGAGCTCATACGGCAGAGGCGGCTATAATCACGGGTTAGAGATTCCGAAGGCATCCGAGGTCAATGGCTTTAAGCAGGATAACACGGACCCCGTACTGCTCAAGGAAGCCGCAGTTGAGATGCGTCAGTATCTCTATGACTGGGCACTTCTCCCCGCCATCGTGGCGGCACCCGGCAGGATGATATATGACGGTGAAGCGGTTGAATCTTGGAAGATGCGCCCGTTCCTACAGTTCAGACACGACGGCATTCATGATCTGGAGTGGGTAAAGCTAAAGTAAACCCGTCTAATGTAACAGCAACTATGCCCGGCCGGCAAAGGCACGGGCATAGTTCATCGCTTGCTATCGGCTGGCAAGAGAGGCGAGGATGCGGACCTTCATAATTCGCAGATTTCTAACTTCTATACTCACGCTTCTGGGTGCTGCGCTCTTCGTGTTCAGCGTCTCGCGCATACTTGGAGACCCGCGAGTATTGCTTCTTCCTGACCAAGCCTACGGCATCACTCAGGAACAATGGGACGAACTGGCTCGGCAACTTCACCTGGATAAACCCATTCCGATACAGTTCGGTATCTGGCTGGGTCAATTGTTGACAGGCGATCTAGGCAGGGATCTGGCTGACCGACAGTTGATCGCTCCCAAATTACCTCAAAAGGTAGGACCTACTCTGAAATTAGCGTTGTCCGCCTTTATCATTTCAACGCTTATTGGGGTGCCGATAGGGGTGCTGTCCGCCGTCAAAAGGGGTAGTGTCCCGGACTATTTGGGCAGGGCATTCGCCCTGCTTGGTCAAGCGCTACCCACTTTCTGGGTCGGAATCGTGGGCATTCTCGTATTCTCAGTGTGGTTAGGGTGGTTACCAAGTGGAACAATGGGGGAAGGATTCTCAATCAAGCATTACGTAATGCCGACAGCGACATTAGCTTGGTTCGGGGCTGCCGGTTATGTGAGGCTAGTGCGATCGGCTATGTTGGAAGTACTGGACTCCGAGTATGTTAAGTTGGCGAGAGCCAAGGGCGTCAGCACGCGGAGTATCATCTGGAAGCACGCTTTCAAGAACGCGGCAATCGCGCCGTTAACTCTATCGGGACTGTTGCTGGCAGGTTTCATCACAGGATCAATTTCGGTTGAGACGGTGTTCGCCTGGCCCGGTCTTGCACGATTTGGCATTGAAGCGGTGTGGACAAACAACTTCACTGTTCTTGCCGTCTTGGTGATAATTTTCACCGGTGCGTTCGTCATTCTTAACTTCTTGGCTGACATTCTTTACGCCTTCATCGACCCGCGAATACGCTTCTCCTAAAAGGGACTTGGTTATGGCACAGGCAGAAATTCAGGCTGACATTGAAATCTCCGTTCCGTCAACTAGGGCAACAGGGATTGCTGGCGTCTTTCAATTTCTCAACCGATGGCCCGTTATACCAGGAACGATATTGAGTATAATGGTGCTCGTCGCCGTATTCGCGCCTTGGGTTTCTCCGCATGACCCATACCAGAACGCTCTGCGCGCGAGAAATACGCCGCCCGTCTGGTATGCTGAAGGAGGAACATGGTCCTACGCGCTCGGCGCCGACACAATCGGGCGCGACCTGTTGAGCCGTCTGATTTATGGCGCTCGTATATCTCTGATGGTGATGGCAGTCGCACTTATCACAGGGACTATTGTTGGTACGGCATTGGGCCTAATCGCAGGATACTTCGGAGGCATAATCGATGAAGTGATAATGCGCCTCGTGGACATTTTCTTAGGCATTCCATTCGTGTTGATGGCAATGGCTGTGGCCGTCGTAATGGGCGCAAGCCTTACTACTATGATGGTCATGCTGGCGCTACTTACTTGGTCGGGGTTCGTGCGAAATGTGCGCGGCGAAGTGCTTTCGTTGAGGGAGCGCGATTATGTGGCGCTGGCGATGGTAGCTGGCGCATCGTTGCCCCGCATTCTCGTGATGCACATCCTGCCCGGCGTGGTCAACACGGTCGTTGTGATAGCAACTCTTCGATCAGGTCAGCTCATCCTTGCCGAAGCGTTCCTCAGTTTCATCGGCGCAGGCATTCCGCCGCCCACTCCCACCTGGGGAGCAATGATCGCCGACGGGCGCAACTACCTGCGCGACGCATGGTGGATATCCTTCTTCCCAGGGTTCGCCATCTTCCTCACTGTGATGTCCCTGAACTTCATGGGCGACTGGCTGCGGGATAAGCTCGACCCGCGTTTGAGGCAACTTTCGAGCTAGTGCTGAGACAACATAGACTCTTTGGAGTAGGGACGCCTGAGCAAATCGGGCGTCCTTATTTTCATTATGCTTGACCGGATACGCTGCCTCTCGCTAAAATACAGCAAGATATTATCCAACGATTCACTGTAGGTAGATACCCTTGGGAACCCCGTAATCCGCTCATATCCAGAACACCATCTGACTACGCAGCCTCCCGTTGCTCTTCGGGCAACGCGGGAGGCTTCTGTTTGCCATACGTTATCTGCTGTTGCGATCTTTAACGAATGAATCACATCCTGCTGCGAGTTTGAGTCGCGCTATGTCGCACCACTCTCTCGCCGTACATTCTGGAGGAAAATGATATGACCCTGAAACAGGATTCCGATCTCGCAAACCTGCGTGAGCGCATCCGCCATTCGGCAGCGCATGTAATGGCGGATGTGGTGACGCGGATGTTCCCGGACATCAAGCTCGCCATCGGCCCACCCACGGAAGACGGATTCTACTATGACTTCCTGGCTCCGCAGCCCTTCCGCGACGAAGACCTTGAGCGCATAGAAGAGCAGATGCAGGCAGTAATCGCCGAAGACTGCACGTTCGAGTACAGCGAATACCTTAGAGACGAGGCTCTGGAACTGAATGCAAATGAGCCTCTGAAACTTGAGATTATCAGCGAAATCCCAGAAGACGAGACTATTTCAACCTATCGCCACGGTGAGTTCGAGGACCTGTGTGCCGGGCCGCATGTGGAATCAACGGGCAAGATTCCGGCGTTCAAGCTGCTCAGTGTCGCGGGCGCCTACTGGCGCGGCGACGAAAAGCGCCCCATGCTCCAGCGCATATATGGTACAGCCTTCGAGTCGAAAGAGGCGCTCGACGAACACCTGCATCGCCTAGAAGAAGCGAGACGTCGCGATCATAGGCTCCTCGGAAGGGAGTTGGACCTATTCTCAGTTCACGACGAGACTGGGCCGGGTCTCATCATTTGGCATCCGAAGGGGGCGCGTCTGCGGGGACTGATCGAAGACTTCTGGAAGCAGGAGCACTACAACGCAGACTATGACCTTGTGTACACGCCGCACATCGGGCGTTCCACGCTATGGGAGACGAGCGGCCATCTCGACTTCTACCAGGAGAATATGTACGCCTCAATGGACATGGATGGTCAGGACTACTACCTAAAGCCGATGAACTGCCCGTTCCACATCATGTACTATCGAACCGCGATGCGAAGTTACCGGGACTTGCCAATGCGAGTCGGCGAACTCGGTTCAGTCTATCGATATGAGCGTGGCGGAGTGCTGCATGGATTGTTGCGGGTGCGTGGCATGACGCAAGATGACGCCCATATTTTCTGCCGCCAGGACCAGGTGGTAGAAGAAGTCAACGGTGTGCTCGACCTCGACTTTCACCTGCTGGAAGCAATGGGTTTCAGCGAGTTCGAGGTGATGCTGTCCACACGTCCGGAGAAAGCAGTGGGCGACCCTGAGCGATGGGAGCTGGCAACCGAATCGCTGCGCCAGACGCTAGAGAAGCGAGGAATGCCTTTCGAGGTGGATGAAGGCGGTGGTGCGTTCTATGGCCCCAAAATAGACATACACATCCGTGACGCCATCGGCAGACTGTGGCAATGCACGACCGTACAGTTTGACTTCAATCTTCCGGAGCGCTTCGGACTAACCTACATCGGCGAGGATGGTCAGGAGCACCAGCCGTATATGGTTCATCGCGCGCTTCTGGGTTCACTCGAACGCTTCATAGGAGTGCTCATAGAACATTATGGCGGGGCGTTTCCTGTGTGGTTAGCTCCCGTGCAGGCAGTTGTGATTCCGATTGCCGACCGTCATGTAGAATATGCCGACTCCGTTCGTACACAATTGGCCGCCGCGGGAATCCGTGCTCAGACAGACGGACGCAACGAGCGTATGAACGCAAAAATCCGCGAGGCTCAGTTGCAAAAGATACCCTACATGCTCGTAGTAGGCGACCGCGAGGCAGACGCCGGAGCTGCGGCTGTGCGTCTTCGTTCCGGAGAGAATTTGGGAGCGATCCCAGTAGCGGAAGTTGTAGGGCGCATCGTGCAGGAGGCTGATTCTAAGATACAGCCGTAGGGGAAAGATGGTCACTGGTCTTTGCGTTCGACTACAAGCGCAGAAACAGGCTTGTTGACTATTGCTTAGTGATAAACCTTATGCTATATTCTGTTCATATTATGCCTAATCAGATAATTTTTCATATGGAGAGGTGAGCAGAATCCCACCAAGAGAGTACCGAGTCAATCATCGTATCCGAGTGCCGGAAGTTCGTCTTGTTGACGATCGCGGCGAGCAGTTGGGCGTCATGCAGACCCGCGAAGCAATAGAGATTGCGGATGAGCGAGGTCTGGACTTAGTCGAAGTGGCGCCCACGGCAAGGCCGCCTGTGTGCCGCATTATGGACTACGGGAAGTTCAAGTACGATAACACCCGCAAGGAACGCGAAGCCCGTAAGGCGCGCAAAGCCAAGGCGATGCAGGAGCAGCGGGAAGTTCGCATGAAAACCCGTATCGGACAGCACGACTTAGCGTCGAAAACGCGACTTGTGAAACGTTTGCTAGGCGGCGGCGCGAAGGTCAAGGTATCCGTAATGTTCCGAGGTCGGGAAATCGCACACCCTGAACTCGGCATGCAGTTACTTCGAACAGTTGCCAATGACTTAGTGGACGAGGCTCTCCTTGAGCGCCCACCGGCTTTTGAGGGGCGCTTCTTGGCGATGACGCTTGTGCCGAACCCAAATATGGAAAAGTCCAAAGAACCATCACAGGAGAAGGAAGTTGCCCAAACTTAAGACACACAAAGGGGCACGCGCAAGATTCCGTGTTACCTCCACCGGAAAGCTCGTCCGCATGAAGGGGCATCGCAGCCACCTACGGCGCAAGAAATCCAATAAGGTCAAGCGCCAGTTCAATGGCAAGATCGACGTTAGTCCGGCGGACGCGCCGCGAATCAGAAAGTTGCTCCCCTACGGCGTATCGTAGCGCCGCACAAAAAGGGCTGCAATTCGATCTGACTTTCGATACAATAGAATAACTAGAATGATAGACTTACCAGGCGCACTAAACCAGTCGCCTGGTTTGTATGTTCAAAGGAGTCTGATACAAGTGACCAGGATAAAGCGTGGCACCAACAAGCGCCGCCGACACAAGAAACTTCTGAAGGCGACCAAGGGGCACCAAGGCGTCAGGCACACCCTGTATCGTCGCGCCCACGAATCCCTGATTCACGCCCTTGCCTACTCTTATGCACATCGCAAGGAGAAGAAGGGCGACATGCGAAAGTTGTGGAACATACGCATCAACGCTGCTGCACGTGCCAATGGCACCACGTATAGCCGTCTTATCCACGGGCTGAAGCTCGCAGGGGTTGAGATAAACCGCAAGATGCTTGCCGAAATAGCCATACGCGACCCAGAGGCATTTTCCAAAATCGCAGAGCAGGCGAAGGCGCAACTGGAGCCGGCGGCTTAAATCCTTTCACACAGCCGTGTGCCCTGTGGCATCTAGTTCCCCACAAGCCTAACGTCGTGAGCCACATCCTCGGATTCCAGAGGTAGCGTAAATGCCGAGCGCATGATTCCTTCAGCATCGATGATGTAAATCGGGGCTGAATGGATTACGCGTCCAGTCTGCTCTACAAGCGCACTGACACCCCCGCTTCCCGATTCGCGCACTTGTGGGGTGCTCTTCGTATTCGCTCTTCCCGGCCCATGCACATAAGGGTCGATGTAGTATGCCTTCCACACTTCCTTCAGCACGGCATCTTCACCCACCAGGTATGTCCAGCGATCGGTCATCTGCCAGCGTTGAGAATACGCTAATGCGCTGTCAACCGTATCCCCTTCCGGGTCCACGCTCACGATCACGACAGCAGTGTCTGGGCCATCCTCTTCCAACAGTATGGCAACATCACGCAGGTGATTCGCGACGATTGGGCAGACATCCGGACATTCCGTGTACAGGAATGTCAGTACGACAACCCTTCCGGCGAAGTCATGGTGCAGCGACTTGGGCGCGCCGAACTGGTCGGTCAGCGTGAAGTTTTGAGCCTGCCGGTCGCCGCTGATAGCCGTACCTTTGAAGTCCTCACGCGCCGGTGTCGAAGAGCACGCAAGGAACAACAGTCCCGGAATCGTGAAGGCGAGGAGTAACCGAAGTTTGGGAGTCAATCGAGGATCCCATTTAGGCATCAACTGTTGCGAATGACAGGAGTGCAACCCGATTGGTAGATAAAGGCCGATGTGTCGCAAGTGTATAGGCACAATACGATTCACTTGCCATGCCGCTTACAGGACAAGCTGTGATCACGAATTACCCTTTTCCACCGCATTCTGCGCCAGAAATGCCACAACAGGAACGAAGATGACCAGCGCCAAGCCGAGAATAATGACTCCCAACTCGCTATGCATCGCGTGGTGGAGATACAAGAAAACCATTCCGAGCGAAACCGCAAGAGCGCCAACTACCCCCAGCGACAGAATTGGAATAAACACTGCCAAAAGAAACCGCTGCATCATCTGTAACTATCCTCCAACGTGGGGCCGTCTGCCCATCCGTCGTCTTTCTTACCGTATTGTTCTTCCGAGTCTAACTTCCGCACTGCTTCTTCCTGATTAAACCACTTGAAGAAGATTATTATCAGCAGCGCGAGGAAGTATAATCCGCTTCCGACCTTCATTATTATGCCGCCAATCTGCTGGTCCAGCAGTGGCGACAGGCTCCATATCCTCGGAGCCTGCACGTAGAAATCATATATGGGTTCCTCAGCGAAGGTTATTATAGCAAACACAATGATCTGGGCAATCGAAAGAATGAAGATATAGCCCATCTGGAACGGGTAGTCCAGCCGCGGCAGCTCAGGCAGATTGCTTGTGAGCGGCCACCACATCAGGACGGCCGTTGAGACCATCATAATGTGCTCCACTGCATGCACAGCCTCGCTGGTCAACGAGGAGTTGTAGAGCGCGGGAATATGCCATATAGAGAATACTGCATTGAAGGCGGCGAAAGCCGTCACCGGATGCGTGAGCACCCGCGCCACGCGAAAAGACCAGTTCGGGCGCAGCAACGGTCTGATGAGCCAGTCCGGAGTGCCGAGAACGAGCAAGGGGGGCGCTATCAGCGTCAGCAGCACATGCTGGGACATGTGCATGCTGAACAGAAAGCGTTCACTGAGAATGTGAAGCGGCGAAGCCAGCGCGAAGAAGATGACCACTATGCCCGCGCAAAAGGTCGCTATCTGCCGCGGCTCTGCGTACTCCGCCAGCCTGTACCGCTCTCGCAGGGGACCAACGCCGTAGAGGTATGCACCCAAGAGCAGTGCAAGGCCGGCCATCGCGTCCCAGTGGGCTTCCCATTGCAGCCAGAGCGAACCCGCAATCTCGTTCAATCTATGCTCCTAGTGTGTTCTCAGGAGCTTCCAGAGCATCCTAATGGGTAAGTGTGTGTGAATTCGCTCGCAAAAGACGGTCCCTGTCGCAGCAGGCGTCTATTTGCCACCCGTGAAGAAGGCGAACAAAGCCATCAGCGCGAACACGACCCCCGCAGCTACCACCAGCCCCGCAACGAACATCAAGGAGAATATCGGAACATCTCTGCCGAAAATAGTTATCCCTACATTGTCGTATCTCAAGTGCATGTAGAACATCGCCACCAGCAGGAACTTGGCGGCGGACAGAAATCCCATGACAGGTATGATGCCATAGCTCAGCCATTCCAGATAAAACAGGCCGAACTCAAGCGCCGTAAGCACTGAAAGCGTTATAGCTACCTTAAAGTATGTTAAAGGCGTGGGATGTCCGGTATGGACTTCTTCTGAATGCTCTTCCGCTAGGGCTTGGTGTTCTTGGCTCATTCGTTTCCTCTAGTATGCTCCAAAAAGTGCTTGTAAGGCTGCTAGAATCCGGGGAACACTCCAAACAGGTACACGACGGTGAAGATGACAATCCACACGATGTCAACGAAGTGCCAGTAGAGTGCAGCTAAGTCGAGGTCCAAGTTTCTCTCCGGCGTCACCATCCCTTTCTTGAAAGACAGGAAGAATAGCGACAGCAGCCACACTATCCCCAGCGAAACGTGCGCCCCGTGGAAGCCTGTCAGTGTGTAGAAGGTTGAACCGAACAGGTTCGTCTTCGGCGTCAAGCCAACTTTCCCTTCCACTATGCCGTCTTGCTCGTCTTCGGTGCCGCACTTCTTCGCAAGCTCCTGCTTCACCGGCGTCAGTTCCTTGACGCCTACGTCGGCGCAATAGACCTTGTGCTCATAGTTGGCGAATGTGGTGAACTCGTACACCTGAAATCCGACGAAGGTTGCGCCCAGAAGACAGGTTGACGCCAGCCAGATACGAAACACCTTCATGCTGTTGCGAGTGAGCGCAGCATAAGCCAGCACCATGCTCATACTGCTCATAAGCAGGACGAAGGTGCTGACCGTTGTAACGGGGATGCTGAACACATCCTCCGGAAGTGGGCCCGCGATGCTGCGGTTCTTGTACACAAGATAAGTTGCTATGAGAGTGCCGAAGAACATGCAGTCCGACCCCAGGAATGCCCACATGAGCATTTTCCTGTGGTTAAGGCCGGTTGTCGTCGGCTCGTGTTCGCCGTGGTGTGCGGTTGCTTGTGCCACTTAAATAAGCCTCCGGGTTAGTGAGCAGCCTGCTCGCCGTCTTCAGGGTCGTTCACAGGCTCGAAGGACCAGGCGTACACCGCTATCATGCCGATGAGTACACCTACAATAGAAATCGCGTAGTAGCCGACCGGATATACCAAACCGAAGCCGCCTATAAGAATCCCAATCGCCACTACAAGCGGCCAATATGACGGCTGCGGCAAGTGGATGTCGTGGTGTTCCTCATCTTCGCCGGAGCCTCCGGCAACGGGCACGGCGCGCCTAACCTCGCGGCGCTTGCGTGCCCACCAGTCGTCCCGGTCGTAAACGGTCGGAATCTCTTCAAAGTTGTATTCAGGAGGCGGAGACGGGATGGACCACTCAAGCGTCCTACCGTCCCAAGGGTCGCCGTCGGCAATCTCGCCCTTGCGCCAGCTCTTCACGATATTATGCATGAAGATCAGGATACCTACCGCAAGCACTATCACGCCGAAGGTGGACACGCCGTTCCAGAAGTCCCACCCCATCGAGGACTCATAGGTGTAAATGCGGCGGGGCATGCCGTCAAGCCCAAGAAAGTGCTGCGGGAAGAAAGCGATATTAAAGCCAACGAAAGTGACCCAGAAGTTTATCTTGCCGAGAGTTTCGTCGTACATCCGCCCCGTAATCTTAGGGAACCAGTAGAAGATGCCCGCGAAGATTGCGAATATCGCACCTCCGAAGAGCACATAATGGATATGGGCGACGATGAAGTAAGTGTCCTGCTGCTGCGCGTCAGAAGACGCCATGGAGTGCATCACGCCGCTAATACCGCCAATGGTGAACATGGCGACGAATCCTATGGCATATAACATAGGAGTCTTGAAGTCCATAGCGCCGCCCCACATAGTGCCCATCCAGTTGAACACCTTTATCCCTGTGGGCACCGCAATCGCCATAGTCGTTATTGTGAACACCGTCACGGGGATGGGACCCAGACCGACCGTGAACATGTGGTGGCTCCACACCATCCAGCCCATGAAGGCGATGATGGCTCCGGCGAGCACAATTGCCGGGTATCCGAACAGAGGCTTCTTGGAGAAGGTCGGCAGTATCTCTGAGACTATTCCCATCGCGGGGAGGATAAGTATGTACACTTCCGGATGTCCGAACACCCAGAACAGGTGCTGCCACAGAACCGGGTCTCCGCCCCTGGCGACGTTGAAGAAGTTCATCCCGAAGCTGCGATCAAAGTACAGTTCGATTAGCGCCACCGTGATGACAGGGAACGCCAGAACTATGAGGATGTTCGTGATAAACGTCATCCAAGTAAACAGAGGCAGGCGCATGAAGGACATGCCCGGCGCCCTCATGTTGATGATAGTGACGAGGAAGTTGAAGGACGCTGCTAGGGAAGCTATACCCAGCACCTGCAAGCTGACGATCCAGTAGTCTATGCCCGTCCCCGGATTCTGCTGCACGCTCGTCAGAGGCGCATAGCCAAACCAGCCTGCATTTGTCGCGCCGCCGGTAAACCAGCTGATTTTCAGGATGATTGCGCCGGCGAGGAAAGTCCAGTAGCTGAAGGCGTTGAGGCGTGGGAAAGCCACATCCCTTGCGCCAATCTGCAAAGGAATGACGAAGTTAAAGAACGCGGCACTCAGCGGCATTATCGCGAGGAAGATCATCGTGGTGCCGTGCATCGTGAAGAGCTGATTGAAAATCTCGGCGCTGACGATGTCTTGTCCCGGACCCGCAAGCTGAATACGCATCAAGAGCGCTTCGATGCCGCCGGACAGGAACAGTATGAAGGCAGTGACGCCGTAGAGTACGCCTATCTTTTTGTGGTCGATAGTCGTAATCCAGTTCCATAGACCTGTTGGGTGTGTTGGCCTGGGTATGGGGAACGCTAGTGTCGTCATCCCTCGCCTCCCATGTCATTCGATTTATCAGTGCTGCGGCGCTTTTATTCTACTATTTTATCCGCAACCGCTACTTGAGCGTCATTAGATAGGCAACCAGAGCGTCAATCTCCTGCTCGGTCAGTTTGTTGGCAGGGTCTATGTACGGCTCGCCGTCTCTAGCCATCAGGTTACCCGGCTTCAGCGCTTCGGGGTCGGTTATCCAGACTTTAAGGTTATTCTGAAGCATTGATTCGTTGATGAAGGGGCGCCCCGTATCGATGTCCGTAGGTATGCCCGCCGAGTTCACATAGAGCTGCCGTGAACCGCTCGCATCCTCAAAGTCCACATCCGAGTTCCGGTAGATGCCGAGGTGGTTCAGGCGAGTTGCGACATGGTTCAGAATCGGTCCCGTCCTACCAGGGAGCCTGCTACCATCATCACGCAACTTTATGATACTGCTGGTGTCGTTATGGCAGCCCTTGCAACCTGCTTCTTGGAACAACTCCTTGCCCTGCGCCGCAAGCGCGTCAGAAGGCTCAGGGGCAGGATTCGCCTGGTGCAGCAGCCATGCGTCGAACTCCTCGCGCGGAACTGCAACCACCTTGAAGCGCATATTCGCGTGGGAAACGCCGCAGAATTCAGCGCATTGACCGAAGAATTCGCCGGGCACATACGCTTCGAACCACATCCTGTTGTCGTTGTTCGGTATCATGTCCACCTTGCCGGCGAGCTTGGGCACCCAGAAACTATGGATGACGTCCACCGAGTCCAGCAGGAAAACAACAGGTTCGCCAACCGGAACATACATCTCGTTGGCGACCGCAATCTGCTCGCCAGGATTGTTCGGGTGTGGATAGCGGAACTCGAACCACCACTGATGGCCAATGACATCCACTTCCAGCGCTTCTCGCTGTGTGTTGGCTATTGCCCTCTTATACCCCGTTCCGGCGTCGGCAAAGAAGATGCCGGGTATTACATACCACGCCGCCACAACAAGAATGATGACGGGCAGTATTGTCCACATAATTTCAAGACGAGTGTTGCCGTGCGTCTGTGCCGGGTCGCCCGCGTCCTCTCGGCGGCGGAACTTGATGACCATGTAAATCAGCGCAGCTTCAACCGCGATGAAGACGACCAATCCTGCCCAGAAGATTGCCCAGAAGATGAAAAGCTGATCCTCTGAGACCGGGCCCAAAGTGTCGAAAGTTGATTGCGGATGATCAGGCGTGACTATATTACAGCCCGTAAGCAGGGCCGCGAGCGCGCCCATCAGCGCCACGCCCGTTAATCTTTTCAAGCTCGCTGCGCCTTTCAGCATTTTAATAATCGTACCCTCTCGTTAGTTGCCATTTTTGTGTCGCCGCGCCTAACTTTCCACCGGCAAATTTCAGCCAGTTTCTCCCACTCAAAATGAGTTTGACGGTTCGTCAGCGCACCGAGTAAGAAATCTATCAGAGCAGTTAAACTCAGTCAAGATTATACACTCTAAATCTGTCATTCAGACTATATCCAAGAGTACCAACCTACCTTGTAAACGCTATCAGCGATAATCGCCAGGAAGAGAACTGCCAGATACAGCAGCGAATACAGATACAGCGATTTCGCTCCTTCTATACCGGGACGACGAATAAGCCGCCAAGCATAGTATATGAAAAGAACACCCAGCGCCATTGAACTAATCAGGTACACCAGTCCTACTGCGCCGGTGAGCGCGAACATGGTGGTCAGGGCGAGCATAAGCACGGTGTAAAGCAGGATGGACTTCTTCGTAACATCCACTCCGGCAACTACCGGCAGCATCGGCACCTTCGCGCTCGCATAATCATCCTTTAGCAACAACGACAGCGCCCAGAAGTGCGGGGGCGTCCAGAAGAAGACTATCGCAAAGAGATATATTGCAGGCAGATCAAGCGACCCTGTAACGGCGACCCAGCCTACTGCCGGGGGAATCGCGCCTGCTGCTCCGCCTATGACGATGTTCTGAGTTGAAGTACGCTTCAGCGCCATCGTATAGACCAGCACATAAAACAGCGTAGCCGACAGCGTTAATACCGCGCTCAGCAGGTTGACCATGGACGCCAGCATTGCGAAGGCGATAATGTTGGTGCAAATGCCGAATGCAATGGCATGGCTGTTCGGGATGGTTCCAACGACAACGGGGCGCTTGCTTGTGCGCCGCATCGCCTCGTCTATGTCTCGGTCGAACCACTGGTTGAGGGCGTTTGCGCCCGCTGACGCCAACGCTCCTCCGGTAAGAACAACCAACAGGGTTACGACATCGGGCGTGCCTTGAGCGGCGAGAAACATTCCACCCAGAGCGGTGAACAGCAGCAGCACGATTATGCGCGGCTTTGTCAGCGCCACATACGCTCTGAATAGGCTTTGCGGCGGCGCTGCAACTTGCCGAGTTGTCTGAGTAGCCAAGCCCTTAAGCCCTTTCCGTCAAACTATTCGCAACCAAGATTTCGCTTTCCTCCACCGCAGGCGCCACGCCGGCAAACCGCTGCGGCAAATAGGCTAGTCCGGCAACGAATACCAGAGCGATCCACACCAAAGTCGCCATGCTGAGGTGTATAGCCTTAATCTCCGGCGTGAATCCCAGCCACACAGTGAAGGCGCCAACCAGAATCTGCGCCGCAAACGCCAGAAAGAGCAGCGCTCCGCTCCATCCCATGCTTGGTAGGCGGAATCGCGCCTGCCAAGCCTTGTATGCAACTGCCAGCACCAGCAACCCAATTATCGCCGCAAAGTACCGATGTCCCATATGCTCGATATACGCCCTGCCCTCGGGAAACAGACTGCCGTTGCACAGCGGCCAAGTACCGCAAGACGAGCCGTACCCCGCGCCGACGATATAAGAACCGGACAGAATGAGAAGAAACACTCCAACCAGCGCTGCGATTATCAACTTGATTGTGCCTGCCTCAACACGGGTGCCAGAATCATCCTGTTTCGCAACGCCGACTCGCCAGCTGACAACTACTGCGATAACGAGCGCCCCGACCGCAACCTCAGCCACTCCGAGGTGAATCAGACGCAGCCACCAAGCGAGTTCCGTCAGCACGGTTGCGCCGCCCAAAATTGCGGCTACGAACACTAGCGCCAGCGCCGTCAGAATAGAATTCTTCCCCCATCGAATATGTCGGTATCGCGACAATACGATTATCGTTGTCCCCAGAACCAGCACGCCGAGCAAAGATGCGGATAGCCTGTGGCTGTACTCGAGGAGAGTGGCAAAATCGAAGGGCGGAATGATCTGCCCGTGGCAAAGAGGCCAGTCCGGGCATCCAAGCCCGGAGCCGGTTACCCTCACAATGCCGCCAAGCGTTACCTGCGCAAAGGCGGCTACTAAAGAAGCCACCGCCAGCACACGAAAGATAAGGCGTCCTCCCTTGCCATAATTTCGAGTCTGGGCCATTGACGTTATTTCGCTCTACTTGTCACTCTATTCAACATCTAAGATGGAGACAATATGAAGCTACGCCAACTGACGCACTTTCTTGTGCATCTTTTCACGAATGCCGTTCACGGATGAATATAGCATACGCCCCCTTCATCGTCAATTAGCCTTGACGCACTTCAAGCCTCAACGCTAGAATAAGTTGGCGACGCGCTTACATATCACCCCTCTGCATCGCCCGCTTTTGCGATCGTGGCTCGCTAGCTCAATTTGGCAGAGCAACTGACTCTTAATCAGTAGGTTCTCGGTTCGAGTCCGAGGCGAGTCACCACCCCCTTCTCTATGCCACAATATCCATGTAGCTAGATGCTGCCTCTTCTCCCCATTTCTCAATACCCCCTTGTCAGATTGCTTCAATGCCCCTAGTCTTACGGAGCAGACTTGCCACAGATACTAACAGTGCCGACTGGTCAAGTTGCAGAAGCACAGTTAGTAAAGCCTTGAGGAGGACTGACGATGTTCCTGATGCGATTCACTGAGCGGGCGTACTACCACTATACGGAGGAGGATGTCCGCAACAGCTACCGAAGCGCGGTCAGGCTCACATTCCCCAACTCGCATTTTGATACAACCAAAGCTTCGCACATGTACAACTACTACCTTGACGAGTACGAGTACTGCGAAGAGGTAGGATTCGACGGATTGATGCTGAATGAGCATCATAATACGCCCACCTGTATGGGCGCCGCGATGAACCTTGAAGCCGCCATCCTAGCTCGCATAACTAAGAAGCCGAAAATCGTTCTACTCGGGAACCCTCTGCCGATACAGGAAAATCCCATCAGAATGGCGGAAGAGCTTGCGGAAATCGATCTCATATCCCGCGGCAGGCTGGTGTCCGGCTTCGTGCGCGGCACAGGAGTTGAATCTTGGGCCACCAACACCAATCCGGTCCACAACCGCGACCGCTTCCAGGAAGCGCACGACCTCATCGTCAAGACGTGGACGACGCCTGGCCCATTCCGCTGGGACGGCAAGCACTATGAGTTCCGTGTGGTCAACCCATTCGTGCGACCACTGCAAGAGCCGCATCCGCCCGTCTGGGTGCCCGGCAGCGCTAGCCCGGAGACGATGATTTGGGCAGCGCAGCGCCACTATCCTTATGTGTTCCTTGAAGCGGACCCGGATGTTGTGGGCGATGCCAAGCGCATCTACGCGGACGCGGCAAACGAAGTCGGCTACGAACCAGGTCCCCAGAATTTCGGTTACCTGTTCCGCGTGCATGTGCAGGACACGGACGAGAAGGCTTATGAAGTCGGCAAGGGCTTCCTGTCCGGCAACGCGGGCGTCGGTCGTGTGCCGATGCCACCGGAATACATGAACCCGCCCGGGTACAGTTCCATCGAAGGACGCAGACGATTGGCAAACATCAATCTGCGACCGGACAGGCTCGTCGGCGGCGTGGACTCAGCAGGCTACGATAGAGTAGTTCAACTCAATCGCATCGTAGTCGGCAGTCCGGACACCGTAATCAAGAAACTCCGCGAGGTTCTGTCGGTCGTTCGACCAGGAATCTTGGCTGTCTGGACGAATGACGGCAGCATAAGCCACGAGGACACTATGCGCTGCCTGCGCCTGATGAAGGACGAGGTACTACCCGCACTCCGCGAGCTTGGAAAGGAACTGGAACTGCCAGGACCGTTTGAGGTCGCGCCATAGTACATTACTCGTCATTAGTATGTTGTGAGTGATACAAAAGTCCCTTCCCACTTGATGGGGGAAGGTTAGGATGGGGGTGATGGTTTTACACCGTCATTCCCTCCATAGTACATTACCCGTCATTCCCGTGAAAACGGGAATCCAGCACAGAAGGACAAAAATGTCAGACAGCAACAACTCACAAAACTTTGTCGAAGTCGCGGACGCCAGAATCCATCTGCTGAAGTCCGGCAGCGGCACCGCCGTCTTGTCCCTGCACAGCATCGAAGGCAACCTGGGATGGTTGCCGTACCTTGACGCCCTCACGCAATCCGCCTCCGTATATGCGCCTACCCACCCCGGCTACGGCTCTTCGGACCGCCCGGATTGGCTCGAATCCATTTCCGATCTCGCGCGCTTCTACTTATGGACGCTTCAGGAACTTGGGTTGGACAAGGTGCATCTGATAGGCGGCTTCTTGGGAGGATGGATTGCGGCTGAAATGGCTGTGATGTGTCCGCAGGCGCTGCATAGCCTTACACTCATCGGGACTGCCGGGGTTCGACCAAGCGAGGGCGAAATTGCGGACATCTTTCTACTCGGTGAGGAAGAGACTACAAACCTCGCCATTGGCGACCCGGACTTGCTCACATCCGCTATCGAGCCACAAGATCCCTTCGTCCAACTGCGTGGACGTGAGATGACGACCAGGCTGTGCTGGAAGCCGTACATGCACAGCCCCAGCCTGATACATCTGCTGCCTCGTGTCGAAGTTCCAACTCTCGTCGTATGGGGTGAGCGCGACCGTATCATCCCTGTCAGCGCAGGCAAGCGAATTTCTACCGCTATGCCTAACGCCCGTCTTGAGGTTGTTGCAGGCGCGGGCCACTTACCCCACATACAGAAGCCGCAAGAAGTCATCCCTCTGCTGCAACGGCACATGGGACTTACCGACTAAACACTACTCACAAGACACAGGGAGAATGCACATGGCAGTCAACACCGCAAAGCAGAAGATGCTAAGGGGAGAGCCAGCCTTTGGCGCGGAGGTCAACCTCGGCTCATATCTGTCCGCCGAGCTTATTTCGCCGCTCGGCTTCGACTTCATTCTCGTGGACAACCAGCACGGCGCTTGGGACGATACTACATCGATGGGCGCGTTCCGCAGTATCGGGCTGGGCAAGGCAATGCCAATGGCGCGCGTGCGCCGCAACGATTTTGGCGCAATCGGTAGGCTGCTCGATCGCGGCGCTATGGGCATAGTGGTGCCGATGGTCAACTCGGTTGAGGAAGCGGAGGCGGCGGCTGAAGCGGTCCGTTATCTGCCAATTGGCGGGCGCTCTGCCGGAGCGTTTGGCACGGGTTTCTTGGGTGACAATTACATGGAATGGGCTAATGACGAGATCTTTCTCGCCGTGCAGATTGAATCGGTGAGGGCTGCGGAGAACGCCGAAGCCATCTTATCCGTAGAGGGCATAGACGGCTGCTGGGTCGGCCCTGGCGACCTGATGTACTCCATGGGCGTTGACCTGTCAGACCCTGCGGGCTGGCAGGCGCACGACGACCTTATCGTGCAGGTATTCGAGGCGACCAAGCGCGCCGGCAAGATACCCGGCATCTACACGCCCAGCGCATCGGAAGCATTGCGCCGAGCCGAGCAGGGCGGCCTGTTCCTGACGGCAGGCGGCGACGGCCCCTGGGTCGTCGAAGGCGCACTCAACACTTTGAAAGAACTTGGGCGAGTCTAACAGGATGTACAGCATAGACGGGATGCGATAGACTTACCCACGCACTGAGAACTGACAACTGTCCATGAAAAACTACCCCGAGGTGCAGCATGAAAATAACCGACATCAAAGTCAATCAACTTCGCAGCTTCCTGACGCCTGATGAACACTCATTCGTGGGGCAAGGCGGTCGCCTCATCGTGCGCGTTCATACGGACGAAGGCATCACCGGCATCGCCGAGGGTTCGCGCGGGCTTGACATCTTCCGCGCGTACAACGAAAGCATGATTAAGCCTCTGCTCGTCGGTGAGAATCCGCTCCAGCCTCGCCAGATATGGGAGAAGCTTGCGCTGGGCGACGGACAGCAGGCGACCCGCATCCCACCGCAGATTGCGGGCACGATAGACATCTGCTGCTGGGACATCATGGGCAAGGCGGCCGGGCTGCCGGTGTATGCCATGCTCGGCGGCGCTCGCCGCACCGAAATCCCTCTGTACTGGAGCCGCGGCAACGGCTGGCGCAAGTCCCCCGGAGAAATTCTGGAAGAAGTGCAAGAAGGCTACGAAAAGGGCTTCCGCGCGTTCAAGGTTCGCATGGACTGGCGCGACTACCGGCAGGACGGCAACCCCAGGAACGACTTCGAGATATTCAAGGCGGTCAAGGAGTGGCTGCCAGACAATGTGCCTGTTGGATTCGACGCCAACAACGGCTACTCCGTGCCAACCGCCATCCAACAGGGCAGAAAGCTGGAGGAACTCGGTGTGGCGCACTTCGAGGAGCCGTTGCCTCAGTATGACCTCAGAGGCTTACGGCAAGTCGTGGACGCGCTCGACTGCGCCGTATCCACAGGCGAGCAAGAGACATCCGCGTGGCGCTTCCGCGACCTGATAGACTTGTCCAACCCGGACATTCTACAGCCCGACATCCTCAACGTCGGTGGCCTGTCAGAAATCGTCAGAGTCTATGAGATGGCAGTCTCCGATAACAAGGTCATCATGCCGCACAGCCCCAACGTGGGCGTCAACTCTGTTGCCAGCCTGCACGCATACAGCACCGTAACCAACGCGGTGCGCCCGCATGAATTCTCGGAAGAGTTCACAGGCCCCGCCGAGCGTGTAGCATCCTTGTTCGTTGACCCCATCATCCCGGAGAACGGAGTAATCAAGCTCCCGGACCGCCCCGGCTTCGGCCTAGAGTTCGACGAAGCCGAACTCGAAAGGGCAATCATCGCCTAACTGCTGATTCAGTCCCTTCCCCTATCAAGGGGGAAGGTTGAGACGATTTCACAAATCTCCGATATTGTCATTCTGAGCAAAGTGAGGAATCTGAAATCGTTGCAGGCAAGCCTATTTCCGGCTTTATATTTCTCGCTTTGCTCGAAATGACAGCGATAAATTACATTTGTGAAATCGACTTAGGATGGAGGTGACCAAATCGTCTCCATCCTGTTTATCCTGTTAACGCACCAGGCGGATGCGATGATTCTCGCTGTCCGCGATGTACATTGCTCCACCGCCGTCCACGACCACTCCATGGGGACGCGCAAGCCCCGCGCCTACCGCTGGCCCGCCATCACCGTCCGGCCCCTCATGCCCGCCTGCAACTGTTGATATGATTCCGCTGTCAGCGTGATACTTACGAATAGCGTGGTTCTCCGTATCTACGATAAGCACGTTCCCGTCAGCGTCGCAGCGTATCGCCTTCGGTCCGTTGAACTCACACTCGATCGCAGGCCTGCCGTCGCCGGTGTATCCCTGCGCTCCCGTACCCGCAACAGTCGTGATAATTCCGTCCGCGTCTATGCGCCGAAGCGTGTTGCCCTCACGCTCGCACACATAAGTATTGCCCTTGCCGTCCACGCAGATAGCGCGCGCGCCGAATATGCCCGCCTCGCTCGCCAAACCGCCGTCGCCGGTGTGTTCCTTCTCGCCCGTGCCAGCGAATGTGCTTATCGTGCCACTTGCAATGTCCACCCGCCGGATGCGCTGGTCCTGCACATCCGCGATCAGCAAGCCGCCCTTGCCGTCCAGAATGCAGTCATTCGGTTCGCGCATCTGAGCCTGTGTAGCGGGCCCGCCGTCGCCGCCGAAGCCGACAGTGGTGTCGCCTGCGACGGTGGTTATGACGCCGGTCGTTGCGTCAATCTTGCGTATCGACGGGTTGAAGCGCTGCAAGATATAGACATCGCCGTTTGCGTCAACCTGTATCGCATATATCTCGTCAATCTTCGCCTCGGTCGCAGGACCGTCGTCGCCCGTGTGTCCTGATTCCCCAGTGCCTGCGAATGTCGTCAGCTCGCCGGATTGCATATCCAGCCTGCGTATCGCGTAATTAAAGCAATCCGCGATGTACAGCCAGCGATAGGCAGGGTCGAACTCCACATGGAAGGGATTGTCCATCGTGGCAAGTGTCGCCGGTCCGCCGTCGCCCGAATAACCCTGTTCACCGTTGCCCACTATGCTTGAAATGGTTGTCGTCATTGTGATTGTGTCTCCTTCTATCCACCTGTCATTCCGAGCAAAGCGAGGAATCTAAAGTTGATGCGCCCACCAAGGCTTTCGCCGTGTCCGGAACATCGCATCCGCAAGCTGCACAGCTTCCGGTGAAGCTACCTCTGCGCGTGAGGCATGTTCCAGTGTGCTGAACGATACGCCATCCAGGTACGCCGCGCCCAGATCGGCAGCCGAAAGCGTGATGTCCGGCGCGGCAGTCGTGGTCGTACAGCGCGCGCCCTCTGCTCCACCCTCTAGTTCATAGCGCCCGTCATTCCATTGGCAGAATTCGTCACGCACTTCAAGAACGATGCGTCCCTCTCTGGCGTATGTGCGGGCTTCGAGCGCCTTCTGCACATCAAGAATTCGCAGCCACATCCCATCACGCAGACTGCGCTGCAACCTGCGTGGATCAGCCAGCATCCAAGGCAAAGGATCATCCACAGGACGGTCGTCGCATTCAATCGTTGTTCTGAGGTCGATGCCAAAGCAGAACCGCCACAGCGCGGCATGCGCCGCCTCGCTGCCCGCCATCAGGTCGATTACCTTAACGGTCCGGCCGTGCAGCCTGTAAATCACATAGCCATCGATTTCACCGTCCTCTTCATATACAACGAAATGGAACGCGCTTCCTCCTCTTCTCTCGTGCTCGAAGTCTGCCAGAAACTCGGCCCAGTGATCAGGATGCAGCGCGACAAAGGCGGGCCTGTCGGTGCATACGCGCACGGCTACCGAAGGCAGAAGTTCCGCAGCATCATCCTTGTCGATGAAGCGAAGCCGCCCGGGAGATTCAGGCGCGTATGCGAGATCCGTGTGCCGCCTGTCAATGCTCCAGCTTTCGATTAGCGAGGCGATTCCAAACCCGTATCGTCCGTATATGATGCTCTCCGATGCGCCCAGGATTGAGAAAATCTCGCCGTTGTCATACGCCTCCCGAAGGTGCATATCCATCATCCGCGTCAGGATGCCCCGCCTTCGATGCGTCGGCAATACAGTAACGCCCGCTACTACTGCGGTGGGAGCGCTTTTGCCCTCCGGTATGTTCATCTGCATCGGGTACACGACCGCCGTGCTGACAATCTCTTCGCCGTCAAAGGCAGCAAGCGACCTTGAGTTCCTCAGGGTGCGCGCGCTGACCTTCATATCGTCATCTGTCATCGTGGAACCGAAGCCGACCGCCATCGTTCTGAGGAACGTCGGACGCTCAATCTCCCCGATGAAACGCAAGTCTATGTCGGCCATATTTTTACTCCAAGTGCCTCTATTCCCATCCTACCCGTCCTGCATATCCGTTTGGTGCCCGTCCTATTGGTCAACCACCGAACCGTCCCGGTGCAGCCGCACATTTATTTGCCCGTAGGTCTTAGGCGGCGCTTTCTCCTGCGCGTCATCCGCAATCTCGATGCCGATTCCCGGCGCGTCCGGGATAATCAGGAAGCCGTCCTCAACCGCAATCGGCTCTTTTACCATCACATTCTTAGGAAAGTCGTGCTCACCTGTCGGGTACTCCTGTATGGCAAAGTTCGGCGCGCACGCCGCAATTTGCAGGCATGCCGCCGTGCTGATTGGACCAAGGGGGTTGTGCGGCACGACTCCGACATAGCTTGCCTCAGCGAGCGCCGCAATCTTTTTCGTGTGAGTGATGCCGCCGGCGAGACACACATCCGGACGAACATACTGCACTGCGCCGCGTTTCAGCAGCATGTCGAATTCATGGATAGTTTGGAATCGCTCTCCCGTAGCGATTGGCACGGTAATCTGGTTCGCCACAAGTCCCATCGCGTCATAATGCTCCGGCAGTATGGGGTCCTCGTAGAACATCGGATGGAACTCGGCGATGCCTTGCGCCAGTACAACCGCTTCTGCCGGCGTTAGCCTACGGTGAATCTCGATGCAGAGGTCAACTTCAGTGCCCGCCGCTTCCCGATACATTCGCACGGCGTCTATCGCGTCCGCCATCTTGTCTGAGTGCGACTTGTAGTACGGCACGGATCGATCCTCGTCGAGGAACGGTGTCAGGTGCCCGACCGCAGTGAAGCCCGCTTCCTTCGCTGCCTTCACTCCGGTTACAAGTTCTTCGCGAGTCGAGCCGAACACGTGATAATAGACGCGCGCCTTGTCCCGAACCTTGCCGCCAAGCAACTGATAGACTGGAACGCCGAAGTGCTTGCCCGCGATGTCCCAGAGCGCGATGTCGATTGCGCTGATGCCAGCCATGATTGCCGCGCCCCGGAAGTGGCCGGTGCGGTACATCGTCTGCCAGTGGTGCTCGATGAGCAGCGGGTCCTTGCCCACTAGGTAGGGCGCAAACTTCAGGCGAATGGCAGCTTCGGTCGCTTCCAGGTGCCCCCAGGCGCCCGCCTCACCGTAGCCCGTAATGCCTTCGTCCGTATGCACCTTCACGAAAAGATACCTGTCCACAGGATAGGTTTCGACCGATGTTATTTTCATAGTCTCTCCTCACAGAATTGATGGCGCTATGCTATCACACGCGCACCGAACTCTTTCAAGTGTTTCCCGCGCGCTGCTCCCGTCGCCCGGCTAAACAATCTTCGCAATCTCCGGCAGGAGAACCGCCATACTGGACAACGCGATGATTCCCAGCACCACATAGCGAAATATCCTCTCGTTCATTCGCTGAATCAGCAGCCCGCCCAGAGCGAATCCAAGAAATGCCGGCACGATTACGACCGCAACCAAGGTCAGCCGCTCCGCGCTGTAAAGTCCGGTGGAGGCATAAGCGATCACTCCAATCCCCGCAATGACAAGGAGGAAGAGCGCCATCGCCCCTCGCACCGACTGCCGCCGCAAGTTCCTCGCAAGCAGGAAGAGGACGATTAACGGACCGCCTACCGCGAATGCGGTTAGCGAAGCGCCAACTGCAAAGCCTCCGGCTATGCCTAACACCTTCGCATAAGGTATTTCACCTTCAAACTCCTTCAGAGACAAGGCAGCGAGGAGCAGTATCAGCACGACTATGCCGATGCGGATAATACTGGGGTCGGCGAACTTCAGTATTGCTACACCGAACGGCACTCCGAGAGCGCCCGCCGTCGCTATCGGCACAATCTCCCTGTATGGAATGTCCTTACGCGCCTGAATCGCTATCAGGATTCCAGCGCTAACTCCTCCCGTGTTCACCACGACTACGGCCGTTTGCGGGTCGCCGACAGCCAGCAGCGCAATGGGCATGGCGGTCATGGCAATGCCGAAGCCGGTCGCGCTGTACACCGTGCAGCCGAGAAATAGCGCCATCGCCAAAATCGATACGCCCATCCATCCCAGTGTCAGTTCCACTACAAATACTTACTCACTTCCTTTGCCAGGACTATCACGCTGGAAACGATGATGATGCCGATGACCGTTTGATTGAATACGCGCTCATTCAAGCGCCGCATCAGCGCAGCGCCGATGGCTATGCCTACTATCGCCGGAATTACGATGACCCCTATGAGAGTTAAGCGTAGCGGTGTGTACAAGCCATAGAGCGCGAACAGTATTATGGAAAAACTCATCAGCGCCAGCAGAAAGAACGCCATTGCCGCCCTGACAGTCTGCCGTTCCCATTTCTTCGTCATCAGGAACAGCATCACCAGAGAGCCTGCAACTCCTGATGTCGGCAGCAGCACCCCCACGATGAAGCCAGTAATAATACCTACTGGAGTCGAGTAGGGAATCTCTCGCTCGACCTTTACGAACGAACCTATGGCAAAGAGTATGATGAGCACGGCGATTCCGATGCTGAGAACGCTCGAATCCGCCGTCTTGAGAATGAAGACGGCTATAGGCGCGCCGCACAGCGCGGCAATGGTTATCGGAAGTATCTCCCTGAAGGGGACGTCTCGCCAAGACTTCGATATTATCCACACGCCTATCCCTAGCCCTGCCGTCCCGGTTACAACTATGACAGTTTGTGGTTCGTAAACGAGCAGCATCAGGGGTGTAGAGATCATCCCTATGCCAAAGCCTGTTGCGCTGAAGACCGTTGAGGCCAGCAGCATCGCTAATACAACAACAGTTCCTTCAAGCCAACCTATTTCACTCAAATGCTTACTACCTCACGTATCAGCACCAATGCGCTGGACGATATGATTATCGTCACCACTGCGTATCGGAAAACTCGCTCACTCATTACTCGGAGAACCACGGTGCCCAATCCTAGTCCCAGCAACATTGGTATCACCATAAGTGCGATGAGATTGAGCCTCTCAGCCGTGTAAAGACCTGCGACAGCGTATCCTGATATGCCGAATACGTCCAGTGCAAACAGGTAAAACGCCATCGCTGCCCTCACAGACTGTCTGCCCCAACTCCGGGTCAGCAGATACAGGGTAACCAGCGGACCGCCGACCCCAAAAGCCGGAAGTACAACCCCAACTACGAACCCGGCAAGAATACCGACCGCTTTAGAATAGGGAAAGTCTCTTTGGAAGTTAAGCGCAGCCGTGGCAGCCAATACCATGATCAGCAAAGATATGCCGATTCGCATTATGCCCGGATCGGCGAACTTCAGAATGAGCACCGCAAACGGCACACCAAGCGCGCCGGCGACGACTATCGGCAGAACTTCTCGGAAGGGTATGTCCTTGCGAGCCTGTACGACTATCCAGGCTTCAACCGCTATCGCCACAGTGTTCAGGACGACAACCGCTGTCTGTGGTTCGAGCACGAACAGCAGACCGGGCATTGCCACCATGCCTATCCCAAAGCCTGTCGCGCTGAGAGCCGTGCAGCCCAGGAACATCATCAAGGCGGCTATGCCCAATTGAAGTGTGCTCACTACAAACTTATAACCTCCCTCGCCAGCACCATAATGCTTGTACCTACTATCGCCACCATTACCAGCCTTCTGAACATAACCTCGTTTATCCGGCGAAGGATTAGCATCGCCACACCAAACCCCAGTATTACGGGAAGCGCCGCCACGCCTATCAGCTGAACGCGCTCTGCCGTGAGCAGCCCAGCCGCGCCGTATCCTATGACACCTGCGCCCTCTACCGCAAGAAAGTACAGCGAAAGCGAGCCGCGCAGCGCGTGGCTGGACATCTTATGCGACAGCCAGGCAAGCACCATCAGCGCGCCGCCCACGCCAAACGCGTTGAGCATAACGCTTACCACGAAACCCACACCCATCCCAACGGGAGTTGACTTGGGCAGTGACCAGCGGGCGTTAAACGCAGCAAGCAGGGTCAGCGCGATGATGAGCACGGCTATGGCTATTCTAAGGAGCGCGGTGTCTGCATCCCTCAGTATGAATATCCCGACAGGAACTCCCACAAGCCCCGCCGCGGCTATGGGCAATACCTGGCGCACGGGGATATGCTGCCGCGTCTGCCATATAACCAGCGAGAACATGAGCAACGAGACTGTATTGATGACCACCACAGCCGTCTGCGGGTCCAGCAACAGCAGAAGCAGAGGAAAGGACGCAACACCGATGCCAAACCCGACCGTGCAGAAGACGAGCGCACCCGCGAATACGATAGCGGCGACGGCAAGGGTCTGCTCGACTGAAAGAGTATCCAAGCGCCGCGAAACCTACGGCTTCCACAACATTACGGCACCGCCTGTCCAGCAAGAATGCCAGTGCAGCGCTCGCTGTCAACCGCAACCTGTCCGTTTACCAGCACATACGGAATACCTGTCGGGAACTGGCAAGGGTCGTCGTAGGTGGCATTATCGTTGATTCTCTCGTCATCGAACACGACGATGTCTGCGAATGCACCCTTTTCGATTCGACCCCGTCCGGTCAACCCAAAGCGTTGCGCCGCGTTATCGGTCATACGCTGCACCATCTCTTCGAGCGTGAGCATCCCGAAGCTGCGCCTCAGACGCCCAAGGAAGCGCGGGAAGCATCCGTAAGCGCGCGGGTGAGGCATGCTGCCCACATGTATCGAGTCGCTGCCCACCATGTAGTCAGGACGCGAGAGCAACTCAACGCAGTCACGGCTTACCTGCTGCCACACTTTTACGCTGTCCGGCGGCGCGCCACGATAGCCAACCTGCAATTCTTCATCTTCAAGCAGCCACATGACTGCCTCTTCCATCGATTCGCCGCGCTCACTAGCAATATCCCGCAGGCTCATTCCTTCCAGATGACTGTTCTTAGGCAGATATGTGAAAACGGCAGAAGACAGGTCGTTCGGTCGTTCCTGCATATACTCCAGCATGCGCTGTCGCTCTTCAGGATTACGCAGCCGTTCCAACAGCGCATCCGGTCCTCCGTCATTCACATCACTCGGTAAGTAGCGTATCGGATAGCTGCTTCCGGTCGGGTATGGGTATAGTTCCAGCGTGCAGTCCACGCCTTCGGCCTTCGCCTCGTCAATCAACCTCACCCGTTCAGCGACCTGGCCCGCGCTCTCCGGATGCGTGCGATAGTGCGAGAAATGCACTTTGACGCCTGAACGCCTGCCGATTTCAAGCGCCTCAGGCACATCGCCTCCGCCGAACCCTCGCTCGGTATTCACATCCCGCAGGTGTGTAACGTACACGCCGCCGTACTCAGCCACGACTTTGCATAGCTCCACAAGTTCGTCAGTATCGCTCCACGCATTCGGAAAGTACGACATTCCGGTGGCAAGCCCGACAGCCCCCTGCTCCATCCCCTCTCGTATGAGCTGCTTTGCCTCATCCAGCGCGTCGCCTACGATGGGCTTGTCGTAAAACCCAACCGTCTCCAGTCGAATTGCGCCATGCGCGATACAGTAGGCGGTATTGATGGCAGTCTTCTTGTGGTAGTGCGAGCGGAACGCCGCTACGCTGCTCATGTCCAGGTCTTCCGGCGGCTCGCCTAGCAACCCTGCGAGGTAGCGGCGGTTCATGCGGTAGTTTTCAGGCGAAAGTGGTGCGTAGGAAAGCCCGTCCTGCCCCAGGATTTCGGTTGTAATGCCCTGTCGCAGCCCGTCTGCGTGCTGCGGGTCGGTCAGAAGTACGCCATCGGAATGAGCGTGCGTGTCAATGAACCCCGGCGAAACCGTAAGTCCGGTGGCATTTATAACTCGGCGAGCTTCCGCATGCGACAGATCGCCTATCTCCGCAATCGTCTCGCCTTCAACACCAACATCGGCACGATAAGCGGCAGCGCCCGTCCCGTCAACTACACTTCCGCCAAGAATAACCACGTCGAACATCGCAAGTCCCTCTCAATTAATGGAATGCCGGCAGCGCGCAGTATATCACGCCATTAGTGCATTGACACCTTATAGTGTGGACGGTACGGTAGATGCAAGATTGACTGTCGCACACACCATGCGAGGTAATGCAACATGCTGACCGACTACATAGCCGCAGCGATGAAGAGGGCAAAGTACGATGTCCTAGAAGGCGACGAGGGCTTCTGGGGAGAGATACCGGGCTTCCAAGGCGTCTGGGCTAATGCCGATACTCTTGAGGAGTGTAGAGACGAACTTCAGAGTGTATTGGAGGGCTGGATAATTATTGGTTTGCAATTCGGTGATCCTCTACCTGAGATTGATGGCATTATATTTGAAACTCCCTCTAAACAGGAAGCAGAAGTTGTCTAATGCCTCCTCTAGGTCCTATCGACCGAAGAAATCTCATACGCTACCTAAGGCAACTTGGATTTCAAGGGCCATATCCTGGCGGAAATCATCAATACATGCGTAGAGAAACGCAGAAACTGGTGATTCCTAATCCTCATCGTGGTGACATTGGCAGGCGCACACTCGCAAGAATACTTCGCCAGGCCCGCGTATCTCGGGAAGAATGGGAGCGACTCTAACCTCCGTTCACCACGCGAAACATATACTCAGTTTCCGGCGACAGGTATTCCGGTCCAATGCGAGATTCCGGCTGTCCCGGCGGCGTCCACATCACCTCGAACCGCGGCGATCCCACACTCGTCTGATACTCTAACTTTATCCGATGCCTGCCCTCCACCAATTCCACCTCTGATTTTCTGTCAGCGCGAGTGTCAATCACCGTTTCGCCATCTATATTCAACCTCATCTCGCCGTGGACTTCTCCGAATCTGAAACTGTGCAGTCCGGAATCCGGCACATTCAGAGTTCCATCCCATACCGCAACGTGCCTGCCCTCTACGACCGGGTGATACCAGAACGCGCCCCCAACTCCGGGAGTAACCTGCGCTGCGTAAGGAACGGCGTCGCCTATCTCAGCGGCATCGTCCACTGCTTCAAAGAACCGTCCCACGAGCCCAACTGGACGCACGTCGCCATGATACAGATTGCCGGCAGATATAGGCTCCAAGTCCCGCTTCTCCGAATCTTCGTCCTCGGGCGGCTGCTCATCTTCTTGTTGCGGTGGCTGTCTCCAGAGCAATCGCAGCGCCCCTTCCGTATCCTCAACACGAGTCCTGACCTCTAGCGCGTGCAATCCGACAGCCGGCACGACTTTCACTTGGGGTCGGTCTTCAGTAAGGATCACTGTTCCGTCGAGCATTACAACAGCCGGAGAGTTGCTTTCCAGCGCGAAGACGTATTCACCCGCGCGCCTTATGTGCAGCGTCCCCGACCACTCGACATCGAACGGCGCATCCGCGTCGTCGGTTTCCAGCATCCACGCGCTTTCAGTCTCTCTCTTAACACTCTCGATGATCTCGCCATCCGACATCGTGCGCCGTTCCACAAGTCCTTGTGCCGCCTCAAGCTGCTCCCGGCTGATGTATGCTGAGTAATACAGCACATCGCCGCCCACAGGCGGTCTTATTTCATGGAACTCCGCGGACGGATAATACGCCTTCAGTGTGTCGTAGAACCCGGATTCTCGCGGTTCAAGGTATATCGCTGCGCCGCGCCATACCAGCGCCGGGTCGAGCGGAATGGTCGTAGGGGCTGCGATAGTCTGACGTGGATAGCGATACCCGAATAGGCTTGCCACTAGACTGTGCCTGAACTGCCGGGACACCATCGGGCTGTATCCTCTTTCGGCCTGTTCAGCCATATCGCGCGCCATCAGTGTTTCGTCCGTAGAGTATGCCGCGTAAACTTCCGGGCTATTCGCCTGTTCGCCAAAGTAGGCGCTGATATTCGCGTATCCAATGACTACAAGCACCCCTGCTATACAAGCTGCTACCCCCACACGCAAAGCAGGAAGTCTGAAGGCGCGCGCCTTATCCCAGACAAAGCCTATAGCGACTGCGACAAGCGCAATTACGGCGGGAATCACAGTGATTGCGCGCAGGGATTGTGGCGCCTCCCAGGGGATAGTCATCACCCCCGGCATAATCATTATGAGAATCCACACCGGCAGCGACAAATGAGCTGCGCTGCGCCAACGGGCCATTGCGACAGCTAACCCTAACAACAGCAGAATGCCGGAAACAAAATCCAGCATCGGCTCGCGCGGGATGTTGTGACGACCGTTGGGGTCTCCTTCCAGATGGAACATCCCAAGGTGCTTCGTTAGGCTTTGCAACAAGACTCTCGTCTCATCGCCGTCATCCACATGCGCGAAGATTGATGTGCGCTGGGTCCTCTTGAAGAATTCTTCTGAGTCGGTCGCGGCAAACTGCACGACTGGCAGCGTGACAATGAGGGCGAACAGAGCCATCACGCCAAAGTTCCTCAACATCTTCCTTCGTTCACCATCGGCAAAAATAAGCCTATGCAGCAAAAGGAATGCGATGACAATTACAAATAGACGGTACGCTGCATAAAACCACATGCCGAGACCGAGCATAGCTCCCGCAAGCGCAAAGTCGGCTGCTCGTCCTCTTTCGAGTGCGCGAAAGGTGAGCCAGGCAGTAAGCGCGGCGAAAAAGGGGGCAGTGATGCCGTGCATACCTATGCGGCTCCAGTTTATGTCCCATCGCATGACTGCGGCAAGGAAAGCGGCAATCAGCCCCATAGCCGTGCCGGACATGTGCCGCACCATCAAGAAGATTGCTATCACCCCGGCCACTCCGAAAGCAACCGCGACCAATCTGCCCGTCGATATGGAAATGCCCGCAAATTTAATTATGAGGGCGATGGGCAGGAGAAACAGGCTGGGCAGGTTATTCGACGGAACATAGACCGGCGTCTGAGAGGGATTTTCCGCGATTAGCCTTGCCTGATCTAAGTTGTCCGCTTCATCAAACCACAGGCCGGGCGGAAATCCCTCAAGGTTGTAAAGCCGAAGAGTCAAGGCAAAAATCAGAATGACGCCAAGTCCGCCCCAAGGCAATAGCCTGCGTGACTCGATTGTGATTCGATACTCGGGCTTGAATCGAGCAATGAAAGACGACCACCCCCCCTCGAATGCAGGTATTGCGCCAAGCGTCAGCAACACAGACAGCGAGAAGCTCCACCATGCCAGTGTATTCGGTGGGCCGCCGGGGAACTGATACAAGCTTAAAGCCGCAAGCATCAAGCCAACTGCAAAGAGGCACACTCCTATCCGCCGTTCCGACAGCCCAAGAATCGAGATCGGCCGAGCGGTCGCGGGCGCTTCGGTGGCCTCGCCATGCTGATACTGGGCGCTAAGCTGAGGTGCAGATGGGGAATCCACAGCATCTTGCGGCGCAGAGGCGTTTTGAACGCTAACAGGCGAGACAGAAATTTCGCCGTCGTTACGCTCATCCTGTGACGAATTCGGCGCCTGTTCAACTTCCGCGAATACGCCACGCAAGTCTGACTGGAATGAAGAGAGCGACCGGTGGGTCATCCTACCGAGCGCAACGACCAAAGAAAGCGCGCCTACCGTGAAGGGAGCGACAGCCCACTGAATCCCTATCAATGCGTAGGCGAAAAGAGCAAGAGTGAACAAAATTGCGGTTGCCGAGAGCAGCACAAGGCGAATTCTTGCACGGGCATCCACATTCGAGTTAACGGCGCTCATGAGGGAATTATAATACGGTCGGCGCTTCCGTCGTGAGCACACCTTTATCGTAAAGCTCGTCTATTTCCGTACACTCGTAGCCAAGCTCCGCTAGTTTCTCCCGATTGTGTTCACCGAGTAGTGGAGTCTGTTTGCCATCGATAGCGCGCGTCTCGCCAAATAGGATACCGTTCGCATGGTAGTGCATCTTGCCATAGACCGCGTGGCTATGCTCGACGATCATGCCGCTCGCAATCGTGTGCTCATCCTCGAAGTAACCCACGTTGTACTGTTCTGTCACATCCGCGCAGCGAACACCCGCCTCCCTCAGCCGGTGAATCCACTCATTCGCCGTCTTCATTGCAAAGGCATCAGTCAGTAGTTCCCACAATGCGTCGTCGTTCTCCGCTCGCTTCGTCACAGAAATAAATCGTGCGTCTTCAAGCAGGTCGCTTCGTCCCATTGCCGCGCACATGCTTTCCCACTCATCCTGCGATTCCGCGATGAGGTACAGCCAGCCAGCCTTGGTCTCAAACAGCCTGTGCAGCGCGCTTAGTCCATACTGTCCGCCGTCCGCTATGGGCGGCGATGTCTTGCCATCGTATCGAAGGAAATCTTCCTCGCGCAGTACAGCGCCTGCATTCAGCAGGTTGCAGTCAACCTTCTGTCCGATCCCTGTGCGCTCCCTGGCGTAAAGAGCCATAATCGCCCCAAGCGCAACCATGCCTCCCGAAGAAAAATCGGTTGGCGCAAGCTGCGCCAGGAACACCGGCGGATTACCACGCCCCCCTTGAGCGAACTGCAAGCCCATCCAAGCCTGCGCCAACGGATCGACTCCTGGTCTGTGAGCATACGGACCTGACCAGCCGAAGGCTGTTGTATGTGCCTGAATCAGCCTCGGGTTGATCCGCTCCAGTTCCTTGCCGCTGAGTCCCATGCGATCCGTAGCGCCCGGCCTCATATTCGCCAGCAAGATGTCAGCTTCGGCCGCGATCCGCTGTGCGATCTCTTGACCTTCCGGCGTCTTGGTGTTCGCGGATACGGATCGCTTGTTGGAGTTGAGATACAGAAAGTATTGCGCTCCCGCAGGCCTGGATATGTCTCCGTATGGTGGCTCGAATTTGATTATGTCAGCGCCGAGATCACCTAGACACTTGCCCGCTGCAGGTCCTGCGATGACATTTGTCATTTCCATGACTCGCACGCCATCCAACGGAGGCTTGTGGTTGCGACTTTCGACCTCAGACGGCTCAGGAAGGTCAATACTCCCGACCTCTGCCAGCACGGCATCAGTATTCTGCCCTCGCATCGGTCGAGCGCCACAAATTTCCCCAGGCGTCTCAGTGAACTTTATTGGGTTCCCCATCTGAGTAACATCGCCAACTATCGGATCATGCATCCGCAATAGCATATCGTTGGAGATAACCTGCGGGTTGTCCATAGACTCGTGCGTCGTGCTGGCACGAGCATAAGGCACATCGGCTTCCTCGAAGATGCGCTCCCACTCAGCGCACGGCTTCGTCTTGATGACATTCGCCACAATGTCGAACAACTCGGCGCGCGCCTCTTCGCTTTCCGGTCGTCGACCATCACCGTAGCGCGGATTGGCGAGCAGTTCGGCGATGCCCATCACGGTTGCGGCTATGTCCACGAATCCGCCGTGAATGCAGCCAATCTGAATCCAGTTTCCGTCCGCGCACTCGAACACGCTGTAGAACGGCCCGCCGCCCGCAGTGGTCAGTTGGAACGGTCGCTGCTCCAGATGCTCTCCAATAACCTTCGGCGCGAACATCAGCGCACCGGCCATAACCGACGTGTCCACCTTGCGCCCACAGCCTGTTTTCTCCCTTGCGTACAGGGAGGCGGTGATACCTTGAGTCGCAAGAACCGCCGTCCCCAGATTCACGACAGGATGCACCACATGCACCGGTCCCTCTCGGAAGCCGGGCTGCGAAGCAAGAATGCCCATCCGTGACATGACCAGATGTTCATCCCCCGGTTCGTCCCGCATCGGACCTTGTTTTCCGTATGCTGTGATTGAGCAATGCACGAGACGCGGATTGATTCGGCGCAACTCATCGTAGTCCACAATCCCTTGATACCGCGATTTTGGCGCAAAGTCTTCGATAATCACATCGGCTATGACTGCCAGTTTCCTGAAAGTCGTCTGTCGAGCCACAATGTCTAAGGAGACGCTCTCCTTGCCCCGATCCCACACCATATAGACGGGCTGTGTGCGGTCGATTTCCTCGTCAGGCAGTTCGAGGCGTATTACGCGCGCGCCATTGTCGCAGAGAAACATACCGGCCAAAGCGCCAGGTCTGCGTCTCGTCAGGTCAAGTACAGTTATCCCGTCTAGTGCGCCAGACATCTTCGCCTTTTCCTCGATGGTCATGCAATCGATACAGGAGCGGAGAGTATGCCGCTCAAACTACGCTTCCGCCAAAGATGACGCAAATTGTAACATGAGCGCGTCAATAAAACAGGCAGTTTCTAGGAGTCTATCGCTGAAGATACATTCGACACTTCGCCCAACTTGACAAGCAAAGCATATCAACGGAAAATCAGGGCGAAATAGCAGCTACCAACGGAATGCCAATCTGTTCGTCCTGAGCGTGTCGAAGGGCGATTTTGGATAACAGACGCCCCACAGGAGAATTGAATGACTACCGCTACGAGTGTATGGACGGAAGAGATTGTCGAGGTGGCAGGCAGCCGCCTTCAGATAGCAACAGGTGGGAGCGGCGAACCGCTGCTCGTGCTCCACGACGAGATGGGACATCACGGCGCTCTGCGCTGGCACGAGGCGCTCGCCGAAAGCAGCACGCTTCATATTCCATCGCATCCCGGTTTCGGCGAGTCGCCAAGGATGGACTGGGTGATGAACATGCGCGATCTCGCCGGCTGGTATCTGCGCGCGCTGGACGAACTCGGATTGCAGGGCGTGAATGTCATCGGCTTTTCGCTCGGCGGATGGCTCGCCGCGGAAATGGCAACGATGTGTCCCCAGCAGTTCAACAAGATGGTTCTGGTCGGCGCAGCCGGTATCAAGCCAAGCGTAGGCGAGATTTTCGACATCTTCCTCGTAACCGCAGAAGAGTACCTCGACACCGTCTGCATGGACAACGACTCCGTTCCGGAGTTCGCCACCGTTCGCCCGTCCGAACCCTCGCCGGAGCAGATGGAAGCATGGCTTGTCGCACGCGAGGAGGCATGCCGCCTCAGCTGGAAGCCATACATGCACTACCCAGGGCTCCCTCACTTGCTGGGTCGCCTGCAAGACCTACCCACACTCCTAGTATGGGGCGCGCAGGACAGCATGGTTCCAGTCAGCGCCGGAGAAATCTATCAGCAGTCCATCAAAGACTCGCGCCTCGAAGTCATCGACAATTGCGGCCATCGCCCCGAAATCGAGCAGACAGATGAGTTCTTGGCGCTGGTGCAGGGGTTTCTTGCCGAGTAACGTCTGAACACACACAAATTATCAAAATCGTCATTCCCGCGAAAGCGGGAATCTAGTCAGAAAGCCGGAAATGACGAAAATCGTAAGTTGGAACATCAACAAAAGGTTTGCCGCTTGGAAAGAGCTGCTGAACATGGATGTGGATGTTGCCCTGCTGCAAGAGGCGGGCAACAAACCGCCTGGCATGGATGCCTGTTTCGACACAGGCCCACAAGCGAGTTGGGACTCTCGTATGTGGAACGCGGATTACGGTAATCGATGGGGCAAGGCAGGATTATTTGATCGCTGGTGTAAAATAGTCAAGTTGTCTGACCGCGTCGATGTGAAATGGTTCAAGCAAATCAGCCCTATTGGAGTAGTGGCGGAAGATGAGATTGCGGTTAGCGGCATTGGCACTATCGCTGCCGCCCGTGTGACTCCGCAAGACGACGAACCTTTCATCGTAGTGTCCATGTACGCGCGCTGGTTGGGCCCGCATCCGTCCACCAAGAGCCGTTTTTCTTATCCTGACGGCGCGGCGCACAATATAATCTCCGATATATCGGCATTCGTCGCCAATCCAGACTCTACAAGTCACCGAATAATCGCGGCGGGAGACCTCAATATGGTCTATGGAGTCATCAAAGGTGATGACAAACCATTGATGACTGCGAGAGAGCGAAGCGTCTGGGAAAGAATGAATGCGCTAGGACTAGAATTTATGGGGCCGTTCCATCCGAATGGACGAAAGGCGAAAAATCCACCTGACTGGATTGCTCCGGATAGCCTGAACGTGCCCACATATCATAGCAACCAAAGGTCGCCGGACACAGCGCTTGACCAACTCGACTACGCCTTCGCATCGCGCGGCTTTCACAAGGACATCAAAGTGAGCGCCCTGAACGATGTGGATGAGTGGGGATCAAGCGATCACTGCCGCTTGCTAATCGAAGTCGGCATGTCCGACAACGATGCACAAGAGTAATAGATGGTGTAATATCACGCATACAAAAGGCATGTTATGGCAGTTAGATTTGACACTCACAAACATGTCAAAAAGCTCAAAGCGGTGGGCTTTACCGAAACGCAAGCCGTGGCGGTAGTTTATACCGTCAGAGACCATGTATTTGGAGACTATATCACGAAACCCGCGCTCAATGCCGCTCTCATTGACTTCAAGGAAGCCCTTCGGGATTTCGAGCAGCGGCTCACTGTCAGAGTAGGCATTATGACACTTCTATGGGGACTAGCGATAGTCGTAGCCTTGAAGTTGCTTCCGTAGCAAAGACAGGTATCATCTAAAACCATGAAGGCGATAAAGCGCCCACAAGGAGAACGCCCATGTTCATCGCACACTTCACCGAACGCCCATACCAGGACCCGGCGTCAGGCTACTTCGGCGCGACGGGCAAGTCCATCAAGGACCTTACCCTCAGCAACGAAATCTACGACCCCGAGCTTGGAGCGGACCTCTACAATCGCTATCTCGACGAAAGGCTGTACGCTGAGGAAATGGGCTTCGACGGCCTCATGCTCAACGAGCACCACAGCACGCCATTCTGCATGGGCGGCGCAATGAACATCGAGGCGGCTATCCTCGCCCGCATGACCAAGCGTGCAAAGATCGTCCTGCTCGGCAACATCATCCCTATCTGGGACGACCCGCTATGGCTGGTCGAGCAGCTCGCCATAATCGACATGATTTCGCGCGGCAGGCTCGTCTCCGGCTGGGTGCGCGGCACAGGGCGCGAGAGCGTGTCGCACAACGCGCCTCCTCCATACAACTGGGAGCGCTTCCAAGAGGCGCATGACTTCATCGTCAAGGCATGGACGACTCCAGGTCCCTTCCGCTGGGAGGGCAAGCACTACCACTACCGCTATGTCAACCCGTGGGCGCGCCCATACCAGAAGCCGCACCCTCCAATCTGGCTGCCCGGCGTGGTCAGCCGCGACTCTCTGCAATGGGCAGCGCGCAATCGCATTCCCTACATAATGCTGGCGACAGAGATGGAGCCTACCAGGCAGGCGTTCCAGCTTTACCATGAAACCGCCGAAGAAGAAGGCTACGAGTCCGGCTCGCAGAACATCGGCTATCTCTGGAAAGTGCATGTGGACGAGACAGAGGAACTCGCCGAGCAGACCGCGCGCAAGTATGTGCAGGGGCCCAGCAATCCTTTCCTTGCGGGCAACGAAGGTACGGCAAACCCCGCGCTCCTGTCACTGCCCGGCTTGACCTCTCGGCGGCGCGTCCTGCCAACCCGTGATTTCGCTACTGCCAACCGTGGCGGCAATGTCCTAGCCCGCCCGTTCGAGGAGCAGCAAGCGAACTACACTATCGTGACCGGAACGCCGGACAGCGTTCTGCCCAAGATTCGCCATGTGCTGGAAACACTTCGCCCCGGCAGCGTCATCTTCTGGGACGGCGATGGAGCGATGACTCACGAAGACCAGATGCGCTCCCTGCGCCTAATGGGCGAGTATGTCATCCCAGCAGTCCGTGAGATGGGCAAGGAGCTAGAGCTGCACAGCCCATTCGAGGTTGATCCCGCAACCGGTAAGCCCATCGAACAGGATGAACCGGCGCAAGCGGTCGCTGACTAATCGATGGAAGCTTCAAAGAAAGAGGGATGCGCCTTGAATGACGCATCCCTCTTTTTGCGTTCCACGGAAATGGTTTTACAGGCGCGGGTCCCTGATTGCCTTGAACAAGCCCAGCGCGAACATCGGTATATTCGCGCCTATGACCGCGCCGACAGTTGTTATGTGTATCTCCGGTATGCCGGGCTTCCAAATCGGATGAAGCGCGCCGATGTCGATGCCGCGCTGCAATCCAAGATACGCGCCGACCAGCCCGAATGCGAGCGCAATCGCCAGCAGGAGCACCTGCGCGCCAAGCTTATGCTCCCTGTCCAGCCAGGCGATGTAGCTTCCGACTCCGGCGCCGACGCCCGTAGTGAACACCAGCACCGTCACCACGCCCCCGCCATACCCCCAGATAGACAGATACAGCGCCTGTATCATCACATACGATCCGAACCCCATTACGGCGGCGACGAACAGAGCGAATATGCCTCTCGCGAATACCAGTACAAACTTCAGCAGCGCGCCAATCGTAGCGAGAAGTTGTATGTGCCTGTAAAACGCCGTCCCAATCTTCTGCATCCCTTATCCTGTATATCTTGTCCGTCCCTGTTGGTCCTGCCTACGCATCAATGTTAGCATACGCCGCACCAAACCGCTCCATATGCGCCACTTCCGACAACGATTTGCGATTTCTGCGACCAAACCTGCCCATATCGGCATTGAGCCGATAGCCGAAAGGCAAGACGGTCAGCAGAACGAGATGGTCAGGGATACCCAGCAAGTCCTTAATCGCTTGGTTTTGCTCGGCCTGCCGAATGCCCACGAAGCATGTTCCCATTCCCTCTTCCCAGGCGACAAGCTCCATCTGCTGCAACGCGCGACCGGCGTCCAACTGCGCTCTGGGAGTATCGTCCGTGGCGATAGCGATTGCCATAGGAGCATCGCCAATGAAAGGTCCCTGAGTAGCCATTTCTCCTAAGCGCTTGATAGTCTCGCCGTTCCGGATCACTACAAAGTGCCAGGGCTGCAAGTTCTGTGAACTCGGTGCAAGCCTGCCCGCTTCCAGCAGCTTATGCACAACCTCATCCGATATTGGATCTGGCTTGTACTCCCGTACCGTCAGCCGCGACAACACCGCGTCATTAACATTCATAGCGCCGCCTCCATCCTGTCTATCCTGTCCATCGATGTCAGTTCTCTAAACCGGATACCGCCAGACCTCGCCCTGCGGCGCTTCATCCGACAGCTTGAACTGCGGCACCGAGAACCCCTCTTCAGTGTCGAGGAATACCGCCTCCACGCGCTTGCCAATGCCTACATTCTCCGGATCTTCCGGCTCCATGTTCTCGTTAAGCAGATTCGCCGTGATGCGAAGACCGTTCCCCGGATTTGGTTCCCCGCTCTGCTCGTCCAACTCGACCAGCACCACGGTGTACGGCACCCAGTCGCGGAACGCCGGCATAATCGCGTGCTCTATGACCTGGTAGCTGTATATCGTGCCCTTGCCGCTCACCTCCTGCCACTCCCAATCCAACGACGCGCACCATGGACACGCCGCCCCCGGTTCGCCGCGCAGCAAGCCACAGCCCTCCACGCTGCACTTCTTCACGACCAGCTTGTGCTCCATCGCCGCATCGAAGTAGCCCTTGTACTCGCTGTCCAGTTCCGAAATGTTCAACCCCAGACCGCGATATTCATAAATCGGCATTCGTTATCCCTCCACACGAATAAATCAACAGTCCCTTCCCCCTCGAGGGGGGAAGGTTAGGATGGGGGTGAAAATACCCACCACTATGTACATCCTGTCAAACGCCTGATACCTGACGGCTGACACCTATTTCCTCATTATCAGCGCGCTGCCCACGCCCGGCATTGCCCATCCCATGTTCATCGAGATGTTCACATCCGGCACCTGGCGGCAGCCGCCCTCCGCATAGTCGTAGGTGTGCTCGCCGTCCGCCCAGTTCGGGCAGTAGTCATCCACAGTACCGCGAATCTGCCGCGTGTTCTCGATGACCATGTTCATCCCGTGCGTGTACCCCTCGCACAGGTGTCCGCCGCTCGTGTTGTTCGGACGCCTGCCGCCGAGGTCCGTGATGCCGCTCTTCACATAGTCCTTGCCCTCGCCCTTCTCGCAAAACCCGTAGTCCTCGAATTGCAACAGCGTCGTGTATGTGAATGCGTCGTAGCACCCGGTAACGTCTATGTCGTCGTGCGTAACGCCCGCAAGCTCGAACAGGCGCGGCCCCACATAGTAGCCCGCAACCCGCGAGATAGGCGCGTACTGGTAGTGGAAGTCGCCGCCCGGCTTCACGCCTCTACCCTGCACAGCCATAATGTACGCTGGCGGATGCTTCAGGTCCTTTGCCCGCTCCGCCGAGGTAACTATGATGCAGGTCGCGTTGTCCGTCTCTAGGCAGCAGTCCAGCAGATGCGCGCACGGCTTCACTATCCAGCGCGAGTTCACCACATCGTCAACCGTAACCCGCTGCTTCATCAGCGCCTTCGGGTTATTGCTCGCGTGCTTGCTGTGCGTAACCTTGATGTGCGCCAGGTCCTCGCCCGTAACACCGTACTCCATCATGTGCCGCGTGAAAGTGAACGCGAAGTTCTGCACCGCGCTCGCCACGCCGTAAGTGCGCTTCAGCAGGTCAGAGCCGCCTATAGGCGCAGCCGCCCTCGCTCCCGTACCGCCAATCCGCACCTGCGAATAGCCGTTCATCGCGCGGAATATCGCCACCGTATCGCACATCCCGGCCTCTATCGCGCCGATGGCAAGCCCGATAAGCGCCTCCGTGCTGGACCCGCCGCCCGAACAGTCCATGTAGAAGTTCAGCCGCATTCCCAGGTCGTACATCATCGTCGTCGAGGGCGTCGAGTCGCCCCCATGATAGCTCAGCATCCCGTCCACATCCTGCGGGGTCAGCCCGGCGTCATATATGGCATTGCGTATAGCCTCCACGCCCATCGCCCGCGTACTGCGCCCCGAAGCGCGGCTATACTCCGTCTCCCCCACGCCCACAATAGCGTACTTGTCCTTCAATCGTCCTTCCATTTATCACCCTCCTGTCAGCATTCTCATGCAGCGCCGTAAGTATCGCCTGTTCAAGTATCAATAGCAAGTGCGCCGCGATACATGCCCCTAGCGGTGGGCATAATTGCCATTCACCTTATCCCTTCCCCCTCTGGGGGAAGGTTAGGAAGGGGGATATTACGAATTATGCCCATCCCTAATGCCCCAAGTTCTACTATCGCTCGCTCTTTGTGAGTGATACACTTGTTCCCAATCGCTATTTCGACGCATATTGAACGGGGTTCGACGGCATGAACAGCCTTGATAGTCGCCTAGATAGTCGATTGATAGTTCCCGAGCATATAAAGGCTTTGGTCGCTTCCGGCGAATCGGAAACGCTGGAATTGAAGCGCAGCACGGGGGAGCGTAGGGAAGCCGCAAAGTCCGTATGCGCTATGTTAAACAATCGCGGCGGGAGGGTCATAATCGGTGTGCAGCCCGATGGCACTATCATTGGTCAGCAGATTGGCGAAAACACGATTGAACAGTTAAGCCAGGACTTGCGAAACATAGACCCGGCAATAACTCCGACCATAGACCGTCAAGACATTGGCGACGGACGAGAGTTGCTGATAATCGGCGTAGAAACCGGCAAAGAGAAGCCCTACACATATCGAGGACAAGCATACCGTCGAGTTGGCAACACGGACCAAACTCTGTCTCAGCGCGAGTACAGAGAGATGCTGTCGAACCTGATACAAAGCGAACGCAAGTGGGAAAGCGAATTTGCGCCCGACTGGACGATAGACGACCTCGACCACGAAGAAATCGCTCGCACCGTTAGAGAAGGCATCAGAATTGGACGAATATCGCCTCTGGTGACCGACGATCCCGAAGATATGCTGCGCGGATTGGGGTTGATGAGAGGCAATCAGCTGCTGCGCGCCGCCGTCGTGCTATTCAAGCGGTCCCGTTCAATAGACCCGGACTATCCGCAATGCATGCTGCGGCTCGCAAAGTTTCGGGGCATAGATCGCACCGAGTTCCTGGATAATAGGCAGTTCCACGGCAACGCCTTCTACTTGCTTGAAAGGGCGCTGCAGTTCCTCTTGGAAAGTCTGCCGATAGCCGGGCGCATTGTGCCGGGCAAATTGGAGCGCGTGGACGAACCGCTTTATCCCCCTGAGGCGCTCCGTGAAGCGTTGGCTAACGCCTTCTGCCACCGGGACTATGCCATCTTTGGCGGCTCCATTGCCGTGGGGATTTACGAAGACCGCTTGGAAATCACCTCTCCTGGAACGCTGCACTTCGGCCTTACGGCGCAATCACTGTTCGAGACGCCGGAATCCCGCCTATGGAACCCTCTCATCGCGGGAGCATTCTATCGGCGCGGAATCATCGAAACATGGGGGCTTGGAATCAGCAAAATTGTGGAACTCACCACCCAAGCAGGTTTGCCCACTCCTGAGATAGAAGAAATCCATGGCAGCGTCATCGTAAGATTCCGCCCAAGCCGATACATTCCTACGCAGCGAGCTAGGCATGACCTGACGGAACGCCAGAGAACTATTCTGTCAATCCTTAGCGATGCGCCCAATGGACTTTCCATGAGTGAGATTTCTATACAACTCACGGACAGCCTTACGCCACGCCAGATACGATCAGACCTGAATACCCTGCGCTCTGTTGATCTCGTAATACTTGAAGGACGCGGACGAAGCGCCAGATGGATGCTTTCCAAATGAAGGTTTGCTATTAGTGCGCTAATAGTGACAATTAGTGCGCTAATAGTGACAATCCCAATGTAACTATTCCCCAATTCAGGTGCTCTCTAGGTGCAATTATCCAACAGAGGAGACACATGCCCGAACAAACAAACCCTTTCAAGCGCCTTCACGACAATCTCAGCGTAGTCATAGAGCATGCGCGCACGCAAGGCACACCCACTAATGCTACGGCCCAACAGGTATGGCTTGATGCGTTGGAGCTAGACGAACATGGCTTTTACAAAAAGCAATTCAATCTGTTGCTTGTTGTGAACGAATGCGAGCAGTTGATCCGACGCACTCAAGAAATAAACCAAGAACGCTACTTGGCTAGAATTGAGAAAGCTAAAACGAGTATCCTCTGCATAGGTTCAAGTCCGTGGGGGAGGTTCCGGTCAATACTCAACGACGACTTCATGGATGTGCTGTACGCAACATCTGATGCCGTTTCATTGCTTGTAGGTGAAGAAGTTATCCCTGAAGAAGATTTGGCAAGTCTGCAAGCGGATGTTGAGAACATCATCAACCGAGTTGTGGATTCCGACCTTGAAGACGATCTTAAGCGTGTCCTGTTCGATGGACTTGAGTCCGTAAGAAATGCGTTGTTGAACTACCAGATGTTTGGCGCTGAGAGAATCAGGAATGCAGTTGACAGAAATGTCAGCTCGTTCTCCAGGCATCGCCAAGACTTCGACAGAGCCTCGGAAACCACAAATGGAAGCATAATCTGCGCTTACAAGAAGTTCATCAATCAAGTGAATGCCACGATAAGCACGGCATTGAAATTTAAGCAACTTGCTGAACCGACTGTTCAACAAGTTCTTCCAATGCTTGGCGCGGGATAGAAACGTTGTCCACGAAATCAAACGCCATCCAGATGACACGACGCGGGTGACGCAATATGACAGATACCAACCACCTCTACTTCGGCGACAACCTCGACATCCTGCGCCAGCACATCGCCGACGAGAGCGTTGACCTCATCTACCTCGACCCGCCTTTCAACTCCAACGCCACCTACAACGTCCTCTTCCGCGAGCGCAGCGGCGAGGAGTCGGCGGCGCAGATTACCGCCTTCGACGACACATGGCGCTGGAGCATGGAGTCTGAGCTTGCCTATCAGGATGTCGTAACGCAGCAGGGCGGCAAGGTGGGCGAACTGCTGGCAGCCATGCGCGCATTCCTCGGGCAGAACGACATGATGGCGTACCTCACCATGATGGCGCAGCGCATGGTCGAACTACACCGCGTCCTCAAGCCCACCGGCAGCATCTACCTACATTGCGACCCAACGGCGAGCCATTACCTCAAGCTTCTGATGGATGCCATATTTGGTGCGGACAATTTTCGTAATGAAATCGTCTGGCGGCGCACCAACGCTCACAACAACGCGCGCGTGTATGGGCGCATTCATGACACTGTACTTTTCTACTCCAAGGGCAACAAATACTACTTCAATCCACAGGTGCGCCCATATTCAAAAGGTTACATTGATGGCATGTTCCGTTTTGAGGATGACATTGGCGGGTTTCATTTACTTGTGGTGTATCTAGCCCTATGGTACTATCCGCTACGGTAACGACTTTTATATTTCCTACACTTTGAAGAGTGTGCCTTTGTGGGCATGCCATTCGGGTGGCGCATTGCGCCCCTGAGTGGCTATGTGTAGGAAGCGTCGTTACCATAGCGCAACCCGTGTACCACGAAGGGGCAACAGTCTTTGGTAACGCAATGGTCGGCTCTTCAGTCCGCCCCGCATCCCGTCCTCTTCGTGTCCTGCATTCCCCCCTGAACTGTCGCCGCCTTCTCTATTCCACAAGAAGATTATGAAAGGTGACACGACTTGAGGAAATACATACCAATAACGGTCGCTCTGGCTATCGTCTCGGTCTTTGCCGTTGCGATAGTGGCGAGCGGGGAAGTCCTGTCTTTCAACAGTGACGACACCCACGCAGTCAACGATGTACCGTCCAACCAATCTCAACCGCAGGACTTTGCAGGCGCAGGCTCGCGCCTCTACCATTTCGGACCCGACTACATGTGCCTTATCTACACGACCTCTACAGTCGAATGCTTCGGTTCTGACGAACACGGCATCGTCTCTAATGTTCCGACCGTGACGGGCTTTACCAACATAGACGGCGGCGATAATTACGCCTGCGCCTTCAATGAGACGGTCGAGTTCAGTTATTGCTGGGGAGCGATTACCCGAAACCCGACCACCTCTCCACCTACGGCGCAACCAACTGTTGCTCCGACCGTTCAGCCGACAGCCGAACCCACCGCTACGATAGCCCCTGGTGGAACCGTAGTGCCTACTGAAACTCCTGCCGCAACTCCTGTTGCAACCGCGACGGCAGTGCCTACTCAAGTACCGACTGTCGTGGCAACCGCCACACCTGTCCCAAACCCGTGCAGAATCCTTCTGCCAACGGGTGGCACTTTGCCCGTGACACTCACGAGTTCGTGGATTGCCGAATGTGTATATCCCCGCGAACTCGAAGATGTTGCGGCAGGTGACCGCTATTACAGATATGTTGCGTTCAGCGCGACTCTCGCTGCCTCGTGGGTCGCCACATTGGAGTCCAATGAAGATACCGTCCTTGTTCTTTTCGAGTGGGATGACGGGAATGAAGAGTGGGCTTTTGTCGAAATGAATGACGACCGCGCAGATGGCGACACCAATTCCCGCATTGAATGGAATGCGATTTTGGGACAAGAGTACCTTCTCGCCATTACGACTTATGAAGCAACCACATTGGGCGACTTCACCTTGACACTCGACGCAGAGGCGACAAGTTCGCAGGGTTCGAGTAGAGGGCAAATCATGGAGCATTCCAATATCCCATTTGAGCGACGCCAATAGTGAACTACAATCCTTTCCGTCAGGCTAACCTGACCTAGTTTTCAGAAGTCCGCGCATGGTCTATCCTTGTGCGGGCTTCTGACTTTTCAGACTAAGGAGCGATTATCGTATGGAATTCTTGTGGTCTGTCATCCAACGGGTTCTTGATTGGTCGCCTCTGGTTTGTCTTGTTACATTTCTCATTGGTGCAGGGTTAGCGGGTCTTGGCGTTCGCCGCAAATTCAACCTCGCTATGATTGGTCTAGGCGTTCTATTTGTTGTTGTAGCAATTGGGATTTCCGCCTATGCCGGATGCCTTCCATAATTGCCTGTAACCATAGACCAATAAGAATCAAGATTATCAATTTGCTACTGAAGATGCCCACAATAGCATAGTGGAACGCCATAGCCATTTCGTTAGAAAGCATTGGCATAGTTCACCCCCTCCGCGCTTCGGAGCGCGACAAGTACGGATGATTTCGAGCAGTCTTGGCGACTGCTTGCGCCTTTGGCGCGTTGCTCTTGAACGCTGTCCGCCCGTTGACGGATGCCTTGCGCTCACGTTTTGACTTGGCGGACTTGCGCTCCACTGGCGGCAGGTCTTTCAGCGAGTCCTCATATACCGACACATCAAGTTCTACATCACTCAACCGCTCGTCCACCACTACGACCTCAATCTGCGCCCTCTTGTGCGGTGCGGCATGCTCTACCACATCCTGCCATTCGTCAAACGGCACATCCAGCCCAGCCGCTTGCGCGGGCGTCTTGTTGCCTAGCGCATCGTGCTTACGGAACAGGTTGTAGTTGAGCGTCCAGCCGTCAAGGTATAGTTGACCGCTTTCCCGTGTGTCCAGTCCTCGCAGCGTCTTTGTGCGCTGTCTGTATGTCCCCTGCAATCGCTCCGAGCGGTTGTTGTTCAGTTCGGCGGCAAGCCCCTCTGACTTGATGTGCTTGGCGTCAGGGAACACATTGGCTATCGCCCTGTTGTACGACCGCAACTTGTCTGTCTTGATGGTCTTTGGCGGTTCGGCAGATGCCGCCGCCGCTCGCCGCATCGCGGCTGTCGCCGCTCTGGTGTCTCGCTTCTTCGACAGGTAGGATGCCAGCACATAGCGCGTATCTTCACACATTACATTCCAGTGCCAGTAGCGTTCCCCGCCGACCGTAACGACCATTTCATCGGCTACCCAATGCCCGCTAGTCGTTACGGGATGGTCTGCCATTTCCTTCATCCCCGCCTTCGTGTACTTCCTCACCCACTCGTATATCGCCCGCGTGGACGGTTCATCTATGTCGAACATGTCTTCCATGTTCTCCGCTATCTGCTTGTACGACATGCCCGAATAGAACATGGATACAGCAGCACCAGTCTGCTCCGGAGGGAAGCGTCCCCCTGGCGTGTTGCCGCTATTCTGAAACGACTTGCGACATTCGCGGCACAGGTAACGCTGGTAGCCGTTGCGCTTGCCCATCTTGACGACACGCTCCGAACTACAAACAGGGCATGATAGCGATACGCTAGTCGTCTGTGTGTACTTTGCCATCGTCTATTCCTTGTCTTTCTCGTCCCACTCGTCTAGCCCAATATGCTTCTCAATCCTTGTGAGTCGCATCTTGATTTCTTGAATGTCCTTCCTACCCAATGCCCACATCACAAAGCCGAATGTCCAACTGAAGACACATATCAATCCTATTACTATGCCCAATGCCCATATCACATCGGCTAGTTGTGTGTCCTTCCCATAGGTTGTTATCAGCGAAGCAATCTTTTCTGCTCCGGCGAGCAGAACCCAAATAACTGCCACAATGACAAAAAAGGCTATAATCCCGTTGGCAGGACGTTCTCCCAACGCTTCTTTCAGCATTTTCAATAACTCGCTATAATTCCCTGAATCGGGTGGTTCTGTTGGCGTCATAATGGCGATATGCTATCACCGCCATACACCACAAGTAAATGAAACCCATTGGCGTATATCGTCATGCAGACGCAACAGCGTCGGGTGTTAGAACTGGGGATTCTGGTCAGCCTTGGCAAGACTACAATCCAACTAATGCTGGGAGACACTGGGCAATACCTGCCTATTTGCGTGAAGAATTAGAAGAACGAGGAGAAGACCTTACAAACCTAATTACTCAGGAAATGTTGGATTTAGCTCTGAAACACAGCCTCATACATCTACCTCAAAAATCAGGAGGACAGCCCGCAATCAAGCGATACCTTTCACGAAGAGACGGAACGCGCTTGCAAGATGTGTGGGCATATCAACCTTACACAGAGAACATGCTCTGGGATACGAATGAAGCCATTGACGAAGATGTGAAGTGGACACAGAGAAATGAAAGTCTAGGTTATCCTACTCAAAAACCCGAAGGACTATTGAGCAGAATAGTCCGCACATCATGCCCGCCCAAGGGTGTAGTGATGGACCCGTTCTGCGGCTGCGGCACGGCGGTCGCGGCTGCCGAGCGTCTCAACCGCCGCTGGGTTGGCATAGACATTACGCACCTAGCCATAACCCTCATCCGCCACCGCCTGCACGACGCATTCGGCGAAGACCTGCGCCCCTACGAGGTCATCGGCGAGCCGAAAGACCTGCCCAGCGCCGAGTCCCTGGCCCTCCACGACCGCTACCAGTTCGAGTGGTGGGCGCTCGGACTCGTGGACGCCCGCCCCGCCCGCGACCGCAAGAAGGGCGCGGACGCGGGCATAGACGGCTACATCAACTTCTTCGACGACAACAGCGGCAAGCCCAAGCGCATAGTCGTACAGGTCAAGAGCGGCGGCGTGCAGCGCAATCAGATAGCCACGCTCAAGAGCGACATGGAGCGCGAAAAAGCCGACCTAGCTCTCTTCGTAACCCTCAAGCCGCCCACAAGACCTATGGAGCAGGAAGCCCTCGAAGCAGGCTTCTACGCCCCCGAAGCCTTCCCCGACCACCAATTCCCAAAAGTCCAAATCCTCACCATCGAAGACCTGCTATCCGGCGCCCAGCCCCAATACCCCCGCTACGCCCCCGCCGCCACCTTCCAGCGCGCCCCGAGGCGCCGGCGGCAGGGACGGCAGGGGCGGATTGTGTAGCGAACGAAAGCCGTCCAAAACCCTGCTACAATGAATTTGTCGTCTAATGGCAATTTGCGCTCTGAATGCACGTGCCGTAAAATGGGTGCCATTATGCGAATCATTATTCGAAGCAAGAATGACTGACAGAATAGCCAAGTGGCTGATATACACAATAGCGGTAGGTTTCATACCCGTCCTGTTCCGAATGTTGGTATGGTTCATATCTCCAGACAAAACAGGATTGGATTTGGTTAACGCCTTGGACTTTATAGTTCTCGGACTGGTACTGCAAATATCGAACATCAACGAAATCGAGCATACTTATGATTCTGGGAAGACTTGGAAAACCGTGCATAACGGCTTTTCGATTATCTTGATAATCTTCTACAGCGCACTTTTCGTATTTTACCTGCTGGAAGAACCAAATCCTCAAACGATAGACGGCGCAGCCGTGAAAACGCTCGCTATGTGTGCGGCCCTCCCATCAATCGTGTTAAGTTTTATGGTGTACTATAGAGTCTCGAAGCTGGCGGAGGCACGAGACAATGACTGAACTGCTAACCGTTGTAGGCGTGTTGGTTATTGCTTCCGGACTTGGCGTTGCCGTCTGGTCCTTCATAGACACGCGAAAACGTTACTACGAAGAGTACCTCAAGAGGAGACGGAATGCAGGCGATTAAGAGCTTTCTCTATCTTGACGAATACAAAATGTATTCCATTTCTTCTCAGATTTTTGAAGGGATTACGGAGTACCTCATAGACTATCAGGGAACCGCCAAGGAGGAGGAGCAACGGCAAAGTGGCCCCTTTGGTAGCGGCAGGGTCATGGCGGACATTTTGAAGTCAGAATCAATGACCGAAGAAAGGAAGTATCTACACGACTACTCTTATACACTCTTTGAAGACTTTCTCAATGGGGAGAATAAGGTTCTTGAGATTTCAACTCACAATTTGACTGTTGATGTGGACAAAATAAACGACTTTGGATTCGTCAAAGTAAAAGCGAATGTCATATTTAACGATATGGACATCATTAAGTCTACCATGGAAGACTTCAATAAATTTGGAGAGGCACTAGCATATGTTTCTAACTTTGAAGACATAAATGCGGTTACACAGGAGTTAGAAACGGCAGCGAAAGCTACCAAGGACAGAAATAAAAGGGCGCGAATCAAGCAAAACCAGAAAAGGATAGACGCAACCGCACTTGCGAAGTCTCAGGGATTATACCAAGACCCTTCCTTTTTGAAGAATCTAGCATTCATTCTAAATTATGGGTTTGAAGATCGCTTTGAGGTTCAGATGCCCATTGGTGGACACACGTTTTCCGCAGATCTCAAACGGGAGCACCTTCGTGAGAAGGAACATCTATTGGTGCGGAAGTATTCTCGATTCTCCGAGAAAGACTTCGTCCTATTTGGCACGATAGCCCAAAGTTCGGCTAGGGTGAACGATGACGAAGATGCTGATATATCGAATTCAGAGCCACAGAACATGAAAGCAGCGCTGATGCAGATAGTTCAGGCACTTTCCAATATTGAAACATCATTCACAGGCAAGATGAGAAACGAAATCATCATAGACCCTATTGCCCTATACCGAGAAATCTAGCAATGGCCGCATTCCATCATACTTGAGACAGCGGCATCCAAGTCTGATTTGAACGTCACCCTTTCGCATAACCATCCACCACCGCCAAATACGCCTCCCGTTCCCCCTCCTCAATCCAAGCGCTCCGAAACGCATTCCGCGCAAGCTGCGCTACCTGCTCCCTCGTCAGCCCTACCGCCTGCTGCGTGTTCGCCAGCACCTCGCTCATATAGTAGCTCCGCATATACGCCGGGTCGTCCGTATTCACCGTAACATTCAGCCCCAGTTCCAGCGCCGTCTTCAGCTCCGCAGCCCTTCGCGGCACAGGACTGCTCGGATTCGACGTGGTGCAGAATGTCAAGCACACCTGCCGCTGCCGCACATCCTCAATCAGTTCCTCGTCGTCCAGCACATGGTAGCCGTGGTCAATCCTGTCCACGCCAATCACATCCAGGCACTGCCGGATGTGCTCCACCGAGTTCTCCTGCAAGTGGTCGCAGTGCATCGTCAGCTTGTATCCCTCCGCACGCCCCCGCTCGTACACATCCTTGAACTTCACCGGCGGGTTGTCCTTCTCGTCCGAGTCCAGCCCTACGCCCACAATCCAGTCCCGGTGCGGCAATGACTGCTCAAGGGTCTGCATAGCCGACTCTGCGCTCATATCCCTCAGAATGCCGAGTATCAGCTGCGAGCGAACGCCAATCTCGCCCTGCGCCATTTCCTGCGCTCGGCGAATCCCCCTGATGACCGTATCGAACGCAATCCCCCTGCTAGTGTGCGCCTGTGGGTCGAAGTGCATCTCCGCATACACCACATTCTGCTCGGCAACCCTTTGCAGGTAAGCGTATGTGAGATCAAAGAAGTCCTGCTCCGTCTGCAACACATCCATGCCGGAGAAGTACAGCGCGAGAAAGGAGGACAAGTCCTGATAAGCGTATGACGCTGCAAGTTCCTCTGCGCTGCTGTACGGCATTTCGACGCCGTTGCGCTCAGCCAGCCGCAACCGCATCTCAGGCTCCAGCGTCCCCTCCACATGCACATGCAGCTCGGCTTTCGGCATCCCCCGTATGAAGGCGTTCATATCAACTTCAGCCATATTTCTTCTCCCTGGTACGCTGAATTACAGTGCCGTCGCCATCCGTTCACGTCTCATTATCACAGATGCTACAATCGAAGCATAGCGTCGATACTTGGGGCATAGTGCTTCCTTCTAGGTGACAAAGTTCCTTCCCCCATCAAGGGGGAAGGTTAGGATGGGGGTGAAATTGCTATTCACCCACCTGAATGGAAACGCTATCTTCCTCGGAGCATGCCTACAATCAAGCGAACTTGGGCACTCTGGCCGGAAACACACAGCCACAAGACAGATGAGGCAAACCTTAAAGAAGGTGTGAGCAGAACCGGGAAAAGTCACAGGAAGCAGAGTTGAGGAGGGCAGCCATGCCGTTACAGCTAGACCACACAATCGTACCCGCCTACGACAAGGTGAAGTCCGCGAAGTTCATCGCCCGCATTTTTGGATTGGAATACAACGGGACCTGGGGACACTTCGCCCCGGTGAAAGTCAACGACATGCTGACCCTCGACTTCGACAATTCCGACGACCCGCGCTCCAATCACTACGCCTTTCTTGCATCAGACGAGGAATTCGACGCGGTACTTCAGCGCGTCAAGGACGAGGGCATCCCGTTCGGGAGCGGTCCCGGCTCTCGGACGGACGGCGAGATTAATCACAAGCACAACGGGCGCGGATTCTATTTCGACTGCGAAAACGGACATGTATGGGAGGTCATCACACACACCTACATCACCGATTGACGCAATGGCATGCCCCTCACACCTTCATGGTTCACGGCGCTACTGAAGCGTCCCGGGCGGGTAATGCTCCAGCCACCATCTCGCTATCTCGTCTCTTCTGGCGAACCACACGCCCGGATGACTGCGAGCGTATTGCAGGAACCGGGCAAGCGCCCGTGAGCGCGCTGGCCGTCCCGCTATCCGGCAGTGCAGCCCCACGGACATCATCTTCGGGTGCGTGCGACCCTCTTCGTACAGCACATCGAAGGTGTCTTTCAGGTACTCGTAGAAGTCTCCCACACTGTTGAGGCCGCCACGCCAGAACCGCGCGTCGTTCGTCTCAAAGCTATACGGCACCACCAGCCACGGCTTCCCGCCCACCTGCGTATAGTACGGCAGATCGTCGTTTAGCACCCCGCTATCGTAGATGAAACCACCCTCGTTGGCGACCAGTTCCCGCGTATTCACGCTGGGCCCGTATCGAGTGAACCAGCCCACCGGACGCTCACCGGTCGTCGCTCTCAACGACTCGACCGTCTTCCTGATTGCCTCTGCCTCTTCGTCGCGCGTCTTGTTGTGATACTCCTCCCAGCGATAGCCGTGCCCGCACACCTCATGGCCACGCTCCACAACCGCCCGCGCCACCTCTGGGTTTCGCTCGAAAGCAAGCGCGCAGCAGAAGAAAGTGCTCTTTGCGCCGTACTTGTCGAGCAAGTTCAGTATCCGCCAGACTCCCACACGGCTGCCGTACTCGAAGAACGATTCGTTGAACAGGTCCCGCTGGTCCGGCGGCACAGGCGACGGCACCTCATTGTTCGTCTCGTGCGCGGGATCCCCGTCCAGCAGCGAATTCTCGCTCCCCTCTTCGTAGTTCACGACCACCGAAACGGCTATGCGGGCATTCCCCGGCCATTCAATGACCGGTGGGTTTGCCCCGTATCCGATGAAGTCCCTTTCCTGGTCAGTCATCTTCAATCCTTAGTTCAGCTGCGGTAGGGGTTTCCCGCCGACCTGCCGCCGTCCACCATATACACGCCTCCGGTGCAGAAGCTGCTGTCGTCGCTGGACAGGAACAGCATCATCCTCGCCACCTCTTGCGGGTCCCCATACCGTTGCAGCGGTATGCCCTCCGCGATAGACTGCTTTGTCACCCCAACTGTCACCCTCGCGTCATCCAACGCCGCCACACGCATCTCTTCGATTGAACGCATCATGCGGGTTTCGATGGGCGAAGGATTGACGGTGTTGACCCTGATGCCCATTGGCGCGCACTCCAGAGCGGCGCACCGCATCAAGCCTATCACCGCATGCTTGCTGGTATTGTAAGCCGACATCTCCGGACTCCCGCCGATTCCTGCCGTGGACGATGTGATAACAATACTGCCGCCACCGCCCTCACGCATCACTGGAACCGCGTACTTGATACCGAGCCATACCCCGCGCACATTGACCGCCATAACCCGGTCGAACTCGTCGATTGGATAGTCGGTTATGGGAGACAGCGTCCCCTCTATCCCCGCGTTGGCAAGCAGAATGTCGATGCCGCCCCAGCGCTCCACTGCGGCACTGATGTAAGCCTCCGATTGCTCCGGGTCCGTAACGTCCGCCACGCTGTAGCTTGCCTTGTCCTCGCCAATCGACCGCACCACATCCTGGAGAGCGCCTTCGTCGAGATCAACCAGCGCGACGCTCGCCCCTTCACTCGCGAATATCCTGGCGGCGGCGCTCCCAATACCACCGGTCGCTCCCGTAATCACGGCTACTTTTCCTTCCAAGCGGGTCATTTGCAAGCTCCTTTGACGATTCTAAAAGACTGTCTTCACTTGTTATGCAAGAACCAAGCACTCTATTCGACCAGCTAACGACAACTCACTGCGCCGTCAGACCGCCATCCATCACCAGCGGCGTACCAGTAACGAACGACGCCTCATCGGACGCCAGAAACAGCGCGCCATATGCAATCTCACGCGGGTCCGCCACGCGCTTCATGAAATTGGACGCACCTGCCTCGGCGAGAAATTCCTCCCTGTCCGCGCCCACGAACTGCCTGTGCCGTTCCGTCGCAGGCGTCAGCACTGAGCCGGGGCAGACGCAGTTGACGCGGATGTTGTACGGCGCGAGGTCCATAGCAAGGCAGCGAGTCAGCTGCATCACAGCGCCCTTCGAAGCGTTATACGGAATGAACCCCGGCTGCGCGATGAACCCGCTCACGGACGCAAGGTTCACAATCGCGCCGCCGCCCACCGCCTTCATGTGCGGTAGCACATGCTTAACACAGTACGCCTGCCCGATGACATTCACCCCGAACACGCGCGCCCAGTCCGCGTCGCTGATGTCCTGCACCTCGCCGAACACGAAAGCCGCCGCGTCATTCACCAGTATGTTCACCTCGCCGTATGCGTCAGCCGCCGTCTGCACCATCGCCGCGACATCCGCCTCCTTTGACACATCCGTCGTCACAAACTGCGCCTCGCCACCCGCCGCCCTGACATTTGCCAGCGTCTGCTCTCCGCCCTCGGTGTCAATGTCGGCAATAGTCAGTCGCGCGCCTTCTTCCGCAAAGACCTCGCAGATTGCGCGCCCAATGCCGGACGCTCCACCCGTAACAATCGCAGCCTTGCCCTCCAGCCTCATAGCAAACTCCAATTTACGTTCCTGATTAGTCCATTCCCCCTTGATGGGGGAAGGTTAGGATGGGGGTGATAAATCCTCTCCATCCTGCACATCCTGTTAACCCCGCACTTACTCCAAGTGAAATACTTCCTCCAGCTCCACCATCATCGCGTCAGGATGCGCTCCCTCCGGTATCTCAAAGAAAGGCGACATCAATTCCTGCCAGCGCCGGTTTGCATCCTCTTTCGACATCCCCTCCAGTGCGGCGGCAAAGCTGTCCTCTGTCTCGAAGTAACCGAACATCAATCCATCCTCGCGCATGAACAGCGAATAGTTGTGCCATCCGTTGCGACTCAACGCATCCAGCATATCGGGCCAGACTGCCCTGTGATGCGCCTTGTATTCCTCAATTCTGTCCTGCCTGACCTTCAGCAGAAAACCAACGCGCTTCATATCTCAATATCCCTATGATCCGATTCGGTCCCTGTCCAGCGGATGATGCCCCGCAACCCACTCCAGCACCCCGCCTTCCGAAAGTTCCCAGCCATCCCATGGCAGCCGCATCACCACATCCTGCTTGAACCAGTGGTGGTGCCGCTCCGCGTATGAGTCGCTGCCCGTAGCGTCCGCAAGAATCGCAAGCGCAAGCTGCGCCGGTCCGCCAATGCCATAGCCCCATTCGAGCTTTACGGAATGCTCCCAGAGGTCGAGGCGCGAAGCAAGTGGCCGCGCAACTCCGTCCTCAACGACCATTACCGACACCTCGGACGCCGCGCCCTGCCCCGTGCGCTTGCCTGTATAGACTTTCCCTTCCATCCCATCCTCTCCATCCCTGTCCTGAGCTTGTCGAAGGGCTGTAAACTCTATCAGCCCCCGTCATCGCCAGTGCTCAGGCAGTATAGCGTCTGCAAATCCAAACTCGCGCGCCAGCCACTCTTCCTGGTGCATTCCGTCCCTGTAGCTGGAACTCTGCGATTCGTACACACTCACATCGCCTTGAATCGCCCCCGAAACTGCCGACAGTCCATCGGAGTCCAGCGAACCGCCCGGCGCGCTCGCCATCAGCAGCGTTCTAGCCTCCACGCGGGGCGCGAAGCTACTCAACTCGAAGTATGACAGCGTGTTCGACACCGCACTCCTGCGCTCCGGATACAAGTTCAAGTAGTCGTTAACCTCTTCCAGCGGATAATCCCCCGTGCCCGCTGCCTTCGCAAGCGTATCCACGAATAGTGCCGGCTGGCATATTACATGTGTCGTGCCTTTATGCAACGCTGCCGTTGCCAGCGCTACGTCGTTACCTATCGCAGCAACACGCCTAGTATCTACTTCGTCCCTAGTCAGCAGGTACTCCAGCCCACGCACGCTGTCGGCGACAACGCCCCGGAACATGTACGATTGGGCATCTTCGATTCCCTCCGTCAGATGACCGGGGAAGCCCGCCGAGTACGGACTGTCGGACAACCTTTGCCCACGCGCTCCAAGCGCAAAGACGACGAACCTGCTACGCAGAAAGTTCGCTGAACCCTGCGGAATAGGCTCCAGCACGCTCTGGTACTTCGGTGTGTAGTAGATAGCCGGGAACGGTCCCTCACCCTGCGGAATGCTCAGATAGCCGAACAGTCTGTACGGCCCAATGCTCGTCAGCCGCACACTGTACATCGTAGCGAAGTCAGTGCAGCGAATCGGCAGCAACTCAACCTCTGGTGCGGCAGGATAGCGCGACAGTTCATTCAGCGCGTTGTCCCAATAATGCCCAAAATCCGAAGCGGTCATCAATCCTACCTCAAACCCCTATCCTATTTATCCTGTCCATCCTGTTAGCTTATTGAAGATGCTTCGCAAAGAACTCGGTTGTCACGGCGGTGTGCTTGTAGCGTCCCGCCTCATGTCCATGCCCGTCGTATGCGTACAGTTGCTTGTCTTCACTGCCGATAGCCTCGTGCAGCGCGTACCCCGTTTCCGGCGGACACACATTGTCTTGGAGCCCGATGTTCATGATAATCGGGCACTCGATCTTGTCCGCGAAGCTGATGCCGTCGAAGTACGCCAGCGTCTGCTCCACATCCGCGCGGCTCTCCGGGTGCATACGAAGGTAGTCGTTGATCTCCTGATACGGGTAAGAACTTGTAAGCGCAATCGCATCCATGAACCCGCACAGGTAAGGCGCGCCCGCGGACGCCACCTTCACCTCCGGCTTCATCGCCGCAGTCGTTATAGTCAGGCCGCCGCCCTGACTGCTGCCTGCGATGCCAATGCGCTCCGAGTCCACCTCATCCCGCGCCAGCAGGAAGTCAATTGTGCGCCAGGCATCAACATAAAATCCCCTGTAGGAGTAGGTATTTCTGTCGGTGATGCTATGCGTCAGCAGGTTCGGATAACCCGGGTTAAACTGACCGTTGCTCCGCAGCTTTCCTCTAGGTGCCGCGGTTACGGCAGCATACCCGCGCCGCGCCCAGTCTTTGGGTATCGCCGGGTCGCTCTGGTAGCCCGGCATGAACACCACGGCGGGCAGGGGTCCCTGTCGCTCCCGAGGCAAGCAATACCACGCCGCAACTCGCACTCCGTCCAAGCTATCGTAGAAGACCTCGAATGTCTCCAGTTCTTCCGAACTCCGTAGTGGCAATGGCACCGTTTCAGCGTTCAGTGGGATTTGTGCGGCATCATCCAGTACATTGCCCCAGAACTCATCGAAGTCGTCAGGCTTCCGAACGCTGCATGTATAATTTTCAATCATCTTGTCCATCCCGTTAGCATCCGTTATTCACTCAATCTGTCTCGAATCTGATCTATAAGTCTCTGCACGGTAATTTCGTCTGACACGGCTTCTCCTGAAGTAACATAGACATGTAAGTCTTCGAGCGCATCCGTGTAGTTCCCCAGGCGATAGTTCACCACACCCCGGTCCCGGAATTCCACCGCGTCCTGTGGAAGCAGGGCAATTACACGATCTATCGTCGCAAGCACACGCTCATAATTACGGCGCTGCAAATAAACCACCTTCAGGTTTCTCAGCATGCGCGCGATAAACTCACGACTCCTTACAGGTTGTAGGTAGCTCCTGTCCCATGTAAGCGAGCCTTGTGTTACTTGCTTGACCCTTTCAGCGCACTCATCCTCAGACAGCAATATCCCGCCGTGAAAGGGGTCCACGAACACGTCCGATTCATCCCGATGTCGAACAATGAAATGTCCGGGCATACCTATCCCCAGCAGAGGAACTCCCAGCCGCTTGCCTACCTCGATATACAGTAGCGACAGTGTAATCGGAATGCCCACGCGCCGCTCTATCACGTCGTTCAGGAAGCTGTTGCGCGGATCATGATAGTTGGTGTGATTGCCGGCGAATTTCAGCTCGTCAAAAAGGTATTCGCTCAAAGCGTTTAACTGGTAGAGGGGAGTGTCGTCATCCATGCGCGGCGCAATTCCCTCGGCGATTTCGTCGATTCGGAATAACTCGCGCTCGATGCTGAGACCCGGATACTCTGTCGCAGCAATTAGTAGAGCTGCGCGCGCCAAGTCTATCTCTTCGTCAGGCACGCCCACCATACGGTCGAACTGGTTCCAGACTTCTCCTGCTTCCATCATGCACAAAGAATACGCCTCAACCCGCTAACTGGCAACCCGATTCAGGGATAGAAAGTACATCCACCATTGATCCGGTTTGTGCCCGAATACTCAAATGACCCTATTCGGGCCGCTCAATGGACAGAATCCCCAGGCGTATGGCGGTAAGAACCGCGTCCATCTTGGTGCTGGCGTTGAGCTTCTGGCGGAAATGGCGTATGTGGTTGCGCGCCGTATGGTAGCTGATACCCAGCTCGCCGGCTATTCGCTGCGTGTCCCATCCAAGCAATACAAGACGCAGCACTTCCAATTCGCGCGCTGTCAGCTTCGGGTCGAATGCGGAAACTGACGGCTCCTTAGGACGATTGGAGACGATTTCGGCACCGCCTCGGCGCAAGGAATCACTTACCGATTCAATATCGCCTTCCGCGTCAGTCGCAGGCGCGGCATCATCAAACAGATGCACCAAAATAGGAGCGTCCCTCAAGACACCTGCAATTACCATTGGGGTAAGTGACACCAACCTGCGCTCTCCGGACGCACAGAGCATATTCATCTCGACCGGGCCGGGAATGATCCCGTCTCGAACGCAGCGAAGAGACGGACAGCCATTCTCGCAAGCCGGTGTTGATGAGCCGGGGACCGTACCGGCGACTATTTCGTAGCAGCGGCGTCCGATGACCTGCTCTACCTCATGTCCGAGTATGCGCTGCGCCGAACCGTTCCAGTATAGTATCGTCTGATCTACTGATAAGGCGTATGCACCCATCTGAGTGCTCGCTAACAGGGAAAATAGAATATCTGGGTTCAATGCCATTCGTCCTCGAAGGCAGCAGGATTCACCGGAATTCCGGACACATCACATTGTACAACAAAAAAGCCCCGAACTATTGACAGTTCGGGGCTTTGCTATGGCAAGCGCATCAACTTAGTCAGCAGCGGCTGCCGACCTTGCAGAATCTACCCTGTCCTTGACGATTGCCTTCAATTCCTTGACTCGGTTGAGGTGGGGCGTTTCATTGCCCTCTTCAGCCTTGTCATAGATCTTGTCGCCATCGACATAGACCTGTAACACACCGGACACGCCGGGCCGAACCTCAATAGAAACTGCGTTACCACCGGCATCCACAAACTCGTTGACCATCCAGGCCGCTACACTGTGGTACTGTCAAGGTACGCAATATATGATCTCAATGTCGATCAGACCTTCACCAGCCATATCGATCCTCCTGCTAGTATAATTGTATTTCGATAGAGCATTTATTGTACTCTATGAAAACACCTTAGAATATGTGTGAAAATTAACACAGCCTGACATTATTGTCAACCTGGGCGTGTACGGAACATGTAAACAGTATGTAAACTTCCTCATCTTGCTCTTTATTGACTGCCTTGCTGCCCGCTCAGGACGATCTGTAGTGACACCCAGGGACCAGGCTCTCGGAAAGCAGAACTAGAGAATCCTATTTCCGGGCATATTCGTCCATGCGCTCATCTCATGCGGTGTGGTAACGGCGTCCGCCTTGCAGACGAAGTTCGGGCCAAGCTGGTCGATCGAAGTAACGCCCATTAGCGCCATCGCCACGCTAATCTCATCCTCCAGTATTTCCAGCATGCGCACGACGCCTGCCTGTCCGTCTGCCGCAAGCCCCCAAGCCTGCATCTTGCCAAGAGCGACGCTTCTCGCTCCCAGCGAGACCGCTTTGAGGATGTCGGCGCCGCGCTGCACCCCTCCATCCAGAACGATGTCCGCCTTACCGTCAACCGCTTCAACGACCTCCGGCAGCATATCCATCGTGCCTCTGTCGTGGTCGAGCTGACGCCCCCCGTGATTCGATACCCAAACCACATCTACGCCATTTTCAACCGCGATTCTCGCGTCCTCAGCCGTCCCTATCCCCTTCAGCATAAACGGAAGTCCGACAAGGTTCTTTATCTTGTCCACCGTGTCCCAGGTAACCGATGCCGCATGCCTTGGGTCAGGCCTGCTGCGCTGGGTTGGCGGTGTCCAGCGCGTCAGCATGGGCCGCTCCCTGCGGCTGTAATGCGCCGTGTCAACAGTGATGCACAGCCCAATGTAGCCGGAGTCCTTTATCCGCCCTATCATCTCCTCGATCCAACCCCAGTCTCCATGGAGGTAGAGCTGGTACACCTTTGGATAATCGACGGCTGCCGCCGTTTCCTCTAGGGCCGGCTCGGTAACAGAGCTAAGCACATGCATTACTCCGAACTCTGCCGCCGCTCTGGTCGAAGCAGCGCCCGCCTCCGGGTTGAATACCTGAAGCGACCCAATGGGGGCGAGCAGCGCAGGTATCCGCAGCTTGTGCCCAAGGAAGGTCGTGGATGTGTCCACCGAAGACACGTCCCTCAAAACTCTCGGTCGAAAAGCCAGCTTGTCGAAAGCCAGCCTATTGCGGCGCATTGTCGTCTCCGACTCCGACGCACCCACGAGGTAGTCCCACGCGCCCTGTGGCAGGTTCTTTCTCGCCCGCTGCACTATCTCTTCATTGCTCAAAAACTGTGATACCATGCAAATCTCCTAGTTAAATCTTCAGGAAAGTTGATATAGTTTAGGAATGAACATCATTCGCATTGCATTGATTATTTTTGCGGCGCTTAACGCCCTGATGGCGGTGTTTCTGATGGCGTTCGGCAACTTCGCGGACGGCGCCGAGTGGTGGGAGCGCCTCATTCTGACCGTGCTGCATCCGGTCGGCGCGGTGGCGCTCATCCTGCTAGTCGCGCTGCCCAGACCGTCCGGCAGAGTGATTGCGCTGCTGTCCACGCTGCTGGCGCTGAACATCGCAGCCGATGCGTTCATCGCCGCAACAATCGCAGCTGGTATAACTAAAGGCGATTTCATACTGCCCTTGCTGTTGGCCGTATTTCCTACGATAGGGCTGCCCTACGCCATCTACCTCGCGCGCCGTTCCTAATTTTCATTCTGCTAGCACCTACCGCTCCCACACGCCCAGGTCCATACCCATATCCACCACTGACGTTTGCCTGTCCATTGTGTTCTTCAGCCTCTCCCGGTACTCACGCCATGCGTCCTCTTCGTCCTCCGGATTAGACGCCGTTTGTAGCTTGTCCTGAAGATTATCCATCAGGTGGTCTTCCATTCGACCGGTCGGCATATTGAAGAACTCCCTGTCAAAGCGCGGGAGCTTGCCCGCCTCGAAATACCCCTTGTCCGGCAGTTCGTAGCCTTCCAGGTTCTCGGTGCCCTTGCCAAGCACATCACCCGTCTCGATGTAGTGCTCCATAACCGGCTTCATGCCATACTTCTGGATAGGGCAGGTCTTCATGCACACGCCGCAGCCGGAGTACCGCGTCATCACCGGACGGCAACGCTTGGCGATGAGCTTCGCCTTCTCCACGCCCCGATACCACAGCCGCTGTCCCTGTATGGCGCGTCCCGGGCAGCGCATGAAGCACACCTGGCATATCTCGCAAAACTTAGGGATACCGTAGTCAACCGGCCTGTCGTATGTAACCCTTGCGTCCGTGATGATGATTTGCAGCCGCGCACGCGACCCGAAGTGCGGCGAAAGCAGCTGCCCGTTCACGCCGAGCTGCCCCAGCCCTGCGTCCACGAACATCGGGATCATCGGCCCGAACTGCCATGTCGGTCCCGACACCTGCGCGCGATAGCCCAGCGAGTTGATGTGCGCGACAAGGTCCTTCACCAGCTCCGCCTGCCGCCTGTAAGTTGCGCCCTGCGCCTCTTCCGCCTCGATGCTCGGCAACGACTGCGTAGCGGGGTGATCCTGCTCAAGAGCGAGGCATATCGCGTTGGGCAGCCCGCGCCGCACATCATTCTGCCGCGCCTTGTAAATGTAACGGCGGTCGAAGCGCGCGAATCCGACTTCGCTGTATCCAAGCTCTCGCGCCCTGTTTCTGATGGACTGAGAAACATCCTCACCGCTCGGCTCGGCGGTCGGTTCGAGATCGCCGCTCGCGCGTATCCACTCGATTTCAGACTTCATGTCGTCCTGGAACTCCTCATAAAGCTCCGCCGTCTCCGGCGAGAAGTCTCGACGTATGTTGTCCGCCCACTCCACAGACGCGCTCTGCTCCAGCGCAAAGCTCTCCAGAGGGTACTCACGCGCGTAGAAGGTAATCTCCTGCTCTCGCCGCAGCGAGTCCGGAGATTTCTCCAGGTCCCTCGCCACCGGAATATCTACAGGATCGTCTCCGTGCTTACGTCCCGGCCTTGTTACCGCATGCCCAAATCGCCGTCTTGCCATTTTCTGCTCACCTCTTTCAGCCGATTGAACCCAGAAATCCGGTTGGCCGCCTCCATACTCAGGCCCGGGACTTTATCAATTTAGTCCGCCAGCAATCATACCGTATCACCACAAGATTGTCAGGCAAGGCTCGTATCCCTCTAAACGCTCTTGAACCAGTGTATCCCACAGCATACAATGAACCCCTGAAAGTCCGTTAATCGACTGCAACGAGGGCGGAAATGGCAAAGACTATCACCAGAACTTGGGACTCTGCCAAACACCTGAACACTCAGGAAGACATAGCCGCGCACCTGCAAGCCGCCCTTGAAGACGGCGACAGCGAACTCATAGATGCCGCTATAAAGGATATTGCGCGCGCCAAAGGAATGGCAACTGCCGACGACGGGTCAGCATCTGTGCCGACCCGACGCCGCTTCACTGTAGCGGAATACTACGCAATGGCCGAGGTCGGCATCCTAGACGAAAACGACCGCATCGAACTGCTGGACGGAGACCTGATAGTTATGCCGCCCATCGGAGACTGGCACGCCGCCAGCGTTGACAGATTTACTAATTTACTGCCTCCCCGGTTGCAAGGACAGGCAATCGTGCGCGTACAAAATCCGACGCGCCTGAACGATAACAGCGAGCCTCAACCCGACATAATGCTGCTGCGGTGGCGCGATGACTTCTACCAAGGAGGGCACCCTGGTCCTCCCGATGTTCTGCTGCTCATCGAGATTGCCGATACCAGCATTGACTACGATCGCAACACCAAACTTGCCGAATACGCCCGCGCCGGCATTCCGGAAGTATGGATTGCCACCCGGCAGGACAGCCGCATCGAGGCTTATACCGAACCCACAGAGGACGAATACTCTAACGTGCGCTACGCTTCCCCCGGCGAAAGCATCGCTCCGCAGGCATTCCCGGATGTAGTTCTTGAGGTGGGCAATCTCATCGCCGACTGATTGTCGGGCTGAACACCGATGTTAGTTCTCATCTAACCCCCTCATCGTCCGCAGTGGCGACAGCGCCATGTAGAACGCGCCCAATAGTCCGATGCAGGCCGCCAGCACAATTGTCATCCGCAGCCCGACAATGCCTGCAATCCAGCCGCCGACAAGTGACCCAACGAATAGCGCCGCAAGTCCCAACGAGCCAATCGTGGCGTTCATACGACCTAGCGACCGCTCCGGCGTAATCGCCTGACGCAGGCTGCTCTCCTGCACCATGAACATGGTGAAAAAGCCATCGCCAAGCTGTGCCAGCGTGAGCATGATTCCGGCGAACATAAGCGGCTCGCGTGCTATCGGTATAAAGAATATCGTCAGCATATAGACCGTGTAGCCACCCACGAGCGCCCTGCCGAATCCGAACTTGCGCGCCGCTCGTCCCGCGTAAATTGAGCCGATTATCGAGCTTATCCCGCCAATGGCGAATATCGTGCCGAGCGCGCCGGGCCCAATCCCAAGCTCGCGCACTCCAAATACCAGCACCACCGCGCTCATCATGCCGGCCGTCCAGTTCTCAGCAGCCGTGGCAACGGCAAGCGCGCGCAGTATCCGGTCGTTCCAGACCACACTAAGCCCGACCGCAATCTCGCGCGCAACATTCCCGCGGTCCTCGGATAGTTCGGCTGCCGGTTCCTGCCTCTGAATGAATAGCAGGGACACGGCTGATATGAGGAACGTAATACCTGCAATCGCAGCCGCCGCGATGGAACTTGCCAGTTCCGCTATCCAGCCGCCAATGCTGAATGCGGTAACTTCAGCGAATGACTCACTTGCCGTGAGCCTGCTATTGGCGTCAACCAGATTGTTGCGTCCAACCAATGTCGGCAGATATGACCGATTAGCCACATCGAAGAAGGTCGTCAAGACGCCATGAAAGAACGCAACCGCGTACAACTGCTCGATATGCAGCCGCCCTATGAGATACGCGGCAGGAATCGACGCCAGTAGCGCGAACCTTCCAAGTTCCGATGCAATGAGTATCGGACGGCGCCTGACTCGGTCTGCGATTACCCCCAGGAAGAGGCCGATGAATATGCTCGGCGCGACCCTGAGCGCCGCAAGCACTCCCATCTGGAGCGGTGTGGCATGGAGCACCAGAACCGCAACAAATTGCAGCGCGCCCATCAGGAAGCCGAAGTTCGATACCGTGCGGCTTATCCAGAACTTGACGAAATCCGGGTCCCGCCACAGCCCCATGAAAAGCCCCTTCCCCCTCGACGGGGGAAGGCCGGGATGGGGGTCAACATCCCCTCCATCCTGTCTATCCATGTTGGACTTCCCCCAGAATGGATTGCAGTATCAGCTCCGCCACACCCTTGTTCAGCGGCTCGTTGTTGTTGCTGCACTTGGGCGACTGGATGCAGCCGGGGCAGCCGCTCTCGCACGGGCACTCGCTGATGACCTGCAAGGTCGCGCCCCAAAGCTCCTCGATGATGTCATAGCCGTGTTCGGTGATGCCCACGCCGCCCGGTATGCCGTCGTGTATGAACACCTGCGGCCTGCCCGTATCCGGATGCAATGGTGTGGATATGCCGCCGATGTCGTTGCGGTCGCACATAGCGAAAAGCGGCAGCACACCGATTGCCGCATGCTCCACCGCGTGCAGCCCGCCCATCAGGTCGAGCCGGTTGCGCCGTATGTATTCCAGCGTGTCAGGCGGCACATCGAACCACAGCGATATAGTGTCGTAGCTCTGCGGCGGCAGGTCAACATACTCCTCACCCAGCGACTCTTCCGTTATGTGCGCCACCCGCTTGAAGCCCACCACGCTGGTCGTGACGCTCACCTCGCCCAGATACGCCTGTGTCTTGCCCGCCTGACGTTGCCTGAATTGCCTCAGAATGCGCGTGTCCGTATAGTCGCGCGCCTGCGTGTAATATGGCACGTCCGTCTGCACCGCGTAAGCTATGCCCGACTCCATGTCGAGGTCCGTGATAAGGTACTGCTCCCCCTGGTGCAGATATATGCCGCCAGGATGCAACTGCATGAACGCGGCCATCTCTTCGACGGTCTCCAATATCACCCCACTGTCCTTTTCCACCAGCGAGTAAGTGCTCGCCGATGCCGAGCGGATATTCACCTCTCCCGCCGGATAGTCCATATCCGCGCTGAGATACCAGCGCGAGTTCCGCACATGCAGCAGCCCGTCCTCTACAAGCTCTTCCGCATGCCAGAGCAGTTCCGCGCCGAAATACGCTGTGTCCTCCATAACCAGCGGCGCCTCGTAAGCCGCGCACAGCAGGTGCGGTTTCAGGATGTACGGATTGCCCGGCGAGACGCGCGCACTCTCGTGCGGCTTGCCGAAGAACGCCTCCGGGTGGCGCATTAGATACTGGTCGAGCGGGTTATCGTGCGCCACCAGCACAGACAGCGAGCGGTGTCCGCTGCGCCCGCTCCTACCCGCTTGCTGCCACGCGCTCGCTATCGTGCCCGGATAGCCTGTCAGCAATGTGGCATCGAGGTCGCCTATGTCAATGCCAAGCTCCATTGCGTTTGTGGTTGTTACGCCAAGTAGCCGTCCCTGTGCGAGGTCGCGCTCTATCGCCCGCCTGTCCTCCGGCAGGTAGCTGGCGCGATACGGCATAACGCGCTTGGCGACATCAGGATGCGATAAGCGCAGGTTGTCTCGCACATACACATACAGCAGTTCGGCGGCGCGCCTACTCCGCACGAAGGTCATCGTCCGCACATACCGCCTCAGTAGCTCCGCGAACAGTTGCGCCGACTCGGTGTTCGTGCTGCGTCTGCTGCCTGTCGCCAGATCGAGCATCGGCGGGTTCCAGAACAGGAAGTCCTTGCCGCCATAAGGCGAGCCATCGTCTTCCACGACCTCAAAAGGCAAGCCCGTCAGCCGCTCCGCATGCTCGGCAGGGTTGGCGATAGTCGCGGAGCAAAGTACGAACTGCGGATTGCTGCCGAGCCTCTCGCAGATGCGCCGCAGCCGCCGGATGATGTTGGCGACATGCGAGCCGAACACCCCACGATATACATGCGTCTCGTCTATGACCACATAGCGCAGGCTGCGAAGCCGCTGATACCACAGCCTGTGGTGTGGCAGTATGCCCACATGCAACATGTCCGGGTTGGTGATAAGCAGGCGCGCGCTGCGCCGTATTCCGCCGCGCTCGTGCGTGGGCGTATCGCCGTCGAAGATGTCATAGCGCAGACGCGAAGACTTCGGCACAAGCCTCCCCAGTGCCTTGCGCTGGTCCTGCGCCAGCGCCTTAGTGGGGAAGATATACATCGCAGACGCCGTGCGGTCCTGCAGAAGCGCCTCAAGTACGGGTAAGTTGTAGCACAGGCTCTTTCCGCTTGCCGTCCCCGTCGAGACAATGACATTCTTACCGTTTCGCAGCGCATTGATCGCGTCCGTCTGGTGCGTGTAGAGCGCGTCTATCCCTGTGTCTTTCAGCCCCTGATCCAGTCTGCGATCAAGCGGATGGTCGAGCGCGCCGTACCGGGCGCCACGCGCAGGCACATCCTCGCTGTACGCGATCTGCTCCATGTACCACGGCATCTTCTGCACCGCGTCCAGAAACGCTCTCACATCCAACAGAATCGCTCCGATAAGTCCCTTCCCTCTTGATGGGGGAAGGCTAGGATGGGGGTGAAATCACAACTGCGAGCAAGTTTATTATTAATACCTACCCATATAAACTCATCAATGGGGAAGATTAGAGCCTGCCCCTGCGAAGGCAGGGGATGGGGGGTGAAAGGAACAAAATCCTGTCCATCCATGTTTGCCTCGCGCTCCTAATATCCTGAGATCGTTTCCTGTTCCACGTCCAGCACTACCACATCCTCCCTGCTGCGCTCGATGTACGCTATGACGTTGTCCAGCACCTCGTCGGCGTGGCGCACGCTGCCGCTGACACACGCGATCCCCAGCGTCGCCATCTGCCACGATTCGTTGTCCTCGACCTCAGCCACGGCAACGCCAAACCTGTTACGGATCCGCTGGGACATAGAGGCAATCACCCTGCGCTTTCCCTTCAGGCTCTGGTTCTCGGGAATCTGCAACTTGATCTTGCACACACCGACATTCATATCATCGTCCTCGGTCCTGAACTTTCGCTACATTCACTCCAAAAAGGGGAACATAGGCAGCATTATAACAGCACGGTCTGGTGATATAATGCTGCGAAATTCGAGGCACACATCAGGGAAAGGGACAACTCTTTGCGATGAGTGAAGACAGCGTAGGCAAGACGCTCATTACCGCGGACGACATTCGGGAGAAGGTGCGCGAAATCGGCAGCGAAATATCACGCGACTATGCAGGAAAACAGCCGGTCATTGTCGGCATCCTCAACGGCGCGCTCATATTCATGGCAGACCTCATGCGCGAAATAGACCTGCCGCTCGAAGCTTACATGATGGCCGCGTCCAGCTATGACGGCCACGAAAGCACCGGAACGGTCGAGATAATCAAGCCGCTCGACGCCAGCATCGCAGGCCGCGATGTTATCCTTGTGGAGGACATCGTGGACACTGGCATCACACTCGATTGCCTACTCGAATCCCTGCAAGACGAAAAGCCGGCAAGCCTTGAGGTATGCGCCCTGCTCGACAAGAAGTCATGCCGTCAGGTGGAGGTGCCAATCAAGTACATCGGGTTCGAGATTCCGGACGAGTTCGTTGTCGGCTACGGTCTGGACTACAATCAGCGGTATCGCAATCTGCCCTATGTGGCTTCCATGAACGCCGCCGCCGTCAGTGGTGCAGGGTAGTAGTCCTCAGACACCGCTCGTCCTGAGCCTGTCGAAGGACATGCACGCAAGCACGCGCAGGAGTGCGAATCCGCTACCCCCGCGCCATCGCACCTTCAAGAACAGGCCGCAGCGAAGTCTGCCCCATCAGGTACAGGTCAACGCCTCTCGCTGCCTCACGTCCCTCAGCCAGCGCCCAGACTACCAGCGACTGCCCGCGCGCCATATCACCCGCCGCGAACACTCCACTGATGCTGGTCATCTTATTATCGTCCGTCTGCACATTGCCACGCCCGTCGAGCGCGACGCCCAACTGTTCCAGCAGACCTTCTTTCTGCGGATGCACGAAACCCATCGCCAGCAGCACGAGGTCGGTGTCAATCTCAAATTCGCTGCCCTCGATGCGCTCCATCGCCGGCCTGCCCGAAGCGTCCGGCGGGCCCCAGTTGATGCGAACGGCGTGCAACTTTTCTACGCTGCCGTTGTTGCCGGAGAAGTGCGTCGTAAGAACATCGTAGTCTCTGACACCGCCCTCTTCCTGCGATGACGATGTCCGCAGGATTAGCGGCCACTGCGGCCAAGGGTTGTTATCCATGCGCTCGACCGGCGGCTCGGAGAGCAACTCGTACTGATAGACAATCTCCGCGCCCTGCCGGTGCGATGTGCCCAGGCAGTCGGAGCCGGTATCACCGCCGCCCAGAATGACAACGCGCTTGCCTTCTGCGCTGATACGCTCAGAATCCGGAATATCTTCGCCCGCGTTGAGGAGGTTCTGCTGCGTCAGGAAATCCATCGCGAAGTGAACGCCGTCGAGTTCGCGTCCAGGCACAGGCAAATCGCGAGGTATCGTGCAGCCGCCCGTAAGGACCACCGCATCATACTCACTCAGCAATTCGTCGCCCAGCAGGTCGGCACCCACATTCACACCGGTCCTGAAGGTTACGCCCTCGGCGGTCATCTGATCGACGCGCCTCTGAACTACCAGCTTCTCCAGCTTGAAGTCCGGTATGCCAAGACGAAGCAAGCCACCGATGTAATCGTCTCGCTCGAATACCGTAACCCAGTGTCCGCACCGATTCAGCTGCTGCGCTGCCGCAAGCCCCGCAGGTCCCGAACCTACAATCGCAACTTTCTTTCCAGTGCGCTGCGCGGGAGCTTCAGGTGTAATCCAGCCCTCTTCCCAGCCACGGTCCGCAATCGCCTTTTCAATGTACTCGATGGTCACGGGGTCCTGGTTGATGTTGAGTACGCAGGCTGCCTCACAAGGAGCAGGGCATATCCTGCCGGTGAACTCAGGGAAATTGTTAGTGGCATGGAGTTCATTAAGCGCCTCCTGCCACATGTCCCTGTAAACGAGGTCATTGAAATCCGGAATCAGGTTGCCCAGTGGACAACCTGTGTGACAGAAAGGCACGGCGCAGTTCATGCAGCGTGCGCCCTGCTCTCGTGCCTGATCTTCGGTCCAGTTGTGATAGAACTCGCCGTAATGTTGGATGCGCTGCGCCACCGGCTGCTGCGGAGGCCCCTGCCTTCCATATTCCTTGAAACCTGTTGGTTTTCCCATGTATCGGTTCGCCTGTACTCTCACTCAGTCATTCCCGCGAAAGCGGGAATCTACTCGTTCCTTCCCCCTTGATGGGGGACGGTTAGGATGGGGGTGAAATCCTCCCCACCCTGTCCATCGATGTTAACCCCCGTCAGTCTGCGGCAACCGCAGCGGCACGCTCCATTAGAATGCGCTTGTAGTCATAAGGCATCACCTTTACGAACTTGGGCAACATGGCATCCCAGTCGTCCAATACACGGCGCGCGTTGGAGCTGCCGGTCTGTTCGTAGTGTTCCTCGATGAGCCAGCGAAGACCCTTGATGTCTTCAGAGTCTTCTACCTCTTCCAAGCCAACCATCTCGCGGTTACATAGCGCAGAGAACATGCCTCGCTCGTCCAGCACGAAAGCCTCACCGCCACTCATGCCAGCCGCAAAGTTGCGTCCGGTCGGCCCCAGCACGACCACCTTGCCGCGCGTCATATACTCGCAGCCATGGTCGCCCACTCCCTCAACTACGGCTTCCGCGCCGCTATTACGCACCGCAAAGCGCTCGCCGGCCACGCCCCTGATGAACGCCTTGCCGCCCGTAGCACCATATAATACTACATTGCCCACGATAATGTTCTCTTCGGGCGTGAATCCCGACTCCGGTGGCGGCGCGATTATCACCTTACCGCCCGACAATCCCTTGGCAAAGTAGTCATTAGCATCTCCCCGCACCTTCATTGTTACGCCTTTTGCAAGGAACGCCGAGAAGCTCTGACCCGCCGAGCCGCTGAAATTTATCGTTATCGTGTCGTCAGGCAAAGCCTCCATGCCATGCCGTTTCGCAATCTCGTAGCTGAGCGTCGTTCCGACTGTGCGATTGCGGTTGGTGATTGGCAAGTTCAGAGACACCGCCTTCTTAGAGTCGATGGCATCAACGCACAACTCTATAAGCTCGTTGTCGAGCGCGCGCTCAAGCCCGTGATCCTGCTCTTCCCGGCAGTAAGTCGCCACCGAGTCCGGCACTTCCGGCTTGTGCAGCAAGTTGGAGAAGTCCAGTCCTTGAGCCTTCCAGTGCGCGACCGCCTCCTGTGTGTCCAGCCTGTCCATGCGCCCAACCATCTCATTCACGGTGCGGAAACCCATTTCAGCCATAATCTGCCGAAGCTCTTCAGCCACGAAGAAGAAATAGTTGATGACATACTCCGGTTTGCCGGTGAACATCTTTCGCAAGTCAGGGTCCTGCGTTGCGATACCCACCGAGCACGTATTCAGGTGGCACTTTCGCAGCATGATGCAGCCGAGGCTGATGAGCGGCGCAGTAGCCATTCCGAACTCTTCAGCCCCAAGCAGACATGCAATAGCCACATCCCTGCCCGTCTTGAGCTGCCCATCCGTCTGCACGACTATGCGCCCGCGCAGGTCGTTGAGCACCAGCACCTGCTGCGTCTCCGCCACGCCAAGCTCCCACGGCAGACCGGCATGCTTGATGGATGACTCAGGGGATGCACCCGTGCCGCCGCTGTCTCCGCTTATAAGAACGACATCGCCGTGCCCCTTGGACACACCTGCCGCGATGGTGCCCACGCCCGCCTCAGCCACCAGCTTGACATGCACGCGCGCTCCTGGGTTCGAGTTCTTCAAGTCGTGGATAAGCTGCGCCAGGTCCTCGATGGAGTAGATGTCGTGATGCGGCGGCGGCGAAATAAGCTCCACACCGGGCGTCGAGTTTCTCACCCAGCCGATGTACTCATCGATCTTATGTCCCGGAAGCTGCCCTCCCTCGCCGGGCTTTGAGCCTTGCGCCATCTTAATCTGCAAGTCGCGCGCGCTCGCAAGATAGCCGATTGTAACGCCGAAGCGTCCGGATGCAACCTGCTTCATCGCGCTGTTGCGTGAGTCGCCGTTCTCATCCGGCGTGTAGCGATGGAAGTCCTCACCGCCCTCTCCGGTGTTGCTGCGTGCGCCGATCCGGTTCATCGCAATCGCCATCGTCTCGTGCGCCTCGCGGCTGATTGAGCCGAGCGAGATTGCGCCCGTAGCGAAGCGTTTTACGATTTCACCCGCAGGCTCCACTTCGTCCAATGAAAGCGGCGTGTCTAGTTTCTTGAAGTCCAGAAGCCCTCTGATAGTGCAGAGTTTGCGGCTGAAAGTGTTGGCAGAGTCCGCGAATTGCTGGTAAGTCTCATAACTGTTCGTCTTGGTGGCGAATTGGAGACTGCTGATGGTGTCGGGGTTCCACATGTGGTACTCACCGTCACGCCGCCACTGGTAGTAGCCACCGCTCTGAAGATCAAGGCTGCCTGTCGGTGCAAGCTCCTGGAACGCGGCTTCGTGGCGCTTCCGGCTCTCCAGTTCGATTTCGTGGATCCCAATCCCGCCTATGCGTGACGGAGTCCAGGTGAAGTATTTATCGATGAAATCCGAGTTCAATCCGACTGCTTCGAATATCTGTGCGCCGCGGTAGCTCTCGATAGTCGAAATGCCCATCTTGGACATTATCTTGAGAATGCCCTTGTCCGCCGCCTTGATGTAGTTGTAAACGGCAGTGTCGTAGTCCACGGCTTCTGCAAGCGCTCCGCCCTCGCCAACCAAATCTCTGAGGGTCTCGAACGCAAGATACGGATTCACCGCGACAGCGCCATAGCCAATCAGCAGTGCAAGATGCGCCACCTCGCGCGGTTCGCCCGACTCTACCATTAGGCTCACCTTCGTGCGAACGCCTTGGCGTATTAGATGATGATGCACGCCGGCGACGGCAAGCAGGCTCGGTATGGGAGCGCTGTATGTATCCACGCCCCTGTCTGAGAGTATGACGATCGTGTTGCCCTCGGTAACCGCATCATACGCCTCGTCGCAAATCCTCTGCACCGCGCGAGCAAGTGAGCCGTCGTTCTCGTCAGTCGTGAATAGCGTGCGGATGGTCTTTGTCTTCAGCCCTGGCAAGTCCAAGGCGCGTATCTTCTCCAGCTCCTCGTTTGTCAGGACGGGGCGCTTCACGCGCAGTGTGCGGCAATGTTCAGGCGTCTCGGTGAACAGGTTGCTCTCGCTGCCTGCACGCGATTCCAGCGATGTAACCAGCTCTTCGCGTATTGCATCCAGTGGCGGGTTGCTGACCTGCGCGAATAGCTGCTTGAAATAGTTGAAGAGAAGCGGACTCTGCTCCGACAGCACCGCGAGTGGCGTGTCGTTGCCCATCGAGCCTATGGGTTCGCTGCCCGTCTCTGCCATCGGCTCCATTATCATGCGTAGGTCTTCAAGCGTATAGCCGAAAGCCACTTGCCTTGTAAGCAGGCTGCCGTTGGTGTATGTCGGCTGTGCAGGGACATCCGGCAAATCGTCGAGCGTTACGCGATTCTCGCGCAGCCACTCGCCATACGGCTGCTGCGCCGCGAGCGCGCTCTTCAATTCGGCGTCATCCACCAGGCGGCCTTCTTCTGTATCCAGCATGAACATGCGCCCCGGGTGAATGCGCTCCTTGAACAGCACCTTCTCCGGCGGCACATCCAGCACGCCCGTCTCCGACGCCATTACCAGCAAGTCGTCGGTCGTAACAAGGTAGCGACACGGGCGCAAGCCGTTCCTGTCCAGCACGGCGCAAACCTTCGCGCCATCGGACGCGATTATAAGTGCGGGACCGTCCCACGGCTCCATCAGGCAGGAATGGTACTCGTAGAAGTCCTTCTTAGCCTGGTCCATCGGCAGGTGGTCGCCCCACGCCTCCGGTATCATCATCATCAAGGCATGCGGCAGCGAGCGCCCAGTCGCGAGAAGCAGTTCCAACGCGTTGTCGAAGCTCGCCGTATCGCTCTGTACGCCCTTCGTGATAACGGGCAGCAACTTCTTGATGTCATCACCGAGCGCATCAGACTCAAACATGCCCTCGCGCGCCGTCATCCAGTTGATGTTGCCGCGTAGAGTATTTATCTCGCCGTTGTGTATCACCATGCGGTACGGATGCGCCAGCCGCCATGTGCCGAGCGTGTTCGTGCTGAAGCGCGAATGTACCAGAGCGAACGATGTAACCACATCTTCGTCCGCAAGGTCGAGATAGAAGTGCTGAAGCTGCGTGGCGTGAATCAGCCCCTTATAGACTATCTTGTTCGCCGAAAGGCTGGATACATAGAAGTCGCTGCGCTCGTCCATACCCGACTCGGCAATAGCATCCTCGAACTGCCTGCGAATGACATACAATTTCAGTTCGAAATCGGAATCGCTCTGCACATCCGAGCCGCGCCCAACAAAGAACTGTCGGATAGCGGGCATAACCTCAGCCGCAAGCGCACCAATCTCGTCGGGTGAAATTGGCACATCGCGCCAGCCCAGCAGCGCCTGCCCTTCCTGCTCCACGAAGCGGCGCACGACGCCTTCGACTTCGCGCTGCTTCCCCTTGTCGTGCGGCATGAACACCATACCGACCGCGTAATGGCCCGGCTGCGGAGGCTCGATGCCCAGTCGCTCCATCTCCTTGCGGAAGAACTCGTGCGGCATCTGTATAAGCACGCCCGCGCCGTCGCCCGTTTCAGGATCAGCGCCCTTCGCGCCGCGATGCTCGAGGTTGCACAGAACTTCAAGCCCCTGAGTAAGTACGCTGTGCGATTTCACACCCTTGATATTGGCGACAAGCCCCACCCCGCACGCTTCATGCTCGAACCGCGGGTCATATAGTCCCTGCTTCGTCAGGTTGGGTATGTATCTATCGGACATGTCTATGCCTCTCGTCCCTTCCCCCTCGATGGGGGAAGGTTAGGATGGGGGTGAACTGTGAACTGATAGCTGTCCACTGACAACTATCACAGCACCGGCAGGTAATGCTCGGTCTCGTAGTCCGCCACCCGGCTGTGATAATTCTCCCACTCTATCTTCTTGTTCTCAATGAAACTTCTGAACACCGGCTCTCCAAGCGCATCCTGTACAAGCTCGCTTCGCTCTGTGATGCGGATCGCCTCCCACAAGTTGGCAGGTAGCGCCTCGATGCCAAGCTCATCGCGCTCGGCTTGCGTCATGTGCCAGGCGCTTGAAAGCGCCGGACGCGGAAACTCATAACGCTCTTCAATCCCTTTAAGCCCTGCCGCCAGCATCACGCTAAACGTCAGATACGGATTGCACGCGGGGTCAGGTGACCGATATTCGATGCGCCGCGACTCTTCGCGACCCGGCTTGAAGTCCGGCACACGAATCAGGTCGGCGCGGTTCACCGTTGACCAGGTAACAAACGTCGGTGCCTCGAACTGCGGCACCAGGCGCTTGTACGAGTTCACCCACTGGTTTGTCACGGCAGTAATTTCCCGCGCATGCTTCATCAACCCTGCGATGAAGAGTTTTGCCGTCTCCGATAGATGATGCACATCGTCTTCGTCATAGAAAACATTGCGGTCTCCATGGAACAACGACTGATGCATGTGCATTCCGTTGCCGTTTACGCCATGCACGGGCTTAGGCATGAAAGTCGCGTAGTAGCCGTTCTGCCGCGCAATCTCTTTAACCACCAGCCGGTAGGTCATCACCGTATCCGCCATCGTCAGCGCGTCCGTGTGCCGCAAGTCAATCTCGTGCTGGCTCGGCGCTGCCTCCTGATGACTGGATTCGACAGGGATGCCCAACTCTTCTAGTGTCAGAACCGTCTGTCGGCGCAGATCGGTTGCGAGGTCGGTCGCATCTTGACCGAAGTAGCTTCCCCTGTCCTGCGTGCTGGTGCCTTGTGCGTCCTTGAAGTAGAAGTATTCGATCTCAGGACCGACATAGTACGTATAGCCAAGCTTGGAAGCCTTGGACAGATTGCGCCTGAGTACCGCGCGGGGGTCGCTTTCAAGGGGTTCGTCATCAGGCGTAATAATGTCACAGAACATGCGCGCAACTGCATTCTCGCGTGGTCGCCATGGCAATACATTGAAAGTGTTCGGGTCGGGCAGTGCGTACATATCGCGCTCATCCGAACGCACAAAGCCCTCAATCGAGGATCCGTCAAAGCCCATTCCGCGAGTCAGTGAGTGCTCAAGCTCTTCGACGGTAATGGCAAATCCCTTCAGATTGCCGAGAATGTCCGCAAACCACAGGCGAATGAATTTGACATCGTTCTCCCGCGCCTCATGGAGAACGAATTCCGTCGCCTCTGGGTCTCTAGATAACATATCTACCTCGTACGAATTGTCGCAGCGGCATTTCGTCTGTTCGGCAGTCAATCATGGCAAAAACAGCATGTTGCTTACCCGCCGAAAACAAGCGTCAATGCAAATGGCGACCATCCAAAAAATATATCAATTTGTGAAAATTGTGTCAATCTAATTCAGCGATTCGAGACGATTTCACAAATCCATGAAGTTGTCATTCCGAACGCAGTGAGGAATCTGAAATCGTTGCATCCAAACCTGTTCCCAACTTCAGATTTCTCGCTTTGCTCAAAGTGACATAGATGAATTGCATTTGTGAAATCGTCTCAGTGATTCTCGACTCTAGCAGGCTAAACGAAATTTCAACAGGCCGCATATCCGAAAATCTGCTGCAACAGGAGTGAATACCGTCAACTGTGACGATTGAAAGCATTGGCATAATTTCCCGCCAATACAAAAAGCCTGCACCGTATAACCGTAGTCCGGATGCGGTGCAGGCTTCTATTTCAGTCTTGAGTCAGATGCGTCTAGGATGCCGCCCCGCCAACGGTGTTGATGATGAGCTCCGTAACCTTGTACGGGTCCATGTTGGCGTTCGGTCGCCTGTCCTCGATATAACCCTTGCCGTCCCGCGCCACCTGCCAGGGGATACGCACCGACGCGCCTCTATCGGATACGCCGTACTTGAACTCCTTGTAGGAGGCAGTCTCGTGCAAACCCGTCAGTCTTTGCTCGATGTCCGCGCCGTAGTTGGCGATGTGCTCGTCGTGATTCCCCTTGAGTGCCTCGGCGGCAGCTATGCAGGCATCGTAGTTCTCCCGCATCGCATTTGTGGAGAAGTTGGTGTGCGCTCCGGCGCCGTTCCAGTCTCCCTTCACCGGCTTGGGGTCAAGCGTCGCCGCTACATCATGCCGCTCGCCGATGCGATACAGCAGCCAGCGTGCGACCCAGAGATGGTCGCCAACCGCAGGCGCGCCGATCGGTCCAATCTGGAACTCCCACTGCGCGGGCATTACCTCGGCGTTGATACCGGCAATCTGCAAGTCGGCCTTGATGCAGGCGTCCATGTGCTCTTCCACCACAGGCCTGCCGAAAACCTCGTCCGAGCCGACGCCGCAATAGTAGCCACCCTGCGGCGCGGGGAAGCCGTTGTCCGGCCAACCCAGAGGCTGCGACCTGACGCCGGTGAAGAATGTGTATTCCTGCTCGATTCCGAACCAGAAATCCAGCCCCGCGTACTGTTCGGCAGCCGCCGCGCAGGCTGCCCTCGTGTTTGAGGGATGCGGAGTCATGTCGGGCAGAAGAACCTCGCACATCACCAATATGTTGTTGCCGCCACGAATCGGGTCCGGGCAGGTGAACACTGGATTCAGAACACAGTCCGATTCCTCACCCGGGGCCTGGTTCGTGCTGGAACCGTCAAAGCCCCAAACGGGCGGCTCTTCTCCGACGGGTACGACCTTGCCCTTGGAGCGGAGCTTGGCGGTCGGCTCCGTACCGTCTATCCAGATGTATTCAGCCTTGTAAACGCTCATTGTTCCCTCCTATGGGATTAGATTTTCCTTATCATAAATCCTGTGCAGACAGGATTCCAGTTTTCGCTGCAATATGGGACAGCAATTTAGACAGCAAACAGCGAGACTCTCAATTAAAGAAGCCTCGCTGATAAGTGTGCATGATGCCTGGCTATTGTCCAGTAATGATTGTGCCTACTTGCTGCGATTCCTGCGAACCACGCTGGGAATTATGACCCACACTGCGAACAATGCCGCAAACGCTGCACCACCGAGCAATACTTCCATCTCCACATGCCTCCAGCAAAGAATAGTCAATCCGTCTTACTTGCAGTCTATTCTGAACCGGGCATGTTTCAACTGTGTTGCATAAATGTTAAATAGTTGTTACAACCTCTCGCCGATTTCAATCAACAGGATCGCAGGATACCCGGAGATCAATCCACCGAATATCCTGTCAATCCTGTTAATCGATGCCGTTAGTCAATTTAAGCCTAGTTCATCTGCGGGTAGGCGTCCGTGCCGTGCTCCGTAATGTCCAGTCCCTCTTCTTCCTCCGCCTCGTCCACACGCAAGCCCATAGTCAGGTCAAGCACCTTGAACAGGATGTAGCCCGCGCCGAAGCCCCAAACGATTGCGGCGAGAATACCCACAATCTGCGGCACAATCTGGGTGACGTTGCCGACCACCAAGCCCGTCACACCGTTATGGCCAGTAGCGAAGATACCCACCGCCAGCAGCCCCCAGGCGCCGCAGATGCCATGCACCGTAACCGCGCCAACCGGGTCGTCTGTCTTAAGAACATTCTTCACGAAGCTTACGCCGAATATCATTATCACGCCCGCGATCAACCCAATTATCACAGCTCCCCAAGTGTCAACATACGCGCAGCCTGCCGTGATGCCTACCAGACCGGCTAGTGCGCCGTTCGCCGCCATCTCGATGTCCGCCTGCCCTGTGCGGATAAGCGTTACATATATCGCCGCCGTCGCGCCCGCGGCGCCGGCAAGCAGCGTGTTCACCGCGTTCAGACCCAACGTAGCCGAGTTTATATTGAATCCGAACCAACCGAAGAACAGGATGAACGTGCCGATAACCACGTATGGGACATTATGCCCCCGAATCGTGATTCCCTGCTCCCAGCCCTTGCGCGGTCCTACGACCATCGCGCCCGCAAGCGCCAGGAAGCCGCCAATCATATGAACCACGCCGGAACCCGCATAGTCGGCGAATCCCATTTTGACTAGCCAGCCGAAGTCGCTCCATGCCCAATGACCGTAGATCGGGTATATCAGCGCGCCAACGATGAAGCTGTACGCAAAGTAGGCGTTAATCTTCGTGCGCTCCGCCATCGCTCCCGCGATAATCGTCGCCGCTGTGCCCGCGAACACCATCTGGAAGAACCAGCCGACGAGATCCCCGTCGCTGAAGTTGGCGAGGAAGAAGCCCTCCAAGCCAATGAATCCCGCCGCAGCTCCACCGCCGAACATCAGCGCATAACCAAATGCCCAGAAGCCCAGCGACGCTATGCAGAAGTCAAGAAAAGACTTCGTCATATAGTTGACCGTGTTCTTCGCCCTTATAAGGCCTGCACCGAGAAACGCGAATCCCGCCTGCATGAAGAACACGAGCGCAGCCGCAAAGACCAGGATCGCGTTGTCCAGCGTAGTCATTACTTCGCCGGCGCTCTGCGCGTAAGCCACCCCTCCTCCTCCTACTACGATGCCGATAGCCAGAAGCGCCACCATTAAGAGACGCAGCTTCAGACTTGTAGGTTTTACAATCGCTCCGAGAAGACTCATATCCTTTCTCCCCTTCCACTAAAGATAGATTACGCTCCAAAATCTACGCCGCGATTGTTTCATTTATGTTAAGTGTTTGTAACAGAATTGTTGCCTGAGTGTTAAAACTCTATTTCCTACCCCGCTTCGCCGTTCCTGCTGGGCCTCTTGAACTTGCCGAAGGTGAAACTTCGATCGGCTGAAAACTCTTGACCCCTGTGCTACAATCAAACCGCGGTTAGGAAATCCTAAACAAGCATCGAATAGTGATGAGAGGATTTGGCAAATCAAGAACAGCGCATCGTGCAACTTGAAACCGCGCAGGCGGCAACCGACAGGCGCGTCAACGAGTATCGCGATGATGTCAAAACAAGCTTTGAGAAACTCGAAGCCAGCATTAGGGAAGTCAGGAACTGGATTATTGGGCTTATAGGAGTTGCCGCAGGCGCGGGAACCGCAATCGTAGTAGCTCTGATTACAACAGGCTGAAACGGGCGATCAACTTGATAATATCCAAGCCAAAAGGAGGCAGGCATTTATGGAGAATCTGAAAATGCAAATCTACGGCGACTATGCCTGACCGTGGGTTTACAATACAGCCGTGTGGCTGGATAAGGTAAAGAAGGCTTACGGAGACAACCTGAACATCACCTGGCGCAACTTCTCACTGGAGCAGAACGCCCATAACCTCAAGGAGGGCTTAGACTCTGACTGGAAGGTCTGGGACGACGAAGACCCCACACAGCGACGCTCGCTCGTAGCGCAGATTGCCGCAGAAGCCGCCAAGCGGCAAGGCGACGACGCGCACGCCGCGTTCCATCTCGCGCTGCTCACCGCTAGGCACGGCGGCGAAGGGCGCGTATCGCTCAGCGATGAGGACGCTATTCTTGAAGTAGCGGCAAATGCCGGACTCGACGCAGGACGCATGCGTGAGGATATGAAGGACCCCGAACTCCGCAGGATAATCGCTGAAGACCATGAAGCTGCCATAGCCGATGGCATCTTCGGCACACCGACCTACATCTTCGAGAACGGCAATATGGCTTACCTTAAAGCCTTCATTCCCGAAGATGAAGACGCCGTAGCGTCCTTCGAGCACTACATCGCCCTCGCAAACCACCGCAACTACTTCGGCGAAATCAAGCGCCCGCAGCCTCCCTGGCCCAAGGGTGTCCTCGACTAGACAGATACCTACCTTACTCCCTTCCCTCTGGGGGAGGGCCGCTTACCTTATTCCCTCCCCCTCTGGGGGAGGGTTAGGGTGGGGGGGGGGTAACAACTAAATACCTAGTTCATTTATTGTCAACCTCGAACCGCTAATCAACTCCAACCGTATTAGCGTTCCGAGGTTGCCAAACCGAAATGCACCCCAAAAGGAGCATGACGCCATGGCAATCTTCACAGATTCGCTTATCCCAAGCCGCAGTATGTATCCGCACCATCCGGTTTATGCCACTGAGCGAAAAATCGGCGTCCAGTTCAGGAACCCCAACCTGCTAAAAACCGCCCTCACTCACAGCTCATACCTCAACGAGCACCCGGACGAAAATCTGGAATGCAACGAGCGACTGGAGTTCCTCGGCGACGCTGCGCTAGGCTTGGCAATCGCCGAAGCCCTCTACAAAAAAGACGCCGATATACAAGAGGGCGCGCTGACACTCATACGCCAGTCAGTCGTGAATGGCAATACACTCGCGCGCGCCGCCCGCTCACTCGGCATAGGCGAATACCTTCTAATGGGCAGCGGCGAAGAACAAAACGGCGGGCGCGACCGCAACTCCAATCTAGCCGCCGCTTACGAAGCAGTCGTCGGCGCGATTTTCGAGGACAGAGGCTATGACGCCGCCAAATCCTTCTGCACGCGCACACTCACGGACGAATTAGACGGCGCATATACGCGCGTAGCGTCCGCTCTCAAGCGCCCCACCAAGACCAAAACCGCCAACATGCCCAAGGCACCCGTTACCGCTGGCAAGCATCCCAAGTCTGCCCTCCAAGAGATTTCCCAAGCTAATCACGGCAAGCCACCCGCCTATCACATCACGGAAGCCACGGGCAAAAGCAACGACATGACTTTCACGGCGCAGGTGCAAGTCAACGGCAAAACACAGGGCACAGGCACAGGAAACAGCAAGAAAGCCGCGGAGACGGCGGCAGCAAAAGCCGCGCTCAAGGTGTTGGCAAAGACCGACTGATGCAGACCCTCCACTTCAACCTGCGAGGCATCGCCATCGAAGGCACCATCATCGACGTCGAGACCGTCAGCCTGCATCCGAAGCCCGTCGGCATGTTTACATTCGGCACGCTAAGCGGCAGCGAGATACGCATCGTGCAGGCAGAAACCCAAGCGGACTGCTCGGCGCTGGCGGAAGAAATCAGACGCGTCTGGAACACCCTGCCTCGCCCAATCTACGCCTACAATCGCCAGTTCGTCGCCGGCTGGCTCTCCCAAGCCATCGACGCGGAAGCGTGTATCGACCACGACACGATGGACGATTGGAAAGCCGTTGCAGACCAGCAGGCAATTAAGTGGCCCCGACTGCGAGAACTCATCCGCCCACCCGTCTTCTATTACCATTGGGGCATCGCCGACTTTGACCGCGAGCGCGACATCGGCACCATGCGACGGACTATGCGCCAAGCCAAGTCCGTCAACGAAGTCATATCACGCGAAGCCCTAGGTGGCGCGCCACATATCTGGTGGCAGCAGCACCTGGAGATGCTCAAAGATCCGCGGATCAATCGCCGTCTCGCATATCCGCCCACAGACGACTCCGACCGCCCGGACAGCCTATATCGCCTGCCCAACGGCGCATGGACAACGAATCGCCTAGCCGCCATCATCTGCCACAACATGATGGACCTTCAATCCCAGGCATCCCTCCTGCTCTGGCAATGGAACCTCACATCCCCCTGGCTCTAGCATCGCTCATCCTGCCTATCCCGTCCATCGATGTTAGCCCTCCGCCCTGTTACACAATCTTTACATTTGTGTAACCGCAAAGAAACATAAGCGGGGCATTATCAAAGGTGAAACAATCTATGAATGCTTGGCGTCGAATATGCTGCACGAAGCGCATGAAGAATATACCGCCTACGAACCTCAAACCGTGTTGCTCGCGACCGAGGACTGCGAAGACTTGGACGCGCCACTGACTGCCCTAAGTCTGTCCGGCGTCGTAGAACTGGTCGAGCTAGATGGAAGCAGCCTTGAATCGCGTATCGAAGAAGTAACGCCCTCGCTCGTCATCGCAGGTCCGGGTTTCAACTCCTCAGTCATCGGAGCGCTCTCTCGGAAGAAGTCCGTCAGCCAGATCCTTCCGCCATTTCTGCGTTGCGTAACAAGTGCCGAGACGGAAGAGCAGGACTTGTACATCGGATTCGACGACTTCGTACTGGCGACCTGCTCAGCCGCAGAACTGGAAAAGCGAATCAAGCGCCTGACCTACGCATCCAGGGAGCGCGAGACATCAATACTCAACGCCGGTCCAATCACGATAGATATGGACAAATACCGAGTTACAGTAAGCGGCAAGTCAATCAAGCTGGCTTGGATGGAGTTCCAGCTGCTCCGCTACCTCGTGCTGAACATCGGACGTGTCTTCACCCGAGAGGACTTGCTAACGAGCGTCTGGGGCCACAAGCACTACGGACACACCCGCACAGTCGATGTTCACATTCGCAGGCTGCGCCACAAGCTCGGCGCGCAGGGGAGCACCTACATTCGTACCGTCAACAATGTCGGCTACGGCTTCATCGAAACCACCGCCAACCAGCCATAACCAAGCAGTTCCTTCCCCCAGGAGGGGGAAGGTTAGGATGGGGGCAACTGACACCTGACTGCTAATACCTGACACCTAACCAAGTCCCGGCGCCGGGAATCTCGCGCACAGCCCCATCGCCTCATCGCGCACCTCGCGCCTCACCGTGTCGTTACCAAGGTCAGCCAGAACTCTCAGAATTAACCTGCCGACATGTCTTGCTTCTACCGTCCCCATGCCACGACTCGTAATCGACGGTGTACCCAACCGCAGCCCACTCGCAGTGCGAGGCGGCTTCTTATCGTATGGAATCGCGTTCCTGTTTACCACGATATTCGCCTCGCCCAGCGCCTCCTCCGCCTGCCGTCCGGTGATGTCAATCGGCGTCAGATCTACGAGTACGATATGATTGTCGGTACCGCCGGACACCAGCCTCAACCCGCCCGCTCGCAGCTCGTCCGCGAGCGCGACTGCGTTCGCGCGAATCCCCCTCTGGTAATCTACGAACTCCGGCTTCAGCGCCTCCCCGAACGCAACAGCCTTAGCTGCAATAATATGCTCAAGCGGCCCGCCCTGCATGTTCGGAAACACTGCGCTGTTGATCGCCCGCCTGTGGTCCTCGTCGCACAAAATCATCCCGCCCCGCGGACCGCGCAGCGTCTTATGTGTCGTCGTAGTAACTATCTCCGCGTGCGGCACAGGGGAAGGGTGTTCGTCGGCAGCCACCAGCCCCGCGATATGCGCCATATCGACCATCAACTTCGCGCCTACCTCGTCCGCTATGCTTCGAAAGCGCGGAAAGTCGATAATCCGCGTGTACGCGCTCGCCCCAGTGATGATAAGTTTCGGGCGATGCTCCTTCGCGAGCCGCTGCACTTCGTCATAGTCTATCGTCTCAACCTCAGGATCAACGCCATACTGCACGACGTCGTATATTTTCGACGAGAAGTTAACGGAAGCCCCGTGCGTCAAGTGTCCGCCTTGGTCGAGGCTCATCCCCATAATCGTGTCGCCCGGCTGAAGCGTGGCGAAGTACGCTGCCATATTCGCCTGCGCTCCGCTATGTGGCTGAACATTCGCATGCTCCGCGCCGAATAGCTTCTTCGCGCGGCTGATAGCAAGCCGCTCCGCGACATCCACGAACTCGCAGCCGCCGTAATAGCGGCGTCCCGGATAGCCCTCTGCGTATTTATTCGTGAACACCGACCCCTGTGCCTCAAGCACCGCCTCACTCGCGAAGTTCTCCGACGCAATCAGGTTGATATTGCTGCGCTGCCGCTCTATCTCGCTCTCAATCGCCCGCCCAATCTCAGGGTCCTGTGCCATCAGTGAACTCATGCCCGTACTCCTTCAATCACAATATCAAGCATCCAGCCACGCGAATTTCGTTATCGGGCCCACGCCGCCTTCCGCGTTCCCCGACACTGTAAATCCCTCCGACTCCAGAAACTCGCCAATGTCAAACGGCGGTACAGAATCCGACTTGCTCCCATAGGCGCCAACAACCAGCCGTCCTTTCGGAGCGACTATTCGTTCCAGCAGCCTACTCACACCCTCCGCAAGGTAGCCGAGCGGAAGGCAATCGTACAGCATATACACATAACGATACTTTCGCTGCGGTCTCCAGTCCCAAGTGTTGCCCACATGAAAGTTGTCCGCGTATTCGGGCAGGCGCACCTTCGCAAGTTCTATCAGTCTGCTCCCTTGATCTAGCCCGTGCGGTGTCAACCTCAGTCCGCGCTCGCCGCCCCACTTCACAAGGCATTTGAGCAAAAAGCCATTCGCGCATCCGATGTCCAGCAGGTCTCCATCCGTATCGATAGCATCCAGAATAGGCATCCGCTCAGCCCGCCAACGCTCCGCACCTCCTCTGAACCCCGACTGCCGGATAGGGTCATCCTCTTTCAGATATGCCGCTTCTAGCGTCCTGAGTTCTTGCAGGAAATCCTGTGGTAACACTCTATCCGCCGCTTTACACATACCCTACTTCCGGAACGTGGTCGTCCTCATACTTCTCGATCAACACGCCTATTACATCCATCAGCGAGGCTAAGGGGTGAGTTTCGTCTTCTCCCACCACATCAATCAGCCCGTCAAGCACACTCACGAGTCGCTCGTATTCGCTCTCTTTGTATGGAACGAATACGACGGAGGCAAGTTTTGGCCATATATCATAAATATCAGTCTGCACTATCGCCGTATCCGTCTGTCATACCCACCATGTATCCCAATCCAAAACCAAACCAGCCCTTGCTCCCGCTCATACGCCAAGGCTCTGTATCTGATGCCAACTCTCGCAGACCAGTATCTGCCAACTTTCTTGAATTGTAAGGAAGGGTGTTTGGATTTCGCTTTAGAAGCTGAAAGTTTTCATCCGCAAGCTTCTGAACATGTGCGGGAAGCCTTTGATAGTGCCGCCAGAACCTAGGCTCTGTGTAGTGCCTCACAACTCCGTATATCTCCCGGCATCAAAATCAGCCACTGCTTGCTCAGCAATCGCGTCCAGCCGGCCAGCCCTCACATCCTCTTCAATCTGCCTGTCCCAGGCGTCAGCCTCTCCCTCGCTATCTAAATAGCGAATCGACTGAAAATCCGTCTCGAAAGCCAGAATAGCATCGTAAGGGTCGGAGTCAAAATCTTGCCATTCATCAGGCGATATACGTGTCGCCTCTATGCACTTGGCGCGTGGAATATAGAGTTGTTGAATGTACTCGCCATTACCGCTCATGCTCTGCTCATCGCCATGCCCTCGTATGAGCAACGCCGTCTCACCGCTCGACTCGATTCTCGCGCTTTCGTGGAATATATCTAGACGAAGCAGAATGGTAGCCGGCTTTGGTTCACCTAACGATTTAGGATTAGAGACAATCGCGGGTTCACCGTTTCAGTTGAATCCAACACTCCGCCACATCTTTTCCAACTTAATGCCATAAGGACGCAAGCTCATCGGATCTTCATAAAACCCAGGCTCCGGCATTTCAGGCGGTCCAACATGCACCCAATAATACGGTATCTCGTATTTGAAAATCCCTGCCATATCCTCACCCCATCCTTTCCATCCTGTTAACCCCCTACGCCGCTTCCGGCTCTATCATCCCGTAGTCCCCGTCCGCGCGCCTGTACACCACGCTGTGCTTGTCCGTCTCAGTATTGTGGAATAAGAAGAAGTCATGGTCGAGCAGTTCCATCTCCATTATAGCGTCCTCGACGGTCATCGGCTTCATTGCGAACCGCTTGACGCGCACTAGGCTGCCCATCTCCTCTATCGCCTCTTCGACCTCATCCTCAATCGCCGCGTCCAGTTCTTCGAGCAGTGCTCCGGCATCCTCACGAATGGCTTGGCTCCTGGCCGACCTGCGGGCTTGCGAAGTCCTGTACGCCCTCCCCTTGTAACGCCGTATCTGCTTGTCCATCACATCCGCCACCGCATCAACCGCCGCAAACAGCGTCAGACCGCTCTCCTGTCCGCGCAGGGTAGCGCCGCTCACGCCTATCGTCATCTGCGCTATAAAACGGTCTGTCTCGGAGCGTCTCGCAGTGCGCCTAAGCTCCAACCTCGCGTCTGCCCGCTCCCGCAGATGCCGCTCCAGACGCGCCACCTTCTTCTGAATGTAATCCTCAGACCTCTCACTCAGCTTCATATTCCTGACAAGTATCTGCATCTCCATAACGCACCTCCTCTCGCATCCTCTATTGCGGTCTCTTGATACAGCGAGCCGCCCTTCAACTGATGAACCTCCATTGTATTGTTTTGCAACTGCCGTGTTCAAGCGCGATGCAGCAAAAATCCCTCTTATCCTTTCTGTCTTGTCCATCTTTTTTAAGACGATTTCACAAATCTCCGACACTGTCATTCCGAACGTAGTGGGGAATCTGAAATCGTTGCAGGCAAACCTGTTTCTATCTTTAGATTTCTCGCTTTGCTCAAAATGACAAGGATAAATTATATTTGTGAAATCCTCTCATCTTGTTAATTTTTAGTCATTCAATGTGAATTGTGTTAAAATTAGCCAGTCTAAGTCCAGTACGGAAACCCCGCCTCAGACGGCGTGCAATGCGCGGAGCGAGATGATAGCCGGAGTTCTTGAAAGGTACAGAGACTACCTTCCCCTCACTGACGACACGCCCATCTTCACTCTGGGCGAAGGCGACACGCCTCTTGTCAAGTCCAACGGCATTGCCGAAGAAGTCGGCTGCGACGAGCTATACTTCAAGCTCGAAATCTGCAACCCCACCGGATCCTTCAAGGACAGGGGCATGGTCGTAGCGGTCGCCAAAGCACTCGAAGAAGGCGGCGACACTATCGTCTGCGCCTCCACAGGCAACACCTCCGCATCGGCCGCCGCTTACGGCGCGCGCTGCGGACTATCGACGGTCATCGTCGTACCCAAAAAGTATGTCGCGCGCGGCAAGCTCGCCCAGGCAATCACCTACGGAGCGCGCATCATGCTCATTGACGGCGGCTTCGACGACGCCCTGAAAATCGTCCGTGAACTCGCCGCAAAGCACCCTGTTGTACTCGTCAATTCGATCAACCCCTACAGGCTGCAAGGACAGAAGACCGCCGCATTCGAGATTGTGCATGATCTAGGCACTGCGCCCGACCACCTCTTCATACCCGTGGGCAACGCGGGCAACATCACCGCTTACTGGATGGGATTCCAGGAAGCTCACCAAATGGAGTGGACAGGCACGCTGCCTAAAATGATGGGTTTCGAGGCGGAAGGGGCGGCGGCGATCGTCAAGGGCCATCCCATCGAAACCCCCGATACCGTAGCCTCGGCAATCAGGGTCGGCAATCCTGCAAGCTGGACTAAGGCGGTCATGGCGCGCGACGATTCCGGTGGCGCCATCGACTCGGTTACTGACGACGAGATACTGGAAGCATACTCATTGATGGCGCGAGAGGAAGGTATCTTCTGCGAACCTGCGTCAGCTGCCTCAGTTGCAGGCTTGCTGAAGCTGGCTCGCGGTGGCATGCGCCTGAAGCAAAGCAAAGTTGTCTGCGTAATCACCGGCAGCGGGCTGAAAGACCCCGACACCGCCGTCGGAGTCGAGCCGGTCTTCATGAACGAATACCCAGCCGACATCGCCGCTATCGAAGACGCCATGGGACTAGCATAACCACAAAAGTCCCTTCCCCCTCAATGGGGGAAGGTTAGGATGGGGGTGAGTATGCTAAAGAAATACAGGATGCGGCATGGTAGCCTTGGGGATTAACTTACCTGGCTTGATAACACACATCATCAGCTTCAAATTGCTGATAATTGTGCTGTCCTCGTACTTCATTCCCTGCATCATTGCATTTATACGAAAACATCACCATGCAGTCCCTATTCTGCTAATCAATATCTTCTTAGGTTGGACGTTTGTTGCTTGGATTGTATGCGTTGCATGGTCATTCAGTCCTGTCCGGAAAGCAGGCGGGAACAGTTAATATCTATATGGACTACGACAGCATACAGGACGCCATAAGAACGATGCTCATCGCCATTGGCGAAGACCCGCAGCGCGAAGGCTTGGCAGACACACCCCGCCGCATAGCCGAGATGTACGGCGAACTCTTCGCAGGCATTGGCAAAGACCCCGCAAGCGTGCTTACCGCCGGCTTCAGCGAGGACTACGACGAAGCCGTTATCCTCCGCGATGTTCCTTTCCACTCCATTTGCGAGCACCACTTCCTGCCGTTCTTTGGCACAGCCCAGATCGCCTACATTCCCACCGGACGGGTCGCGGGGGCTTCAAAGCTTGCCCGCGCGCTCGACATCCTCGCGAGCAGGCCGCAAATTCAAGAGCGACTAACAGGACAGCTTGCAGACACGCTATACGACGCATTGCAGCCGAGGGGTGCAGCAGTAATCATCAGCGCCGAGCACATGTGCATGTCAATACGCGGAGCGCGCAAACCGGGCAGCAAAATTGTTACCACAGCATCAAGAGGCAGCCTCAGAACGCAGGCAGCCGAGCGCCGGGACATCCTGGCGCTACTCAGGGAGACCCAATGACCGTCAGCGTCCGGAAAGTCGCTGAACCAGCCTAAACACGCAATATATGCCGTGCATCCGAGGGAGAATGAATGTCCATTAGCATACGGAAAGAGGATTTCGACAGCATCGCCGACGAATGGGAGTGTATCCTCCCGCACACCGGCGCTAACACTATATTCATCACCCCTTGGTGGCAGCAGCTCTGGTGGCGGCGTTATGGCAACGCAGACGCCCAACTTCAGATCTTCTCAGTGCGAAAGGGCGACTCCTTGCTGGGTATTGCGCCTATGATGACCCGCGGCGACACCCTCTCCTTCCTCGGCGACACCGACCTCTTCGACTACCACGACTTCCTGGTGCGTGAAGGCTGCGAAGACGCCTTCTATGCTGCGCTCTGGCAGCAGATAGAAGCGATGAACTGGAATACGATGGAGTTGAAATCCCTCCGCGAGAGTTCCCAAACCCTCAGCCGCTTCCCAAAACTCGCGGAAGCCAACAACTGGACGACAGGCATCTCCGAGGAAGACGTCTCCCCATATACGAACTTGCATCCCTCTTGGGACGAGTACGTGTCGGGCCTCCGCAAGAAAGACCGACACGAACTGCGCCGAAAGCTTCGCCGCTTGAACAACGGCAACTCCGCCAACCAGTACGCTCTGCACAAGCCCGACGCAATCGACGACGCCATGCCGGAGTTCTTCAGGCTCATGCGCGCCAGCAGACCTGACAAGGACGACTTCCTGACCCCCGACCGCGAACAGTTCTTCAGAGAACTTGCCCAGGAACTCGCGGCGCGAAACCAGTTCAAGCTCTTCTTCCTGGAGCTGAACGATGTCCGCGTGGCTTCCTGCATCTGCTTCGACTACAACGGCAGCTACCTCCTCTACAACAGCGGTTACGATCCCGAATACTCCGCACTCAGCGTTGGGCTGCTTAACAAGGCGCTCTGCATACAGGATGCCATCGAGAGCGGCAAACAATCCTTCGACTTCCTGCGCGGCGACGAGCGATACAAGTACAACCTCGGCGGCACGAACCAGACCATCTACGAACTGGTCATCCGGCGTCCCTAACCCCGTTAGAGTCCCTTCCCCCTCTATGGGGGAAGGTTAGGATGGGGGTGAAATCCTCTATCCATCCTGTACATCCTGTCAGCTCCGCCCGAGGGAGGGTATGCTCAGAATCGCCCTGATATGCTTCCACAGTTGTCCGGTCGGACGCCTCGGCGACACAAAAACAGGCGGCATGAATGTGTATGTCCGTCAGATCGCCGGCGAACTCGCGGCAAGAGGCTGTCAAGTCGATGTATTCACCCGCGCACACGACCTTGATGAACCGCAGATAGTTCCTATCGACGATGGCGCCCGCGTCATCCACCTGGAAGCAGGCCCCCCGGACACCGCACTCGACAGCCTTCACTCTTACACCTCAGCATTCTCCAAGTCTGTTTCGCTCTTCCAGCAGCGTGAAGGCATCCGGTACGATCTCATTCACAGCCACTACTGGCTGTCCGGCATCGTAGCAATCGAACTCAGCAGCCTCTGGAACTCGCCACACTTCGCCACATTCCACACCCTAGCGCGCACCAAGCAGCGCGCCCGCGCAGGCGAGTTGGAGTCCGATCTCCGTGCTCACGCCGAGCAGCGCATCATCGAATTAGCCGACGCCGTCGTCGTATCAACCAACATCGAAAAGGAGGACATCGCCAGGCTATATCAGGTCAATTGCACATCCATCGAAGTGATACCACCAGGGGTAAACACCGACCTGTTCCAACCCGCAGACACCCGAATGGCTCGCCAGAATTTGAACCTGCCAGACAAGCGGACCATCTTATATGTAGGACGCATCGAGCCGCTTAAAGGCTTGGATATCTTGCTGAAGGCAGTCGCCCTTTTGAACGACGATACCGGTGCAAACCTGCTTATAGTTGGCGGCAGCCTCGAAAAAGACGCCGAATTAGAGCGACTAAACACTCTTGCGACTAATCTCGACATAAGTGATATAGTTACTTTCACTGGCTCAGTTGATCAGGAGTATCTGCCGGACTATTACAACGCTGCGGATGTATTTGTTCTGCCCTCTTGGTACGAAAGCTTCGGATTGGCAGCGCTCGAAGCAATGGCATGCGGCACTCCGGTCGTAGTATCAAGAGTCGGAGGATTAACAACATTTGTCGAACACGGCAAGACGGGCCATTTAGTTCCATGGAGATGCCCGGAAGCTTTTGCGAGAAGTCTGGAGACTCTGCTCGAAAACCCTGCGCTGAGAAATGCGATGGGCGCAGCCGCAAGGCGGAAGGCACTGAGCTTGAGCTGGGCGGCTATGGCAAACGAATTGCTTGCCTGTTACAATCATCTCACCGACTAGGCGTCAACGGCGTTGCGGGAGCACGAGCATGAACGGCTCAACCCCACACATCCCCCCTCAGAACGGCCTTGAGCCTGAAGAGACTCGCCGTCCCTCCCTGCATATTCGTATCGAGCGCCACTTCTGGGGACGTGTTCTTTCAGGTTTCCTCGTCCTGCTTCCTCTCATCATAACCGCTTGGATACTGGTTTTCGCATTTCAACAAATAGACAACCTTTTCAGCGGGCTATCGCAGGCACTCGTCAGAGCCACGCCCCTCAACGAAGGATTCCCCGTCATAGCAGCCTTCATCGCGGGCGTGATAAGCGTCATGTTCGGTCTGGCTCTTCTGTACTTCTTCGGCACTCTGATGACTCTGAGAGTGGGGCGAATGGCGGTAGATGTAAAAGTCGCCGTGCTCTCCAACATCCCTCTCGTCAAGAACATATACGGTGTGGCAAAACAGGCGACCGACAGTCTCACAACACCCTCCGGGCAAGAGGTCAACCGCGTAGTCCTCGTCGAGTGGCCCCGTCGCGGCCTGTTTGCGCTCGGCTTCACCACCGGGCATTCTCACGCCAGCCGTCCGGACGATGCCGTGCTGACCGTCGTGTACATCCCCACCGTACCTAATCCGACATCAGGCAACCTGGCATTCGTGCGCGAGGAAGAGGTTTACGCCACCGACATGACTATGGAAGAGGCAATGAAGATTGTCTTCTCCGGTGGCGTGGTCCTGCCTGAAAATATGAAGATGCACGAGACCGCTCAGTTCCGGCGGCTGGCGCCTCCCAACTAGCGGAACCTCTTCTCGTACCAGACGCTGCTGCCCACCTTGCGGAAGCCCAGCTTCAGGTATAGCTCCCTAGCCGGCGCGTTCTCAGACTCCACCTCAAGGTCCACGAAGCTCGCCCCTCGCTCCACGAGATGCGCGATGCCCGCCGTAACTACCGCCCTGCCGATGCCGCGTCCTCTGTACTCCGGGTGGACTCCGGTCATTGCGATGACACCGTTCGGCTCACGCTCGTCCGCAAAAAACATCGTCCAGTTGTACGCCGCCGGCTTGCCGTCCTCCGTGATGAAAAGAATGCTCTCCGGACCGCCGCTGTTGTGCCTTACCCTCACCCTTATCTGCTCCACCGTATTCGGACTGAAGCCCCAGTTCTCCTCGAATGCCACATTCTGCAAGTCCGTGAGAACCTGCTCGTCCTGGTTCATCACAAACGAGCGCGTCGCAAAGCCGGCCGGCAGATTCACTTCAGGCACTTCCTTCTGCTGCCAGCGCATCTTCCACAAGCTCTTCACCACATCCATGCCATGACTTGAAAGCAGGTGCTGCGCGTCTGAATGGGTTACGCCTGCCTCCACATGAAGCGAGCCTACTCCCAGTTGCTCGGCATATTCCACGACATGGCGCAGGAGCGCCCGTCCGACGCCCTTGCCGCGATGCTCTTGCAACACCCCGCCACTTGCCACGGCGCGCGAAATTGGCTCTTCGTATGCAACCAGCGAATATCCTACCGGCTTGCCGCCGTTCTCCGCGATGAAGCAGTGCCGTTCGGGATCGCACCCTGGCACACTCAACATCCCCTTAATCGCAATAGTATCCAGTTCCCGGGACGTGCCGCGCATGCCGCCAATGTCATTGAACAGGCAGGTAATGGCTTCCAGGTCCGCCCACTCGAATTTCCTTATCCTCAATGCCGCCAACTTTCTCGTCAGTAGTAGGTATATAGTGCCGCTTGTAGCAGGATATAGTCCTGCTATAGGTCTCACGATTGTATCAGAGCCAATCCGCACCTGTCATTTCGCGTCAGTTCGAGACGATTTCACATATCTCCGATACTGTCATTCCGAACGCAGTGAGGAATCTGAAATCGTAGCATGCAAGCCTGTTTCCGGCTTTAGATTTCTCGCTTTGCTCGAAATGACAAAGATAAATTGCATTTGTGAAATCGACTTAGTTCCCGTAGCGTTTGTCACAAAGTCCCTTCCCTCGCTACGGGGGAAGTGGGATGGAGGTGAAATCGCTATTCATCCACCTAAACGGCAACACCATCGGTAGAGGTGGGCATAATTGCCGTTCTTTGTGTCCCTGCCCCCTCTGGGGGAAGAGCCTGCCCCTGCCACCCACACCTCTGAGCCTTTTGTGCCTTATGTGGCAATCCCCCTTGACAACCCACCCACCAGCGCCTATAATCAGAACAAATGTGTGATACCAGCAACATACAGCAACACAACGACGAATACGACAACCCCCTGCGGTCCCTCCAGCAAATCGTCTGGAAAGAGACCGAAGGCGGCGCGCGCCTCGTCCGAAGCCTACTCGCAATCGCAGAAGGCGACGCCAACAACTGCACCCCCTGGCACCAGATCGAAGCCAACAAGCTCCTGATAAAAATCGGCGGCGACCCCAATCAAGACAGCAGCGGCAGCTCTCAAACCAAGCAGCAAACATCCACGCCCGCACAACCGGCAGACATAAACACCCCTTCCTCCGACCTTTCCCG
>DAOUKP010000021.1:0-30177 GCA_034421195.1 Dehalococcoidia bacterium
GTTGCACCTCCTGTCGGATGTTCCGACAAGTATGCACCCTGCTTAGGGGTGGCTCAATTCCAACTCGGCGATTTCGCCCATTTTAGCGGCGGCGTCTACACTCCGCTCACCGAGATAGCGCAGCCGCAGCACCCGGCCCTCACCCTGCGACACTTCGGCATCCTTCCCGTAATCACGCCAGCCGCAGTAGACGCAGGCGAACCGCTCGGGTCTCAGCACCCGCGTACTGATGTAGCCCCCGCACCTGGAGCACCTACTCGTAAACTCGGCTGCGACTACCACTGCTCATCCTCAACCACAGGCGCATCAGGCGACAGGTCCCCATCCAGGTCGATACAGCAGAAAAGGACTTGCCGGATGTCGCCCAACCACTCCCCGTAGCCCACAGCCATCGTGTCGAGCCTCAGGCCCGGACCCCGCTCTCCACCTTCTTCCGACCCCTCGATATGAGTCCTCTCAAGATGAGCCGTGGCGATGTACGCGGTAAGGACATGGTTCGGCTCCATGTCGCATAGAACAGACGAAGAAAGCGCTCCGCTTTCACAGCCGGCACGAAGCATCCGGGCGTACTCGATCGCGTGCTCTATACGGGCACATCCCGAGGAACTGTCGTACAGGGGCGTGCTCCGCCTCAATGCGCCATCGGGCATGCGCTTCTGAAATACGATCTTCACCGTCCGGCTCATCTCGCCTCCTTTCAGCTACCCATTCGGATTACGCCGCGCTCAGACTCCACACGTTCGAGTCGTCATCCCATATCTCGACCTTCATCTCCCTCCCGACAACTCGACCTATCTCAACCTCCATCACCACCCCCCACTCCTCCATCACGAAGCGAGCATCCGACGGATCATCCACCGCCAGAGTGAACACAGCATTCTCTTCGCACATAGAGACCGGGCTGATTCTTGTCAGCCACTTCTCGCTCCCTTCTCCCATCCGCTTCCTCAGATTGTCCAGAATGTGCAGCCAGATCAGCGCCGGCACCGAATCAGTCCCATCCCTTACCAGGCGGATCCATTCGCACCCAAACCAGATCGGCCAATTCTCTCCGCCTCCCCATTCCTCACCGACCAGAGTGTCCTTCTGCCGCCAGGCCGACCTGAGCAGGTCGAGCACCTTCGCGTATCCGTCCAACCCGCCAGGTAGGGACTTTCGCCGCCTCAGCCAGTCCGATGACTCGCGAGCGATTCGCATCATCACCAGGTCGGGGTTCGCCTCGGGCGGCGGTCCAAGGTAGCCTTCCATAACGACTCGTCCGTCTGGAGCATCCAGTCCCCCATGCTCGGCGCAGTAGTCAAGGGCGCCGAGCATAGGACCGTAGATGTCGCGCTGCGGACTACTCTCGGTCGCCATCCAGATGAGCGTCAGCATCCAGTGAGTGGCCGCTCGACCACCGGACTTCTCGCAGGCGCGTCTGACCCTATGGCTGATTGCGTTTCGCTGCTTTTCCGTGAGCGGGGGAAACTCGTAGGCGGCGCGCCACCCTTCCACGAAACTCAACAACTCATCGCACGCCCATTCCGCGCCGCGGTACATGCCCCCAAGGCTGGCGCACTCGTCCAGCGCCGCAAGCAGCCCGCCAAGATTCATCCGGTCTGTCCGCGACAGCATCACCCATATGTCGCGGCTCCAATCCTCGGGCAACCCGCCGCACGCCTTATCGAGGCGGAATACCCCGTCAGCCACGTCCTCCCACTCTTTGGGCGTAACTTGCCAGCCATCCGCCCCCAGCGAACGCAGCAGCTTCTCGACGCGCGGTTCCAAATCCGAACTCCGATTTTTGAGCATCCATTGCCTCCTAATTCGATATTCACTTTCCGGAACATCACATCTCAGTAGCGCTTCCTCCTGACGCCGTATCTCCGACCATCCGGCTTCATCTCCTCACCGGATGGCCTGTCCTCCGTGTAGCCCTTCCTCACGGTGCTTCTCAGAACACCCAGAACGTATCCGACAGGACGGTCCCGCTTGGCCTCACGCATCCGCTGCACCGCGTAGGCCAGAAAATGGTCGGGTATGGTGCCTGAATGCAACTCGCGCCACAGCTCCTCCACCTCCCTGAATCGGGCTAGGTCATCGTCGGCCAGCGTGACGTTCAATCCGGTCATCGCGACGATGACCGCCTGCAGGAACGGGGAATCCGCGTCTATCCGAGACCTGCGAACTTGCTTTGCGACTTGTCTCGCGCGACGGCGGCGTTCTGCCCTCGGAACAGTCGCAGGCTCGCTTCCGGCCTCCTTCTGACTCTCCGGCTCGGCGGCAACGAGAGCGTCGAAGCGCGCCTCAAGCTCTGCAAGCCTCCGCTCACCTGTTGCAAGCCACGACTTCATCTGCTCGATCTGTCGCACCAAGTACGCTCTCTCATCGGACTGCCCACCGGACGAATCCGTATGTGCTGCAGGCACGGCTGCCTCGAACTCATCCTGGAATCCATCGGACAGGTCATCAGGCTCTGCGACCGGCATCTGCGCGTCGAGTTGTTCAAACGGAAGCACGAGTTGCTCGCGCGGCTGGGCGGAGAAGGTGCGGTCATAGCGAATGCGCCAGCGACTCTTCTCAGAGTGCTGGTTCGGAGCGCGCCAGATCAGTTCGAGCAAGCCGAGCTTCACTAAGGCGGAACGATGATTGGTGAAGGTGCGCCACTGCATGCCACGAGGTAGTATCGGCTCGAGGCGCGAGCGGGCCATGAAAAAGGTGTGGTCGTCGCTGCGCGCCTGAAAGTGGGCGTGCGCCTCGACGATGGTGTGGAGTACCGCACGGGGAGCATGACCGAGGCCGGTCTGTAAAACCAACCAGGCATGATGGTGCAGGACATCCGGAGATGTAGATGACGCGGCAACGTCGCCGGAAGCGGCGACTGCCGTGGTGGACCTGTCCATATTGATTCTGTATCCGTTAGATTGGTGAGCAGCAACAGACTAAAACATGAACAGAAAATCTGTCAACCCCCTCGAAAGAGGGCACAAAAAAAGACACCCCGCGCTAGCAGGATGCCTGGATAATCAGGTGGGGAGAGGACTCGACCGGCGGAGCGAAAGAAAGTTGCTCACCAATCTTAGGCTCCAGAACCAATCCGGAAAATCCCCCAAAGAGAAGGATCCGCCGATCGGCCCTCACGATTTTAACGCCGCCCGGAGCGCCGGAGCGCGCGGGAAGCCGTTTACTATTTGATCGATTTCTAGAACATGAACCTCTTTCCTATGCACGGGCTGGCGAAGCCCGCGCCTACCTGTTCCACTAATCGGTTTCGGTTGGAAGCCCGCCTGCCGGCAGGCTGAAAGCATTAAGGGTTTATGTCGGTATCCCTTATAAGGTATTGCCGTCACGATTTTTGTGCCGACACGTCAAGTGGCGATGCCGCCATTGGATCTGTGATAGCAGTGTCGCCACACCTATTGCGACGCCACCCCCGGTAAATTCTGCGTAATTTCCTTTGGCTCAGACTCCGTTTCTGTTCTGATCTCCATTGAGTGGTTGTTCATTGTGGACAGTCCGACGCGAGATGATTTCAAAAGGTGCTCCCACAATTTTTCTAAGTTTTAATTGACCTGTGGGGTGTGCTTGTGCGTATCACTTCCTGAGTCAGTTGTGAGAGTCTTGGACGGCCAGTTCTTCGCGCATCTGCTCCTCTTGCTCAATCTGTTCTGGTGTCATTACATCGCCAAAGTCCTCGTATTCGTAGAAGGGGCGAATTTCGAGATCGCTAGGGCCGGGCATGGGATTGGGGGCGCGCTTTGCCCACTCCAAGGCTTCGCCCATGTCCTTGACTTCCCATATCCAGAAGCCCGCGACGAGCTCGTTGGTCGCGGAGAAGGGGCCGTCTTCGACGGTACGGCCGGCACCGTCGAATCTGATTCGCTTGCCCTCTGATGTCGGCTTGAGGCCGTCGCCGGATTTCATTATGCCGGCATCGAAGAGTTGCTGGTTGTACCTGCCCATAGCTTCCATGAGTTCAGTGGAAGGCATGAGGCCCGCCTCGCTGTCTTCTGTCGCCTTGACCAGAACCATGACCCGCACTAAATGTCTCCTAATCTCTGTTGACAACAAATTGCCATTGATTTAAGGTCGGGATGCTACATGTACCGTATCCAAAACTCTATTGTTCCTAATGGTGCGTCACCTAAGGTGCATCTTGCCCCCGAGTGTGCCCCCATTGGGAACAGGTGCATGTAGCAACACGCATCCTAGACACGAGGGGGCTTCTTATATGTCTTCATATCAATACGTCTCGACTCGCCAAGCGCATCGCTTCAAATACGATGATGGGCCGGCAAATTCCATTCATAGGACACGTCAGCCGCAGGTCGGTACTTCCTTCATTAAATTAGAGCCAGGCATGGCCCCTATGGGCACTGCCACTCGCACTTACACAAGCCTATATTCCGACCGTGCCAGTCTCAATAAGAACCTCTCAAATGCTCCCCATGAGTTTAGTGGAGCCAACGGACGGACTCGAACCGTCGACCTGCTGTTTACGAAACAGCTGCTCTGCCGACTGAGCTACGTTGGCTCACCATGTCCATATTACTATGATTGGGACGCGGTTTCCACATGAATTTCGTCAGGCTAGTCGGATGATCGTCTGACGGTTACGCGGAAGCGGCGCATCGCGCAGGTGGGCGCTAGTTCGCGCACTGCGGTGATGACACCGGATGTCCAGCCTTCATCATCGGGCATGAACGCGCCGACTTTGGGCGCAGGCGCGCCTTCCTCCATGTAAAGCCTGCCGAGCGGCTTGCCATCCTCCGAATATACGAACCAGACGGTCTCTATGGCTTGCGTCTGCGTCATGTTGCCGTTACGCCTCCGTCTATGACCAACTCGGCGCCGGTTACATAGCGCGACTCGTCGGAAGCGAGATAGAGCATGCCCTGGGCGAGTTCCTCCGGTTGCCCTACCCTGCCCATCGGGATGCGCTCGAGCAGCGCGTCATAGTGCTCGGGGTTCTGGTAGCTGGCGTTGGTCATAGGTGTGCGGCAAAAGCCGGGATGGATGGAGTTGACCCGGATATTCTCGCCGGCATACTGGATGGCGGCAGATTTGGTGATGATGCGAGACGCCCCCTTGGCTGCATGGTAAGCGGTGGATGTGCGGCTGCCGACAAGTCCGTATATTGAAGACACGTTGATGATGGATCCTCCGCCCGCCTTCCGCATCTCAGGCACGGCGTATTTCATGCCAAGGAAGACACCCTTAGCATGAACATCCATCTGCGCGTCCCACGCCTCTTCGGATGTTTCCATAAGGGTGAGGCGACCACCGGTGCCGGCGTTGTTAATCAGGATGTCGAGCCTGTCGTATGTGTCCGCAGTGAGCCTGATGGCGGCTTCCCAGTCGGACTCGCTTGTTACATCAAGCCTAGTGAAAACGGCGTCATGCCCTTGCTCACGCAGTTGAGCCTCGGTGCGACGTCCCTGCTCTTCGTTGATGTCGGCAAGCACGAGCTTCGCGCCTTCTCCGGCGAACAGCCATGCAGCCGCTCCGCCGAAGCCCATAAGCTCGCCTCGCACGCCTGCAGCCGCACCCGTGATGAGAGCTACCTTTCCTTCAAGACGCATTTTGTCCTCCTTCGCTTAACGCTGCAACCTGTCGCTATCATACAGTGCCGCGATGCGCCGCGCCATTGGCAGCCATTAGTCGCCGTCATCTCCCCCCAAAAATGTATGGGAGAAAGTCGATTCCATCAAGCCATGAATCTTGAAGGATACTCGCCATAACAGCGCCACGACGCCTATGAGCGCGAAGACGGCGATGGGAGTGGAAAAGCTGCCGAGGACGACAAGCTGAGAAAGAAGCGGCAGGCTCCAAATCACCAGCACGACCACGATTACAAGCAAGATGCTATTTCGGAGAATAATATGCAATCCACCCCTGTTGAGCAGCCTCAGGTCGGACAAGTCTCTGCGAAAGATGAAAGCGGACAGTCCATCAGTCATTCGCAGTAGCGCCCGCCAGATGAACACGGACGGCGGAATGCACATCAGCACCACAATGCAGCTTACGATAAGGCCTAACATCCCCTGTTGGGTGTTCAACCCCCTCGACAGTTCGCCGGCGTAGTTAAGCGCGAACGTGCCTAATCCTATACTGACTACAATCACACCCAGGTTCACGATTATGACCCGACCGGAGCGTCGGACTACATTGGCGAGATCGCCTTCCATGCCGAACACGGTGCGCGTTGAAATAAGGATGTAGGACAGGTTGCCGACATATTGGCGCAGCATGCGGGGCGATCGCCGCTCCAGCACATCGCTCGCACCACTTGACGAGCGCGCGACCAGCGGGTATAGCAGCGCGGTCAGCACGGACGCGGCGGCAACCACCGGATACAGGAACGCGCCCACTACAGCGTAGTCAACCCCGACTTTGGTCATCGCAAGCGAGAACTCGCCCAACTGCGGCTTGCCCATGCCCACACTGAGTGATGTCCTGCCGTCGTGCCCGGTTATGAACGTGCCGAGCGTCGCGGCGAACATCTTGCCTGCCATGAACACACCTGCGATTATGAGCGCGGGAACTATGAACTGCCAAAGCACCGACAGCTCGACCAACATGCCTATGGAGATGAAGAAAAGTGCGGAGAATATGTCGCGCACGGGAGCGATGGTATTGTTGAGCATCTCGGAGTATTCGGTGTCTCCAAGCACCGTTCCTATGATGAACGCGCCCACCGCCGCCGAAATGTGAAGTTGCTCGCCTATGAGCGCAAGCACGAAGCACATCGCCAGGCTGACGATGAGCATCACTTCTCTCGACCGGAAGCGCGCCACGAACCTGATGATGTGCGGCGCGACCAGCGCGCCCATAAACAGCGCGCAAACGAGAAACACGCCCAGCCGTGTGACGAGAGTCATGATTTCGGCGAGGTTCGCGGTGCCGGTAGTAGCCACGCCGGATAGAAGGCTCAGCAGAATGACGGCCGCGAAGTCTTCCACGACGAGAATGCCCACTATCAGACGGCCGTGCTGCTCATGCAGCATGCCGGTATCGCGCAGCACCTTGATGATGATTGCCGAGCTGCTTATTGAGAGCGCCGCGCCGAGGAATATCGCCTCTGTTCCACTCCACCCAAGTAGGGTTGCCACCTCGTAGCCCAGCGCAATCATGAAAATAATCTCGATTGTGCCGATGAGGATTACGCGCAGACCAAGTTGCCTGATGCGCCGCCAGCCGAACTCCAACCCGATGGCGAATAGCAGCATGATAAAGCCGAGCTCAGCCATCAGGTGGATGCTCTCGGTATGGGTAACGGGCGCGGGCAAGTTGAGCAGCGGCAGAGTGTACGGCCCTACGACGAGCCCAGCGATGAGATAGCCTAGCACAGGCGGCTGCCTTAGCAAATGGAACACAACAATGGCAACGCCTGCGACCGCCATGATAGTGGCGAAGTCTCGCACCAGAGCAGCGTCTTCCATATTTCAAACCTCAGCCCACTGACTGGCCGGGCATACAATCGCAAGTGTACGCGAACCGACACATTGAACCTGAATTATAGCAAAACTCCGCCGCCTTCTTGGGCGCTCCCCAGAAGCGCCGGGGCAGTTTGAGGCTTCCGCTGTACCTGCGTAGGCGAGAGCGAGAGGGTCTGCTTTAATCTACATACCCTTATGCCAAGCTCCGAATCATCATTGAATTGCATCAAATGTCGAAAGGTCAATGGGAAACGGCTTGCCGATGCACAGACGAACGCCTTCATGTCAAGCTTGCTTCCTCGTGAAAGGCAGATTCCGCTTGAGCATCTCCCACTTGGAACCGGCACCTTTGAAACGGCTCAACGACTGTAACAGATTCATCGCTAATGTCAGGCAATCACGGCTACACATCTGATGTGCCGTCAATCTTCTGAAATCGGTGCGTAAGGAACTGCAACCGTGCCGTCCTTATCCACCTGGACTCCGACGAAGAGCACGACAAAATGTACGCCTCATCACAGGCACTTATGCGAGTTTAGATTGACACTCTTTCTTGCACACCTATAAAATGCAAGAGATTTCATACCGTTGTGCGGGGTAATGAGCGTGTGCGGGGATTCCCCTTGCTATCGTCGGCTCAGGTTCTGTACAGCCTATTATCTACCACTTTATTCCGCTAGAAAACCAAAGGCTGCTTCACACTTCCAGGAGGAATGAGAATTGTCAACCAAGGCGTATATTCTAATAGAAACCGCAGTGGGCAAGTCGCGAGATGTCGCCAATACGCTGCGCTCTTTGGACGGCATTGAGACTGTCGATGCGGTAACGGGGCCATACGACATTATCGCCGTTGTAGTCGCTCCGGACCTTAACTCCGTCGGGGATATGGTTACGAGCCGCATTCACACGATAAATGGAATCGTTCGCACCGTAACTTGCCTCTCTGTAGGCAGCGTCTAAGTCTTCCGCACCCATTGAGTGTTGCAGTGGGCAGGTCGATACGTTATTTGGCAGGTTCAGGCAAGCTCATAGATGGCTAACTAAGGCAGTGCGATCAGCGAGAATTACCGAATGTAACGGAGGAAGTCTAATGGAGTTCAAGTTCACGGCTGATGAAGAGAATTTTCGCGCAGAGTTGCGCGAGTTTCTGCGTAGGGAGCTTCCCGAAGGTTGGACAGGCGGCGGAGATGAAGAAGGAGGCGACTGGGATTTCGAGCTGGAAATGCGGAAGAAGCTGGCGGACAAGGGCTGGTTGACGATGGCATGGCCGGAAGAGTATGGCGGCAGCGGCGCGTCGCACATGATGCAGCTTATCTTCGCGGAGGAGATGGCTTACCAGCGAGCGCCCGGACGCGACCAGTTCGGCACGAAGATGCTCGCGCCCACGCTGATGATTCACGGCACGGAGGACCAGAAGCGCGAGTACCTACCGCCAATCGCCCGCGGCGAGGTGCAGTGGTGCCAGGGGTACTCGGAGCCTGAGTCCGGCTCGGACCTTGCATCGCTTCAGACGCGCGCGGTCGAGGACGGCGACGACTTCGTCATTAACGGCACGAAGATCTGGACTTCCAACGCGCACCACGCAGACCATGTGATGGTGCTGACGCGCACCGACCCGGACGCGCCCAAGCATCGCGGCATCAGCTTCCTACTCGCGGACATGAGGCAGCCGGGCGTGGAAGTTCGCCCCATCATTAACATGGCAAACGACCACAGCTTCAACATGGTCATATTCGACAATGTGCGAGTGCCCAAGCGCAACCTCGTGGGCGAACTGAACCGTGGCTGGTATGTGGGCGCGACCCTGCTGGACTTCGAGCGCTCCGGCGTCGAATACTCGGCAGGCTCCAAGCGAACACTCGAAGAGATAATCCAGTTCTGCAAAGACAACTCGCGCAACGGCAGGCGCTTGATCGACGACCCCAAAATCAGCCGTAAGCTCGCCGACCTGATGGTGAAAACCGAGATAAGCCGTCTCATTTCATACCAGATTGCATGGATGCAGAGCGCAGGGCTTGTGCCGAACAAGGAGTCCTCGATGGGCAAGAGTTTCGGCACGGAGTTGCAGCAGGCAGTTGCGCGCGCGGGCATGGAAATTCTGGGACTGTACGGTCAGCTTGAGCCGGACTCAAAGTACGCGCCATTGCAGGGGCGAATCGAGCAAAGCTATATGACATCGGTCTCCGCGACAATCGCGGCGGGCACATCGGAGATTCAGCGCAACATCATCGCAACGCGCGGGCTGGGGCTGCCGAGGTAGCTTCCGCTGCATAATCGGTGTTCGCGCAGAAAACCCAGCAGATAAGAGTAAGCAACGGTGAGGTGAAAAGATGGACTTCCGCTTCAGCTCTGAAGACGATGCCTTTCGGCAGGAAGTAGGTGATTTCGTCGAAGGCGAACTGCCTTGGGACTGGCGCGAGCGCGCCGTCGATGCCGAAGAGCCGGAAGACGCGGGGCTGGTGCGCGAGTTCAAGAAGAAGCTTGCGGGCAACGGCTGGCTGACGATGGCATGGCCCGAGGAGTACGGCGGACAGGCTGCTCCTCACATCCGGCAAATGATTTTCAACGAAGAAATGGCTTACAGAGGCGTCCCGGCAGGCGATTCCGGGGTACGGATGGTGGGCCCCATCCTTATGCTGTACGGCACGGACGAACAGAAGCAATTCTTCTTGCCACGCATCGCGCAGGCAGACATCGATTGGTCGCAGGGCTACTCAGAACCTGACAGCGGTTCGGACTTGGCATCGCTTCAGACGCGGGCAGTCGAGGATGGCGACGACTTCGTTATCAACGGCTCCAAGATATGGAACGGCGCGCACTCAGGCTCGGACTGGATGTTTATGCTTGCACGCACCGACCCGGACGCGCCCAAGCATCGCGGCATCAGCTTCCTGCTGACAGAGATGCAGCAACCCGGCGTTACAGTCGAGAAGATTCCTATGATGTGGGACGCCCACCGCGCTTTGGTTACATTCGAGGATGTGCGCGTGCCGAAGAAGAACCTCGTGGGCGAATTGAACCGGGGCTGGTATGTGGGCGCAGCGCTGCTGGACTTCGAGCGCAGCGGGGTTGACAGACCGGCGCGGGCGAAGCGACTGCTTGAGGACATAGTGAACTTCTGCAAAGAGAACAGGCGCAACGGCGAGCCACTGTCAGAAGATGTTACTGTGCGGCAGCGCATTGCGGAAATGGCTGTGCAAATAGAATCCTGTCGCCTGATGTGCTACAACGTAGCATGGATGCAGAGCCAGGACATGATTCCGAACAAGGAGGCGTCCATCACGAAGGCTTACGGCACAGAGATGATGATAAGGCTGTACAGCCTCGGAATGCAGGTGATGGGTCTGTATGGACAGCTCGATCCTGAGTCGAGTTGGGCGCCGCTGCGAGGGCGTATCGAAAACGGCTGGATGCGCTCGCATGGCGGCACTGTGGCAGCGGGCACATCGGAGATAAATCGGAATGTGATAGCGACAAGAGGGTTAGAGCTGCCGAGGTAGTCTATTCGGTATCTTTGACAATCTTTGCTTTCAGTCACAATATGCAAAAGGGGACACACAGCGTAGAACGCTGTCTCAACAAACGGAGGAACAGAACGAATGGACCTTGGACTGAACGAAACGCAGCAGATGCTCAGGAACAGCGCGCGCGAGTTCCTACAGGCGGAGTGCCCGGATACTTATGTGCGCGAAATGGAAGAGGACGAGCGCGGTTACACGCCGGAGATGTGGCAGAAGGTCGCGGAGCAGGGCTGGCTGGGGCTGATTTTCCCGGAAGAATACGGCGGCGTGGGACTAAGCTACCTCGACCTGTCGGTGCTGCTGGAGGAGACGGGGCGTGCGTTGCTGCCGGGTCCGTTCTTTTCTACGGTCGTGATGGGCGGCATGGCTATTATGGACGCCGGTTCAGAGGAACAGAAGCAGGAATTGCTGCCGCAGATTAGCGAAGGACAGCTCATCGTAACACTGGCGCTGACCGAGCCGAGCGCACGCTGGGATGCCGAGGGCGTGGAGATGACCGCATCACAGAATGGCGACGGCTGGACTCTCAACGGCGTGAAGCTGTTTGTTCCCAACGCTCACGTTTCCGATACCTATGTTGTGGCGGCGCGCACTGGCGACGGCGAAAGGGACATCTCGCTGTTCCTCGTGCCGCGCGGAACTGACGGAGTGAGCCACATTCTGTTGAAGACAATCGCTTCCGATAGGCAGTCCGAGCTTGCCTTCGAGAATGTAACCGTACCCGCGTCTGCCGTTCTTGGTGAGATCAACGCCGGCTGGGATACTATCGAAAAGGTACTGGCATGGGGCGCAATCGGAAAGTGTGCCGAGATGGTTGGCGGCGCCGAACAGGTTCTTGATATGACCGTTGAGTACGCCAAGCAGCGCACGCAGTTCGGCAGGCCCATCGGCTCATTCCAGGCGATTCAGCATCACTGCGCGAACATGGCAACCGATGTGGAGGGTTCCCGCTACATCACATACCAGGCGGCGTGGAGACTGTCAGAGGGCGATGAGGCGACGCAGGAAGTTGCGATGGCGAAGGCGTGGGTGAGCGACGCATACAGGCGCATTTGCGCGCTGGGACACCAGTGCCACGGCGCCATCGGCTTCACCAAAGAGCACAACATGCAGCTGTACTCGCGGCGCGCCAAGGCTGCGGAGTTGGCGTTTGGGGACACAGACTTTCACCTGGAGACAGTGGCAGACGGAATTGGGCTTTAGGGTGTAAATAGCCTCCAGCACAATGGAATAGTGTGACTATGGACTGCACAATCCAGGGGTGTTCGGGCAAATACGAAGAGCAGTATATCGTGCATACGGCGCGACACAATGAACGGATTGTAGTTGTCGATAATGTGCCGGCGGAGGTGTGCGATACTTGTGGTGATACCCTCCTAAGTTCTATCGCGATGCAGCGCATCGATGAGATACTCAGCGACGGTTCACGGGCAACCGGAGTTGTGCCTCTGTACGATTTTCTGGCGCAATGAACATCGAAACCGCCATCACGCGCGCCAGCCATCATATCGACCCGGAATCGGGCGCGATACTTGCGCCTATACAGCCATCCACGACTTTCGAGCGCGCGCCCGACGGGGAGTACCCGGGCGGGTATGTCTATTCTCGGACCGGTAACCCGAACCGCCGCCAACTCGAAGACATCCTCACAACACTTGAGGGCGGCGCTGCGTGCGCTGCCTTTTCGTCAGGGTCGGCGGCGAGTGCCGCGGTGTTTCAGACGCTTGCGAGCGGCGACCATGTGGTGGCGCCCAACGACTGCTATCACGGCACTCGCGCGCTGCTTCGAGATGTGTTCGCGCGCTGGGGCTTGCATGTTACCTTCACGGATGTTACCGACTCAGAGCAAGTACGGCAGGCGATACGACCCAACACACGTCTCGTCTGGGTGGAGACACCGTCGAACCCAATGCTGAAAGTCGCGGACATACGGCGGACCGCAGAAGTCGCGCACGATTCGGGAGCACTGTGCGTGTGCGACAACACATGGGCAACGCCGATGCTCCAGAAGCCTCTCAGCCTTGGAGCGGATGCGGTGGTCCACTCGACTACAAAGTACATATCCGGACACAGCGATGTGATGGGCGGGGCGGTTGTCGCCGCGCGTGAGGATGAGTTCTTCGACAGAGTGCGCCAGGTGCAGGCAACTTATGGCGCGGTGCCTTCGGCGTTCGACTGCTGGCTGACGCTGCGTGGCATCCGAACTCTGCACCTGCGAATGCGCGCTCACTGCGAGAACGCGAAGGCGGTCGCTTCGTTTCTCAGCGAACATCCCCGTGTGCAAGCCGTCCATTACCCCGGTCTGGCAGCGCCCGATGAACATGAGATTGCCGCAGCGCAGATGTCGGACTTCGGGGGCATGCTGTCGTTTCAGGTCGATGGCGGGCGAGAGCAGGCGATGGGTGTTGCCGCCGGACTGCGTCTGTTCACACGCGCGACGAGCCTGGGCGGCACCGAGAGCCTGATAGAACATCGAGCATCGGTGGAGGGACCGGACACCCAGACGCCCGAAAACCTATTGCGCGTCTCAGTGGGTATCGAGAACGTGAACGACCTGCTGGCTGACCTTGAACAGGCGCTGCGCCAATAATTGGTATATCTGACCCGCCCTATGACCGGCTCAAACGTTCATTATGAAGAGAGTAACTCTTACCCAATTAGACTCCGCTTTCATTCCATCGCACTTATCGTTTCATAATATGCTACTATGGCGTTGCGGATGTCTGCTGGTGCATGAAGCTGGCTTGCCAAGGTATCGGTTACAGGCATTGCTACCTATGGGACAGACCCAATAAGCAGCTCAAGGGCCGCAATTATTTCATCGGTTAGCCGGTACATCAGGTAATGCGTTCATTCTCGACATTCGGTTTCATCATCAAGCGTCTCAGTTCCGACTGGAAGCTCCTGCTAAGTATATTCGCAGGCATCATCATAGCCTCCACGCTGGTTGCGGGCGCACCTGTGTACCTGAACTCGCTGGCGCGTCTCACGCTGAACACATCCATCGATCGCTCCTCCATCCTCTTCCTGAATATCTTCGCCTTCGCTCCTAACGTGCCTCTCAACGAAGAGAGTCTGAATGTTACCGACAGCGAGATTGACGGACTGATAGAGGAAAACATTTCCGACTTCTATGTCAGCCGAGAACGATTCCTCAAAGGAACTACGCTGCTGGTCGGCACCCCACGGCGACCGCTCGACAACGCCGATGTTGACCTCGTATCGCGCGGATACCTTCAATACCTGTCCAATGTAGAAAAACATGTGGAGTTCACATCCGGGCGGGCGTTCACGGACACAGTTACGCCGACAGAGGACGGATTGCATGTCGAGGTGATGCTTGGCAGCACGCCCGCGAATGTGTTCAGCCTGAAGGTCGGGGACAAGCTGGAGATGAAGCCGTCGCTAGGCACTGACGTCGCCATTACCGCCGAGATAGTCGGCGTCATCGAGCCTATCGATCCCTCCTCCGACTACTGGCAGCAGAACGCCAATGTATTCATGGAACCGGCGCCGCTGGAAGAGATACCGGACGTGGGCATCGAAGTGGACCCGGAAGAACCGCCCATAGCCCTGTTCGTCACGAAGCAGGCACTGATTGACAGCCTTGGCAAGGCATATCCCGGTAGTCTGGTTTCCTCCTCGTGGTTCATATTCGTCGAGAAAGAACCACTTAAGAAGATTCGCCCGGAAGAACTGAGAGAACGCCTAGACAATCTCGAGAACGGCATGGCAATTAGGATGCAGGGCAGCGCGGTATTCACCGGCATCACCTCCCTGCTGGACCGATTCGAGCGGCGAAGCTTCTTCACGAGCATACCCCTTCTTCTCCTGCTGACAATCATGGTCATCACCGTGCTGTACTACATGTCGATGATGGTGTCGTATCTCGTGCAGAGCCGAGAGGACGACGTAGCACTCTTGCGAAGTCGCGGCGTCAGTATGGCGCAACTTGTACGCCTGTACGCAATCGAAGGACTGGTGATTACGGCAGTAGCAGTCGTCATCGCACCCCTGTTGGCGATGGGCGCCATCGCCATATCAGGCAAGTTGCCGTACTTCACAGACATTACAGGGGGCGCTCTGCTTCCTGTGAACTGGCGCTGGATGCCGTTTCTGGTGTCGGCAGCAGTCGGCGCTCTGGGACTCGCCATTTTCGTGATACCCAGCGTCATCGGGGCGCGTACCGGGCTTATCATCCACAAGTTGCGGTCGTCCCGTCCGCCCGAGGTCCCGTTCTTCCAGCGCTACTATCTCGACATTATGGTACTGGCTATAGGCGGACTGGTCTTCTGGGAGCTGAATGCGCGAGGACGGCTTGTGTCCGGGGGATTGTTCAGCGGCATTGAGATCAACGAGGCGCTGCTGTTTGCTCCCGTCCTTCTGCTGACACTGGTTGCATTGGTATTCATGCGCTTCTTCCCGCTGTTCGTGCGGTTCATCAGCGGCGAATCATCCGCCCTCATACACATGTATGTGTGGGTGATAACGGCGCTACTCGCAATCACTCTTGCTATGGATGCGCTGCGCCAATCGGACATTATTGGCGCTGTGCCTCCGCTTGGACTGGCGCTTGCGGCAGCTACGGCATATTGGGCTACACAGCGCGCCGAGCGAGGCCGCGCCAGGCTGTATGGATTTGGGGCACAAATCGCTCTCATAGTCGCGCTAATCTATTTTTACCCGCCAACGGAAGGAACCCTGGCGTATCTGCCGACGCTTGGTTTTGCGGCTATTCTGCCGCTCCAGATTATCTTCTATCTGCTCGTCCTGCTGTCCCACCGAGCGCCCGTATGGGTATCGCTAAGCCTGTGGCACATGGCGCGTAACCCACTGCAGTACAGCTGGCTCGTGCTGCTTCTGGTCATGGTTACAGGGCTTGCCGTACTTGCGACAACCGTCGGCGGCACGCTCAACCGGAGCTACCAGGAGCGTATCCAATACGATGTGGCGACTGACATGCGAGTATCCAATATACCCGGCTACATCGCCCGCAGCATCGACGGCCTCAAGCAACGCTATCAAACCATTCCCGGCGTAACCTCGGTTACGATGGCGTTCAGAGATCGCGGCACGCTTGGAGCGAACTATACGGGCAATACTTTCCGCATGCTCGCTGTGGAGGCGGACGACTTCCACTATTACTCGTGGTACAGGGATGACTTCTCACGCAGCACACTGCCGGAGGTTATGCGCGCGCTCAACCCGCTTAGCGTGAGCGAGCCGATTACCCTGCCCGACGATGCAGTGGCGGTCGGCGTCTGGCTGAAGCCTGAGGAACTGTACCCGAACATGTACATGTGGCTGGTCTTGCAGGATGCGGACGGCGTACTGGACACGCAGTCGCTCGGCAACATGGGCCCCCCGGAGTGGCACCTCCGCACACTGGAAGTGCCAAGAAGAATGAAGCGACCTGTGCAGCTCGCCTCCATCCAGATATTCGAGCCTGTATTCGGACCCGCAGGCACGGCAGGCTCTATACTTATTGACGATGTGCATGCGATCAAGGGCGATGGCACGATTGAATACCTTGAAGACTTCGAGGACACCGGCTCAGCGTGGCTGCCCCTCGCGACTTCCACTCTGTCGTCAGACTTGCTGACATTTTCGGATGACGACGTAAGTCGAGGCGACCTCTCCGGGCTGTTCACATTTGGCAAGGACACCGACAACGGGTTGCGAGGAATATACAGAAGCCCAAGCGGTGGGCCCGTTCCGGTGGTTGCCAGCAATTCCTTTCTGCGTACATCGGGAGCGCGCGTGGGTGATGCGCTTATTGTCGAGTTAAAGGGACGCTTCGTGCCCATTCATGTGCGCGATTCCGTGGACTTCTTCCCCACACTCAACCCAAGCGGCGCAGGTTTCCTGATTGCCGACCTCGAAACTCTGGTCAGGCATATCAACATCCTCAGCCCGGCGCTGGTGGCAACGCCTAACGAGATGTTCATCGAGAAGGCGTCGGGAGCAGGAGACTCGGTAAATTCGGTGGTTACGAGAATGGTCGGACGCGACCTCGTGCATGATCGTGAGCAGCAGTTGGAACAGGTACGCCTCGACCCACTGATAACCGCTGGCTGGCAGGCTATGGTGCTGCTGGCGATGGCGATTATCATATTCACCGCCGGACTTGGATATGTTACATACCTGCTGGCGTTCGCCAATCGCAGCCGCAACGAGATGGGATTCCTGCAATCGGTCGGGCTTTCATCGCGGCAGATGGCAGGGCTCCTAATGCTGGAACACTTTATCATCGTTGCGGTCGGCATTGGGCTGGGGTCGGGCGCAGGCTGGCTGATGAGCGACCTTATGGTATCATCGGTTGCGGTTACAGAAAACGGCAGACAGGTCGTCCCTCCCTTCATCCTGGAAACCGATTTTCGATTCCTTGCGCCACTTTATCTGGTGCTGATAGGCATATTCGCGCTTTCCGTATATCGGCTGACACGCAGCATGCGGAATCTGGACTTTCACGCCATATCAAGGATGGAGTGATGTGCAGGGCTAAAATGGATATACACGACGGAAAAGACAAAGGGCCTGACGAACTAACCAACTGATAGAGTGACTAACTTTATGCGCCAGATAATATCCGCAATAGTCGCAGCGTGGCCATTGGTGGCGAAGCGCAGCCTGTCCCACTGGAGGCTGCTCTCCACTGTCATCGTTGGAGTTCTGCTGTCCTCGACAGTGATGGCGGGTACTGTCATTTACTTCGATGCGCTTCGCGAACTTGCGCTTAAGAACTCCCTCAACAACGTCGATGAGCTGGACCTGGACATTCTGATCAAGGCTGAGCGCGGACCCACGAAGGTCGAAGAGTACGAAAAGGTCGCCAATGCTACGCGAGGCCAGTTCGAGGGACGGCTAGGCTGGCTGTTCAAGGATGTGCAGCGCAGCGCAAAGTCCGCTACCTTCTATCTGACAGTGCCCGGCAACGAGGTGAACGCAGGCAAGGATGACGCTCGCGCTTTCTTCACATTCAATCCGCGACTGACGGACAACATCACCCTACTGCCTGGCGGAAGGTATCCTAGCGAGCAGCCGTTGGAGACTTCAACGGCGCCACTGGAGTTTGAAGCCATAGTTCCCGTTGAAGCCGCCGAGCTTTTCGGTGTGGGCGTGGGCGACAGAATTTCCGCAGTTCCGTATTGGCGCGACCGGCTTCCGTACACGAGCGTGGTTATAAGCGGTCTGTTCACGCGCAATGACCCGAACTCGGAGTTCTGGCATCAGGACGACACACTCTTCAGGTCCGTTACCTCCGGCTCGTTCCGCACACTGCCGTTTTACATCTCCGAGCAGATGTTTTTCAACATTCTGGGGGCAAATTTCACCGATCTGGACGCATCTTACGCCTGGCATCTGGACACCGACCGCGACAGGCTGAATGCTGGCAACACGACCATCACGCATCTCCAGGTGCGTACTATGCGGTCGCAGCTCTCCACCCACCTCTTCGGATTCCGCCAGATAACCGCCCTTGACGCAACTCTTGCAGAGTATGACAGGCGGCTGTTCTTCAGCAAGATACCGATGTTCGTGGTTATGGTGCTGATAGCGGTTGTCATCCTCTACTATGTGATAACGCTGTCATCTCTACTGGTCGAGCAGCAGCGCGGCGAACTTGCCCTCCTTCGGAGCCGGGGCGCAAGTTCCGGCCAGATATTGGCAGTGTTCATCCTTGAAGGGGCGACTATCTCCATTATCGCAATTGCGGTCGCCCCGATTTTAGCCGCCACCATCATCAGCTTTATGGGTTACACTCCTGCATTCTCTGAATTGAGCGGCGGCGACCGATTGGGCGTGTTCGTCAACCGGGGAGCGTACCTGATGAGCGCGCTGGGAGGCCTGTTCAGCTTCGGCGCGCTGCTAATTCCAGCCGTGCGCGCATCTCGCATTGGCGTTACGAGGCATCGACAGCAGTCAGCGCGCCCAACAGGACCGCCCTTCTACCAGCGATACTATCTTGATGTAATGCTGCTGGTCGTGAGCATATTCCTATTTCGTCAGCTACACGACCAAGGTTCTGTCGTGGCAACAGGGTTGTTCGGAAGCGTTGCGGTGAACCAGGCGCTGCTTGCCGTGCCTGCTCTGATTCTAGTGGCTTTCGCGATTGCGCTGCTGCGCCTGTTCCCGCTGTCTATTCGATACATAAGCGGTGAATCCCCCAACCTGATGCATCTGATAGTTGGCGTAGCTGCGGGCGTGCAGGCTGCCTCGATCGTCTTTGGCAGTGCGGCAGGCGCCGATTGGACGGCGCGCGCAGTATCTTTGGGCATCATATTGGTGATGGTAGCGATGTACGGGCTTACGGAGCGCCTGCCGGAAGGAAGACTACGCGCGGTAGGCTTGGTGGCGCAAGTCCTAGTGGTTGCCGGCCTGATGTTCAGTCCTCTCAGCGTGCCGATGCTGGAGTTTCTTGCATACAGCAGTGACAGCACCGAAGTAACGCCGGGGATAGTGGGAGGCACGCTCGTCGTAGGAGTGTCGGCTGGAACGAGCCTGTTCGTGCCCCTGCCACTAGGCGTGATATTCCTGGCGTTTAGCGCGTTCGCCCGGCGCGCGCCCGTAGGCTTCTCCATGGGCATGTGGCAGATGGCGCGCAATCCCACCCACTACGCGAGGATGTCGCTACTGCTCATACTCATGGCAGGACTGGGCATATTCGCGGCGAGCTTCGGCGGCACGCTGGAGCGTAGTTTCGAGGAGCAGGCGCAGTACGCAACCGGCGCGGATATTCGCGTGGAAGGTCTGACTGTCAACAACAGGGGCCGGAGCATCCCCGTTGTCGAGACTTATGAGGCGATGCCTATCGTTGATGAAGCATCACCTGTCATCAAGGCGTTTGGCTCCGACCTGTCCAAGCTGCTGGGCGAGAGCTACACGATGGTGGGCGTGGATGGTGAGACGATGCGGCGAATCGGCTGGTTCCGCGGCGACTTCGCGGACCGTCCCGTCGAAGATATGCTGTCGCAGCTAGGGCACGAGAACCCGCCTGTTGGCATAGACTTGCCCGATGACGCGCGCGGAATAGGCATGCGAGTAAAGCCTGACAGACCGCGCGAGAGTCTCGCCGTGTCGATACGCATCAAGGATGTGAACGACAGGTACTTCACCTACGTCATGGGGCGACTTGGCGGCAACGGAGACTGGCTGACGCTGGAGCGCGGACTGGAGCGCGGGAGCAGCTTCAGAAGGTTCAGACCGCTTCAGCCGGAACAACCGCTCACGATGGTGTCGCTTGCTATCCACGACACCAATTCGCGCGGCCGGCTGCGCGCGGGCAATATCGCCATCGACGAGATTTGGGTAAGAAACGGCTCGAATCAAGTAACCGTCCTCGAAGATTTCAACTCGGTTGAAGAATGGACAGTGCTGCGAGGCGCGCGCGAATCGATTACCGACAGCTTGCAATCGATAAGCACCCGTGCGGACAATCCTGCGGCTCGCGATGCAGCGCAATTCATCTGGTCCGAGGGTCCGCCGCTCACCGGACGCGGAATATATCACGGGCCTCCGGCAAGCCCGTTGCCCGTGCTTGCGAGCGACTCGTTCCTCTCGGAAACGGGACACAGCGTCGGCGAAGAGTTCACGGTTTCGGTATCCGGGCATCGCGTCCCGATACGAATCATAGACTCGTTCGAGTACTTCCCCACACTGGACACTGTGAGCAAGCGATACCTGGTCGGAGACATAGACGCAATAGTACGGTACACCAATCTTGAGCCGACTTCTGCCGAGGTCAAGCCCAACGAGATGTGGCTAAAAACAGCATCCAACGGAAGTGAACGTGCCGAGGTGGTTGAGGGGATGCGTAATGGGGGCGAGCCTTTCCAGAGCCGTGCCGTATATGACCGCGTTGAGGAACTGGAAGAGTCTGCGGTTGATCCGCTAGTACAGGCTGGATGGCGCGCGCTGCTGTTCATGGCGTTCGGCGCGGTGCTGATACTTAGCTGCCTCGGATTCCTCGTGCATTCGTATGTGTCCTTCCGCGAGCGAGAGATGCAGTTCGGGCTGATGCGCACGGTAGGATTCTCGATGCGGCAGCTGATTACGCTGGTGTGGCTGGAGCAGGCAATCGTCATCGGAGCGGGCATGGCGCTAGGTGCGGAAATGGGACGACGACTTGGAGCAATCATAATGCCGTTCCTGAGCCACAACGACCGGGGAACGCAGGTCCTGCCGCCGTTCGTGCTGGAGATTGACTGGGGCACGCTGGCAATTACCTACGGCTTCATGATTCTGGTATTCACGGCGATAATACTGGGTATGATCTGGTTCATACGCAGGATTTCACTGCAACGGATACTCAGGCTGGGCGAGCTTTAGGTGGAGACTTACATCGATGGACGAGATGAAAGGAATGTTGAGTTATTGTAGCCAATTGGCTACGATAGAGTGCTATGAGGGTTGTTCATTACATCACGAAAGACGGTATAGACTATTTCGACCGATGGATGCGAAGGCAACCTCCGAACCTCCGCGCTCGCGTGCAGACTAGGATTGACAGAATCATCTTAGGCAATTTCGGAGATCATAAGGGCGTTGGATCGGGCGTTTATGAACTACGCCTCAATTTTGGAGCAGGTTATCGAATCTACTACGGGCAAGACGGATTAGCCAAAACCTGTTGGACTGCCTACAGGCAGGAGAAATGAAATGCCAATTAAAGAACACAAAGCAAGCGACTATCTGCAAACTCCTGACGATATAGCAGCATATTTGAACGCGGCTATCGAAGAAATGGGGGATGACCCTCGTCTGCTGATGATGGCGTTCCGTAATGTCGCAGAAGCGCGAGGTGGAGTGTCCGAAGTCGCACGCCAGGCGAATGTTGACAGGGTGTCTTTGTCCCGCGCGCTGTCGGGGAAGCGCACCCCAAGATTGGACACGCTCACAAAGGTGTCTGCCGCCTGTGGCGTCAAACTGCGATTTTCAGCATAAGAAGGAAGAAGGCATGACTTACGCGAACAGAGAGGCGTATATCGTCTGTGAGGACCTGTTCAAGATATACAAGATTGCAGACCTTGAGGTTGTTGCACTGCGGGGACTAGACCTAAATGTGCAGCGCAGCGAGGTTGTGGCAATCGTCGGGGCGAGCGGCAGCGGCAAGAGTACGCTGCTGAATATACTTGCGGGATACGATACGCCATCCGCCGGGCGAGTGAGCGTTGGCGACAAAGACCTGCTGCGAATGACGCCAAACGAGACGGAGCTATACAGGCGCGACGAGGTTGGATTCATCTGGCAGCAGACGAGCCGCAACATGTTCCCGTACCTGACGGCTGTGGAGAACGTAGCGTTGCCTATGATGCTCACATTCACATCGCCGCGTGAGCGCAGACAGCGTGCCGAAGAGTTGCTTGAGCTTGTAGGGCTTGGACATCGAATGGGGCACACACCCGAAAAGCTGAGCGGCGGCGAGCAGCAGCGAGTTGCTATTGCGGTCGCGCTCGCAAATCATCCGCCCCTTCTTTTAGCCGATGAGCCGACCGGCGAGCTTGACGATAATACCGCGGCGGAGATTCTTGATCTGTTCGGCGAAATAAACCGCGAGCTGGACACCACGATTCTCATCGTTACGCACGACCCGGACATCGCATACAAGGTGGGACGAGTGGTGATGATACGCGACGGCAAGATGGCGACCGAAGTGCGACGCAGGGTTACATACCAGAGGCTTTCCGGCTCCGCTGCGACTGACCAGCCGCTGGAGGAATTCATCCTGGTGGACGGTAGCGGCAGAGTACAGATTCCTAGAGACATCATTGACCGGCTGAAGATCGGCGAGCGTGCCCGTATCGATACCGCTGACGGTATGGTTACGCTGATACCGGACGATGTTCAGTAGAAAATTAAAGTCGATCAATAGTACATAGACAGAATCCGAAGGGGAACGATCAGTTGAGCAGAATACAAAGGCTACTGGCGGCTGTTGACGTGGAGCGAAAGTATGAACTGGATTCCGAAGAAGTGCATGCCCTTCGCGGCGTGAACCTGAACGTTTTTCCAGGTCAGTTCATCGCGGTCGTGGGCAGGTCGGGTTCCGGCAAGACATCGCTGCTGAACATCATGGCGGGACTGGACAAGCCGAGCGACGGCAAAGTGCTGTTCGAGGAGCAGGACCTCGCGGAAATGAGCGAGCAGGAACTTACAGACTTGCGCCGTCATCGCATAGGCTTCATATTCCAATCCTTCGGGCTGCTGCCGCTGCTTTCGGCATTCGAGAACGTTGAGTTGCCTCTTCGGATTAGCGGCGTAACCGCAAGCGAGCGGGCAGAGCGCACACGGGAGGCGCTGGACATCGTAGGGCTGTGGACCCGTTCTCGCCACCGGCCTTACGAGCTATCCGGTGGAGAGCAGCAGCGTGTCGCCATCGCGCGCGCTATAGTGATACGCCCGTCGCTGATACTCGCGGACGAACCTACGGGGGAACTCGACTCGAACAACGCGCACGCTATATTCGGGCTGTTCAAAGACATGGTGATAAAGCAAGGCATCAGCGTGGTGTCGGCGACTCACGACTCAACGCTGCTATCGATGGCGGACGAAGTGAAAGAGATACGCGACGGTCAGCTGCTGGAGCAAGCAGAGATAGGACTGCGGTATCGGAATTAGCCGACTAGCTATCAACTGCCTGCGGTACTTGGGGCATGGTTCGTCTGTCGTAAATTGTGATGCCGTAAGTGTCTATGTGCCTCTTGAAGGGAGCGTGTCGGATGCTTTCATAGGCCTGCAGATCGCATTTCTGCGGTATCGGCAAGTCGTCAAGATCAAGCCTTAGCCTTCCTAAACGGTGTTCGTTTAGGATTCCCAAAGTAGCCAGGTCAATGTCCGAGCGCGGCGTTGATTTGCCGGTGGCACGTGAACCATAGAGGCGGACTTGTGTCAGTTCGGGGTATGTCGCAAAGACTCGGATGAGCCTTTCCTTAGTCGCGGTCGGCAGGTCCGGCGTGTTCACTGTTGCAGAATCTCCAATATCAGCCGTTGATAGAGGGCTTCCAGGATAGCCAGATACCGTGAGTGGATGTTCCTGACTACTGCCTCTAATCTTTCAAAATCATAAGTGTGCGACATCAGGTTGCGGTCTGTAAGCATGTCAATCCAAGTTTCGCAGTCCTCAATCAGCCTTGCCTGAAAAGCCTCGCGGATGACCTGTCGTGGAGTTAAGGGAGCGATATTCACGCCGTCGTACTCCAAACGATCTTTCAGTACGTTCCATGACAACTCGAAGGTGTACTCGAATCGCTGTATAACTCCCTCACGTTCCAGTTCGTTCAGCGGCTCAACACCGTCTTCAAGCGCTTGACGCAATAGCGAATAGGCGCGGGAGAAGTTGTCGAAGCGATAGTGCCATCTAATTTCTTCGGTCAAACACATGCTCCTTGGCTAAGTCACGCCATGGGCTTGACATCCGGTATGTCCAACAAAGTCGCACCGTAACTTTCCAGGGAACTGTCGCTGACCATGAAATGCTGTGCAGCGGCGTTGATGTTTCGGAGGCACCGCTGCAAGATGTGGCTGCGGTGTATCGCGGAGCCTCCCGTGTATCGAAAAGCAATGGTTGTGACATCTACCGCCTCGAAGGTCACATGCGCCGACACCGCGCGCATCTCTGCTTGAACCGCAGAGTCCGGCACCTGCCCTGAGCAGGTGATTTCGTAGGCGCGCTCAAAGACTTCGTGAGAGAGAGAGCGAGCGGCGCGCAGCCGGAAGTCGCATCGAGCTATGTCGCCGCGAAACGCCTCTCTGTCCGCCAGCGTCGATATCGGAGGGTTTCCGCGCTTCTTATTCGGCGCGCTGGCGACAATCTCGTCTAGGGCGCGACGGGCGATGCCCAGAGCAACGGCAGGATGCTCGTTGGCGACGAAGCCGGGCCTGCCCATGCGATAGATGGCATCACCGCGCCTAGGTTCCCATAGTGCGGTTTCCCATGTGAATTCGGCGGGTACGAATAGGTCCTTCACGGAAATGTCGTTGCTGCCGCTGCCTTCAAGCCCCATCACATGCCAGTTGTCGTGAATCTTGCCCTTCGCCACGGGATAAACTAGCGTTAGGCTGGTCTCTTCCGTATTGCCGCGAGCCGGAACCTTCGCACCCGCTACCATCCATTCGGCATGCCGGACGCCGCTTGCGAAGGGCCATCTTCCTGTGAGGGTATATCCGCCTTGAACCGGGATGGCATTGCCGGAAATAGCGGTGGCGGTGGCGGCGGTCGGTATGCGCCCATCGACGAACATCTTGGCGACGGCATCGTCGCTGAGGAAAGCCCCTGGACGCCCTATCGCAGTCGCCCCAATCATCAGGCACCATCCCGCGGCAGCGTCCGTGTAAGCGAGTTCTTCGATGACTTCCATCTGGGTCACCGGATCGGCCTCTGCGCCGCCGAGGGGCATGGGCAACTTGAGCGTGAACAAGCCGGCTCCGCGTATGGCCTCAACTGCGGCGGGCGCGAGTGTTCCGAGCCTCTCAGATTCGTCAGCACTGGCGGCAACGGTGTCGCGCACGGATGCGACGGCGTCGAGGAGAACATTGCGCTTCTTAGCACGGCCTGCGGGAAACTTCATGCGCTTACTCTACCATAACGGAGGCTAACATCGATATTCATGATAGACAGGGAGAAAATTGCATAAGTCCCTTCCCCCTTGATGGGGGAAGGTTAGGATGGGGGTGAAAATGCCTGCATCATCACTATAACTGCACTTATGCAAGAATCTTAGACAAGATGTGTCAAGGAAGTGAGACAAGTAGAGAAATCGCGTCTTCGCGCTGCGATGGACTGAGGCCGGGAAGGCGCAGCGAGGCGCTGAGGTCGGACTTGGCGCGGTCCGTCGAGCCTATTCGCGCCATAATCTTGCCGCGTGTATAGAATGCATGCCCGCTGAGCGAGTCCAGTTCTACCGCGCGCTCCGCATGCTCCAGAGCGCCCATAGCGTCCCCATCCTGCAGAAGGCGCTCAGCGCGGACTACAAGGATTTGCGACTGTTGAACATCGGACACGTCCGATCCGATATACCAGACGGAGAATATAAGCAACACAGCGAATGCGGGAACAGTCAGCCAGCGCATCCCGACTGAACGCTGTGCAACTATCTGACGTACAACCCCAAGAGGTGTTTCTACGAGTTCGTAAACATAGCGGGGAGCCAGAGCCAAGCCCATCACGAATCCACCGGCAAGGCCTCCGAAGTGTGCCCAGTTGTCTATATTGGGGATGAGCAGACCGATGGCGAGATTGATGGCTGCTATCGTAGCAAGGCCAGTGAGGTTGCGCCTGCCCATCTCTCCGAATGTATTGCGATGCACCAAGAAATAGGCTGCGAGCGCACCAAGGATGCCGAAGATTGCGCCGCTTGCGCCTACGGCGATTGCAGTTCTGTTGAACATGTAGCTGAGGACGCCGCCGGACAGCCCTGCCAGCAGGTATATGGCAGTGAAGCGAGTATATCCGTACACGCCTTCCACAAGCCTGCCGAAAATGAAGAGAGCAAAACAGTTGAAGAAGAGGTGTATGATGCCCGCGTGGAGAAACATGGCAGTGAAGAAGCGCCAGTATTCGCCGGTGGCGATGAGCGGGCCGAACATCGCGCCAAAGCGAAGCAGCAAGTCAACGTCCTGGTTGAGGAATCCACCGACGAGCTGCATGAGCGCCCAGACGATGATGTTGATGACAAGAAGCAACCAGGTAATTACGACTTTGCCGTCCGCGCCGGGCAACGTGAGTCCACCGGTGAAGCCCGCTTGGTCGCCTTCACGCTGAGGGTCTTTCTGCTCGAATTGGTGCATGGGCCCCTCCATCGCTGCGGTGCGCCGGCATGCTCAGGGCAGTGAGGTATCCTCACGATAGCATTAGCGCTTCGCAGGTTCAAGACTGGCAAGGGCGGAATGCAGCCAATAAGCAGCCAAAGCGAAGAACGACATGCGTGACCACTAACGGAAGATAGGGATATGCTACACTTGGGCGCAAGTTGACGACATGACACAGAGCAAGCACTCGGAGGGGAATATGAACGGCAACGCAACCCTATCACAGAATACTGAGAAGTATGGGCCGCTATCCGGTGTAAAAGTGTTGGACTGGACGATGTGGCAGTTCGGGCCTGTAGCGGCTTCTATGCTGGGAGACATGGGCGCGGATGTAATCAAGCTGGAGGCCCTTGACGGCGATGTGGGTCGCGCCGTGTCCTCGGTCGAGTCGGCGAATGCGGGGATGCCCAATGGTCGCAACGCCTACTTCGAGACATGCAACCGCAGCAAGCGCGGCATTGCGGTGAATCTGAAGACCGAGGAAGGGCGGGAGATAGTGCATAAACTGGTGGCAGAAGCGGATGTAGTAATCGAGAACTTCCGCAATGGCGTAGCCGAGCGATTGTGCATGGACTACGACACACTGAAGAAAATCAACCCGAAGCTGATATATGCGTCCGCGTCCGGCTTCGGAACGAAGGGACCCGACGCCCTGATGCCTTCCCTTGATGCTTGCGGTCAGGCGCGAGCGGGTCTGATGATGTCCGCAACTCCACCCTGGGCGAAGCATCCCATATCCGTAAGGGGTGCGCCCTCTGACCAGATTGGAGGCATCATCCTATGCCTTGGGATTCTGTCCGCGCTTTGGGCGCGCGGGAGCCAGGGCGTCGGACAGAAGGTGGAAGTGTCGCACATGAGCAGCACGATGTGGCTGCAAGGGCTTGCCATCGGAATGGACCTGCTCATCGGCAGCCACATGCCCACACTCAACCGCGAGGACGTGCGAAACTACATGTACAATATCTACAAGTGCAAAGACGGAAGCTGGCTGCGAATTTCGAACCCGCAACCAAAGCGATACTGGCGCCCATTCGTTGAAGCGCTTGGCATCCCGCACGTCCTTGAAGAGCCAAAGTTCGATGGGGTCGAGGACGGCGCGGAAGTGGTTCCGGAACTGTTGACCCTTATTGAGGACACCTTCGCCACCAAGAGTTACGCGGAGTGGGACGCGATTTTCCGCCAGTATGGGTTCATATACGCTAAGGTGCAAGATGTCGCCGAGTTGAAGGACGACCCGCAGGTGATCGCGAACGACCTCATAACCGACTTTGATCACCCGGACATGGGCCCTATCCGAGTCTGCAACTTCCCGGTAGCGTTTAGCGAGACGCCATCGGCAATCGTGCGTGGCGCGCCCGAGCTTGGACAGGACACGGAAGCCGTCCTCATCGACGAACTCGGCTACGATTGGGACGACATTACGAAGTTCCAAGAAGCGGGGGCGATACTTTAGGCTGTCAGTTGGTTAGTCCATCAACCCCTTTCCCCTCAATGGGGAATGTAATGTATGGATGGGAGTGTGTCGAATTACACTAATGCGAAATGATTCTATAATACTTTACTTTTAAGGTTTAATGTGTTATCATGTAATTATACAGTAAATCTACTGATAGAGAGCTTGGCCCGATGAAGGGCTCCGATGCTCAGCAAGAAACTGACGTAATGAACCAAAGCATATTAAGTGTGGAAGCAGTGGTGGAAATATGTCCCGAGTGGACTTTCAAAATTAAAGCAATGCCAATCTGGCGGGAGGTTAGAAATGTGATAACTAGAATGAAATCAACGAAGGGTCTTATCGGCCTATTGGTCATGTTGACCTTGAGTGTACAAATCAGTCTCTATGTTGAGACATCGGGCCAAGCTCTCTATCACAATGCCTAACTTCTCTCATATGCGATTCTTTGTCGATTTTCAATCCAATTTGAGAGAAATCCCTTCTCCACTAGAATTGCAAAACGAAGAAGCCCTCTTCCCGCAATAGGAAGAGGGCTTTTCTTTGGGAATTATATCTAAGAGTAACCATCCCCGGCGGTGCATCAGTTTGAAATGTATAGCCGCCTATACCGCAGCGCATATTTCAAACTGACGCACTACTCCATCCCCAACCTTCTTGACCTCATTCCCCTCATCGTGTAAGTTCACTACGCCAAACACTCCACCTTAACAAACGTTATCCTAATTCTTCGTCAGGAAAGCAGGGAGCATTCTGCCCCTGAGTGTTTCCTGACAAGGATTGGTGGCGTGTTTGGCAATTCGCAACCTGCACACGAAGGGGCATCTTTATGCGTTTTGCCACTGTCTTTGTCGTTCTTCTTTTTGCTTGTTCTTCGCCCAAACCTGAAATCATAGTGGTAACGGCTACGCCTGAACCAGTTAGACCGACTAACACTCCTGTCCCTATTGTTTCTAGTCCTATGCCGCCTAATACTCCGCTTCCTGCTGATACGCCTGTACCTATTCCTACATATACGCCATTTCCGACCTATACGCCTCAGCCAACCTTCACGCCAATACCGACGTTTACATCTACACCTATTCCAACTAGCACCCGCGTTCCGACCTATACACCTAGACCTACAAATACACCCCGTCCTACGGCAATGCCTAATGCTATGTCTCTATATTATTGCGATGACCGCACCCTTAAATCTGAAATTATTCGTTTATTCGCAGACAATATGAGAGCCAATAACTTGAATGTCGAGATTTTGAAAATTTACAACACGGAAGAGGTCGGACGCACTGATAATCGGCTAGATTGTTTCGGTGAGATAATGCTGAACATAAGCGACAGTTTTAACGACTTATACCCAATGGACTACTATGTAGAAGTTGACCCTGAAGGTGATGCTTTTATCGGCTATCAGCTAGTTGAATAGGAGATACTAGGTTCTGTTGACATTTCGCCGATGACTTTGGTTTCGTTTGTCATTTCGAGCGGAGCGAGAAATCTAAAGTCGGAAATAAGTTTGCATGCAACGATTTCAGATTCCTCACTGCGTTCGGAATGACAGGTGAGAGGGCTTTTCGAGCTTGAAATGACTTGTTCGTCAAATGTCAACACACCCTAGTACACACAAGAAGATGATATAACGAAAGTCATTGAAGCCTGCGCGTTCTTTATTACTGAACTTGGGAAAGCCTTTTACCCATACCGTTCCTGAAGATAAGGCTCGCAGTCAATTCCATACAACTTTGAAACACGCCTTACAGCCTCTACCGGAAGAATTAGATTCACGTCAACAGGAAGTTGTTCACATTCTTTATGAAGTTCTTTCGCGCCGTCAACAGACGCCAACTGAGGCTCAGTCGGTTAGTCTGTCAAGGGCGGAGCAAAAACATGCCAGCGGGGTGTCGTTGTGCAGCGATTCTGTCCGCCTAAGTGTGCAGCGATTCCGTCCATTGGTGTAGTTTGCCATAGTATCAGACTA
>DAOUKP010000022.1:0-87500 GCA_034421195.1 Dehalococcoidia bacterium
ATGCCCAGTTCCCGGGCGATTCCACGCATGGACAGTCCCTTGCGTTTCGCCTTCTGCACCGCTCTCCATCTGGCCGTCTGCAACGGCGTGGGCTTTCTCCGGCGCGGAGTCACTGCTTTGCGAACTCGTCCCGTTGCGATCGGAGGTGGAGGTGGGCTGTTCGCCATCGTGATTGGTGTCCAAGTTCGCCAGTCTGGCCGTCCACTTTGTGCCCAGACCGTTGGTGGACTGATGGTTGATGGGTGAGTGTGTGGTTCTCCCGGCGAAGCCCCGAAGGACGCTCGGACGCGGCGGCGCTTCCTGAGATGGGATGTCGCGCTCCTCGTGCTGCACTGACAAGCTGTTGTCCAGCCCTTCAAGTACATACACGGCCGCTCCGGCATAGCTCGGCCGGTCCGTGCCGGGCAGCAGCTGAAGTGTTCGCCAGCGGTATCTGACCGTGTTGTCCCTGGCGACTTTGCGCCTGTACTTGAAGCACAGGATATTCTCCCTGCCGGCGCCGCTCGCAGGGCAACGTGAGACGCGCTCATGCGTTATACTGGTGTAAGTAGCATAAAGTATAAGATAAGTAGCAGGCGCGGGGATAAAGCAGCATGCAAGCCGTCAGGTATGCGCGAGGGCTCGCGGAGGCGGTGGGGTAAGCAGGTAATTGACGAGAGCTACAGCAGTCTGGGAGACAGCGTGTATAAGTGCCTTTATACACGATTCTTCTACTATAAGCAATGGTCCGGGCAGCGCCCGCTGATTGGATGCGAAGGGCATTTTATCACTTTCTTCCCAGTCGCGTAAGTCGTCGCGGTCTATTTGGGCGAAGACGCCTCCCATCCCAGCCACCGCCGTGACTTCAACAGGACAGGAGTCATCATCCGCCTTCACCTCGAAGTCCTTCCGGTCGTCCGGTGCCTGCCTGACCACGCGCCTCCGCCTGCTGCCGTAATACTGGGCCACCGCTCCCCTAGCGACCGTCTCGTTGCGCGTGTACAGCGCAGGCATCCTGGGCGAGCGCCACCGTCCAGCCGTCATCAGCCGCGTCAGCCCCGTTCCCGCCCGCGCAAGGTCGCGCGCCATACCCACGCGCGGCGAGTGCCCGCTGTATCCCTCGCCAAGTCCCGCAGCCCTCGCAGCCTTCTCGATGCGCCTCGATATGCCGTTGGGCATCAGTCCGAACACGCTGTCCTCACCGGACGACATCCCCCTCACCACATCGAGACTCTCCATCGTCTGCACCGAGAGGAACGCCACCGCGCCCTCTCCCTCGGCATCGGTCTTTGATCGCCTGATATACAGCCTGCCGGTGCCGTCCTCCTCCTCCTCGATGTCCTCCCATCTGAGCGCGGCAGCCTCGGACACCCGCAGCAGCCCGTCGCGCATCGCGCTGATAAGCGCTATGTCCACTCTTCCCCTGCGCTCCGCCGCATCCGCGCTCTCCATCCTGCCGTTGCTCCAGCGCCGCGGCAGGATGGCGCTCTCAGCGATTATCTTCAGCTCGTCGTACGTGATGCCCTTCGCCTGTCTCTGCTCGGACCCTGCCATGCGCCGCGCGCTCCTGAGCATGTCCTTTACTTCCGATGCTTCGCACGGGTCTGAAAGCCCCTCTCCCCTGTGGACGAAGCATATAGCAGCGACCGCCGTCTGGAGCGTAGCGGGCCTGTGCCCGTGCTTCACCAGGCGCTCGGCGATATACGCCGCAACCTGAAGCGGATCGGCGGGCAGCGGGCTTATTCCCCTGCTGCCTGCCCACTCGCAGAAGCGCCTCCACTGGGAGCGGTAGTTCTTGCGGGTGTTCGCGGATACCTCGTGACCGAGCACCGCGGCAAGGTTGCTTATGTCCTCGGGCGTGAGGCTCTGCCTGTGTCCGTCTGCGCTCGCCATGTCGCGAGCGGCGTCTGCTTCGGCGATCACGGCGGCGAAGACGCCTTCAAGAGCGATCTGCTCCAGCGTCTCTTCATTCCGTATAGCCGCGACCTGAGTGAGCCGGATGCCGTCCCTCGTGTCCTTCACATCAAGTGTCATGTCGTTCCTCCTCCACATCTTCTTTAGGGTGTCGCGGGTATAAAGGCACTTATACACGCCGAGTGAATGCCGTCTTGCGCCTCAATCGGCGTAATCGACGAGAGTTCCGCGTAAGGAAGAAAATATCATGGCGAACCCTTATGTCAATTAAGACCAAATCCCCCTGTCAGCGTACCATCCCTCGAATATACGTACTGCACAAGTTCGTAGTCCTCTTTCTTCTTCGCCATCCACCACATCATTTGCCTTTTCACGTGGAAGTACCGGTAGCCTAGCTTCGAATCCATCTCACTGAATCGCGGATTGTCCGCTACAGAGGAGTTCTACCTTGCATAATTACCTTCGAGAACAAGTCAAGCCACTGACAGCGCTTAGCCTGACAGTCGCAGCGGTCCTGATCCTTTGGCTGGCACTCTCCGCCACCGGCGACACGCCCACAGCACGGGCGCAGACAGCCGACACTCCCACACCAGTTCCAACTACTGAACAGGACGGCGAAACGGAAGCGGAGCTGATGGCAGCGCTATTGTCCGAAATTGCTCCGCCCAAGCATCCCAAGATGGACTCAAATCTCAACCGCATCGTAGAGCAGGTGGAGAGCGGACAGTTCAGTGCGCAATCTGCCGCCGCGAGCGCGCCCGTGCATCAGGAAGCATCCGTCGCGGTAACCCTCTATATCACGGAGGGCTACGCGGACGCCGTGCGCGAGTTCCTCCAAGCCAATGGAGGCGACACGCGCAACATCGGCATCGACTATATCGAGGCATACATCCCTGTGTCGCTGCTGCCCGCCGCAGCCGAGCGGGAGGGCGTCATCAGCATACGTACTATAATCCCGCCGCAGCCCGCGCAGGGTGTGGTCGTCAGTGAGGGTTTAGCGGCGCATGGCGTCCCGCCGTGGCATGCCGGCGGATACAAAGGGCAGGGCGTCAAAATCGGCGTAATCGACACCGGATTCAAAGGCTTCCGCGACCTCATGGGAACTGAACTGCCTCAATCGGTGGAAGCACGATGCTACACCGAAATCGGCGTATTCACTTCAAGCCTGGCGGATTGCGACAATTCAGACGCCAGCAAACACGGCACCGTCAATACGGAATTGGCTTTCGACATCGCGCCTGAAGCCACCTACTACATCTCAAATCCGATCAGTGGGGGCGACCTGCAATCCACAGTCCAGTGGATGGTCGCGCATGATGTGGATATCATCAACTATTCGTTGAGTGGTTTATGGGAGGGCCCAGGAGACGGCACATCCCCATTCAGCAACTCCGCATTTGCAGGCGTGGACACAGCCGTAACAGGCGGTATCACTTGGGTTGCCGCGGCAGCCAACTACGCAAAGGACACTTGGTCCGGAGATGCAGACAGATCAGAGTTTGATTTTCAGTATTGGAGTGGCAGAGAGTATTTTAACTGCATGCGTCTCACCGGCGGAAAGCTGATCATTGTTCAACTTCGCTGGGATGATTCCTGGGGTGGCGCGGACACCGATCTGGACATGGCTCTATGGAACTCCGCAGTGCCTCTTAGGGACATTGTTAGAGGCAGTTACGACCCACAGAGCGGCAGGGATAGCCACATACCCTATGAGTTTATTGCATACACTCCGGTCACAAGCGGAATTTACTGTCTGACCGTGTCACATCGCAGTACCACAGTTCCACCTTGGATACAAATGCAGGTACGCGGCGCTTCTTCTTATCTACAGTATCATACCGAGGCCGGGAGCATCGGAAGCCCTGCCGAAAGCGCGAACCCCGGACTGCTCGCCGTGGGCGCTGCACCCTGGAATGACACATTCACGATCGAAGAATTCAGCAGCCAGGGACCAACACGCGACGGCAGAATCAAGCCGGACATTGTGGGCGCTGATGGGGCGCAGACGCTATCGTATCGAACCACGGACAATCCCGGCGGCGCATTCTTCGGAACCAGTCAGTCAACGGCGCATGCAACGGGACTAGCTGCGCTGGTCAAGCAGCGCTTCTCCGGCTACACTCCGCAGCAAGTCGCTCAATATCTGAAGGATAGCGCAGAGCCGCGCGGCGCAGTACCCAACAATACCTGGGGCTATGGCTTTGCCAAGTTGCCGGTGTCTGACGCTGCAACTCCGACACCTGAACCTACCGCCACCCCTGAGCCAACTGCGACACTGACATCCACGCCGACCGCGACCGCAACGGTCACGCTTATGGAGACACCGACCGCAACCATCGTACCCACGGAGATGCCGGTCGACACTCCAACGGTGACTGCGACAGTGACTGCCATACCCACACAGATACCGACTGCAACTGCAACGCCAGCACCGACTGCCGTTCCCCCGCAGCCCGCTGTTCCCCCCGAAGTTCTGAGCAGGATAAGCGCGCTCGAAACTCTTGTGACGACGCTTCAGGGTCTTATATCGACCCTGGAAGGCAAGATAACGGCATTGGGCAGCAGGGTGGCCGCTCTGGAACTGGGCGCTTCTCAACCGACACCGACGCCCATACCTACACAGACTCCCACACCGACGCCCGTAGCGACGGCGACGCCAGTGCCGCCGGGCGTGACTCCTGAGCCGACTGCTACCGCGGAACCGACTTCGACGCCTGAGCCGACTGCAACGCCGACGCCTGAGCCTCATCCCTGCCGCATAAATATGCCGGCATCATTCAGTCTGCCCGTCAACTTGTCGGGTTCATGGACACAAGAGTGTGTCTATTCACTGAGCCGCGAGAGAATAGAGGAAATCACGGGAATTCAGGTGGCGGCAGGCGCCCGATACTATCGATACACGGGCTTCGAGGTGACCGCAGTTGGAAATGGAGCATGGACAGCCACACTGGAATCGAGCGAAGACACGGTACTGTTCCTCTGGGAGTGGGATGAAGAAAACGAGGAGCTCGTCTTTGTCGCCGGGAATGACGACATCGTGAGTGGCAATACAAACTCCCAAGTCAGCTGGACGCCAACGGAAGACAGAACATACTACCTCGATATGACGACATACGACGCGGAGACACTGGGCGACTTCACCCTTACAATCAGGAGCGGCTCATCGAACGCACAGAGCATGGAAATGAGGGGAATCCAGGGCGACGCGATGCCTTCAGGGCTGGACCGCCGGTAGCGCGGCGGGGTTTCGCTGTCATCGTATCGGTTGTTTAGCGACGATTAAGACGGCTGGTCCTGCTGCCTCACGCGAAAGTCGTCAGCACGGGTGTGTCGCACCAAGCCGGCGCACCCGTGCTCTTCCGGCCGGTGCAGAACCTCCGCGCGGTCCTCTCCGGCAGGCCCGCAACTGCGGCAATCTCGATGCTGTCGGGAAACGGCTTCTGCGCAAGCGTCTCATCGGTGCTGAATGATATGTTCACGGGTGCGGTCTCGCTCACGGGTGCGGTCTCGCTTAAGATGGCCTACTAGGAAAAGGTGCAGCTTCACACTCTGCGCCCGGCCTTCAGAATCCCCCGCATGGATACCGGCATATAGGGTGGCACACGGGTGACACATGGTGGTCGGGCAGTCCCCGCCAGAACAGCCGCTGCGCCCCAGACCGTGCGGCGCAGCGGCTGTTCTGACACAGGTGAATAACCCGGTCGGTTGACGATTATATGGCGCGCCTGCGGCAAGATGTGCAGCGTCCCGGCATGACTGAATAGCCTCCGAACGCACCTCGCTTCGGGCTGTTTGGCAGATTTCCGTATGTCGTCAGAAATTGCAGACACGTAAAGGTATCGTCAGCCGCATCGATCGCACTCCATTCCTATCGGTGTGAACGCCATGAACGTCTCCTGCCGTGAAAGCAGACAACCTGATGCCACTTTGGTTCAGCGCCGAAACGAGCATCGGGCGGCGAGCAATTCCGGGCAGAATGCTCCAGCGTGAACACTGTCACCTCTATCGGGAGTGGCGATTTACCATCCACTGAGATGTGGTGGCACATCTAGGAAATTCTTGGTTCTGAGATCAGTGCCAGTCACCTGCTCCTAAGCTACGTTTGGAACTTTACATTCAATACAGATACTTCTCAGGCTGCAAAAACGAGCGCTAGTTATCCGCTCAAACCGAAGACTTTTCCCGCAAGATTCTTCTCCCAGAAGCCGCGTTTTCCGCCTGACGTCCTTCTGCATCGTCGGAAATAGCGGACGATAATTTCGCGGTTTATTCGCAACAATATCGCAATGTTATTTATAATTCTCGGTATAGTTATAATTTGACATTTATTACCCTTAACGTTACATTATTAAGAGCGACAAGGGCACAGCCTGCCTAGCAGACAGACAAAAGGGCTTAACGCCAGATAATGAGATGTGTATGGTATTGGAGCACCCGCAATAATCGCTCCACGGCGTTTTTGGCGGGACGTTTTTCGTAAAAGCATCTGATTCCCTGCTAGATGGCGGCATTTCCGCTGGAAAACCGCCTCGGATCAGAGGCAGGCGTATCACGGTTGACGACATTCTGGAATACTTCGCTTCCGGTATGTCCGAGGCTGAGGTGTTGGCAGACTTCCCTAGCCTCACCCGCGAGGATGTCGAAGCGTGCCGCGCCTTCAACGCCGAAAGCACGCTCCGGGTGATCTTGTTGTCCGACTCGTGATACGGATACTGCCTGTTCAGAACCTCGATGCGATAAAGGAGAAGCAGACATGACCACCGACCGACAGAGAGCGTGGAGCAAAACGCCAGACAACATCGGAGGGAGAATATGTACAGGGTCGATGAACTGTGAATATCAAACGGTTGGGAGAAACGGCTCGTCCAGATCAATGACTTGTGAGGTGGCTTGGGAACAGTATCAACGTGCCCTGGTGGAGTCGTTCCTAGGGGCTAACCCGGACACTTGGTTCCACCAGAGGAAATCGCCGTGCTTCCATCCGGCAAGGAGCATAAGAAGTGTTCACAGCAATTGCCCTGAACAAAGCAATAGAGTTAGAGAGTTGGATCATGCCAGGCTTGCCAAGCTCGGAGCCAGGCAGGGGTTCCAGGACCCTTTCATTATCAATCAGCCCTACGCCTACCATACGGATGGCATTGTCTGGCGTCCAATAGATCATCAGACGTTGGAGGTCAATCTTGGTAAGGGGCGCTCCTGGTATTTTCCGAATAATTCGCGGCTCGTCGTAATAGCAAGCCCGGACACATTGGCCAAACTCACGCTCGAGTATGACATGCCGGACCCAGCACTGCGACCCACTGGCTGTATACGCTGGGATGAAGCAAGGGGGCGAGGACCTAGAGGAGAGCATCTTGACGGATGGATGCCATATCGTGATGGCATGACAGTCGCTCTTCCCGACAGGGACGAGACGAGATGGGCTGACAATTACGATGAAGACGTTACATCCGACAGAGCGTGTCAGTTGGGCATACATTGCAATGGCAATGGGGAAATAGAGCTTCACGTTATCCAGCACGACGTCTTGATCTGTGCGAGATGCGCTGCTGGAGAGGAAGGCATCACGACGTGGGAGGTCAGGGAGCAACTGGCAGAACGAGAGTACCCCGACGAGATACATCGAGCCAAAAGCACTGGACACCGATGCTGGTAACCCGTGTTGGACCTGATGAGAATAGACTCTTCTCTGACGTCTTGGAAGCCACTGCTCAGTAGATTCTGTGCAGAGACGAGGGCGGGGCATGCGGCAAGTTGCTCCCCAGCGTCGAAGAGCCTGTAATAGAACAACCCTACGGACGGAGTTGTGTGCATTATATATAAAGACATCCCGTCACCCCTGTGCTCTCAAAGACTCTGGCCTAACGGGTGGTATAATGGCAGCAGTCGGCAATCGCTCAACTCACATTGACCGGAGAGAACCGCGATGACCAGCAGGACGACCATACTCACACAGGAAAGGGAGAAGCTCGAACGCTTTCCCGGCTATCCGCCACGAGACGACATGCAGAACTGGCTCCACCTCTACGAACGCTCAGTAATCTCGTCACTGGCGCTCTACTACGCCGACGAGCCGAACGTCACGGTGGCGAGCGAGGTTCCGGTGACTCTCACCTCACCCGTGGGAGAGGATACACGGATACCGGACCTGCTGTTTGTGCGGGATGGCGACCGGGAGTTGATGGAGGAGCAGCGGGGATATGTGATAGACCGTCAGGGGAAGGCGCCGGACTTCGTGCTTGAGGTTGCGTCTCCGACTACGGGTAGAGCGGACTACACCGACAAGCGCGCGGACTACGAGCGTCTCGGCATTGGTGAATACTGGCGCTTCGACCCGAGTGGCGGCGAGTGCCACGATGCGGCGCTTGCGGGAGACCGGCTGGTGGACGGAGTGTATGAGCCGATAGCGATAGAGGATCTGGGCGACGGTCGTCTTCGAGGTTACAGCGAGGCGCTGGGACTGTATGTGTGCTGGGAGGACGGGATGCTGCGCTTCTTCGATCCCGTGACGGAATGCTACCTCGGCAGTCACGAGGAAGCGGAATCTCGCGCAGACGAGGAGAGAGCCGGTCGTGTGGCGGCTGAGTCTCGCGCCGAGGATGCCGAGAACCGTGCTGAGGACGCCGAAGCGCGCGCAGAACAGGAACGAGCCGAGCGTCTGGCAGCTGAAGCTCGCGCCGCGGATCTTGAGGCAGAGATTCGCCGGATGCGCGGAGAGTAACTTCCCGGGCTCACGATGTCTGTATGTTGGCCGAATGCAACGACGAGAGCGTTGCCAAGTCACGTTTCGGCGAGTATCTTTCCGCCCGGACATCCCTCAAATTGCGTAGGACTGCGATGATATGTCCTAGCCATCTGGGGGTTGGTCTCACTCTTCACTGCAAACAGCATAACTCTGAGTCGCAGCCTCTGGTGAGCCCGCCGGGGGCTGGTGCATCAGAGGAATCTGTAAGGGCGGCAGTCTTACTGATGACAATGCAAGAGCGCCAGCTTCGTGCTGGAATCCCCCGCAGTTGCGGGCCTGGTTAACCCAGGGAATTCTACCTGGAATGGGCGCGACAATCCTCGCTATACAACGGTCTTTGATGTCCAATGTGTGTTCGGCCCGCCTCACTCGAAACCTGCTTTATTATCGATTACGCCAATAGATGTCAAAGATACAAGAAGCATCAGTTGCTCGCCTGCACCGATGTAGCATTGTCGGAATACGATGAAGTACGGTATATTTCAGCCCGACATCATGCTCGTATCGAAAGACCGCAGACACATCATCGGAGACCTCTACATTAGAGTCGCGCCCCGACCTCGTGGTGGAGATCATCACATTCCGAGACGGCGCGGGGCGACTGACAGGGAGAGCGCGAACTCTGCGCCTTCCACGGCGTCAAGGAAGATTGAATAGCCGATTCTGCCGACAAAGTCGTAGGGGCATGCCGACAAAGAACGGTAATGTGGAGATACACCGGACAAACGGCATAGGCGATACTCTGTCGTCTCAACGTTCAAAGGCTTCACCGTCAGCATCGACGACATATTCACTTGGAGTGGCAGATGACGCTTTCAGACGAGAAACGGTCAAAGTTGTGGGAGCGGCTTGAGTTGCTCGCTCTAACTGCAGAGAGCGAAGGCACCAGGTCGGATATTACCACGCTGTTACTGTATAGAGACGGATTCAACACCGTCAATCCCATGTATCTGTTCTGGGAACTATATAGGCCCCAAGTAGCACGGAAAGGCAGCACCCGATATTCGCCTGCGCCTAAGCTATTGTCCAAAGCAGAAGGGCTGGTCTTGGACATATTGGAAGAATTGCATTATCAATATCACGTTCCTTACGACCCCGATAACAGCGATTCCGACATCAAAGATTACTTTCATGCCTGTGTTGAAAAACCTTCCGTCCCGCCTGCGCCAGAGAATCTGACTAATCTTCTCATCTTCATACATGTGGCCGCCGCTAGAGCTTTCACTCTCAAAAGGGCATCCGGCCTATCAGAAGAGGTCTTGGATTGCCTTGATGAAGTAGAAAGGGCTTGGAAACGCCTTGAACTCGCTGGCCTAAGTAGTTGGGACGTCCTTGAAGTTATGAGCTTCTATGAAGTTTTTCACTCCATAGAAGTTGTGTCTGCATTGGCGCTGCTGGAACGTAGTTGGGAAAGTAGAAGACAAGGCAACTACCCACAAGCATTGCACCGGATGGCGGAAGCCGCCTGCAGATATGACAGTGGAATTGAGTGCGCGATGGGGCCAGATGACTCTTGGCCTCTTGAAAATACTGAAGCGCCAAGACATCAGCCATTCCACGATTTCTACTCGTTTCTTACAGGCATGCATGCGCCTCTGGAAGATTGCCTTGAAACCTTCCGATTACTCAGAGAATCAAGCAGCGCCGATAATGACTGGAGGCAAATTGCTGATGATTGCAAGCGATTAGCCCATGACGGCGCAGTTCTCTGCTTCCCTGCAACGCCGCAGGAATCCTATGGAAGGGATGTTTATGACATCTATATGGAACAGAGCGAGAAACCTACTCTGTTGGATATGGACCGGAAAAAGTCAGGTTCAGGGATAGGAGGATTAGGGATAACTTGGCGCGAATTCTGGCTCAACGCCAGTGCTTGGGCAAGCACTCAGCTCAGTCCTAGTGAATATAAGCGAATGCGTGAGCAAGACGAAAAGGACGCGGCAGAAAATCGCCTGAAAAACTACTTCTTCCGCGACACCTGGAACACCCTACCACCGCAAGCCCAAGAGCGCCTGATAACCGCTGACGTGAACTGGAACTCGAAGGAGCGAACGAGCCGGGAGGCGATATTGAATGACTTGCTCAGGGCAACCGAAGCGATGTGTCAGGCGTTCATCTGGCAAACCTTGGCAAACTCTAAGCATAGTTCGCGAGAATTCTTGTATTTCCTTAGGCGCGATTCCGAAATTGCCGAGAACTCAAGGCGTTCCCAGCCGGAAGTGCGGGATTTCATTTGGGCTTGCGAGCAGCCATTTTTCTTGGAGTTCATAGAGCAGCGAAATCTATCAGACCATCTTGCATTTCTGACGGAGTGCTTGCCTGCATCTATGAACTCACTAACCAACGCAAGAGGCACTGCCGAGCACCACACGGGCGCTTCAACGCCAAACGAAGTGATAGCATCGGCCTATCAACTATTCTTGGGAATTGGACGCTCCGGCGTCCTCCCCGAACTTGCGCGAATCGGGTACAAGTTGCAATCTGCCCGAACCCAACGCAGATCTCGACGTTAGCACACTGATAAACTAACTTGCTGACAGACTTCGCATGAAAATCATCATAATGAACGGCCCTAACACGAACATGCTCGGCAGGCGCGAATAGCCCTACTATGGTGTCAACGACAATGACGACAACGCACGGATTGCGAGAGAAAGTCGTGAGCGTGACGAACACCGACACAAGATCAACAAGTTCCTGATCTCCATCTGTCTATTGGTGATATTACTGCTAGTACCACGTCCACCTGATATTGGCATAAGTAGGCTTTGCACGAATAGTAGCGATGTTCACATAAAGGAGCAGTTTCGTCACAGAAAATTCGCGCCGTGCCGACCACTCCACTGCCGTCTATCATACATCGTTGGCGGCAGTTTCGGGATGCACTTAAAGCCGAAGGCTCACAGAAAGCCGGGCCCGGAGCGAATCGGCGGAACGCTCCTCGGCATTCTCACATAAAGTCGCCAGCCCACATTTAGAACGACTGGTTTTTCGGCGACAAACTGACCTGCCAATCGAAACTCGTACCCGGAATCTCAAGGCTGCTTAGCAAATCCTGTACAATAAGCCTTGGTCTCTGCCTCGAAGAATGATAGTTGCCGCTTCCCAAAAGGCAGTGAGGGCTACGATAATTTATAGGGCCAAATTCCTGAGACCAGACCTGTTCCCATGCAACAGCATCCAGAAAACGAAATCAGGGCAAGACTGGAGACCTCCCGCAAGGAATTGTTGGATTTAAGTCTCCGCAACCCTCTGCTCAATTACCGTACCTTTACAGCTCGTGGGGTAGATGTTGTTGATGGTAACTCTCGCCAGGTTTTCGAGACACTGGTGAACGACAAGAAAACTATACGCTTCTTGCCCGCTGAACAGGGAGAGGACGAAGGGGCTAATCTCACCCTCTGGGAAGAATCCGAGAGCGACTCCTCAAGGAATCGAGCTGGCCGTAATTTGCAGACCCGTGAAACCCAGTCGAATTTACAGAGACGGCTGCTGAACACTTACAGGCTTGCCAACAGCTCCATTCAGGAAACGGGCGTCAACACCTTGTTCCTAGGACTGGGGATGCTCAGGTGGTTTGAGTCCGACTCCAGCCAAGAGGAACGCGAGGCACCACTGGTCTTGGTTCCGGTAAATCTGGAGCGCACCAGTGTCCGTGCTCAGTTCCGGCTCGGTTATACTGGCGATGACCTAGGCGTCAATCTGTCTCTGCTGGAAAAAGTCAGTGAAGATTTCCGCATAAATTTGCCCGGGCGGGATGTGTTGGAACCGTCCGACAGCCGTGACATTGACGTGGATGACTACTTCACACAAGTTGAAGAGGCTGTGCGTGAGTCTGCGCCTGATAGGTGGAGCATTGACCCAAACCGCATAGTTCTGAGCTTCTTTTCTTTCAATAAGTTGCTGATGTATTTGGATTTGGGACATCCCGACGTTATTCAAAATGAGATCATCAGCACATTGTTTGGATACCAGGGCTTCTCGGCACCGCCTCTTCTAGTTGGAGAGCATGAGAGAGTCGATGGCCGACTATACCCCAGCGAGCTTTACCATGTGCTTGACGCTGATTCTTCTCAGTCGTTGGCGATTCTGGACGCGGGACAAGGCCGGAACATGATAATTGAAGGGCCGCCCGGAACTGGTAAGTCCCAGACCATCGCGAATATCATCGCTCAAGCCGCTGGACAAGGTGAGAGCGTATTGTTCGTGTCCGAAAAGATGGCCGCACTAGAAGTGGTTAAGCGTCGCCTGGACAGTATCGGGTTTGGTGGCGCGTGCCTGGAGTTGCATAGCCACAAGGCGAACAAACGAGAAACACTGGACGAATTGAATCGCACTCTGAACCCTTCTGCCCGGTACGTTGACGACCATGACGCCAATCTCTTCGATCAACTTCTCCGAACAAGGAATGTGCTCAACACATACTCAGATGCGGTGCATCTTCCCGTAGGCGATACTGGAGTGTCACCATCGAGGGCATTCGGGGCGCTGTTGTCCCTCAACTACAACAAAAGCATTAACCCGATTCCCAGAAGAGAAACCTCAAGGATGGCTCTTTGGAGCGGGGACGACTACCAGCGAAAGCGGGAAACCGTTGAAGATTTACAGCTTCAACTGCGAAGCTCGGGAGTTCCCTATCGTCATCCGTTCTGGGGGAGTCGTCTGAGTGCATTCCCTCCCGGTGTTCGGGCTGAACTTCTACAAAAATTGGAAACCGCTATCGCCTGTCTGGAAAGGCTGAGTTCAAGCTCTGAGAGCTTGTCCACGACCACCAATTTAGCGTGTCCTGAATACTTGTCGGCGGTGCAAGACCTTTTGGCGGCGACGCAACGTGCCGTCGGCGCACCTGACGCAACAGGCCTGGATTTGAGGTCCTCATACTGGAAAGCTGAAGCTGAGGCGGTCCGGAGTCTGATTGAGTTGAGCGTCCAGTGGCAACGGATGCGAAAGGAACGTATCCTCTCCTTGTCACGGGCATTGGACGACGTAGTACATGCCTCAGAGTCCCTAGCCGGCGCAATGAACGTGACTAGCTCGTCGCATATTTCGGAGTCCACCGAGCTGCTGGCGGCAGCGAATTGTGCTTTGGCCGCTCCGGACATCGACTGGATGGACCTTTCTCTTCCCCATTGGGAATCACAGACAGAACGTGTGCGACACCTTCTGAGGGAAGGGCTGACCTGGCAGGGCATACGCACCGAGCACGATTCGTTATTGCTCCCACAATCATGGGATGCCGATTTTAGATATGTCAGATTAACACTTAACACTGACGGTCGCAGCAGACTGAAACGGTGGTTTTCCAGGGGCTACAAACAAGCCAAAAAGCAACTCGCAGCCGCAATGCGAGGGGAACTTCCACGCGCGACAGACCGACAGGTGGCTTTGATCGACGCCATCCACGAGGAGCAGAGGCTTCGGGCAGCAATCAACGATGAGTTTACTGGAGTGGTCTCCACTATTGGTCGCTACTGGAACGGTCATAACACTGACTGGAAAGCAATTGAGCCGGGGCTGACATGGTGGCTTGATGTCTTGGAAGACGTTAACTCCGGGCAGATGCCACCCGGCGCAATGGAATTGGTCAAGGATATGAACATCCGGCTGGACCCTGAAACGGTGCAGCCCAGAATCGCAGCCCTGGAGTCCGCAGTCGTCAGGTACGAAGCAACTGCCCAAGATTATGTAGAAATCCTCATTGCGGCGCATGTAGTCGGGAACGTCCTTCCAGACGTGACCCATCTTCCCTTCGACCAGCAGCGCGAATTGATCTCCCGCCTGATCGAGGAACTCCCTTCAGGACACGAGGACGCAGGAGAAGGAACTAGGGATGTCATTTCGAAGGACCGAAGCAGGCCCGAGGCGATAACACGCGAGATAATGCGAATGGATGGCATTGTCGGACATGTTCTCAGACACCGCTGGGATCGGTTGGGAACGGATTGGGAAGTTATCGCTTCCGCTGCAAATTGGTGGTTCAACATAATCGCTGAGGCATCTGTGAATGCTCTATCCGCAGGTGCCGTTGGCCTCCTGCAAGACCTGGCCGAGGATGCTGCCACCAGTCAATCGTCACTGGAATGGGAAGGCCAGATTGCAGAGTTGAAGAGTGCGTTGGAGGAATACACAAGCTCCATTTATGACTTGTTGAGCGCGTTGGAATTCGATTATCACTTGCGCTTTGGCGACTCTTGCGGATTGACGCTATTGCCACTCAATGAACAGAGGCAGATTCTAACCGATTGGGATGCCAACTTTGAAAGGATTCCAGACCTGATTGCTTTCAACGCCAGGGCCGCTGCCGTCGAAGGAGCTGGCTTACAGTCGATTGTGTCTGTTGCTGCCAGCGTCGAAAGCGCGGTTGATAATCTGACGATGTGGTTTGACCGCGCTTGGTACGAAGGCGTAGTGGAAACAGCTTTTTCCGAAAGACCGGAGTTGGCGGGCTTCGATGGGCACTTACATGAAGGACGCATCGAACGCTTCAGGTTCCTCGACAGGAAATTATTGGAACAGAACCGCTTTCGGATTGTATTGGCCCACCAGAAAATGGCATCTCAGCCTCATAAGTTGCCGAGTCGCCTTGTTAGAACTGATGCTTACGATGGTGCTGAGAAAGTTCGTGAACAGCAACTGCAACTGCGGGTTTTGCAACGTGAGATCGAGAAACGCACTAGGCATAAACCCATTCGACGGCTGATCGAAGAGTCAGGAGAGATAATCCAGCAACTAAAGCCGATATTTATGATGAGTCCCCTTTCTATTGCCAATTATTTGGACAGGGATGGTATAACTTTTGACCTCGTGGTGTTCGACGAGGCCAGCCAAGTTCGTCCGGTGGATGCTTTGGGAGCATTGTTGCGAGCGAAGAGGGCGATAGTTGTAGGTGATAGTCGTCAATTGCCACCTTCCAGTTTCTTTGACCGCGTTGTGCAATCAGATGACGATGATGACGATGATGATAGCGTCACGGCAGACATTGAGAGCATTTTGGGGCTATTTAGGAGCAAGGGTGCCCAGAGGCGACAACTTCGCTGGCATTACCGCAGCCGCCACGAATCACTGATCGCCATATCCAATCAGGAATTCTATGAAAACGGACTGATGGTGTTCGCCAGCCCGGACGGCGGACGCGAAACCACTGGATTGCGGTTTCATCACTTCCCTGATGCTGTCTATGACCGCGGACGAAGCCAGACTAATCAAAGAGAAGCCGAAGCCGTTGCTCACGGGATAATGGAGCACGCTGTCTCTGCACCTGAATTGTCTCTAGGTGTGGCGGCGTTCAGCCAGAACCAGGCACGGGCTATCGAAGACCACTTGGAGATGTTGCGGCGTAAGGACGAATCAGGGGAGGCTTTCTTCGCCACTCATAGCGATGAGCCGTTCTTCGTCAAGAATCTTGAAAACGTCCAGGGGGACGAGCGCGACGTCATATTCATCAGCATCGGATATGGCCCAGATGCGACTGGGCAAGTCTCGATGAATTTCGGGCCGCTGAACAACCAAGGCGGGGAGCGCCGCCTGAACGTCTTGATCACTCGCGCCAAGAGCCAGTGCCATGTATTTTCCAGCCTGCGGGCAGACGACATCGACCTGAACCGGACGAGGGCCGTTGGTGTTCGAGTGTTGAAGACATTCTTGGAGTACGCCGAGACAGGTATTATGCCGGTTGACGTGCCGCACGAGAGTGATCGCAGCGTCGATTCGCCCTTCCAAAATGAGGTCGCCAGACGGCTGGAGGATCTGGGCTACCTGGTCCGCCAGGAAGTCGCTTCCGGGGGGAAATTCGTGGACATCGGCATTGTGGACCCGTTGCGCCCAGGCAAGTATATCATCGGTATCGAATGTGATGGGGCTTCCTATCACAGTTCCCGTTCGGCACGGGACCGGGACCGCATACGAGAGCAGGTTCTTACGGAGTTGGGATGGAAACTGCATCGCGTCTGGAGTACCGACTGGTTCAACAATCCGGAGCGAGAACTGAAGCGGGCTGTCGATGCGATAGAAGAAGCGCGAATACCCGGCTGAGTGCCCATAACCTTGCTTGACTGGGTAGGGCATTATCGCAATGTGGATGTTCGACCGTCGGACCCAGACGACCGACGCCAGATTACCACAAGGAGGGCATGTCTTGCCGGGGCTGAAAGGTTGGCGTGTTGTCTTACTGCGACTACAATACCTGTGAGATCTGCGAGGCAGTTGGCGGCGATAATACCTGTGGAAGGATTTGCGGCTCTATTAGCCTACAATAGGCTTTGGAGGATACAGTGCTGGTCGTCCCTTTGTTCGAAGGTGATGCTGAAGTCGATTCATACGTGATGTGGGTACAACACGATGTGTATCATTCAGCGTTGTGGACTGTTGCTAATACTTGCCAGAAATATGAGCGTTATGCCCGTCGCATACTGGGTATTGACGACTTCGTTGAACACGTCAGAGAGTTTGACCACCGCGCCTTACAAGATGCCCACGACATCTTAGCGGCAGTCTGGCGTTACAGGTGGGAACTCAAAGTCCGTCAATTCAGCCTTCATTTCGAGGGGGGAGAGCATATAGACGAGCCTTGTTTCTCGAGGCACTGGCTAAGCTGGTTGAGGGATGAAGTGAGAACGTGGCTAGAGCGCCCATACTTGATTCGAGAAGTCATAAAGATATTGCACAACATAAACAGCGCGGAAGGATACAAATCGGAAGCACAACTGTGCTGGGATCTATTGCAGGACTATGATGATGTCCCTTGGACCAATTCATCAAAACGGAGGTGGACGGGATAGAATATAACCATTTGAAGTAGCCATTTCATTCTGTGTCCCAAGCGGAACTACTGCCTTTCTGACTAATCCAAAATCGAATAGGGATATTCGTATGCGTGGACAGCTATTCACTCAATACTTTCTTACAGATGGAATACATACCACTGACGAGTGGGGATATGCCGGTGCTGAGTTCACAGAATTCAAGAACAACCTCCCTCCACTGTACGACAGTTTCAAGCGTCGCCCCAACCCCAATGAAGCGGAGACCGAGCAGGACATTATTCGTCCGGTCCTGGAATTGCTTGGCTGGCCGGATTACCTTCCACAGCAAGGCTATGAGCGGAATGAACAAGTATGCGCGCCTTCATGCTCTTGCCTGCTGCGAAGCCGAGGACGATGCCCAACTCAAACATCTTGCCTAGCTGTGAGATCGCCACCCCATCAATTCCTAAGTCGTCCTTAATGTGCGCCGGCGGGTTTATGTGAGGGTGCCGAGGAGCGTTCCATCGCCTCGCTCCGGGCCCGACTTTCTGTGAGCCTTCGGCTTTAAGTGCATCCCGAAACTGCCAACAACGATGTATGATAGACGGCAGTGGAGTGGTCTCGGCACGGCGCGAATTTTCTGTGACGAAACTGCTCCTTTATGTGAACATCGCTGCTATTCGTGCAAAGCTCACAAACATTCTCAATAAGTGCAATCGCGAGGCGACCATGACATGCCAACGTAGCGATGCAATCCCATGCCACGTTGTCCCGGGCGAAACCGGCGATTTTGCGCCGATTCAACCACCTCGGCCGGACACCACCTGCGACCAGTTCATCCACGCCAGAGCGCGCCAAGTTGCGGCAAATCCCACCAGGAGCACAGTGGTGTGAAGCCAGCCTCCCCACCACTGGCCGCCCCTTCCTCCCTGCGACAGGTCCGTCACCAGCCCGACGAGCAGCAGCGACGGGTACAGCGCTGCAAGTACCATCGCGACAAGACAACTCACGCGGACCGCTACGCCCGCCAGGCCGCCGGGCCGATACTTCACCACAGCCCACAGCAGGCCACTAGGCATCACGAAGAGAAGCAGGCCGCCCAGTGGCAAAGACACTAGCAGGATGGAGGTCACCAGGGCGTCGGCTATGGCCTCTTCGTATGCGCCACCCCGAAAGCTCTTGCCGATGAAGTCACCAACCCACCCGGCTAGCACGAGTATATAGAAGTACAGCCCTACTACGCCCGCCGCCATCGCGTACCAGGGCAGCACGGCGGCGACTACCAGGCATACACGGGTGAGGACATCGGGCCTCATCACAGCTGATTCTATCGTCACTTACGCTGGCCCCGTCAGTCCCTATTCTCTACGGCCGCGTCCACGGGACGCGTCCTGGCCAGCTTGCTCCCGAAGACCCGTGGAATAGGCAGTCTGATACTCATACCTCCCGGACGCAGCGCACCCACACGGCGGCGCAACCCCCGGGCGTGCCAACGGCGCCGGGGCTTAGGTCCATTGACCTCGCCACGCGGCAAGAAGATGTACTCTCTGTCAAACTCGTAGGGCATCCAGTCAGGCTTGTAGTCCACAGGTATGTGCTCGAACCTGAAGCGACGATGATATTCCTCACTCCACGGCGGCGATTCCGCCTGCCAGCGCCGCGTTCCGTAGACCTGTCCAGCCAACTCCGACACACCCGCCAGCCGTCGAAGCAAACGGTAACCCCAGATAGACCAGCGCGACGGTCGGCCACCCGACCGCACAACAGCCGCAGCGCGCCTGTACGGCGAATCAAAGATGGTGTCCCACAAGCCCCGACGCCGTAGTAACCGCCTAGCCAACGCCTGCGCGAGAGACCCCGGTACGAACAGCGCTAGCCGACACGACACCCGTGCGGCGCCGCCAACGCTCCCGAGCAACGCACCCGCCACACCGGGAGACAGCCGCGCCTCCAGCCGCCTTATCTCCGCAACACGCCAGTCAGTCTCGATGCCCAACCGCGTGGATGGCGGCCACGTCCGGTTCCCGACGACCTGCTCCCCGAAGGTCAACTCGTAGTCGGGCCCCAGCAAAGTAGCTTCCACTTCCAACAACTCCACAGAGGCCGTCAACCACAGCCGGCTCCTGAGACCCGCCCGCGGACGCTCGAAGGCCGATACCATCTCCTGTAGTACCCTTCGGTGCGCCACCAGTTCCGCCGCCGAAGGCTGCACCTTACCGTGCCTGCTAGTCCCGCACGAGCCAAAGAACCAGTCTTCGTCCTCGTATCGCTCCGCAGGTATCAACCCCGCCAACCGTGTCCCGATAAGGAGAGGCCGCTTCCAGTGCTCCCGAACAGCGTAAGGCGCCTGTCGAAGACGAGGGTCTATGCCGAAGCGCATCTCCGCTGCCGACAACCCACACGCAAACCAGTGAGCGTTTGGGGCGAAGGACACAGTCTTCGCCCCCTCGTCGCGAAAGAACACTTCCTCACGAGTGTGCATGTATAACAACGCGTCTCCGTGTACACCCCTCGGAGCCGCATTGACCTTCCACTGCCATCCAGCCGCCAATTCCTGTGCGGCGGCTCTCGCCGCCGCCACGTCGAGCAAGGCCAGCACAGGTACGTCCGTTTCTCTTGCGATTTCCGCAGAGGTCGTAGCGCGCTCAACACGGGGCAACACCGATAAGGGAATAGGAGAGACGACTTCCTGCTTCTTCTGCTCGCCGCCCGTCTTCGCCCGCGAACCATCTGCAGGCTGGGCCTCCCGAGCAACAGACTCGTCAACACACGGCTCGTCCCTGCCTTCGACAGACATATCCCTATCTTCAGCGTCCCGGCTCGTCGCGTCCTTGTCACCTTCCGTGTCCGTATCGCCCGACATCGGAGCGTTCACGCCATTCACAGGCACGTTCACACCGCCCGCAGCCGCCTCTACGCCCAAAACGATGTCGTTCTCCTCCCAGTAAGCAGTCACCTGCTCCCTGAGCTTCTCCGTCAACGTCGTTGACCCCGAGTTGTTCCAGCGGCTAATCGTCGCCTGCCCCACCTTCAAGTCTCGCGCAAGCTGCGACCCGTTCTCGTCCGCCCGACGCCTGACCCACGCCACCATCGTTGCCTCAAGCTTCGCATCCGATGTGCTCTCAGCAGTCCCGTGTTCCTCCAATTGTTCCTCCGTCGCGCCCACAACAACCCTCCTTACCGTGTTCAACCTGCCTATTCACCCGCACATCACAGTGCATGTTTTTGCATACCCCTTCCGCCCTATCTATCCACCCCTGCCTGCCTATCCCACGCGCTCCCCGCTATCCATGATGCATATCCTTTTATCCTATGCGGGCTATTACACCCTATTCACCTATTCGCAAAATTGTTCTAAATGTCGGATGGGGTGATCGCACCGGCGTCCAGGTTCCACGGGTCCAACCAGCATTGCCCCATGAATTGCCCCGCGTCGATGTCCTCAACGTTTGATACAAGTAAGCGGAGGCGCGGATTTCGGCCGAACCTCGTTCTGCCGACGCTTCTCCTGGCGGTCACGGCGAATTTTGCAGAGGCGCCTCTTTCCGGAAAGACAACAAGGGCAGTTGGGGCAATCTCGAAGTCCCGCACAGTGTCCAGTGAGCCGAAGTAACGCAGGTAACGCTGCATCTTGTGGACCATTTGCTTGGGAGATTTTGCCCTCTGCTCATATTCGATGAGCCAGACGCGCCTCCTGCCGTTGCATTTGATCAACACCGTCGCGTCCGGCCTGATACCGTAGCGGCGCCTGTTGTAGTAGAACCATCGCTCCCATCTGTGTGGCGGCAGAATCTCCTCAACGTAGTCTCCGTCGCTCGCAGCACACTCAGCCTGAATGGCGCGAATGATTCCGTGAATCCTGTAGGTGTGCCGAAGTTCCCGCGCCAGCACTCGTATTTTGGTTCCCTCCAGCCTGTATCCGTTTATGCGGGGCCGGATGTTGCCCGCGGGATCCTCGAAGATTTTCCAGCCTTTCAGCAGTTCAGAGAGCCTCACCCGATCGCGCCATGCGAGCTGCCGTAGCCCGTGGTTCGTCAGCGCCATCCTACGGCTGCCTGGAGCGCGGGTCCTGCCGCCCCGCCGCAATGACGGAAACTTCAGTATGACCAGAATCCCAGCATCAACCGCTTCTTTTTTCAACTCCGAAAAACGTCTGCCGCCGACGTCGAGCATTTCCTGTGCCAGTCCCTCCTCAATGAGAGGCCAATCGGAGACTAGATCGAAGAGCCTGTTCCCGTTGTGGCTGATTCTAGTCATCAACAGTTCCGGCGCATCACCACCTCTCGTTTCATTGCCGCGAGGCGGCGCAGCCCGGACAGGCTCCCTGCGCCTATCAGGAAAGCAATTCTTCAGTACACTTGAGGTAAATTCGCTCAGGCTTACATTCCCGGCAGACGGGCGTAGAGTCATTTGCCATCCCTTCTCCACCCCTTCCATCACGTCCTGTTCGATGCCGACTGCAACGTTCACACCTGTCTCATCGAACCGCCGCATAGCCCTCTCTCGCTCAATTGGGCCTGGGACTATAAGCAATGCAGCCACGACTTGTCCAAGGTCGCTGAGTAGCTGTACCGAATTAAGCCTGCTAGTAATGGCCTTGGTGCTCAGCGCCGTACCCATTCGGCATATACCGACCGTTCTGCCGTCGCCCAGCCCCATAAACGCGTCGAAAACGTCCGCTCGCTCCCAGCGCCACTGCAAGTTACTCTTCGTTGATTCCGCAACTCCGCGAGCTATGCGATAACAGATGACTACGGTTTGAACTCGTCTGAGTAGCGATTGTTCCCACTCCGCGGACAGCGGCCACTTCCGCAGCAGATCCTCCGTAGGCACGCCCCAGCTTTCAGCCAGGACCTTGACTCCCTTCTCCGTGAGTCGCCATCGCTCTGTCTTGTAACCTCCTATCTTGTACCGCGTCCCTTCGATGATGTGTTCAGCAGCAAGTCCGTTCACGGTGGGCCCTACCGACGTCCTGTTCCTCCGACAGACGGCCGCCAGTTCATCCCTCGTCAGGAGAGGCATCATGGCCAGTGTTTCGAGCGCCTCCATGCGCCCACAAGTGGAAATCAATGCCTTCCTCACTTCTCAATCCAAAAGCAACGGGCGCGTTTCGCGTGAAGACACGCCCGTCCCACCCGTGGAATAATTTCACTCAGCTCCGGCTATCCCGAGGCTTTCACTCGCTTCCCGCCTCTCGTTTTACCCTCGCTCTGTGCCATGTTCATCATTGGACCCATGCCGCCCGTGAGCTTATCCCTGAACAGACGAACCTGTTCGTCCATGTAGTCACTCATTTCGGAGTCAACGATGCTCACCGGGCGCGTGTACGAACTGGAAGCGTTCATAGCCGCAGCCACCGCCTCGCGAGTCCCGTCGAAAGGCGGCAGCACCTTCATCGAAAAATAGTCGGGGCTTCTCCCTTCCATCTTCACCCGCACATAGCAGTTGTAGTCCGGCAGCCCGGTGACATCCTCGACGTCAAGGTGTTCCGAATCCAGTTCCATGATGAGTCGCTGTGCGTCCAGTGCATTCCCCTGAAACACGAAAAGGCAGCCGATGTTCGTCAGGATCGTCTCCCGCATCGACATCGACAACTGGTCCAAGTTCGCGAGGCTCTGAGTCGCGAGGCACATCATGCCGCCAAATTTCCTGTTCTCTCGCATCATACTGTCGTAAGGCAAACCGACCAGCGTCTGCATCTCATCAATCACGATGTACGCTCCGTTCCTGTCCGACTGTTCCTTCTCCCCTTGTTCCATCACAGCCGCGTGGACTACCTTGACCAGCGCGGTGCCAACCAGGGCGGAGAGCTGCTCGCCGCTTTCGCCGCCATAGGTGTCGAACAGCAGCACATCTCCATCCTCAATGCACTTCGATATGTTGATTGTGCAATACCTCTGCCCGACTACTCTTCGGGCTATTTCGGAACCGGAGTAGAAACCGATCCTGTTCAGCACCGGCGCTATTGCATCGCTGAGCGTCTCTGCTCGATAGCCCGCAAAGTCAGTCTGCCACCAGTCCAGAACAGTCGAGTCTTTCACCAGCGATAAGACCTCATTCCTGAATTGCTCATCCACGAGGGTCGCCTTTAAGTCCAGGATTGTGTACTGTTCCTCTCGCGGCAGATGGAGATTAGCCTCGTACAAGGATCGCAGTCCGTACTCCATGATGCCCTGCATCCTTGAACCCCAAGTGTCCCACGGTCCCTTCGCAACCTCGACGATGGTGTTTATGACACCTTCTCGGTTCTTGAATACCTCGACGTCGAGTAGGTTGATGCCACAGATATTTTCCGCGCTCCTCAGTCGCACCACCTTAACCTTGTCGCTCAGCTCGTCTGGCATTTGCCTCAGTACGTCGGTCACTAGGTCGGAGTGCGGATCGACGACAACAACAGCCCCCGTTTCATTTCCCGCAGCTTTCTGAAGAAGCCTTCCGTTTACGAGCAGAGCCATCTCGGTTGACTTGCCCTGACCGCTACTGGCGATGAGTAGTTGATGGCGTCGCAGAACCGACTCCGGCAACCTGATCAGTCTCTCTCCGCCGTCCCCGTAAGTAGCCGACCCTACAAGCACGCCCTCGTCAACACCCGGCGGCACTGGCAAGAGCTTGCTGCCGGCTCTCTCCAGGCCAGCAATCTGCGCTGAGGCTCCAGGCAAATGCCAGAGCGCCGCGGCCTCCCTTACCCCGAGTACACCGTCCGAAGAGCGCCCCAGGCGCAACAGCCTCCATATCCGTCCTCTAATCCCCTTAAATTCCAACAAGCGCCGGTCCCTCTCCCTCCCATCACTTTCCTCCACTTTTGACATGTCAAAGCGGCATCCTAGCGGATTGTCAAAGCTCTTATACGCCGCGATTACAGGCTCCAGCAGTTTCTCGGCTCGGCTCCTGTTACCCCGCTCCTTAAGAACGGCCATCACTTCAATCTGCATGCTGAAAGCCGCGCCTCCAACTCTCAAGGCGACCTGCTGCGGATCGTAAAACTTGCCGCTCTTGTCCTTCCACAATCCGAGGCGCAGTACGCGCATTAGCACTCCCGCGACGCAGACGAGCAGAATCGCCACCGTGGCGACGCCGATAACCAACCCGTAATCTCCCCTCGCCCATGCCTGGCTCACCAATGTACCAATGACGATAACTGCTATAGCCCCTGCTAGCGCATATACAGTGTTGTCGCTTAAGCCCCCCACATCACCATCTCCGGAAGCTGAGCCCACCGGCCGGGCGTTCGCACCATTGGTCTTTCTCTCTTCCTGTCTCGTCACCCTGTCTGTTTCCAGCGTCTGTTGATTTTCGCTCCCAGCTCCACTCAGCGCCTTTTCTCGCCACTCCTCAGACCAGTTATGCGGCTTCTGTTTCAGTATCATCCTTGATAGAACACGCTCACCAGGCTGCACATCCGCGCGCATACCACCAATCATGTCAATGAAAGGGTCAGAGCTATACGAGAGCAATCCGGTATCGTCGTATATCTGTAACGGAAGCCAGTCGTCGCCAGCAGTCTTCAGCGTTCGTGTCCATGCCCTCTCCCCATCGGTTATCCTCGCTGGATCATCGTTCTCTTTAACGAAGGACACCTCAGCATCCGGGTAGTGAGCGAGCATCTGCTGGACAACCCTATCCGGATGCTTGCTACGCACGTACATTCCCACACCGTCCTTGTCAGCAACCAGCTCTAGGCTCATCGGGTCTGCCGACTCAAGCGACTCCAGCATATTCTCAAAGCTCAGCAGTGTATGCTCGCCGACGCGAGGCGGCTTGATCCGTATCAGTGCTTCTCTCTGCGTCGCCACGCCATTCCTCCTTTCTCAATCGTCTTTTCTCACCCATTTGAACAGCTCGATCTCCTCGGCCGTAGCCTCAAAATCAACGATATACTGCCCGTCGGGAGTGACGAGAAGTCCGCGCCCTGTCGGCAGGGACGGCAGCATCTGCGCCGTCTCGAGATCTAGGTTGAACGTCTTCATCACTATGTCCACTGCCGCCGGGTCCTGACGTAGCAGCACTTTGTAGCTTGCATTGGTGATGACGGACTTTCCCGCGTTGCCGATCACGCCTTCAGACTTGTTCTCGGCAAGAAAGTCGTGAATATCCTGAGTGACGCTGGCCAGCGAAATGTTGTACTTCCTCGCCCTCTTCGCGGAGTCCATCATGAACTGCGCTCCGGCAGGGTGCATCAGTATGAGCCAGGTTTCGTCCGACACCATAAGCCGCTCTCGGTCATCCGTCGCCATGCTCCTGACGGCAGCAGCACAGACCATACCCGCAGCCGCCTTCTTCTCGTCATCAACGTGCTTCAGGTTGAAGACTGTAATTGGCGCCTCATTTGCGAGCAGGTCATTCTCGTCGTCAGCTAGAAGGAACCGCTCCGTTCCGCTGTAGAATGGACTCAGCATCACCGCGAGGTCTTCTTCTTTGACCTGAAGATGCTCGAAGAGGCCACTCCAATTAGCCAATTTGCCCATCTCCTCCGCGTTTTGATAGTACGACGATATGACCGCATCAAGCCTGCCCGCGCTCTTTGCATCCAGTCTCTCGCCGATCATCACTTGCAGCAACTTGCCGAGCTCCTTCTGGCGGTCAACGGCTTCGACGCCCGTTTCCGTTATCACAAAGGGGTTCAGCCCTTGTCCCGGCCTGCCTGGGGTGTAAACACGTCCGCCCGCCGCTATCCCCAAATCAACGTATTCTCCCTCCGGGTCGATGATGTACGCTGCCACACCGCGCTCAACATAGCGCTTCACCAATTGCTTCGTGAAGAAGCTCTTGCCCGCGCCACTCGTTGCCGTAATCGACACGTTCATATTCTGGGCGTTAGGCGCGTTGAATATATCCAGCGTCACCAGTGCCCTTGCCATCGTGTCGATGCCAAGAAGCGGACCGCTCCTCGTGTCCAAATCGGGCGGCGTAAAAGGAAACAGGAGCCCTAATGTCGGGGTTTCCGCCCGTACCCAGTTGTGGTTGAGCGCGTTCTCCGCCAGGGGCATCGTTGACCTGATCGCCTTCCGCTGCACGCTCTTCAAGGTGTCGGTCCTTGCCATCACCCCTGAGAACATCGAACGGACCGTGCCAATGTTCTCCTTCAGCTTCTTTTCGGTCGGAGCATGCACCGTGATGTACCAGCTACTCCAGAACACGTTGACCTGCCCTCGCATCACGAGGTCCCTGAGAAGCTCCGCATCCTGCAGCGCGAACTTGTCCTCGCTGTTCACCATCCCCTTCTTCTCTAGCTGCGATATGGTGTTGCCCTGCCTGCTCGTCACCTGTCTCTGCAGCTTCCGTGACGCCTCCTCAGTCGGGATTTGGTTGATGTGGAAAGACACATCCATCGGTATTCCAATGGTCAAGATAGAGGTCAGGAAGTCAACATCTAGGTTTCGCGGATACCGACTGACCCAGATCGTTTGCCTGAAGTTGCCGTTGTCGCTCGACAAGAGCGTCGCATCATTTCGGAACCTGAGCGACGGCTGCTCCGGTAGGTCCGCCGGCGCCTGTCCGAAAAGGCAACTCAGCATGAATATCTCCAATGCGCGATCGCTGAGCATTGCGATTTTCAACTGCACTCTCTCCAGGGCAACAAGCACATCATCGATATGCTCCTCCGGAGTTATTATGTAGAAACGCCTGTCCATCATGCCTTCTCGTTGCTCGAGGTTCACCAAGAGCTCGTCAACGGAGTCCGCAGCTTCCTCCATAATGTCGCTCAGCCCAACCGTACGTTCGTCACGCAGGTTCTCTCTGTACGTGGTCAGCTTCGGAGAATGCTGCCTGATGAGAAATTGTACGTGTGCCGTTATTGAGTTCAGCGCGCCGGCGTAGTTGCTTATTGCGGTCTGACTTATCTCCTTCCCTTTCACCTGGAACACGGCGATCCGCCTGCCATCGTGCCGCACAATCCGGTTCCTGTCGGCTATATGCGAATAGCCCATGAACATCCGGAGGCCGTGCATATCGTCGAGCGTGACTGCCGGCCATTCCCTTTCAATGTCAGTGCCGTCACCCAAGGGTGTAGCCACCAGGTTCGTCGCTCCATTGCCGTTCTTACGCCCGCCGAACAGCCGCCCCAGGCCAAACCTGCGCTTTGGACGGGCGGATGCCTGACCTCTTGGGTTTCGCGTATCCAGTGCCATATCGCTCCTCCATCAAACTTAAGGTGTCGTCCAGACGTCCGGGTTGAGATACCGTATGAAGTTATATCTCCCGACGCCGTATATCAGAGCCGTCAAGCCGAATGCCATAAACATAATCAGAATGCCGACCGGCACATCAATCGCCGCACGCAGCGCACTGGTGCCTCCACCTCCACTAGTCGACAGTGCCTCCAGGCTCCTCCTGAACGCCGTCCAACCCAGCGCCATCAATCCGATACCCGTACCAACCCAGGCTAGTCCACCTACTCCTATACCAATCCTGCAAGCCATCATCAGAAATAGCGCGTTCACCTCGTGCGCCTCAGGGCCATCGGCACCACTGTAATAGCACTGCTTACGTCGCTTTTGTCCATACTCGTAACGCTGCCCATAATCCGCCTTGTACTCCACGTCATCTCCGTCAACCACGGATTTATTGGTGCATGTTGGATTCGTGAAGCAGATGATCTGGTCCATTCTCATCCAGGGTCCCTCAACATATTCAGGACTCTGCGCCTCGGCCTCTCCCTGTCCAGCAATAGACACGACCACAAGAGTCGCCAAGAGCGCGCCCGCCACTCTGCGGCCAAGTTTCATTGCCGTGCCGATACTATCGTGCCTTCCCTGCAGCCGCGCTCCCCTCTGCTTCAGCCTATTGCCGATTGATACACTCATAGTCTTCCTCCGTCGGAGTTCCACCGGGTCCAAATGGCTCTTCGACCGCAGGTATGTCGAGCTTGCATCCATAAGCCCTCCGGCATCCGCCGTAGGACTCACCCTGACTGTTAACTCCCGGCTCCACCCACAGCCAGCCCGTCCATCGCCCCTCGTCGTCCTGCGCCACTCCCGGGCCACAAATTAGCGGGTCGCTATCCCAAAGCCCCAACCTGTCTCCCAAAGAGAAATACGGTTTCTCGCGAACCTCCCCGGGTTCAGGAGTCGGCTCTAAATATACGAAGTCCCGGTATGGCCGCTCGAATGTCACCGCCATCGGCTCGAACAACAGCGTCTGTCTGAATAGCAGCAACACCTCCGCCGCAGGATCGTCCGGAGAGAATTCCCTGTCCAACTCGTCAACGCGATAATGATCCTCCCAGTATGTGAACCACGCAGACGACGAGCGCGAGCTACAACTGCAACTGCAGCGACCCGAGCTGCAGGACCCACCTGACCTGCTGCAACCGCAGCTTGTGATGTGAGACTCCCTGCGCTCCGGATAAAAGGCTATGGGCTGGTAAACCGGTCTTATCACCGTCACGACATGCTCAAGCTCTATCTGGATCTGAATTATCGCTGTGTCCAGGTCTGTCGAGAATTTCTTCGGTTCATAGGCGGGCGGCGCTATATTGAACTTGACGGTATCCGGCTTCAACGGGTCGTATTCAGCATCCCCCGCCTTCGGAACAGGCTTGCTATATATGGCGCCTCCCGCTCCGTCGAATACCGTGAGGGTGGCGTAATTCACGACATCTTCCGCCCTGAATGTATCGACGGCAGGTCGCACACTGATTTCGTAATCACTGTTGCCAGCGGCGAAGACTATCGTCTCCGGCAGGACAACCCTTGCTACTCGGAAAGCGGTCGACGCCAGTGGGCATGTCCTCACCTCACCGGCAATCCGTCTCCCGCTCTGCCCATCGAAGTAGTCTGGCGTTGGCGGTGCCGCCGGTCTGTCACTCTGCACTCCCAGACTAATCACATTTGTGTCGTTCATTTTGCAGAGGGCGTCGATATTGAGCAGTTCAGCGCCGCCGGAATCAATGTCCTCAACGCTTATCTTCTCCAACGATGGCCCGGGAAAAGGCAGCATGCTCCGAATAATCGACAGCGCGCCCTGGTTCTGCTTCCTGTCCTCCCAGTTGATCGAGAGCGCAGGCTTCGACAGCGCATCATCGACGCTGAGGCGTTCGCTCCCTAATACTCCTGGTGGTCGTATCCGGCAGTCCTTCGAACGTACCCTCCGCGACCTCAATGGAGGTGACAAGTCAGGATTGATATAGTGCCCATCCAAACCGGTCGAAACATCACAGTACGGCCGCAAGTCCAACCTGTCGCCGATGTAGATGTCCTCGAAGCTGAACTCGACACCCGTTTCCAGCGCCACAACAGGTTCGATCTCTCCGACACTTCCGACGCGTCTCCACCCAGGGGATACTCTGGTACGGTTAGCGTCCAGCTCGTAAACTGATTGCAGGGTTTCGTTAACCCGGGGCCCCGCCCACTTCAGCGGCGCAGCCGCCTTCAACTGCACACTGACAGACTGTCCTCCCATATTGATGTCATTGCCCAGATTCGCAACGATCGACTGCAGGTAAACCCGTTTCCCCGCGTATTCTTCGGGCACCTGCGCCCTGACCACATCGGACGAGCACGCAGTCATTGTCGACAGCGCCATCCCGACACATCCTGCAAGCGCAAGCGCTCCTATTTGAACCTTGCTCCGTGCCCTCTTGAAAGGCACGCGGAAGAATATGTTCATCCAAAATGAGCGTCCCGGCAACGGCATCCTCACCACCATCTCCACTCCTCCTTTACCGCGCTTCCTGTCCACATCGTCTATAGCCTTGGAAGACACCAGGCTGGTCACCCGATCACCGTAATATCGCGGCCCAAGATAGAGCAGCACCCAATCCAATAGATACATGAACAACGACCGGCCACCTGGCCGGATTGCGATCAGTCCCGCGATAATTGACGCAACGACCGCGCACGCCAGCAGTCGAGGCATCATCGGCAACGCTCCCAAAATCTGGAAGACGCCAAAGCCGGAGACGAGTGCAATCACGATGCCTACGAGCTGCTTGCCACTCAGACCGCCGATCACCGCATCTTCAACGTCCGCAAACGTAGGGACCTTGTGATACCTCCAACTGTTGCTGTCACTATTGTCTGTACTCATCTGGAAACCTACTTCCGCTCGTAGCACTCAAGGCATGGTGTCGTATTGGGCAACTCCTCCTGGTTCGCAAGGTTCCAGCAGAAGAAGGGCCATGTCCCTCGATTGCCCAGCACGAAGTACCAGCCAAGCTTCTCCGCCTCTTTCCTTGCCTCGGCCATCTCTTCGTTCCAATTGAGCGAGGCGAGCAACGGCCACTCTGCCTGCAACTTCGCGTATGCCTGTTCCTCCTCAATTGTCAGCGGTACGAAGCCCTCCTCATGTGTCCATATAGCCGCTGGCATCATCTCCGGGCCACAGAGTAGAGGTTGCCGTTTTCCACCCAACTCAATCATCAGGTGAGGCTCCTCCGCCGTGTAGCTGGGTATGGGATCAGGAGTGTTCCCACGGAACCGTACCGCGCCACCCTCACGCGGGTCGGAAGGAGGAATATCATAGTTTCGCCACTCATGATCGACCCTGAAGACCAGCCCGTCGCTCATGTGCGGGACTCGCGGCCGTACTTTACGACTATCCCTCGGATAAACGGGCAACGGAAAGAAGTCGGTTTCAGGTCCCCAATATGCCGCCACGCAGTAATCCGCCTCACTCCCGGGCACATCTACCCAAATCCAGCCTGACCTCTCCTCCTCATCCCAAGTCCAGTTCGCCTCCGTCAACTCGCTTCCGACATTTGGGCCGCATTCATCCTTGGCGAAGCTGATAGGCAGGTCGCCACTACCCAGGAGTCTCTCACCAACCTTCACGATCCGGACGACACCCACGTTCTGCATGAACCCCCAATCGATTTCCCATAGATCGAGCCGCTGCAGCTCCAAGTCAGGTGGCTTCGGTGGCTCCTGCGAGTCAGGAGTGGTGGTCGGCTGAATGGTGCCCGCCGGCCCAGGTCCGTCAGAATCCGAGAAAGCCCACATCCGTCCATCCGCACCAGCGTCCGTGTCGGCGTTGCACGCTATCCCGTCCCTGTTTGTATCCAGTGAATATTCATCGTCCAGGGGTCCGCCCACCGAGAGAAAGGCGGACTGCGCCGCATCCGCACTGTCGAACACACTGCAATCCAGGCCTTCGACAGGTATCTCTGCCGTTTCCTCAACGATCGGCGTCGCGGTCACGACCCTCGGACTTGGAACCCCCATGGCATATGCTGTCGGCGCCGCAATAACCTCTACCGACGACGCCATCGAGTCCTGTCCACCTCCTACTGGCTCAACAGTCGGTGCCGCAACCACAGGTGTCTCGACCGCACCCTCTCTCGGAATACTCGCCACAGTCTCACTCCTGCATCCGAAACTTGCGAGACCCAGCACCCCGGCGCAGAGCGCCCTGGCATACCATCTACCACTCATGGCATCAACTCCTGCTTCCATGTGCTCAGTTTGTAACCACCAGGGCCATCCCACGACGTTTACCCCATCCTTGGCAACATCGCCACTTTGTCCATTCGAACCATTACCGCCAGTCCGTTCTTTTCAGGTCCAGCGCCTGTTACTACCCTGATGTCCACGCCATTCGCGCCGAGTTCTATCGCCAGCCAGCCATCACGCACAGTGCCGTTCTCAACTGCCGGGTCTTATGCCAGCCGTACATCCTCTTGATGAAGAGAATCGCGGCGTCCTGCACCCAAACCCTTGTTATCTGGCTCATCCTTGTGTCCAGACCCACTACTCTATTCAGGCCGATCTCAAATGCCTCAGAGCCAAGCACGACCAGAACCCGGCTTCTCATCAATTCATTCACCATTCCCGATCCACACCGTGCCTATAAGCTAGCCTTTCCGGCCCAACGAGATTCGTGATGCCGTTGTTCTCTTCTCCCCATCCAATGACCAACTACCTCAACCGAATTTCTCAATAGCAACCTCACCATATTGCGGAAGTCGCCGCCGCTCGACACCAGAACACATACCGTGCTCTCAGGCTTGGCGTCCCGCTCGCGTAGGCACCAGCCCAGAGCATGCCTTCTGATCCAGTAGTCCCAGTCCTCCGGCGCTCGACGCCCGTTGTGCTTGGGAGACCGCCACATCTTGACCTTCTTCTCCCCACGCGACCACCTCATCCTTCCCATGAGTTCCTGCTTGCCTTCGCCAGGGTAGATGCGGTAGATCTCCTTGTCCCACTCACTCCCAAACCTCTCGTCAACAATCGCGGTGACCTCGTGTTCTATGTACTCGACCTTGAATGCCGGCACCTTGATGCTCAGAAAGTCCAGCGCCACGTAGAGCCTGTCTCGCGGCATCCCATATCCAACTGTCACCTGCGGCTCCTGTGAACCCTGCTACACAGTTCATCCTCTTCGATCCACACCCAACCCCTCTTCATTCCGGTCTCGCCGCTCAGGTGCGGGCCGCACGTCTCGCCCCGAGTTTGAGCCTCACCACTTGCAACGTCAGGAATGCTGCCTCCCGACTCTATTTCCACGATAGTCTGCCTGAGCTGCGCAGACTTCGACTGCTCCTGCCCCTCTCCACCGAGGAATTGCTCCCTAACATCCGCGACGGATATCACCGCAATGAATATCGCTATGCCCATCAACGCCGCGGTGGAAATCATCGCCGGCACGACAAACCTCCGTTCAAGTCCCAGGACCTGCCCGGTCTTGTCGATCAAGTCACCTTCAAGAAAGTCTCGCTCTTCTTCCATTGTTAAGACCCTCAATCATCTAACGCACGCATCCAGGTATCTCTGTACCAGGAATCTCAGGGACATAATTCCAGCCAGCGTCCACAGCTGCCGGGTCCAACGAGCTTTGGCACAGAATCGTCTCAGCATCTCCGTACAGCATCAGCACCTCTCCTTTCAACGCCACCTCATCCTCAAGCACTTTGTCGAGGCTGAAGTCCCCCGAGTCGAATACCATCGGGTCCCAAAAGAGCACGATGTCGGCAACGCCACTGATGAGGAACGCAAACGTTACGGAGAAGTTGATCACCACGTAGGCTGTTACCATCAAGGCAAGAGCCTGCACCATGGCCCAGAACGCGTGCCTGACCCTTTCCAGCCGTCGCGGGTCTCCCCCCGCGCTCGCAAACATCACCATCAGGAACACCCAGTACATCGGCATCACCGCGCCAACCGTGATCACCATGAAGACCCGCATCATCGACCTTGAGAAATCAAGTCCGGCGTTCACCGACTCGTCATCGAAGTGCTGCTGTTGCGCCCATTCCCTGGCGACAACCATTCCCACGTCCGCCGCTTCCCGCGCGTGGTAAATCGTTTGTTGCAGCAACTCAAGCATCACGGGCTCGATAATCATCGTTCGTCCTTTAACCGAACATCGCTCTCAAGAGATTGAACACCCTGTCTCCGTAGGCCCAGCCGAAAATGAACATCATCGCCATCAGAGTGACCAGTGCCAATCCCACCACCATCCCTCTTAGGATTGCTCCAAGGCTCTCCAGCAGGCCGCACCTTAGTGAAATGGGACAATTCACCGGTGAGGCGGTCGACGGGTCCACTACAAGCGGCGGCTCCTCGACCGGCAATCTCTGGTTCAGCGTGAAGACGTTGTTGCAGGCAGCGCAGATCAGGTTTTCCCCAGCCGCCGGTCCGCCTTCCTCCGGAGACTCCACCTTCACCAGCACACTGCAATACGGACAATAAAGCTGGATTGTCATCTGCCTCACTCAACCTCTCGCTGCTCCTATACAAGCTACGGACAACAGCTACCTTCTCGGATCCTCAAGAAAACTATGACGTTCATTTCCTGGTACAAGTTCCTGAAGCACCACTGGTACCTGCATTCCATTCCCACTGCGCCTCAGTCCCGACAAGGGTTGTTGTGGCCACCTGGTCGTTGCACACCACAGCTAATTCTCCATAGAAGCCCAAGAGGTCGCCCGCGGGCTTTGTGCTCGTTGCTGTGTTCTCCCCCGATCCCAGAGACCCGACATCCACGCCTGCTCCACCGGTCAGCACACCGCCAAGCTCGATTCCCAGCCCGATCATCACGAACGCAAGCGAGCAGCCCGCCGCAGCGATCATGCTGAGAGCGATCTGCAGAATCGCCCCATTACGCTTGCGAGGATCTTCGGACGCTCCGTTCAGCTTTATGAATCCCCACACGACGAACACCGTGCAGATGATGATTCCTCCGAAGATGATCCAGGTGACGAACCTCGATGCTGCACTGAGCATCGTGCCGATGATCTCCTGATTCTGTACCCTGTATTCATTGCCCTTGACAGGCTCCAGCCTCGACGCTGCTTCCTGTCCCTGCGCCACGACGTCGCCTATCGCCTCTATCAAGGGTGCAGCGCTCTGCAGATGCAGAGCCAGATCTCCGCCAAACTCGAACATTTCCTACTGCCTCCTCGTCCGTCTCACAAGACGAACCGTCTATCAGTTAAGGACCACCAGCAGATATATCCATCCCGCCAGCGATACAACATCCAGCACCATCCCCCCGAACACCCTGCGCTGCAGACGCCTTCCAGCGTTTCTGCTCCGCGTCCTTTCCAGCGTGGTGCTTTCCTCAGCCTCCGCCTCCCAGCGCTTCAATCCTGAAGTGCCTGTCACTATCAGCCAGACACCCCAAAACATGCAGGCTGCGTTAACTCCCGCTATCACACCAGAGCTTATGTCCACCTCACGATGTACCCTCCTTTCCCGCTCGTTTACTCCATATCCGTTCTCATGCCGTAGAACTCGCCGTTAGGCTCTCGCCTGCGACGCTCCGACCGACTGGCCCTTTGAGCGTCATAGGGCTGAGGACGCTCCTCACCCCTCATATCCTCTCTTACACCCCTTCCGACATCCCCGAGACCACCTGCGCGGATTCCGGTGTCCTGAATGGCATCGCGGGCCCTCTCCGATACCTCGCCGCCCCTGTCTCGCACCTCGCGCGCTATACGAATGGTGTCGTCCCGAGCTTGTCCCACCACCTGCTCCCGCGTAGGCATCGCATCCACCCTGTACCCTGTCCCCGCCTCCTCAAAGCGCCGGCCCATCACATCATTGAAGCGTTCCTCTCCCATCTGCCCTAGGAGCCTGCTCTCGTTCTGGCTGGCAAGACGCGGGGTTCCGTTGTCTCTTACGAAGTCCCCTTCGCCCATGAACTGCGCGCGTTCTCCCATCATTCTGTTGAAGCGTCCCTCACCGAATCTCTGGTCGTCCAAGAGTCTCTGCTCCGCAGGAGTAGCCGCCCTCTGCGTCCCTTCGTCCATGACGAGCGACCTGCTCTCACTATCCCTGACCCCTGTACTTCTGATGCTGCGGTTCAGGCTTCTAGCAAACTCTTCGTTTCCCATCACGCTGCGTGCATAGCTCTGGTCAGAAGAAAGCGGCGTCGGCCTCCCTCCCACATTTGCCCAGGCGCCCGAACCCATATACCTTATTTGCCGGGACGCCTTCGCTGCATATTCATCGTCTCCCAGCGTTCCCCTAGCGGTCTTTCCATCCTCGCTGTCAGGCACGACCCTTCCAGACTGGTCCCTGATAAGGGGCACCCTCGCACCTTCCATGTACTCCGCATAGCCTTCCCCCATTGCCTGTCGCATCTGGCTGCCCAGCGATGCCCTACCGGACGGCGCATCCTCATAACCCGGCACCACACCTTGGTTCACACCAGCTTCCTCAGTTGTTCCTGCTTCAGGTCGAGGCCCAAAAAGCCTATTGAACCTGCTCTGACCCATATCCTTGAGAAGTTTCCGCTCCTCAGGAGTCGCGAAGCGAGTGTGTCCGTTTTCGGACATATACGGCCCGCCGAGCGACTGCAGCTGTCCTTCCTTCGCACGGTCATACGCTTCGTCGCCAAGCGAGTTCCGAGCGTTCCTGTCATCAAAGTACGACTGCCGGGCGCTCAACCCTCCTCCTATCTGAACCTCATTTCGCATCACATCGTTGAACCTATCCGGACCGACGGTTCTGATCGCGTTCCGTTCTGCCGGATTCGCCAAACGCACGCCGTTGTCGTCTCGCACATAGTTACTGTTAACCGCTCTCAAATTTTCCTGCGCTGCGCTAGCAAGCCCCCCAGGCCCCCCGAACCGCGCCATCACCACCGAGCGGGCGTCCAAGTGCGGCCCTCGTTGAGCGCGTTGTCCAGGCTGCGTTTCTTGCGTCTGAGCAGCCGGCCGCGCGACATGCGCTGCGCGTCCCGAAGAGTCGCCACCAAAGAGCCTGTTGAAACGAGCCTGCCCGATCTGGCCCATCAGCTCCCTTTCCTGTGGACTCGCGAACCGCGTGTGCCCCTGGTCAACCACGTAAGGCCCGCCTGCGGAACGCAGGTTGCCCGCATTAGCACGCGCATACTGCTCCGCCCCCAGCACCTGGCGCGCCGACCTGTCGTCCGCTTGCCGCTCCATACCCTGTTGCACTCCGGACCCCTCGCGAGTGGCGTCTGGCGCTGCGCCCCTCTCTTCACTTCCGATTCTCCCTCGAAGCGCCTCGTTGAAACGCTCCGGTCCCATCGCCCTGATAACTGCCCTCTCAGTGCTGGTGGTCGCGCGAACCATTCTCCCTTCGTTGATGTAGTACGGGCTAACCGCGCGCATGCCACCTTCCCCTCCACGATCAACGTAGCTTTCCCCAAGCTGCTGGCGCAGGTATTCCCTGTCTGTCCGGGGACTGAACGCCTCTCCCCGGCCAGGTGCTCCGGCACTCGGCCCTGCTCCTCGTTCCCCACCCGCAACCGGCGCCTCTGCGCCCGGCGGCGGAGTATGCATGCTTACGGAAGGGCTTGCTCCAGAAGCGCCCTCATCCCCAGCGCCGGCTCCTTGCTGCCTCACCGCAGGGCTGGAATAACCCTCACCTCCTCGAAGAACGGAGATTCCAGCCCTCGCCGCCCGGAAGCCTCCAACCGCCACCGCCGCAGCCCTCGAGCTCACGGAAGCCGTGACGCCGGTATTCACGCCTGTCACGGGGTTGCTGCTCGACAGTCCCCTCGGAGTTATCCCGGGCGGCCCGCCGCTGTTGCCCGTGAGTCCCAGGAACCCCAGAGGCCCACTGCCACCTGCTCCGCCTCCCGCAATCATCCCGAGTGCCCTGAATCCTAACGCGGCCATCGAGATGGTGCTTATGAAGCTCTCCTGCAGTCCTCCTTGCCCCAGCATCGAAGGAATTTTGAATGTCACAATCATCAGGATGGTGCCGAGAATCAGCGCATAGGCCATCTGCGTAGGCAGCACCGCCTCGAGCTGTCCGCTCACGACTCCCGTATCAGCCACAATTCCAACCGGAGTCGCCAGACGAATAAACCAGAGCGCGATCGCAAAGCAAATGAGTTGCACTCCATGCTGGAACAGTGTCGTCAGGAAGAGGCTTACCCAGCGCCGCCCCCAGCCGGACGTCTCCGGAAGCGCCCACATCAGCATTCCGAGCGGGCTGGTGACGATAAGCACGTTCAGGATGCCTATACGCATCACGAACTGGGCAACTACCAGCAAGACCGATATTGCGAAGATCTTCATCAATAGGACAAGGAAGCCTACGGTTACGACCTTCACACCGACGAGGAACTGACCTATGATGGGCACCGCCGCAAGCCATGTGCTCTGCAGGTTCTTGAGAAAGATCGCAATCAATGCCTGCCCGAGCGTCAACGTGATGTCAGCCGGCGTTATCCGCATCGCAGCTGCGATGTAGCGGGATACGCCGTCAGCTATGTCGATACAGACGCTGCAGAACCAATAGGACAACAGCGCCCCTAGAACCGCCAGCAGCAACCGAGGAATAGTCTCCCGCCAGTCAGCGAGCGAACGCGTACCGCCCAAGAACACCCTGAGAACCTGTGTGAAGCCAATCCAGGCAATGACAAACCCTATCACTACGAAGGTGATGTTGAAGAGTACGGACCAGCCAATCCTCACTATGCCACGCTCATAGGTCAGCTCTGGCGGCGTGCCAGTGAGCAAGCCGGTGAAGGTTGTTATGCCACCCTGTATCCCCTGGAGTGGCGCAGCGGCAACGTTGTTGGCCACAAGTCTTGGAGCGAGCGTCAGGTGACTTATCTCGTATGCTACTCTTTCGCCGAAGGGCCTTGACCTGTCCCTGGGATCCGAGCCGTCAATCACCTCGAACAGATATGTGTCCCTCTTTGCTGGCCTCTCCGGCAGAGGCGCAAGCCCAGCCAGCGCCCTATTCTCGTTTGCCAGGCGGTAGTTCGCTGTACGCAGCTCCTCCAGCTGATCCTCCGGTGACTTAGCCGGTTTCTTGCAGTTCCCGTTGGCGTTGGGCTTATTCGGATCAAGCGCGCCGTCCACGTCGCTGTCCATCTCGGTAATCTTGCCGTCACCGTCGCTGTCAATTTTGGTGAAGGCCATCCGCTCGTCTTTGGTCATCACGTTTCCCATCGACTCGCACATGACACCCATGACAAGCGACCCGTATCCACGGAAGATGAATGTCAGCCCTTCGTCGATCCAGTTAATCGGGGACAGCACACGGATGATCTTCTGCCACCAGTTGCCGCTCAGCTTCGCGACTATCTCGAAGACCCAGGAGAAGATATGATTGTCCGGCGCATTGGGATAAGGGTTGATCTCGAATCGGAGCTGATAGTCCCTGCTGTTATCCAGCGGCCTCTTCGACTCACTATTCTCAGGGTCAACGATCCCGTCGTTCGCGAACTCATACTTGAATCTGTATGCGACTACAGGGGCAGGCTGCTCGTTCGCCGGGATCGCATTGCCGTCCCCATCGAGAACGGGATCACCGGCATAGGCTACTATGTTCCCCTCACTATCCACCACGTCTGCAATGTGCCTCTGATACACGATCGTCTGCAGGTCGATCCACTCGACCTCTTCGGTCTCGTTGTATATCTCATATGTCCCTGTGCCTCCGGGCACCACGCTACCGAACTCGTCCAGAACCTCCCAGTGAATCTCAAAGGCTCTGCAGTTCAGGACAATGAACGTCTCGAAGCCACCGTTACCATTCCGCTTCGATTGGTCCTCGGGAAGAGCATTGAAGGCATCGTTCAGAACCGCGACCTTCATACCTTCGACACAGTCTCCAAGCCCAGCGGCGGTCGCCGGCGTCTCCACTGGCGGATCAACGGCCGGAGGTTCTTGTGCCAGCGCCACTTCTGCCAATACCGCCCCAAGCGCCACAGACGCCAGAAACAGAACGAAGGCAAGGCCCCGAAGGAGCCACCTCCGCTTGTTCCAAGGACTTTTCGGAGAAGCAGTCATGGCCTATCTCCAGCTACCGAATTCCCTGCCGCCGCTCTTGCGTTGCAGCTTTACAGTATGGCCGGCGCCACACACCCATTCATCACGGCAGTCCTTGACACGCCGCATCGGCGCGGCAAGATTTTCCTCACTGCAGATCGGACAGAGAATCATCAGCTTCAGGTGAGCCGGACGCATCTCCTCCGGACAGGGCAGCATCACACCGACAAGAGGATTGAGCCGCAGGTATGCGACTTTCGCCCCGTCATAATTCAGGCGAATTCGCCGTCCCTCACCTGTGGTGGTTTTCGGGCTGAGCTTCGCATCGTAGAGGCGCCAGCCACATTCGAGGCACAGCAGTTTCTCTGGAGGTAGGACCCAATCCACCACTTTGCCTTCGCATCTGGGGCAAACCTTGACATCTTCATGAATGGTGAGTTCAGCAACCATCTCACATTCCCCAAGCCTCGCAAGCCGTCAGAGCCTATGCAGCCTCGTCTCCCCAAATGCCGAAGTCATCGTCCCAAAGCATCACCCGCATCCTCCTTCCGATAACCTCTTCCAGCGCGTTCCTAAATGCGTCGCCACACTTCTTCCAAACTTGCTGGGCGTCTTCCGCCGTATCAACCGATAGAATGTATTCATCTCTCACGAGGTCCACCGTCATAGGCGTTGCGAGGTCCATTAGCCTCGCGACCTCTTCATCCTCGCGCTTAGAGACGTGTCGCCTTATCTCCAGCCACAGGAACGCCGCCACTCCATCCGCACCGCCTTTCGAGTACTCCAGCCACGACAATCCATATTCAACGGCCTTGCGCCGCTTCTCGCTGAGCGTGGAGATATCCATGTTCTCGGATACGTGCAAGACTCCCCGGAAATAATCCGCCAAGTCCAAGTAGCTCTTGTCTCTGTCAGTTGAACAGCCCGACTCTGCAAACCAGTTCGACACCTCCTTCGCCACGCGCAGGAGAACGAACGAGAGATCGTCTTCGACTGGAATCCTCTCTCCCTTCTTCAGCACTTCTCCACCTCCTTGTTCTCTATACAGCATTAGTATCTGCTGGCAGGCATCAGTCCCTTGCGGCGCAGATAGCCCTGCACAGCCGCATTCTCGCCATCCGTCACAGTCTCGCTGACGTCCGCCTCCCTAACTCGCCTCTCGATGATGCTGACGATGTAACCAGGGAACCTACGCACCTTCTTCTGATACGCCTCGTCAACTGCGTAGCTGATGAAAGCATCAGGAACAGGCTCTCCTTCATGGCTGCTTCGCCACGTTCTTTCCGCCCGTCGAAGCCTCTTTTTCTGATGCTGCGACAGTGGATTCTTCTGTATCTCCTCAAGGGTTTTCGACACCGTGTCCACCAGTTTCAACTGCCAGCGCTCCTCGGATCTCGACCCCACAGGTCCTGCAGTCGGCCCACCACCGGAACCTCCCCCATCTTCTCTCGCACCACCGTTCAGGATACGCACCTCTTCCATCAGTCCGGCTATCGTCTGTCCCTGCTCAACCACTATCCCTTCGAGTTCCGTAACACGGCTCACGTACTTCTCCTCTAGCAATCTCAACTGGATGTTCACATCCTCTATCGGGACCATGCCGGATGCAGACCTTTGAGCCGCCCGCGCGCTTGCTCCGGCCAACTTGCACGGCGGCGTGGTGCCATCTTTGGAGTCCCCCAACACCACCTCTCCAGCGCATTCCGGTAAGTCCGTCACAGCGTCCATGTTCATAGCCATTTGCGGGCTCCGGCAGAACACGTCCAGCCGCATTCGCCAGATGGTTTTCGGGCCGTACTGGTTAGGCCCACGCGAGAGGATCTCGAGGAGTCCCAGCTTGTGGAGTTTTGAGAGGTAGTTCTTGAAGGTTCGGAAGCCTGTTCGCAGGTGGGGCTCGACGCGAGACTGCAAAACGTAAAACTCTCCGTCCCTAATTTGCAGCCCGCCATAGGCTGAAACGAGAACGGAGAGAGCGTCGCGCGTAGCTGCGCTGAGACCGGTCTGTGCCATAACCCAGTCCCGTGGGTGCATGGCTTCAGACGCGCGAACAACAGAGGTAGAACCGTCAACGACGGCAGATGGGCTTCCCACCGACAGACTCCGTGATTGCTGATAATGCTAGCTGATTAGGGTCGATCCGATACGCTAGGCGACACATTATCACGCTTTCAGCGAGGTCGTCAACACCCATGCAGAAAATTGCACAAGAGTATTTTCAGGGTAGTATGAACGCGTATTTGCTCCAAACCCAGACCATTCCCATCAAAGAGGAGGGACTTCCGCGAGGAGGAACTTCCGCACATTTCTTACCCATGAGCAACAAAAAAAGAAGGGCGCGTTCTTACGACAACGCGCCCTTCAGGATTTTCGGGAGGGGATAGACCGACGATTGAGGTGGATTAGCGTATCGTCTCAGAGACCAATCAGCCAAGCTCAACATCGAGTCTGCCTGCCGGTAGTGGTCGCCGATCTGCTCCCCATGGTTATATCGCCCCGCCACGCAGGCGGGGTTGCTTGACGCACAAAATTTTAGAACATCTTGCTATCCTCTATCGGTAGTTGCTCCAAAGTCACCCTTCTAAATGGCTACCGAGATGGTGTCATCACAAGCTAGCTGGCTAGCCTTAGCCTTTTAGGGGTTGTTATTGAGTTCCCTTATAAGGTATTGCCGTCACAAGACTAAAGCCGCCACAACTCATACCTGTGCCGCCACGACTTTCGTGACGGCAAATCTATGACGGCACTGGTCATCCAACGCCGGCGCCTCCGGGCCAGGGATTATCTCGTCTCTGTTCTGTTCCTTGCCAATTTTGTCCTATATTCCTCTCGGAACTCATTCGCCAAGGGGTCGCCCATAGGTGCCAGACCTTTCCATTGACATGGTTATAACAATCAGAGGCGAAATGGCGCAGGCGATCATGTTCTCTGCCTCATAGTTGCCCACATCTTGCCCACATTTTGCCCACACCGCCTGCAAATCTGACGGGATTCCGCACGTTGATATGCGTAATCTAAAGCCCATTTAGCAGTCTAATATCGCGCTCTACGTTTCTGGCGGTATCGGGCGCGTATGGATGTCGGCTATTTTCGAGACCGGCGCCTTCGTCCGCTCGGCCATCTCTCCGCTTCAAGCCACAGGCAATTATAGCATAACTGCTTCACCCACCTACATCCAGGTTAGGTCACATGAGACGATTTCACAGATCTCCGATACTGTCATTCCGAACGCAGTGAGGAATCTGAAATTGTTGCAGGAAAACCTGTTTTCAGCTTTAGATTTCTCGCTTTGCTCGAAATGACAAGGATAAATTACATTTGTGAAATCGTCTTTAGATCATATTATCCCTCTTCTGAAATTGCGCCCTGTCTGCACTTCGGTCACGCCGTGATGAACCCGTCCAAGACGGTTTTGCCGATCGCCGCCCCGCTCTCCTGATGTTTGAGCGCGCTGCGCAGACTAGCGACACCCAACTTCCCCTGATGCGTGCTGACAGTAGGAATGAGCGTGCCTTCGTCCAGGAGGTCGGCGACTCTGTTCAACAGTATCTGCTGCGCGTCCATATCCTCGGTTTTGAACATCGAGCGAGCGAACATGAACTCCCAGCTGAAAGTCAGCGCTTTGAATTTGATGGCGGAAATGTCGAGGCTCTCAGGGTCATCAATCAAAGCAATGTGGCCCCGTGGCTGGATTAATTCGACGATCGCCGCAAAGTGCGTGTCCGTGTGGTTAAGGGAAGCGACATAGCGCGGCGCAATGCCAAGATCCCGCATCTCCTCGTCGAGAGGATTGCGATGATTGATGACGTGGTCCGCGCCCATCTTCTCGACCCACTCTCGCGTGTCAGGACGCGATGCGGTCGCTATGACGGTCAGGCCGGTGAGCTTTTTTGCCAACTGAATGAGGATCGACCCGACACCGCCGGCGCCGCCGATGATGAGCAGAGATTCACCTGCGCCATCCCCCTCTGAGATGCTGAGGCTATCGAACAGAATCTCCCATGCCGTGATGCTGGTCAGGGGCATCGCGGCGGCTTCGGCGAAACCGAGGGTTGAGGGTTTGCGACCCACGATGCGTTCATCGACCACATGAAACTCGGCATTGGTACCAGGTCGAGTGATGTCCCCGGCGTAAAATACCTCGTCTCCCGGTTTGAACCGGGTAGTCGTCGTGCCAACTTCTTCCACGACTCCGGCCGCGTCGAAACCGAGGACGAGCGGCTTTCCATCCGGCGGCTGCCTGTTAGCCCGCACTTTGACATCGACGGGATTGACAGAAATGCCACGGACTTCCACCAGCAGGTCTTTCGGGCCTGGCTGTGGTTTGTCGGTCTCGAACTCTACAACCGCGCTCTCTGCCGAAATCGGACCTCTGTCTGTATAACCTATTGCTCTCATAGCCTATCGTCCTCATATTGTGCCCAGTTTGCTTCTTGTTCGTTGATAGCGACGCAGTCCACACCAAGTCAATGGTCTCATATGGACATTCAGACAGTTCTCTAGCTTCTGAGCAAGCCGTAAACGCGCTTCGGCTCCACGAGCGCTATCACCGCTTCCTGGTCGATCATCGCCTGGTCGTACTCCTCCCAGTCCGGATGCTCGGTATCGCTGCACGCCATATAGACAGTGCGGAGCATCACCCTGCACTCCTCCGCGTCCATATTGCCGTAGTCATAGAGAGATGCCGTTCCTTCCACGGACACCCATTCTCGCCAGTCATCCGTAACGCACAGCACCGTGCAGTTCGGATTGCGCCGTAGGTTGCGTATCTTCTGCGATTTCGGATATACGGAGACAAACGCAGCTTTGCCCTCATACGCGCCGCATACGACAATGCTGGAGTGCGTTGCTCCGTCGGGCCTCTGAGTGGCTATGACTCCCCTGTGATTCTTCTCCATAAACGGTCTGGCTCGCTCGAAATCCATCATCTACCTCCATTATCTGTAAGCCGCGCCCACAATGTTGGGTATTGTAACAGGCAAGCCAACCGATAGGTCAAAGGCTTCCAGTTCAACACTGGTGAACCCGGCGCTTCGGATCGATGCCGTCAGGTCCCGGTTCAGGTTGCACCCCGTTGTGAAGCACTTCCAGATGGGATTGAGCTTATGCTGCCACCAGCGTCCGCGCGAGCGAGGGGACAACACATGCTCGTAGAACAGAAACGCGCCGCCGGGCTTGAGAACGCGCCGCGCCTCCTGAACGACGGCATCCGCGTCATGCACCATGCAGAGCACCAAGGTCGTAACAACCGCATCGAAGCTCGCGTCAGCGAAAGGAAGGCTTTCCCCAATCTGCTGGACTACGGTGGCATCACACTCTTGCCTGGCGATGTTCCGTCTCAATCGCCTGACCATGTGGCGATCAGGTTCCACGAAAGTGATGTTTGAGGCTTGCGGATAATATGGAAGATTAGCGCCCGTGCCGCCGCCGATCTCCAGCACATCGCCGCGCGCCTTGCCGGCGGTCCGCTTGCGATACGGAACGACGCGACCTTCCACACCGGCATTCAGCAGATCATACCCCGCCGCAAACAGACGCTTGCTGAGTGTCATGAAAGGTTTGCTGCACTCACTTTCGACTCCGCATGTCGTTCAGCCTGCTCCAAATCGGTCTCAGGCAGTTCAAAGTCCGTCCAGTCCTCGAATTCCCGTAATCCTTCTATCATGAAACCTATTAGCTTACCTTCAACATCATACCTAGCGGAAACTCGCTCATCATCGTCTAAGAAATCATAGAATCCAGGCTTGGTTTCAAAATGGACGAATAGCGTATCTATGCTGGATAAGTACGACACGCTTAATTTTCTCGTTCCCATATCACTTTGCTCCGACTTTCAAAGCCCTCGCCGCCTCTTCCTCGTCAATCTCCGGAAGGTTTAACTCGGACCCAAGCCTCGAACTCCCGCAAGCCGTTAGTTATGGCACCCCCTTGCAGTAATGTCCCAAACGGCTTCCACCTTGCCATCGCGCACGCCTATAAACTGGTCCCAGCGATTCACCATTATGTCCTGCTGTCCAGATATGAGCTGAAACTTGTCGCCTATCTGAAGCGGCATATCCCCGTCCGATTTCAGCACTGCATGGCTCGCTCCCAATGAATCCACCCGCACACCTTCAATGCCATCCAACTCCGGAAGCACCCCGCTGGGCGACGCCAGGCAGCGCGAACCCGTATCCCCGATTGCGACTCCGGGGCGCGGCGTGCTGGTGACGGTCCCAAGAATCTTGCCGGCGAACTCGAAATCATCCATGTAGGCGTATGCATGCGACATCAACGCATAGGTTCCGCCCTCAACCTCGGTAACGCCGGGAATCGTCGGGCAAATATCGTACGTCCAGCTCTCCCCTGCTGACACCACCTCCACAGGGATGCCTTCCGCTTCAATCGCGTCTTTCACATCAAGCGTCTTCTGTATGAAGCGCGGTCCCTCGATGAAACGCGTCTCCCGGTCCGGCTGCCCTGGCAGCGTCTGATGACTCATCACGCCCTTGAACTCAATGCCTGGCAGCGAATCCGCGACTTTGGCGAGCACTACGCCCTGCTCTGTCGCCCGTATGCCCGCTCGCTCCATCTGCGTGTCAACCTCGATTACGACTCCGACAGACACGCCCATCTCGCTTGCCGTGTTCGACAGCGCTTGCAGGTTATCCGTATTGTCAGCGGCGACCATCATCCTCGCCTGCTTTGCCAGAGTGCAGAGGCGTGTAATCTTCTCCGGTGTAACAACCTGATTCGGAATCAGGATATCGTCTATGCCGCCTTCGACCATCGCCTCCGCTTCCGAGACTTTCGCGGCGCATACGCCGCCCACCGTGCCGCCCGCACGAATCTGCATATGCGCCAGAATCGGTGTCTTGAGATTCTTGATGTGAGCGCGCATCTTGCACTCTGTATCCTTGTACGTGTCAGCGATAAGCCCGAAGTTGCGGTCCAGCAAGTCCATATCGATTAACAGACAGGGCGTGTCCAACTCTTCTATATCGGTTCCAATCAGAGGGCGATAGTTTTCCATCAGTATGCTCCAAATCTTCAATTCATAGTCTAATGGTTATCGATACAGGCCTCGCGCGGATATGTCCAGTACCGCCTCCAGCTTGCCGCCGCGCACCGCATGAATGTAGTCGTACACATTTACGCAGGCTCCTATGTCCATAGGCGTAAACCATATCCTGTCGCCCAGACTCAGCGACACATCAGCTCCGTCCTGCCACTGTAGCTTGCCGTGCTCGGCGCTCATTGACACGACTTCAAGCTCCTCGCGGCCTGCGATGATCGGGAAACCGTAGTCATCGCCCATCGCCTTGCGCCCTGTGTCGAGGATGGCGGTGCCGGGCTCAGGCAGGCTGGTTACGGCAGCCAACACCTTTGCGGCAGGCTTCAGTTCCGGCAGAAGCGCGCTGTGCCGTACATCCATCAGTGCGTAAGCCCCGCTGATTACCTCTGTTACACCGCTGACCTCACTCGCCGAGTGAGGCTGCTGCGCGCTCACGCACACCGTCTCCACCGATATGCCGTTTCCTTCAAGCATCTCGCGAGTTTCTAGCGTCTGCTGGATACGGTGGTAAGACCTCTCGATAAGTGCATCCGCGTCCTCACCTAGATCGTCATCATCGAGACTCATCAATCCACTGAAATTAAGCGAATCGCTACTGGACAGGATTCGAGCGAGCGCAAGCGCGGGCTGTCCCGGCGCAACACCGCCCCGCTCCTGACCCGTGTTGATGTCAACCAGCGCATTCAGAGTTACTCCCACACTCTGAGCCGCTTCCGACAGGCTGGCAGCATTAGCAGCGCTATCCACGGCAACTGTTACCTTGGCTTGCCGCGCAAGGGCGCACAGGCGAGCAATCTTCTGCGCGCCAACAACCTCGTTGACAATGAGAATGTCCGAGATACCGCTCTGCGCGAATGCCTCAGCCTCCCCAACGCTGGCGACGCTCACTCCGCCATTCGTTCCCGCAGCCGCAAGTTGCTTGTGTGCAATAGCAGGGCAGCGATGCGTCTCTACATACGGCCTGATTTTCGTCTCAGTGCCCTCGAAGGATGAATGAACCTGCCTGATGTTCTCTTCGAGCGCATCCATATCCACTACCAGCGCAGGCGTGTCCAACTCTTCTACCGGCGTGCCAATCGGCTTGATTATTGGTCGTTCCATTCAGAACTCCTATGTTCCTTTCTGTTGTCGAGAAACCAGATTGGAGAATAGCACAGCAACTTATCTTCGTCCAACCTGAGATCTCACCTTTAGAGGCGGGCATAGTTGCTATTCGTCTTGTCCCTGCCCCCTCTGGGGGAAGGTTAGGAAGGGGGATATGACGAATTATGCCCACTGCTACTAATCCTCCCACGACACGACACGACACGACACACAAAATGGTATCATCACCATGCAAGGCGAAAACCACACTGCAAAAACCATACTCTCTCACGGAGGCACGGCATGAAAGCCATCACAGGCGCGACGATGATTGACGGAACAGGCAGCGCTCCCCTCCCAGACGCCGTGGCGCTAGTGGAAGGCACGGACATCATCGCTGCCGGCTCCGCTCGGTCCGTGCAAGTCCCCGAAGACGCGGAGGTCATAGATGCAGCAGGCATGACCCTATTGCCAGGCCTGATTGACACGCACGACCATCTCGCCTCTTTCAGCTACGAAATCGCAAGCCGTTGGGGCATCACCGAGCCGCGCAGCGCCCGTCACCTCCGCATAGCATCCGTTCTCAGACAAACACTCGACACGGGCTACACCACCGTGCGAGACGCCGGCGGTTTGGACGCGGGCTTTCGGATGGCTGTGGACGAAGGTCTAGTGCCCGGTCCTCGCCTTCATGTCGCGCTGGGCTTCATCACCCCCACCGGAGGCATGGGAGACCGCGTAAGTCCGCTCGGCTACAGGCCGCCCGCAGGTGAAGATTCCGGCCTGCCTTGGGGCGTCGCCGACGGTCCCGTAGGCATGCGCGCCAAGGTGCGAGAGATGGTCGGCGCTGGCGCTGACGTGATAAAGACCGCGACTACCGGCGGGGCAAGCTCGACCGCGGGGCTGGGTCCCAAGGACGTCCTTTTCGAGCGGGCGGAACTGGAAGCCCTTGTTGATGAGGCGCACAAGCGCGGCAGGCGAGTCATGTGCCACGCACTCGGCGGTCCCGGCCTGCGAATGGCAATCGAAGTAGGCGTGGACTCCATCGAGCACGGCTCATATCTTGACGAAGACCCGGCGCTGCTGGAAATGATGGCGGAGAAAGGCATCGTCTTCACCCCCACTTATGGAGTGTACACATTCCACGCGATTCACGGCACTCCTCACGGCAGGGCGCGCGCCGCCGCGCTCCGAGAGCACCATGTGAAAAGCCTGCGGATGGCGCTGGACTACGGTGTAACGGTCACGGCAGGCACTGACGAAGGAGGTTGGGAGCACGGCAACAACGCCCACGAAATCTCCTGTCTTGTCGAGGCGGGCATGACCCCAATGCAGGCTATCGTCGCCGCAACTGGCGATGCGGCAAAGTGCATGGGGCTGGAAGCCGAAATTGGCAGCATCGAAAAAGGCAAGCGCGCCGACCTCATACTGGTTGACGGCAACCCCCTCGATGACGTCAAAATCCTGGAGCGCGGAACCGCCGTCAAGTATGTCATGAAGGACGGCTCTACTCACATTGACAGCCGCTCCGCGTAGTCGCATCGGCGCGAGCAAACGCCTCGCCATGCGGAAAGACGATTCCATAAATCCCTAAGCGCAAGATAGTGACAAGAATGCCAGTGCTATTCTCCTGTCGTCATTCCCGCGAAGGCGGGAATCCAGAAAGCGCTCACTCACGGATTGGGCGAACTCGCCATTTACGAATTCATCTCATATAGATTTGGTGACATGGAGCTTGAATGTTACGAACAAAGTTGAAGCGGGAAGCCGCCGGTGGAGACGGGAACTTGAGCGCCGTCTCGCTCATGAAGGACGAGGAAGTTCAGGCATCAATAGGAACAAGCGAAGACGGCATTCCCGCCAATGGCGACGTCATCCTTCTGACTGACAAGAGAGTCATCCACCTCAGTGGCACACAAGCGAACCGGCGATTAGCATCAGCCGCAATCGAAGACATCGGCATCGTGGAATTAACGCGACAACCGGCCGGAGGTTACAGCTCTTTCATCTGGGCCGCGCTGGCTTTCTTCGTGTCTTTCGTGCTCTGGCGCTTCATCATTGACAATCAGACGATTGCAATCGCCGCCGCCGCCATAGTCGCGCTAATGGGCGTCTATCTTATCTTCGACCGCCTGACCTCACGCGGAGCGCACATCCTCTCATTCAAGGCAAACGGCGCGGACATCCAATGCCAATTGTCGGAGAACGGCAGCCAAGCCGGCACGGACGCCCTGATTACACGCCTCTTCGAGCTAAAAGACGAGCAGAACAGGCCGCACCACGCCAAGTCATTCTCGCCCCGTTAACAAGTCCCTTCCCCTCAGACCGGATGACAAGTGCATGTAAATGTCCGAAGGTGTCCATAAATGCGGGGACCAAAATCCCTTCCCCCTTGATGGGGGAAGGTTAGGATGGGGGTGAAATCGCAACCGCAAGCACCGTTAATTCCAATACCTACCCCTGCAAACCCTCGACGGCAGAAGGTTACGAAGGGGCAAAAATCCTCTCCACACTATCCATCAATGCAAATCAACCCAGCCGCAGACTCGGCACCACATCCACATCCCACTGCGATCCTATGCCGTCCCGGAAATGCCCTCCCCGGAAGTGAAAAAACCCCGCCGCGCCCATCATCGCGCCGTTATCCGTGCATAAGCCCGGTCGAGGCACAACCACTTCAACCGGAACATGCTTGTGCATCTCCTGTCGCAAGTGGCTGTTCGCCGCCACGCCGCCGCCAAGTATCACGCCCTTCACCGAGTAGTGCTTCGCAGCCTGAATTGTACGCTGCACCATGCAGTCAACCACCGCCTCCTGAAACGCGTCGGCAACATTCGACACCTGCTGCGGGTCCGGCGGCGCATCCTCAGACGGCGGGTATATGCCGTACTCTTCCGCCCGGCGCGCGACCGCCGACTTCAGGCCACTGAAGCTGAAATCGAGCGAATTCCGAACCACAGGGCGCGGAAAGCGCGGCTCCCCTCCGATGCTGTGCTCTGCAACGCGCTGAATCTCAGGCCCACCCGGAAAGCCAAGCCCCAGCGCGCGCGCCGCCTTGTCGAACGCCTCGCCCGCCGCATCATCGCGAGTGCGCGCGATAAGCGTATAGTCGCCGTGCCCCTTCATCAGAATCAGGTCCGTATGCCCTCCCGACGCGATAAGGCACATCAGCGGAAAGCCCGGCGACTTCTCAGGATTCACCCCATCCTCCAGCCACGCAGCATAGATATGCCCTTCCAGATGGTTCAGCCCGATAAAAGGCAACTCGTTGGCAAGCGAAAATCCCTTCGCCGCGTTCACCCCAATCAGCAGCGCACCAGCCAGCCCCGGCCCGTGCGTAACCGCAACGCCATCCAGTTCGTCAGCCCGTATTCCCGCCTCATCCAGCGCCTGCCGGATCACCGGCACAATCGTGATCATGTGCTGCCGGGAAGCAATCTCCGGAACAATCCCTCCGTACTGCGCGTGCAGCGTAGCCTGAGAAGCCACCACATTCGAGTGAATGTACTCCCCGTCCTCAATCACCGCAGCAGCAGTCTCATCACATGAAGTCTCGATGCCTAGTATTTTCATCTGTTATTCCTCACAAAGCAGATCATTTGGAATGCCTAAATCCCCCGCTCCCCATGCCCCAGCGGCATATACGGATGCGCCTTCGCAACCTCCTCGTTGAAGGTCAGTCCTAGCCCCGGTCCCTTCGGCAGTTCCACATATCCGCCTTGCTGTCGAGGCAGCCCGTCGAACACCTCGAAGTAGTGCGGCTCATAGAACTCCGCATGGTATTCCTGTATCAGGAAGTTCGGCATCGCCGCGTCCAGATGGAAGCTCGCCACCGTGCCCACCGCCGCGTTCGTATTGTGCGGCGCCATCATAATGTGCTGCGGCTCCGCTATCGCCCCTATCTTCTTCAGCTCTGTAATGCCGCCTGCGTTGCACATATCAGGCTGGAGAATATCCACCGCCTCATTCTTCACCAGCTCGAAGAACGGGAACTTCGTGTACAGCCTCTCCCCCGTCGCAATCGGGATGTTCACATTATCCCGAACCTGCTTCATCTCCGACACATTCTCCTGCGACACCGGCTCCTCGAACCAGAACGGTCTATACTGCTCCAGCCGCTTGCCAAGATGTATCGCCGTATAGACATTGAACTTCGCATGCACCTCAATCAGAATCTCCACATTCGGACCGACAGCCTCACGCACCGCGGCAACCCTGTCCTCCGCGAGCTGCGCCTCTTCCGGCGAGATTGTCACATAGTTGTGCTGCCCGAACGGGTCGAACTTCATCGCCGTATATCCCATCTCGACCACGCGCTTCGCTTCCTCGCCATTCTGCTCGGGCGTTCCCGGATTCGTGTACCAGCCATTCGCATACACGCGAATGCGGTCAGTGTACGGCCCGCCCAGCAGCTCATACACCGGCACGCCCAGCGCTTTCCCCCGCAGGTCCCACAGCGCGATGTCAATGCCGGAAAGCGCCGTGCTGAACAGCCTGCCGCCGCGACCAAGATTGTCCTGGTACATCCGCGTCCAGTGAACCTCGTGATGAAGCGGATTCTTGCCAACCAGATAGGCTTCCGTCCACTGCTCCAGCAGAGACGCGACCATCGGGTCGTAGCTCAGCATAGAAGCCTCGCCGATACCCTCGATGCCCTCGTCGGTCGTCAGTCGCAAGATGAGCCAGTTACGCTTGGCGTTGCGATGCTGTGAGGAAAAAATATGCGTCTTGATGCCAGTAATCTTCATCTTTCCATCCTGTCCTTAGAGGTGGGCATAGTTGCCCTTCATATTGTCCCTGCCCCCTTTGGGGGTAGGTTAGGAAGGGGGATTGCCCAGCCCTACCTGCTTATCCTGTTAGTCCATGCCAGTTCTAATGATGATATGATATGCGCTGAAAAAATTGCAGACAATAGCGAGGTAGCACATTGAACCGAGAAAAGTCCACACAGTTGTACGACACTGCCAAGAGCATCATCCCTGGCGGCGTGAATAGCCCGGCGCGCTCTTGGGGCGCGGTTGGCGGCAACCCCCTGTTCTTGACGCGCGGCGCGGGCAGCAGAATTTGGGACGAGGACGGCAACGAGTACATCGACTATGTGTGCTCATGGGGCCCCCTCATTCTAGGCCACGCCAACGAGAAGGTCGTTGACGCGATAACTCGAGCGGCTGCGGACGGCACGAGCTTCGGCGCGCCCACCGAGCGCGAGAACGAGATTGCCCAACTCGTGGTTGACGCTTATGAGTCCATCGACATGGTGCGCTTCGTGAACTCCGGCACCGAGGCGACTATGAGCGCCCTGCGCCTGGCGCGCGCATACACCGGCAGGTCAAAGATAGTAAAGTTCGAGGGCGGCTACCACGGTCATTCGGACGCCCTGCTGGTAGCGGCAGGCTCGGGCGCGCTCGCGCACGGCGTCCCGGACAGCGCGGGCGTCACAGAGTCTTTCGCCCAGGACACGCTGCTTGGAGTATTCAACGACCTGTCCTCCGTTGAAGCGCACTTCAATGCTTTCCCCGACGACATCGCCTGCGTCATCGTGGAGCCGGTCGCGGGCAACATGGGCGTGGTGCCGCCGCAGGACGGCTTCCTGCAAGGACTCCGCGACCTGACGAACAAGCACGGTTCCCTACTGATTTTCGATGAGGTTATCACCGGCTTTCGCGTAGAGTACGGCGGAGCGCAGCAGCGTTACGGAATCAGTGCCGACATCACCTGCTTAGGCAAGATAATCGGCGGCGGAATGCCTGTGGGCGCGTATGGCGGCAGCGCCGAAATCATGGCGACGGTCGCCCCGCTCGGAGCGATGTATCAAGCCGGCACACTCTCCGGCAATCCGGTTGCGATGGCAGCCGGCATAGCCACGCTCAAGCAATTGCAAGAGCCGGGCGTCTATAACGCGCTCGGCGCAAAGGCGGCATCACTCGCCGCAGGTCTGCAAGAAGTATTCGCGGATGCCGAAGTGCCCCTGCGAATAAATCGTGTCGGTTCGATGATGACACTCTTCTTCAATCCGGACGAAGTAACTGGATGGGAGTCCGTATCGGCATCGGACAGAGAAGGCTTTGGCCGCTTCTTCCATAACATGCTTGAAGAAGGCGTCTATCTGCCGCCGTCGCCATTCGAGGCAATGTTCGTCTCAACGGCACACTCCGACGAAGACATCCAGGCGACGCTGGACGCGGCACGAAGAGCGTTGGCATAAATCAGAGGTGGGAGCCACAGCAAGCCCGAATAGCCGCAATCCCCTCAGCCACGCTCATCCTGTCGTTATACACGGCCGACCCTGCGACAAGCACATTCGCGCCCGCCTGCACGACGCTCGCCGCCGTGCTTGCGCTGACGCCTCCATCCACCTGCAAGTCGGTTGATAGCCCACGCTCATCTATCAGAGCGCGAACGCGGCTGATTTTGCCAAGCATCGACTCGATGAACGCCTGCCCACCGAATCCGGGGTTCACCGTCATTACAAGTGCCTGATCAAGGTCATCAATGACTTCCTCGATTGCGGCTACCGGAGTTGCAGGACTGATGGCGACGCTCGGCTTCTTGCCCGCTTCAAGTATCTGATGAACGGTGCGGTGCAGGTGCCTGCAAGCCTCGGCATGCACCGTGATGATGTCCGCCCCTGCGCTGGCAAAATCCCCTATGTACCGTTCCGGAGCATCCACCATCATGTGCAGGTCGAAAGGCAGGCTCGTCCAGCCACGAATCGCGTCCACAATCATCGGCCCCATCGTGATGTTGGGTACGAAGTTGCCGTCCATGATGTCAATATGAATCGCGTCCGCCCCACCCTTCTCGGCTTCCGCGACCTGCTCCCCCAACCTACCGAAGTCCGCGGACAGGATGGATGGCGCTATCTTGATGGCGCGTTCGACGGTCATTTTCAGCCTCCCTGTTCATCGTGAAGTTCGGCCTTTGCCTCTTCGATTGCCTGCCGCGCCCGCCCGAACGCCGTACCGCCCGGCACATCCCTGGCGGCGACCGACGAATCGACGCTGATGTTCAGCACATCCTTATCGAACATCGTCGAGAAGCCCTTATATTCGTCCAGAGTAAGCTGCTCGAACTGCACTCCCCGTTCAACGGCGTACCGCGACAGACGCGCCACTACGCCGTGCGCCTCCCTGAACGGCATCCCTCTATCCACAAGGTAATCCGCGATGTCCGTGGCAAGTACATAGCTCCCCTGCGCCGCCTCTCGCATACGTTCAGGTACGATGCTCATCTTGGCAATCATATCGGCGAAAATCGTCAGCGTAGCTAGTAGAGTGTCAAAAGTATCAAAAAAGCCTTCCTTGTCCTCCTGCATGTCGCGGTTATATGTGAGCGGCAGCCCCTTCATCAGCGTCATCAGCGCCATCAGGCTACCATACACCCTGCCCGTCTTCCCTCGTGCAAGCTCCGCGAAGTCGGGGTTGCGCTTCTGCGGCATGATGCTGCTGCCGGTCGTGTACTCCTCGCTCAACCGTACAAAGGCGAATTCGTCCGACGACCACAGCACAAGCTCTTCCGCCATGCGCGACAGGTGCATCATGCATATCGCCGCAGCAGCTTGAAAGTCGAGCAGGAAGTCCCTGTCCGCAACCGCGTCCATGCTGTTGCGGGAAATACGGCTGAATCCAAGCTCCCGCGCCACAAATTCACGGTCTATGGGATATGGCAGTCCTGCAAGTGCGCCGCTCCCAAGCGGCATCACATCAGCCCGCTTGTGCGCCTCTCGAAAACGCTCTGCATCGCGCCCAAGCATCTCAAAGTACGCCAGCATGTGGTGCGCGAATAGTACAGGCTGCGCCCGCTGCACATGCGTATAGCCCGGCATCACGACATCCGAGTTCGCGTCAGCCTGCCCCACAAGCGATGCTCGCAATGAATAAATCGCGCTCAGAATCTCCCCAATAGCGTCCTTTGTGAACATCCGAACATCGAGGGCAATCTGGTCGTTGCGGGAGCGTGCCGTATGCAGCCTTCCCGCGACTTCGCCGACCTTCTCGTGCAGGCGACTCTCCACATTCATGTGGATGTCTTCGAGTTCAGGACGCCAGGCGAATTTACCGTCTTCAATCTCCCGGCGAATTTCACGCAATCCCTGAACGATTGCATTCGTATCGGCGTCTGAGATGATGCCCTGCTTCGCGAGCATGCGGGCATGGGCAATAGAGCCTGCGATGTCCTGCCGGTACAGCCTGCGGTCGTAGTGAATGGAGACGGTATAGGCTGAGGACACCTCTCGCATTCCGCCCAGGCTAGTCATCGGATACTGCGGCAACCGCCTCGGACGCCACCGGACGCTTCTGCACGAGGAAGCGTCGCCTCAGCGTCAGCACCTGCTCCCCACGCTGATTGATGCCCCGCGACTCCATATAGACGATACCCCTGTCAGGGCGACTCTTCGATACTCGCACCTCCAGAATCTCGCTCTCTGCGTAAATGGTATCGCCCTCGAAAGTTGGCCCGTCGTGGGTAGCATTCTCGTATTCGAGATTAGCGATCGCCTTCCCCGATGTATCGCGCACGCTTATCCCGACGACAAGGCTGAACACAAGCATCCCGTTCACGAGTATCTTCCCATGCGGGTGGTCCTTCATGTAATGCTCGTCGAAGTGAAGCGGATTCGTGTTCATCGTCAGCAGCGTGAACAGGTGGTTGTCCATAGCCGTGATTGTCTTGCCGGGCCAGTGCTTGAACACATCGCCCGCCTTGAAGTCTTCGAGGTATCCGCCGAACGAGTCTCGGCCATCGTGAATCATTCTAAGCCCCTAATTTTGTAGTTATCTGACTTTCGCCTTTTGGTAGCATATTCGGTGTATTCCACTACTTCATTCTGTGGCGATAGAATGTAGCTCAATTCTAGCCGCACTGATGCGCCAAGCACTTCTATTCCCACCAATCGGTCGGACAAGTCAAAGTCAAGCATGACGTCTTCATCCATCTGACGAGTTTCGACCCGATGGAGTTCCGATGTCAGATAAATGTATAGCGCGTCAGCTTTTGAGTCATAAGTGATTTTCATTATATCTGATACTTCTGCAACAGCCGCCGCGCTATCACCAGCTTCTGTATCTCGTTCGTGCCCTCACCGATAATCATCAGTGGCGCATCTCGATAGTAGCGCTCCAGCGGGTAGTCCTTGATGTAGCCGTAGCCGCCGTGAATCCGCATCGCCTCCATCGTTACCCGACCGCACATCTCGCTCGCGAACAGCTTCGCCATCCCGGCCTCTAGGTCAACACGCTCGCCGGAGTCCTTCTTTCGCGCAGCCTCGTATGTCAGCAGCCGCGCCGCCTCGATCTCCGTCGCCATCTCCGCCAGCTTCAGCTGTATCGCCTGATGCTGCGCGATTGGTTGTCCGAACGACTCCCGCTGCTGCGCGTACTTGATTGCCGCGTCAAATGCCGCAGTCGCCACGCCCACGGCCCGAGCCGCTACATTGATGCGCCCGCCTTCCAAGCCACTCATTACCTGTCCGAATCCCTTGCCTTCCACTTCGCCAACCAGATTTTCGGTGGGAATGCGAACATTGTCGAAGACCAGTTCGGTCGTATCTATACCGCGATAGCCAAGCTTGTCCAGCTTCTGAGCCACAGTGAAGCCGACGGCAGGCTTCTCCACCACGAAGCAGCTTATGCCCCTGTGAAGCGGTCTAGCCTCTTTATCAGTTCGCGCGAGCACTGCAAAGGCATTACCGCTTGCCCCGTTCGAGATGAACATCTTGTTGCCGTTGATGACATACTCTTCGCCATCCTTAACAGCCGAAGTCTGAAGGTTCTGCATATCGCTTCCGCCGCCCGGCTCGGTCAGCGCCAAGCCACCACGAATGACACCCTCCGCCATCTTAGGCAAGAAGCGCTGCTTCATCTCATCCGTGCCGTAAGTCGAGATGACATAAGCAAGAATATGATGCGTGCCTATCGGGCCGGTCAGGCTCATCCAGCCCTTGCTCAGCTCCTCGAATATCAGAGCAAAAGTCGTGTAGTCCAGCCCCAGACCGCCGTACTCTTCGGGAATCATGATGCCGAATAAGCCCATTTCCGCCATCTTGTCCACAAGGTCCTGCGGGTAGATGTCCTCGTTCTCGTAATGGCTCGCCACGGGTTCAACATCACGGCGCACGAACTCGCGCACGAGATTCGTCATCTGATTGCGAGTTTCGGTGGATGTAAGTGTCATGTGCAATTCACCCGCTTAATCTAAAGTTATCAGTCCCGCGCGGAAGTCCAACACCAGCCGCTTGCCTCTGAGAAAATCCAAGCCCAGCACGCCGTCAACGGTCGCGCTTGGCGGAAATGTGTGGCAGAGAATGGGAAAGTTTGTATGTTCGTGTCCGAGCGCCTCAATCCGCATTAACGCAATCTCAGGAGCGAGCTCTACGCCGCTGCCAGTTGTAATCTGAACCTGATCGGACGCGGTTGACGGATCGTATCCTAGGTCAAGAAAAAAGCGTCTGTCCACTACTGTCGTAATCGCGCCTGTGTCCAATGCGAGATTCGCAATGCCACTGCCCGACGGGCCGGTTAGAATGGTTTGCGCTAGGATTAAACCTTCCCTTGCATTGAACGAAATACTCACAGAACGACGACCGTACCTTCCGGGATTTTCCCCGTGTACAGAGTTGCGAAATGGCGAGGAACAGGAATCTCACTAATCTTATCGTACACTTCATCCCTGTCTTTGCCATGCGACACGAGCATGCCCCCCTTGACCTCGTAATTCTCCATCACTGGATCTGCAAGAACCACCCACTCCGAATCGAACTGAGCGTATATCTCCTCAGTAGTCATGAATTCCCCCACAGCCATCTCATCCTCCCTCCTATCGACCCAACGTAGGGTACTGCCGCGTCCCCACATTCTTCGACGATATGCCCAGCACCTTCAGGAAGCCTTCGGCATCAGAATGATCGTAAGTGCCCATCGCCTCCATCGAGGAGTCGTCCGTGTAAAGCGAGTGCGGCATAGCCTCAGGCGTATCTTCAGCCGTATCGAACAAGACACTTCCCTTATACAGTCTGACGGAAATAGTTCCGGTAGCAAGCCGTGTCATCGGTTCCAATGCTGCCAGCGCGGAAGTTGTCGCCAGGTCCAGCCAGTAGCCCTGGTAAATCTGAAGACTTATCACACCCGACAAGTAGTCGAATAACTCCCTCGCCCGCCTGTCGAGAATGAACTGCAATAGATACTCGTAGCTTCGACCAAGCAGCTCCATCGCCGGCGACTCATAGATGCCGCGAGACTTCACTCCCACGAAGCGATTCTCCACGACATGCGTACCAATGCCCACGCCGTGCGCGCCCGCAATGCGGTTCGCATGCTGAAACATCTCAATAACGCTAAGTGGATTGCCATTGAGTGAGATCGGAACCCCCTCTTCCCAGCGAATCGTAACCACTTCGGCTTGGTCCGGAGCGTCCCAAGGCCAGACGCCCATACCCGGCTCCACAAATGATGGCGAAATCGTAACATCCTCCAGGTCGCCCGCCTCATGCGTCAACCCGAGGAAGTTCGCGTCCGTCGAGTAGCGCGCCTCCCTTGATGGCCTGATTGGAACGCCGTTCTCTTCGCAATAGTCGAGCATCTGTTGACGCCCGGGAAACTGCTCCACGAACTCAGGATCACGCCACGGCGCATACACATCCACGGACGGATCCATGGTATTCGCCGCAAGCTGCATGCGAACCTGATCGTTTCCACGCCCGGTAGCGCCATGGAAGAGCACGCCAATACCCGCCGCCTGCATCTCCGGCAGAATCGCGCCCACCGTGATGGGACGGGCGATGCCCGTCGTATTCCAATAGCCACCCTCATATCGCGCCTGCGACTGAATAACCTTCAGCCCCGCCTCCGCAAGCGCCTCCTGCCCGGCAATAATATGCGCGCGCTCCGCGCCGCTGCCAAGCATTCGGTACTTCACCGCATCCAAGTTCTCCTCGTCAGGCTGCCCCAGATCAACCGTGTAGCAATGCACCGAAAAGCCCTTGCTCTTCAGCCAGTGCGCCACAGTGCAGCTATCCAGCCCACCGGAAACCGCCCCCGCAATCTGCGTTATACTATTGTCCTTCAGTTCGCGCCAGTTCATGAGTGATTATGCATCCTTCGTAGATATAAGTCGGGCTTCCATGGCTTCCCTAGTAACGCTCTCGTCCGGCGATGCCCGGTAGGATTCAATACGGCGGTCTAATTCCGCCTTCTGCTCTTCGGTCAACTCCGGCAGTTTCTCTATGCTATCCCAGATTTTTCCGATGAGTTCGAGGCGTTCGTCAACACTCATCTTGTCGATGTTCAACCGCGCCCAAATCTTGGTCATGTAGTCCGTTTTCAGGTTGTCGTATAGGAACTCTGGCGCGAAGTCCGCGCCGTTCTCCCAACATATCGTCCCAAGCTCTCTGTTAAGACGAACCTTCTTGAAGGCGCTCAAGTCCTTCAAAGGCTCGAACACATCTCCCCACAACTCGTCCTTCAGGTCAATCTGCCCTTCTTTGCCGTCGTCGAATTGAAGCCAAACTTTATAGTCGGCGATATACTTGGAGTCAACTATCTCTGGGAACATAGGACTTACTCCAAAGGTGCAATCTTCTTAACAGGCTTACGATTTTGAACCAATGTCCAATTCTCCAGTAGTTCATCTACATGCAATTCATGCCAATCCTGAACTGCTCGCAGTTGTCGCCTAGGAAATCGACCCTCAACACTTCCGCTTCGTATGTCAACCGATATTGTGTCTCCGCTATATCTGGCGTGAAAATGCGGCGGCGCGTGGTCTCTATGGTACATCGTGATGACGATGTTCATAAACCGGCTTATTTCAGGCAACGGCTATCTGACTTTCTCACGCCTGTTTTTGCCCTGCGCCTCCCGCCACTCCAACCACCGCTCAAGCGATTTCTGACTCTCCCCTGACGGGCTACCAATAAGCCAGAACTTCGCTCGCATATTGTCTCGATTAACATGCACATGCGGCGGTTCAATACCATCACTCGCATAAAACCGAATTTGATAAGGGCCGCTCCGCAACACTGTCGGCATTACCGATACGGCCCCTTATCATTCGTGCCTAAATCCCTATACTACCAATCCTGCTAATCCTGCCAGCTCCCGTTCTAGCCCGCCACCGCCACATCAATCGCCTTGTTCAGCTTCTCCATGCACTCGTCCACATCCGCCTCCGTAATAGTGAGCGGTGGCATAAAGCGAATGGCATCCGGAAGCACTGGATTGAGCAGCACGCCCTCATTGTTCGCGGCCGCGACTACTGCCGGCGCAATCGGATTTTGAAGCAGCAGCGCAATCAGCAGGCCCATGCCGCGATAGCCCTTCACCACATCCGGACGCGCATTCTTCATCTCTTCGAGCTTCGATTCGAGATACGCCCCCACCCTGCGAGCATTGCCCGGCACATCATTCTCCACCATGTACCGCACGGTCGCGTTGCCCGCAGCCGTTGTAAGCACATTGCCGCCGAAAGTGCTGCCATGGTCGCCCGGTTCGAGCACATCGCAGCTGTCCTTGCACATGAACGCGCCGATTGGCACGCCGTTGCCCAGCCCTTTGGCGGACGTCATAACATCAGGTTCGACATCAAAGCGCTCGTAACCCCACAGGCTTCCGAGCCGTCCCATGCCGGTCTGCACTTCATCGAATATAAGCAGGATGTTATTCTCGTCGCACCACTCGCGCAGACCCTTCAGGTATCCCTCGGTCGGCACATTAACGCCGCCCTCACCCTGCAAGACCTCCACCATAATCGCCGCGGTATTGTCCGTTGTCGCCTCGCGCACCGCATCCAGGTCCTCATAAGGGACATTCGTGTACCCCTCGGCCAGAGGCAGCCACGCCTGCTGATACGCGGGCTGTCCCGTAGCCGCAATCATGCCTAGTGTGCGCCCGTGGAACGAGTTCAGCACCGTAATCACATCCTGCGCCCCATTGCGATGCAGCCGCCCATACTTGCGCGCCAGCTTCACGGCGCCTTCATTCGCCTCTACGCCGCTGTTGGCGAAAAACACCTTGTCCATGCAGCTGTTCTCAACGAGCGCCTCCGCCAGCTCCAGCTGTGGAATCGTGTAGAACAGGTTCGAGGTCTGCATCAGCGTCGCAGCCTGCTTCTGGATGGCTTCCGTCACCGCAGGATGGCAATGACCGAGGTTGTTCACCGCCAGTCCCGCGGTGAAGTCAAGGTATTCCTTGCCCTCCGTATCCCAGACGCGCGCGCCCTGCCCGTGCTCGATCACCATCGGTTGGCGATTGAACGTATGGATATAGTATTGACTTTCTTTATCTTTCCATTCGGCCGCTGAAGTCATTTTTTCCTCCCAATGATTTAAGTCGTTCAGTCCGTCAGTTTATCAGGTGTAGATTTTCAATTATAAAGTCCCTTCCCCTCCTGAAGGCTGACAGGGGTATGTAAATCACAAACCGCCTATGACCGCCGCCTTAAAGTCCTTTCCCCCTTGATGGGGGAAGGTTAGGATGGGGGTGAGAGCCTTTGCTACCGTTCGTCCCAAACAGGGATTGCCACCTTTCCGAAACTGGCTCACCAGCAACTACTGATTCCCCAGCGTCTCCGTCAACCTGTCCAGCGCTTTCTCAAGCTCGGAAAGGTTGCGCTTGACATCCTCGATAGCCTCCTGAAGCGTCTCCACAGTCGCCTCGACCGCGCCACCCGTTGTCGTCGGCTGTGTCTGAGCGTCGGCAGGCTGCCGGTCCTGCGCGTCCGTGACAAAGGACGCGGAGCCGGTCAGCGCGCTGAGCGCCTCATTGAGTGAGTCTTCCATTACAACCTTGTCGCCCGTCGCGAGTATCACGCGCTTCAATTCAGGGAAATTCACCCCTTCAGCCCGGATATAAACAGGCTCTGCATATAGGATGCCCTGGTCAACCGGAATAACCAGCAGATTGCCTCGCAAGCATTCCGAGCCTGCCGTGCAGCGTAGCGTGAACCACGCCGATATATCCTGGTTGTTGTCAATCCGCGCCTCTATCTGCGCCGGGCCGTCAATCTGCCTGTCTTTAGGGAAGTTGAACGCTATCAGCCTGCCGTAACTCTCTCCGTCACTTCTCGCCGCAAGCCACCCAATCAGGTTCTGGCGCTCATTCGGAGTGTACGGCAAAAGCAGCACGAACTCTTCCTTTTCCTCGCCCGGCAGCTTCATTATGACATAGTACGGTTCTACCTGATTTAGAGCGTCTCCCTGTCCGAACTTCTCCTCCGCTACCGCCCACAAGTCTTCGTTATTGTAGAAGTTCTGCGGCTCCTGCATGTGGTAGCGAAGGTACTTCTCCGCCTGTATGCGGAAGAAATCCTGCGGGTAGCGCACATGAGACCTCATAGATTCAGGCATCTCGTCCAGCGGCAGGAACAGGTCCGGGAAAATGCGCTCGTAGGTGCGTATGATGCTGTCCGTATCGTCCCAGACATAGAAGCGCAAGTCGCCTGTGAAGGCGTCAACCGTGATTTTCACGCTGTTGCGCATGTAGTTCAGTTCGCCTCCCAGGGGATCAGAATACGGATACCTGTCGGTGTGAGTATAGGCATCCTGAATCCAGTACAGCCCGCCCTCGGCCGCCACTATGTAAGGGTCCTTATCCAGCAGCAGAAATGGCGCGACCGTGTGAATGCGCTCCTGAATGGAACGCCTGTATTGCAGACGGCTGTCCCCGGTTATCTGCCCGCTGATGAGAATGTTCACGTCCGCGAACTGCCACGCGTATGCCATACGCCGGAAAATCGATGACAGTTGCACACCACCGTGCCCGTTATAATTTGTTCGGAATAGATCGCCGCTCTCAGTCTGGTAGTCCAGCTCTTCCTGTAATGTGTTGGCAATCACATAGTCAATCGTGTTCTCGCCGTAATAGATGCGCGGGTTAGTTACCAGGAGTTCGGGTGTGCCTTCCGAATCAACGGCTTGAATCGGTATGACGCCCTCCGCCGGGATGTCCTTTGCGAAGAACTCAGGCCTACCCTCCGGTGTAAACTCGGTAACCGGACTCATGGCAATGCCCATCCCGTGTGTATAGACAAGGCGCGTGTTCGTCCAGTTCTGCGTCTCCGCGTCGAGCTTTTCGGGCGCAACCTCTCTCGCGGACAAAAGAACCTGTCTCAGCTCCCCGCCTACTTCGTAGCGGTCAACATCCGCGTCTCGGAAGTCGTAGTACGGGCGGATAAGCTGAATTTGCTTATAGACATCTGACAGCGGTCTGTAGTCCCACAGCCTAATGTTGTTGATCGTCTGCGGATTGCGCTGAATCACCTCGGTGTCAACCGCAGTCTCGGCCGGATAAAACTCCTCGGAAACCCGATCAAGCCCGTAAGCCGTGCGGGTGAACTGAATGTTGCGCTCGATATACTTCTCTTCTCGCACGAATTCGTTCGGATTCACCGTGAACCGTTGTGTCATATTCGGCCAGACCGTCCCTAGCACGATGTTCGCCACGAACCATAGAGCGAACGCGCCGATTAGCAAGCGCCTGCCGCTGAAGTATGTATTCGCAAGCATCAAAATACCCGCAGCAACGGCAATTATGGTCATTATCAGCAGCGCGGGCATCCGCGCGTTCTCGTCTGCGTATGCCGCTCCGAATACGGCGCCCTCTGCCGAGAGAAGCAGGTCCCACCTGTCTATCCAGTGCCCGAAGGCGATTGTGAACATCACCAGCGCCGCCAGAACGGACAGATGTATCTTCACTCCCGTCTCGTTCAAGTCCAGTCGCCTCCCCTGCATGCTGAACCGCAGGAAGTAAAAGGCGACCGTTACGATGAGCGTCAGCAAAAGAATGCCCAAAACCCAGCCCTGCAAGAAGCTGAGCATCGGCAGCGTGAAAACATAGAAGCCCGCATCCAGGCCGAAAACCGGCTCCGTCTGCCCGAACGACGCCGCATTCGAGAATCGAAGGAATATCTCCCAGCGCGCCGCCATTATCGTTCCGAAGATGACGGCAAGCACAGCGACGACGCCCGCGCTGATGCTTAGCAATGCCCTGCTCATGAAGCTCAGCAGGTCATCAGGAAGTGGCAGCGCCACGCTGCCCCTGGACAGGCGGCCCGCCGCCAATATGCTCGCGCCGGCAATCACTGCCATCGCCACCGCGCCGATGGCGAACAAGGTTATGCGCGTCATCAGCACCTTGACGAAGATGCCGCGATAGCCAAGGTTATCGAACCAGAGCCAGTCCGTGAAAACGCTCCGCCCGAAGATGAACAGCGAGAAAAGCACTACCGCAACCACGGCGAATGCCACCCACTTTGCAAGCGTCCCTATCTGTCCGAAGAACTGGTAAAGCTCCAGGGTAGAGTCGTCATCGCCATTCCCGCCCATGCCACTGCTTCCGTTCTGATAGTCACCGGCCATAAAAAATCTGCCTGCCTTTACCTATTTAATGTCCCCTCACCCTTGATGGAGGAGGGTTAGAGTGGGGGTGAAAGTCGTCAACCACAGATTGCTTCATCATCCCCGTCATTCCCATTCGTCATGCCTTCATCCTATTTGAAACGATTTCACAATGCTCCGATACTGTCATTCCGAACGCAGTGAGGAATCTTAAATCGTCGCGGGTAAACCTGTTTCTATCTTTAGATTTCTCGCTTTGCTCGAAATGACAAGGATAAAGTACACCTGTGAAATCGACTCTCTATTTCGTCATTCCTGCGAAGGCAGGAAACCACTCATCCAATCCGCGTTCCAAGCGTCGCGCCTGAAACGACATCAATCAGTGCCGAGGGTTCGCGTCCATCAATGATATGCGATACGCCCCCGGAGTGCAGCGCGGTAAGACAAGCCTCCAGCTTGGGAATCATCCCCCCCGCGGCTACATTGGAGCTTATCAGCCCTCTTGCCTGTCGCTCGGTCAGGCGTGGAATCAGCCTGCGGGTCGTGTCGAGAACCCCCTGCACATCCGTCAGGAACACCAGCCTGCTCGCCCCAAGCGCAGCCGCAATTTCACCCGCCGCCGTGTCCGCGTTGATATTCAGCAGTGTGGGAGCGGTGCCGTCTTCACCCATCTTGACGCCAACGGGCGCGATTATCGGAATGCAGCCGGACTCCAGCACTGCCTTGATGGGGTCCGTGTTCACATTGACAATATCCCCGACAAGGCCAAGTTCCGGGTCGCGGATGTTCGCCCGCAGCATGCCGTCGTCCGCGCCGCTTATGCCAATCGAGCGCGCGCCAAGCTCGACCATGGAAGCCACAAGGTTCTTATTGATGAGACCCGTGAGGACGGCGACAACGATATCCAGGCTCGGCGCGTCCGTAACGCGCAGCCCGCGCACGAAACGCGGCATCACACCCTGTTTCGCCATCCAGTCACTGATGATCTTCCCCCCGCCATGCACCACCACCGAGTTGACCCCTTGCCTCTGAAGAGTAACAAGGTCATGGAGTGTGGTGTCATGGCTGCCCAGAGTGCTGCCGCCTATCTTGACTACAATCGTCCCACCGGAATCGGTCTCCTTTTGCGCTTCTACTTCAGACCGTGTACACGGTCCGCCCGGCTCGCCGGAAGTAGGTATCTCAGGCTCTGCGTCTGCTTGCGGCGCGTTCATCCCCATAGGGCTGTTAGCTAGGGAGCTGCTTGATATCGACATGCTCTTCTAGGTGCTGTACGCTGAGTTAAACGTTACATACTCTTCAGTCAGGTCGCAGCCCCATGCGGTCGCGGTCGCATTGCCCATGCTCAGATTCACGCCGAAGCGCACATCAGGCGAAGTCGCCATCGCGCTCACCACGGAATCCAGATGGAACGGAATCGACTTGCCCTCATCCACGATCTGTATGTCGTTGATGTAAATCTGAATCTTCGACTCATCCATGTCCGCGCCGCTCTTGCCCAGCGCCATCATGATGCGGCCCCAGTTCGGGTCGTTGCCATGCACCATCGCCTTCACCAGCGACGAAGTCGAAATCTCGCGAGCCGCCTTGCGCGCGTCCGCAAGAGACACCGCGTCGTTCACCGTAACCTCGATGAGCTTCTTCGCGCCCTCGCCGTCTCGCACCATCTCCTTCGCCAGCGATGTGCATACAAAGGTTAGCGCCTCCTCGAAAGCATCCGCTTCAGGAGTTCCCGCGACGACCTCAGCGCCGCCCGCCTGGCCGTTCGCGAACACCAGAACCGTATCGTTCGTGCTCTGGTCTCCATCCACGCTGCACATATTGAAGGAAGTGTCCACCGCCCTGCTCAGCGCCGCCTGCAAGAACGACTGCTCCACCGGAGCGTCCGTCGTGACAAAAGCAAGCATAGTCGCCATGTTGGGATGAATCATCCCTACGCCCTTAGCCGCGCCGCCAACGACCACCTTACGTCCGCCAATGTCCAGAGAAACTGCAATGTCCTTCTGCCGCGTGTCCGTAGTCATAATCGAGCGCGCAAACGCATGCCCGCCGCCGCTTGTAAGGCTCACATTGCCCACATGCTGACGAAGCAGCGCCATCGGCAGCTCAACGCCGATCATGCCCGTGCTGCACACCAGCATATCTTCCGCATCCACCCCCGTATGCGCCGCCGCAAGCTCCGTAAGCTCCGCCGCGTCAGTCAGTCCCTGATCTCCCACACAGCAATTCGCGCAGCCGCTATTCGCAACCACCCCTCGCGCAACCCCACGCTGCGCCCGCTCTCGGCTCAGAACCACCGACGGGGAAAGAATCTTATTCGTAGAGAAAGTCGCCGCAAGGTTCGCCGGCGTCTCAGACAGCAGGATGCCCAAGTCCAGAACACCGTCCTCCTGCGTCTTCAGACCCGCATAAGTTCCGCCCGCGACAAAGCCCTTGGCAGAAGTAACGCTGCCGTCATTTATAATCTCGATCATCGCTGCCATGTATGCGCTCCTCATTAGCCCTGACACCCGCCTACCCTATACGGGCGCAGGCGTCAAAATAGCCAACGAATTATAGCATGAGGCGACATGACGGCGCAAAACGAATTTGAGCGCGGGCAACAGACGCTCTACACTACGCTTGGTCGAAGTCGCGCTTCGATATGCCCAAGTCCCGAATGATTCCTCGCAGCGTACCCGGCCTCAAGTCACGCCCACGCTTGTTAGGGATGGTCGTCTTGGCATTAGTTTGGGAGTTGACCCAAACTTCGTGACTGCCGCTCGCCTGCCTTGCAAAACTGCAATTCAACCTGCGGAGTTTGCGCGTAAGTTCGCGGTAGGTCAAGCGAGTACAGTCGCGGACTTTACGAACAGCGCCGAGCTTTCGTCCCGTTCATGCTGCATATCGACGCGCCCCGCCAAAACCGCCGCCGGCAACTCCTCGCCATTCTCCTCGTACAAGTCGATGAACGCGCCCGCCACGCTTTGAAGCGACTCTACCGTCTCCTCAGGCGTATCTCCCCACGCCCGGCAACCCGGCAGCGCCGGTATCTCGGCCATGTACTGATCCGGCTCAGTCGATAGCTCCGGGCTATACAAAATATAGTCCAAACGATAGCCTTTCATGCGATGCACCCCTTTCCCAGCCATTGTAGCACGCTCAGAACTCACACCCTCGTTCAGCGGATGACCGAAGCGCCAAGTAATGCCGATAGTCATTCGCCCACTCGGTACCCTTGTTCGGTAGCCAAGCGCATGAGCAGACGTGAGTTGCAACACGACATGGAATCTGCGGACTTCTTCGCTCGGTACATGCGAGACGACATGCCCGAAGCCATCGGCAGACAGAGCAACTTGCTCTATGACGGACTCGGTGAGGGTGATCACCTTCCCCTTCAGTGGCAAAGTAATGGCTATGATGCTAAGAAATATGATAACTGGTTTACTGAGAGAATACCGATTACGGCTGATTTCTGATCAAACTTATACTGGTCAGCGACGCCGTGGCCGACACTGTGCCTAGACACATCAATGCTCGGCGACTGAGGATTGAAATGGGCGAAGTAGATGTCGTTAAGGTATTCGAGAAAGCGATGTGGCAACAACAAACTCTTATCGTTGCCTATCTTGGAAGACACAGCAGATTTCGACAGGTTATTGGGCTTATTGGATGTCGGAGTGCTTAGGTTGCTTTGGTGTGTACGCAGTATGCCTTCAATGCGAGGGAACAGTAACCCTGTGCAACTGACGTAATCCTCTGCTTGAAAGCGTTCGACCGCTCGCTCAAGTATTCTCAGGTGCGGTTGAAATGGAGAGAGTTTCTGCCAACCTTCTTCCATGCCCGGAATGCGAGCCCGAACCTCGGTGGTGATTTCTTCCAACAACTCATCTGGATCCCAGCCAGACCTGATATGACTTATTAATCTATTGATCCCGCTGTCACCCATCCCGACAAAAGGGAACCATTGCGATTGAAACAACGTCTCCCATTCTGGATCTGAAATACTGAACCTTTCCTGGAATGTGAGATGAGCATAGCATTGAGCCAAAAACACGCCAACATCGTACTGCCGAGGAACTGGATTGGGTAGGCCACTGGGACCAAAGTCATAGCAGAGTCCCTTTCGCCAACCGACAGAGAACAAAAACAAATAGCCTGCTTCATCAGGTATAGGGACCCCAACCTCAAGACTTTCTATATCAGCAATATCGTCCTTTGAGAGATCTTGCCCAGCTTCAACAGGCCTCGCAGGACGAGCATGCCCCTTAAACTCCAACTCATTCAAGTAAACATCTGCCGTACCATCACGATAACATATCGCCAGCAAGTGATCGACTTGAGACGGCAGAACATTAGACTGCAACTGTCTAAGAATTTCGTTGGAAATGCCTTCAAGCCTCTTTATGAAGTATTGGCCGTCTTCGGTGGACGTGAATTCTCGATATCTGACCTCCACGAATTCACCCTTGCGTGCTGAAGTCATGGGGAAGCCAATTCGAGGAGTACCTAAATCAATTTTCTCAGCCATTTTATCCCTCCATCACCCTCACCAAGCCCGGTAGCAACATGCTACTTGCACGACGGCCCTAGCGGCATGGTCTCACGCTTCTCACCAACAATCACAGGCACTTCGAGCGTATGCAAGGGCTGGATATCATATCCGTATAGTGATTGAACATTCCAAGCTCTCGCTCACAGCCGCTGATTCGCAACCACCGGCTCTGTCGCCAGCAACCGCCGCAAGCCCGCCAAGTGCGGCAGCCCAAGTATCGCCGACAACCCATCGTCCAACCGCCGCCGCGCCGTGCACACAGCCATCCCCGGCAGACGCTCAAACTCCTCGTCCGCCAATTCGTCAAACAAGTCTGCCAACGCTTGCAGCTGCGACTCTGAAATGGCACGTACATCCAAGACAGGCATCTCTTTTAAGTCGGCTTTCTTCAATTTTACCCACGCGCCCATAGTAGTATTGCGCGTTGCCAGCAGCGTCAACATTCCGAGACTGCTATTCAGCCACAAAGCGATAGCCTTGTCGTGGTTGCGGCCGGCTGTCTGGACTGGCCACCAGACATTGGACAGCACCGGACGGTCAGCGCACATTGACGTAACGCGGACAGTGTTAAGCCTTATTCGTTCAGATACAAGCAGACGTCCCGCCATTTGCCACAGGTGCATGCCGTATCCGGGCTTCTGACCACCTCTTGGAACTGGTAACGGTGAAAGCCAACAATTCGGCGAGCATTTCATTGAACTACGATGCTCCGTTCCGTGTCCTTCAACCATAGGGTAAGACGTTGGGGAAGTGGTTCTGTCAAATCCGTCGACAAGTCTGCGCTGGTCTGGGCCAATCTCTCCGATTTCCCCTAGCGAACACAAGGGAACCTTGGTAGCAGTCCGCGCCCCGGGAGTCCACACAGCCCCTTCATCAAGCAGCCGCATCGCCGCGCGGGTTACGTCGGCGCGCGCGAACTGGACTCCCGTCCACTGCCTACCAAGAATCTTGGACTCGGGGATGGATACGACCTCGCCGGCATGCTCGCCATCCACTTCAAGCAACGCGGCTCCATCGTCTTCTATGTTCGCGGGCGGTGTATCCACAATCGCCTGCGCTAAGCGGTGAGCGTCTAGAACTCCGTCAGGATTCTGCCACAGGTTAACGAAGTTGGTGCGATATTCGTGCGCGTCGGAATTCGCTACGCCTACCATCGGCCGGCGCGTGGCGATTATCAGTGCCTCCGACAAGTCGGTGCTGTCGGAGAAGTTCCAGCGATGCGGGTCGTGCGACACTATGACGGTATCCAGAATGAAATCGCGTTCGATGAGTGCGCGTGTCTGCCGCCAAGATGGGCCCGTGCATACCGTAATGGGCAGCACCAAAGCCAAACGCCCTTCGTTTGGGCGCAACTTGGGCGACGCCGCGGCGACGAAAGCCGCGCCTAGTCCGGCGGTGGCAGACGCCTGTCTTGACTTCAGCCTGTTGGACAGCTCCTTTTGCAGTGTGCGTCGTTCGGCCTGGGGAAGACTGCCGAAGAGCAGATTGCCTCCGACGGAACGGGTGAACGGCGGGTTCATAATCGCCAAATCCAAGTCGGGCAGTCGCGCCGTTACGCCCTCTTCAACACCTCGGCTGCCGCTTCCTGAAACCCTTTCGGCTTCCGCTGTGGCGACACCAGTATCATCATCCGACAGCGCGAACTGCACCGCAACCTCATCCTGTCCCAGAAAGTCCAGAGAACCCAAAGACACATTGCCGCCCTCGACGCCTAGTGGCATCACATACAGGTTCATGCGGTCGAACTGGATGTGCGGATTGAGCATCGCCAAGCTGGTCGCCGCGAAATGCACGGCTGACAACTGCACATCGTACCCATGCAAAGCCTGTTCCACCATCGCCTTATGCAGCGCGGCGGCGTTCTCCCCGCCCGCCTCCGTATGCCGCCGCTCCGCCTCGGACGCAACAGCCATGAGCAGCGTTCCCGTCCCGCAAGCCAAGTCCGCCACATTCAGCGACGCCGGAAACTCATGGTCGCTCCAGTCAACGCCTTTGGGCCAGCCCTGAAACACCAGCCGCGCAAGCAATGTCGCAGCAGGAACGGATGTGTAATACGCGCCCGTGAACTTGGCGTCCGTCAGCAAGGTATGAAACAGCCGCCCGGACAGGTCATGTCCTTCCAGCAGGCGCGTTTCTTCCATCGCCTTAATCAACGGCGATATGGCGGCTTCATGCAGTTCGGCAGGTCCGTCTCTGACCGTGTCGAGAATGTCGGCGGCGAGTTCAAATACAGGCACATAATCTATATTGTCGCAGATGTAGCGCCATGCGTCGTGCAGACCGTCCAAGCCATCGCGCCAGGCCTCCCCGACGGTAGCCACACTTTCATCTTCTGCCGAAAGGCGGTCTTGAAACGCCAGCGCGTTGAACACGACCAGACAGCCGATGCGTAACGCCGCGGCGCGGTTCTTCTCTTGGTCTGTCTGTGCGATGATGTCCGCGATGCGGCGCGAAAGGCGCGCATGTTTGGCGAGTTCCTGCGCCGCCTGTTCCACGCCGTACTCCACCACTCCGGCAGCGGCGACAACCCTATCCACACCCTCAAGTTCCAGTGGCAGGACGCGCAACTGGTCGGCAAGGTCACGCGGAGTTCCTGAACGCATGCGGATTTCGGGCAAACGCTCGCCGCGCGTCCCATGTAGCCACCATCCCAATTCGGCGGTTTCTAGTTCGCCTTGTGTATCGTCCGCGTACTTCAGATGTTCAGGATACAGAACGCCGATCACAGCCAGCGCGTCGGGAGACTGCTGCAAGCGTTCGTCCAGCTGAACTTCAAGTGCGACAACCGAATCGTCCCACTTGCATTCCAACAACACCGTATCGCCGGTTTTCAGCGCGACCTGAATATCAGGAATGGCGTTGCGCCTGCGTCGCTCGGCTTTCGCCGACAAGCCATGCCCCCGCAGTGTCTGGCTAAGCAGAACATTGACGCCCTCTTCACGGATGGTTTCGTGTGTGATGTTTCGTGGCATTTCGCTTTCCTTATTACGGTTGCAGCGCATACTATCACACCGCTAATCGCATCTTAACAACACTCCGTGTTTCACCTTATCTACAATGTGTTACAATGCGCCTGCAAAATGAACCCCAATAACACCCTATAACGGAGGTCGGTCGCGCATGGCATCCAATATCGTCCTATCTACCAAGGAATACAATGTAGTCGGCAAGCGCCCCATTCGGCATGATGGCTACGACAAAGTTACCGGCAAGGCGCTCTACGGCGCGGATATGAACCTGCCCGGCATGTTGCACGGCAAGGTCCTCCGCAGCCCGCACGCACACGCCAACATCCTGTCCATAGACACCAGTAAGGCTGAGGCTCACCCCGAAGTCCTTGCGGTCGTTACATCCGCCGACTTCGCGGAAGCGCCCGACGAGGCGCGCGTGATTGTCGCCGGCCCTCCGACGAACCTCAAGCACCTGAGCAACAACTGCCTTGCCGGCGAGAAAGCGCTCTACAAGGGCCAGGCGATAGCCGCAGTCGCCGCGCAGAGCGCGCACGCGGCAGAAGAAGCCCTCGACCTGATTGAGGTCGAGTACGAGGTCCTGCCCGCCGTTACCGAAGTGGAAGAGGCAATCGCCGACGGCGCGCCTCAGCTTCACGCCAACTACAAGGGCAACGTCGCCAGCCATTCAGAGATGGTACTCGGCGACATCGAGAAGGGCTTCGCCGAGGCAGACATCGTCGTCGAGAAGACCTTCCGCACAAAGACAGTCCACCAGGGCTACATCGAGCCGCACACCGCCACCGCCTGGTGGCAGACTGACGGCAGAATCACTATCTGGTGCAGCTCGCAGGGCCACTTCCAGATTCGCGACCGCACCGCAGCCGTCCTCGGCATCCCGCACTCGCGCATCAAGGTCATCCCCATGGAAATCGGCGGCGGCTTCGGCGGCAAGACCACCATATACCTGGAGCCTGTCGCAGCCGCCCTGTCTCAGAAGAGCGGCCACCCGGTAAAGGTAACGATGAGCCGCGCGGACGTCCTCGAAGCCTCAGGCCCCACATCCGGCAGCTACATGTGGATTAAGATTGGCGCAACCAACGAGGGCAAGCTGACCGCCGTCCAGGCCGACCTGAAGTACGAGGCGGGCGCGTATCCCGGCTCCCCGGTCGGCGCGGCGATGAACTGCATCTACTCGCCTTATGACGTGGAGAACCTCCGGCTCGACGGCTACGACATCGTGGACAACAAGCCCAAGACGACCGCATACCGCGCGCCCGGCGCGCCCGGTGCGGCATTCGCCTCCGAGCAGGTCATTGACGACATCTGCCGTCAGCTCAACATTGACCCGCTCGACTTCCGAATCATGAACGGCGCCAAGGAAGGCACCCGCCGAAGCTACGGCGTAATCAATCCGGTCATCGGCTGCATAGAGACGAACGAAGCCGCCAGAGACCATGAACACTATCAGACTCCGCTGGAAGGGCCCAATCGCGGGCGCGGCGTGGCGACCGGCTTCTGGATGAACGGCGCGGGCGCGGCGTGCGCTACGGCGAATGTGAACTACGACGGCACGGTCAACCTGACCATCGGTTCGGTGGACATCGGCGGAACCAGGCCCGGCGCCGCGCAGCAGTTCGCCGAAGTGCTCGGCATCCCCGTTGAGGATGTGAACCCGCAGGTAGGCGACACCGAGACCATCGGCTACACATCCATGACCGGCGGCAGCGGCGCAGCCTTCAAGACAGGCTGGGCAAGCTTCGAGGCCGCTCAGGATGTCAAGCGCCAGATGATCGAGCGCGCCGCGCTGATGTGGGAAGCCGACGTTGACCAGATTGGCTTCGCCGACGGTGTTTTCAGCCACAAGTCCGACCCCGAGCTGAGCATCGGCTTCAAGCAGATGGCAGAGCGGCTCACCGAAACCGGCGGCCCCGTCGTGGGACGCGCCAACCTAGACCCGGCAGGTCCCGGCAGCGCGTTCGCCACCCATGTTGTGGATGTCGAAGTTGACCCCGAAACAGGCAAGGTAACCATCCTCCGCTACACAGCGGTGCAGGACGCCGGCAAGGCCGTCCACCCCAGCTACGTCGAAGGGCAGATTCAGGGCGGCGTAGTGCAGGGCATCGGATGGGCGCTCAACGAAGAGTATTACATGAACGACAACGGGCAGATGGACAACTCCAGCCTGCTCGACTACCGCATGCCCACCTCGCTTGACCTGCCCATGATTGACACGGTGATCGTGGAAGTCGCCAACCCGTCGCATCCGTATGGCGTGCGCGGCGTGGGTGAGGTGTCCATCGTTCCGCCTATGGCAGCAATCGCAAATGCTATCCACGATGCGGTCGGTGTCCGCATGGACGAACTCCCCATGAACCCGGCATCCGTCACGATGGCGATGCAAGGCGCAAACGGCAGCTAGACTCGGCAGCGCATCCCTATAAACCCAAAGTCCGATGAACTACCAATAGAAATGCCGGGACTTGAGCGCGCAATCGTACAAGTCCCGGCATTCTTTGTTATCATGGTTCTGGAACTACTGGAATCTATGAAACGATTTCACAAATCCACAATATCGTCATCCCATATATCCCACAACATTGTCATTCCGAATATCCATGAGCACCATCATCACAAACATCGTTTAACACTACCATCCCGAATATCTATTGGAATCGTCATTCCAAACATCCCCTAACATTGTCATTCCGAACGCAGTGAGGAATCTAAAATCATTGCATGCAAACCAGTTTCCAACTTCAGATTTCTCGCTTTGCTCGAAATGACAAGAACGAATTGCATTCGCGAAGCATGTGCCCGACTACGATCGGGTATCGTCTTAATCTACGGGCATCCCCTAGAACACTCATATTAGGAGAGTAGCATTGTTCGAGCATATAGTTGTGCCACTGGATGGATCAGAACTCTCAGAAACTGCGCTTGCTTATGTAACCCCTCTTGCGGTCAAGCTGAACTCTAAAGTTGTGCTGCTGCATGTGGACGGCGACCCATATATCGACATGTTCGGCGAGATTTCGACCGAGCCAAGCCTCATGTCCCACTCGAACATGTCCGACTATCTGAACGGCATATCCGAAAGGCTTCGGTCGGAAGGCGTAGAATGCGAGGCGCAGCGCGAAACGGGCGCGGCGGCCGCGGTCATTCTCAAGTACATCGAAGAGCATCAGCCCGACCTGATTGCCATGAGCACTCACGGACGCTCCGGCCTGCGCCGGATGGTCGTGGGAAGCGTAACGACCACAATCGTGCCCCGCGCGCAGATTCCTGCCCTGGTCGTACATCCCCGTGAGGACGAAGAACTTTCGGATATTTCGCTTCAAAGCCTAATAGTCCCGCTGGACATGTCCTCTCGCGGGGAAGAAGCTCTGCCGCTTGCCGGAGAATTAGCAGGCGCGCTTAACTTGGACACCACGCTCATAACCTGCATCCCGTCTGCTGCCCAAATCTTCTCAGGTTCCGTGTACGATATGCAGACTTACCCCGACGACCTTATGCAGCAGGGGCAGGAAGCTGCCGACGAATACCTGCAGGAAATAACGGGCGCTGTCAACGAAGGTAGCAGCCTCGATGCGAAGTGGGAGTCCCTTGAAGGCGGCCCCGCAAGCAAGATAGTCGAGTACGCCGAATCTCAGCCCGGCAGCCTGATTGCGATGTGTACGCAAGGACGCACCGGACTGGGACGCTGGGTGTTGGGCAGCGTAACCGATGCCGTCATTCGCTCAGGCAACACACCCGTTCTCGTAATACCCCACTCCAACGACGAAGCCTAAGTTCGGCTGACACTTAAATACATGAGGCGGTTTAGACCGGAAAATCAGGTCTATCCTGTCATTCCTGCTTTCCTTTTGTCATTCCAAACATCCTGTTATTCCCGCCCTCTTTTCTGTCATTCCCGCCTTCTTCTCTGTCATTCCGAACACAGTGAGGAATCTCAAACCGTTGCATGCAAACCTATATCCGACTTTAGATTTCTCGCTCCGCTCGAAATGACAAACGAAACTAAAGTCATCGGCGAAATGTCAACAGAACCTAGCTTCGCTCAGAATAACAGCGGAACAGGCAAAACTACAGCACGATCTGAATGGGGACAGTAGGTCGGCCTCCGTAATTCGTCTGCCGCATCATTAGCGCACCACCTAATGAAATCAGGGGCGACCGAAAGGTCGCCCCCATCTGTTGCCTATAAGCCCGCGACGGCATTACATATCGCCCTAGATTGCCCCATGCTCTGCGAGAGTCGGCAAACGTCCGGAGCCGCGTAGCCTGTCCAATGCCTGCCGTTCCAACTGCCTAACGCGCTCGCGAGTAACACCCAGCTCTCGCCCCACCTCTTCCAGCGTCCTAGGGCGGTCGTCAAAGAACCCGAAACGCAGAGTCAGCACGAGGCGCAAGCGAGGCGGCAGATCCTGCAAGGCGTCCACGACATTCTGCCGCGTAACCATGCGAATAGCCATCTCGTCCGTCGCCCAGCCGCCGGTATCCTGGATAAAGTCCTCCAATGTGGACTCCTCCTCGCCGACCGGCGTCTCAAGCGAAACCGTATGCTGCCGCTGCTGCAACAGCACCTCAACCGTCTCCGGCGTCCAGCCAAGCTCCTCGGCAATCTCCGCAGGTGAAGCATCCCGGTCCAGCCTGCGGTGAAGTTCGCGCTCCGCCGATCCAAGCTGCTGCAAGCGCTCCACGACATGCACCGGCAGCCGGATTGTCCGGCCCTGGTCCGCCAGCGCGCGCGTAACCGCCTGCCGCACCCACCATGTTGCGTATGTGCTGAACTTGAAGCCCCTGTGCGAGTCGAACTTCTCCACCGCGCGCATCAGGCCAAGATTGCCCTCCTGAACCAGGTCCAGCATCGGCAGGCCCCGGTTCTGGTACTTGCGCGCAATGCTCACTACCAGCCGCAGGTTGGAGTTCGTCAGGTCCTCGCCCGCGTCCCTGCCCACATTTTCGATGGTTCTCCACCAGTCCTCGACCATGAGAACCAGTTCGTACGGCAGATCGCCCTCTATGCCCTCATCGAGCGCCTCGATGACCTCAAGAGGCAGCAGCCAGCGCAGCCGCGATATTGCGGCTACCTTCGCTACCGCCTCCGCCTCAGTCGCATCGAGCGCCAGCGCCACCGCCGACTTTGTTGCGGCACCCATAGGCAGGTCGAGCGCGTCTCTCACCTCACCAATCGCGAGGGCGGCGCTCGTTGTCGCGTCATCGCTCAGCTCATATCCAAGCACATCCGCGCCAATCACGCCGGCGAACTTGAGCAGCGTATCGCGGTTCCCAAGCAGTGCCATGTATATCTCGAAGACGAGGTCCGTGGTGGACGGCGCAAAGCCGTTCTCCTTGGCGAACTCCTCTCGGCGCTGCTTCAACTCCATGCGGCGCTCCACCGCTAGACCAAGCCGCACCTCATCCGACTTCTCAAGCAGAGGGTGCTGCCCGATCGCCGTCAGGTACTCGCGAATGGTGTCGGTCGTCTCACCAGCGTAATCCCGCCTATCGTTGTCTCTTGTCCGTGCAGTCTTCACGACATCATTTCTGGCATCTACGAAGCCTGCACCCTTCGTTTCGGTACGGCCTTCCATAATTGCCTCCAAAGTGGTCATTCCATCCTTCCGCATCATTTCGTGTCGAGATAGGACATCCATAAAATTCAGGTTTTTTGCAGTGCAGCAGTATAATGTATCCTTTATATCAAACGGCTCAGGACAATGCAAGGTTAAATCATGCCCTTCTTGCTAATACTACGCTCAACCATACTATTATCCAACCCTTTCCACTCCTGCCTATGCCCTCATGAATACAACGCTCATGCAGACTAAAGGTTAGCATCATATTTCAATATCGTATAGGTATATTATACAACATTCTATATCACATTTCCCGATATTAACGCACTTCGAAGCGATTACTTAAATCCCTTCCTCATCGACGGGGGAAGGCTAGAGCCTTCGCCCGCGAAAGCGGATGATGGGGGTGAAATCGCTATTAGGGTGTGTTGACATTTGACGCACAAGTCATTTCAAGTTCGAAAAGCCCTCTCACCTGTCATTCCGAACGCCCTCTCACCTGTTATTCCGAACGCCCTTACCCTGTCATTCCGAACGCAGTGAGGAATCTGAAATCGTTGCATGCAAGCTTGTTTCCGACTTTAGATTTCTCGCTTCGCTCGAAATGACAAACGAAACTAAAGTCATCGGCGAAATGTCAACAGAACCTAGTCCACCTGAAAGGAAACGTTACCTCTCCAGCATACCCAGTTGACATAAACAAACCTTGCCATTATAGTCTTGGTCAATCTAAAGTATTTGGCTTCTTAATCATGAGCGTTCACGAGGAAACAATAATGCAGTAAACCCCGGAGTGCCACGCCCTGCCTAGGAGGAGCTGAATGAAGATTTCTCTCAAGACCTTACTGCCGTTTATTGTAATCGTCGCTTTGTTAATGACATTACTCGCCTGCTCAAGCGCAGAAGAGCCGGAAACGGCAGCGCCCGCAGCGGCACCCGCCCAGGCAGCGCCTGCAGCTCCGACCGCAGCTCCCGTAGCCAAGCAGGCAGCCGGCGCAGGCACCACAGGACAGCAGCCGGCCCTCCCAGCCGCCGCTACACCGGTCCCCGCAGCGGAGGTTGAACTCACTTATCTCTCTGCTCCGGAAGACAGCCCGCAGCGTGGCGGCTGGCTCGAATATGGCTTCGCTGCCAACCCACCCCATCTCGACCTGCACCAGTCCGGTACGACCAACAACTGTACTCCGCAGTGCCCCCTCTTCGACCTACTGGTCATGAACGACCCGACCGACCCCGACAGAGGCATCATCGCGCAAGGACTCGCCACTTCGTGGGAAGTCTCGTCCGACGGGAAGACTTTCACATTCCCGCTGCGTGAGGGCGTCAAGTTCCACGACGGCGCGGACATGACATCTGCGGACGTCAAGGCGACCTTCGACCGCATCATCTTCCCGCCCGACCATGTTTCCAGCCGCAGGCAGGCTCTCTTCTCCGCCGTGGCGGCAGACGGCGTGCAGGCGCCGGACGACTACACCTTCAAGCTCGTTCTGGAGGAAGCGCGAGCTGCGGACTACATACTTAATGCTTTCGCCACCGGCTTCAATGTGATCGTGCGCAAGCAAACGCTGGACGACAACAACTCCGACCTACGTACCATCCCTGACTACCCCGGCACAGGACCGTACAGGTACAAGGAACACAGGGACGCGGAGTTCTGGAAGATTGAGGCGAACCCCGACTACTGGAACCCCAACCTACCCTATCTTGACGGCATAAACGTCTATCACATGCCGGACGCTCAGACGAAAATCGCGGCTTTCTTGGCAAAGAAGTCTGACTACGCCCGCGTCCTCGACCCGAAGTCCTATCACGACTGGCTCGCGGACACACCTGAAGGCATGAAGCTGCACCGCTACGCGCAGACCACAGTTCAGGGCATCTGGATGAAGCAGGACGCTGGTGGTCCCCTGAGCGACGTCCGCGTGCGAAGGGCGATCAACCTGATTATCGACCGAGACGCGATGGAAGACAGCGTATTCAAGACGGTATCCCTCAACGGATTCGGCTGCGGCTACGTGTTCAGGTGGAGCCCATGGGCATCCTCCTATGAAGACCTGCGCGACCGACCGACCTGTGTCCCCACGGCCGAAAAGGGACCCTACCTTGAAGAGGCAAAGGCGCTGCTCGAAGAAGCGGGCTACGGCGACGGCCTTGACCTGAGCATCACCTATTCCGTCGAAGGCCACTATGCCGTTTGGGGACCGCTGATCGCGCAGCTCCTCAGCGAGCAGGGAATCAACGTTGAACAGAAGCCGCGTGAGGGCCCCGTCGCAATTCAAAGCATCCAGGACGGCAACTTCGACCTCGCCGTTTCTTACGCGGTATTCCCGTTCGGTGACCCGTCCTCCTATATGAGGGCATGGTACGGCTGCGGCTCGACCGAAAACTATGGCGGATTCTGCAGCGAGGAAGTGGACACGCTACTCGACAAGATAGACAACGAGCTTGACGCCACAAAGCGCAAGGAATACGTGGACGAGCTTGACCTCCTGCTTGAGGAGCAAGTCCCGTTCGCCACCGCCGCATGGGAAGAGTTCGCTGACGCCTACTGGGAGTATGTCAAGGGGCAGACCGGCGAGTTCAGCGTAGGCATCTATAACGCCGAACGCCGCGGCACCTGGTGGCTCGACCAGAACAGCCCGCACTTCCCACGCTAGACAGCAAACACAAAACAATCCCCTCCCCCTTGACGGGGGAGGGTTAGGGTGGGGGTGGTAGCTCCCCTGCCTTTCGCAATCAAAAACCCGTCTGCGTATTTCATTTTGGGGCGGACGTGAAAACATCCTCCCCATCCTGTCCATCGATGTTAGTCCTTGGAGGATTAGACAATCGGAACCTACCTTATACGAAGGCTTCTGTACGCTATCCCGACTCTGCTAGCGATTACCGTGGTCATCTTCGTGGTGCTGCGAATCATTCCGGGAGACATTCTGATCGCCTTCTACGGCACAAACGAAGTGTCCCGAATCACGCCGCAGCAGCGCGAAGCCCTAATGGAAGCGCTTGGCTTGGACAGGCCCCTCTACATCCAGTACCTCAGCTGGCTGAAGGACCTCGCCACACTTGAGCTTGGCAAGTCGTTCTTCCGCACCGATACCGTCGCCGATGTGCTCAAAAGGCGCGCGCCGCTCTCACTGGAGCTTGCCATCGGCTCGACCTTATTATCATGGTTAATCGGTTTCCCCGTCGGCCTCATTGGAGCGCTTAAACGTAACTCCATTGCCGACTACGTAACCCGCGTAGGCACAATCCTGTTCTTAGCAATACCTGGATTCTGGTTAGGATTGCTGCTGGTGATATTCCTTGCCGTGCAGTTCGGTTATGCATCTCCAATCGCCTCAGCGCAATTATGGGAGGACCCCAAGCAGAACTTCCAGATTGTCTGGGCGCCCATCCTCATGATGGGCATCGGCGGCGCAACCTACATCGCTCGTATGACCCGCTCCTCCCTGCTCGAAGTCATCGGGCAGGACTACATCCGCACCGCCCGCGCAAAAGGCTTGATGGAGCGCGTAACGATGATGCGCCACGCCGTCAAGAACGCGATCCTTCCCGTTCTCACAATCTCCGGCATCATTCTGGGCTTCCTTCTCGGCGGCTCAGTAGCGATGGAGAAGGTCTTCAACGTCAGAGGACTGGGCGAAATCCTGATTCGCGCAATCGCGGAGCGCGACGTTGTGATGATTCAGAACCTTGTACTGCTCTACGGCATAATCTTTACTATCACCAACCTCTTCGTGGACATAATGTACGGATGGCTCGATCCACGCATTCGCTACTCCTAGCCACAATAAACATCCCTTTCCCCTTGATGGGGGAAGGCTAGAGCCTGCCCTCGCGGAAACGGGTGATGGGGTGAAATCCACCTCTCGCCAATCATATCAAGCACATTAGGACAATCACGAAACCCCAAAATGCAGACAACAACCGAAGCGACAAATCTAGCAGAACAAACTCAGCGTTCCCGGGGCGAAGCCCTGTGGCGAGCACTGCGCCGCTTCGTCTCGCAAAACCCGCTCGGTGCTGCGGGCGCCATCATCCTCCTTCTGATGATTCTCATGGCGATTGCCGCGCCACTGATAACCCCCTGGCCCGAGCATAAGGGCGACTTCACCCACATGTCCGGCGAACCCAACGCCGACCACTTCTTCGGGACAGACCAGCAAGGGCGCGATGTCTTCAGCCGTGTAATCTACGGCACGCGCACCACGCTCACGGTCGCCATTGTGGCAGTCCTGTTCGGCACAACCGGCGGTGCCGTTCTGGGCGTGGTAAGCGCCTACGCTGGTGGCAAAGTTGACCTCATACTCCAGCGCTTCCTGGAAATTCTCCAAGCATTCCCCGATGTCATACTTGCCCTGCTGCTTCTATCGGCGCTCGACCCGAGCCTATGGACAGTGATTCTCGCCATCTCGGTAACGCGCCTCCCATTCGGAGGAAGAGTCATCCGCTCCGTCGCATTGCAGATACGGGAGATGGAGTACGTAACATCCGCGCGCGCTATCGGCGCAAAGGACTTCCGCATCATGTTTCGCCATGTAGCGCCCCAGTGCGTCGCGCCTTACCTCATTCTGGCAACCGCGCACCTCGGCGTCGCAATTCTCATCGAGTCCGGCTTGGGCTTCCTGGGCGCGGGCGTCCCGCCGCCCACCGCCACATGGGGCAATATGCTCGCATTCGCCAACTTCTCCTCGTTCAAGCCGCTCTGGTGGATGGCGTTCTATCCCGGACTCGCCATCACCGTAACCGTGCTCGCATTCAACCTGTTCGGCGACTCCCTCCGCGACGTCCTTGACCCCCGCCTCCGCAACAGGTAACCTCCCCCCATTGAATCGTCCCTTCCCCCTTTGATGGGCTGACAAGGGTGGGTAAATGCGAATCGACCGTAAATATGCGCTCAAAGTCCCTTCCCCCCTGACGGGGGAAGGTTAGGATGGGGGTGAATTCGCATATTACAGGCACGGTTATTCTCAACACCTACCCCTATCAGCCCTTGATGAGGGTAGGCTAGAGCCTGCCCTCGCGGAAGTGGGGGATGGGGGTAGAATCCTATTCATCCTGTTCATCGATGTAAGTTTTCACAAGGAGCGTCCAATGAGATTCGGCATGTTCGACATTCTACGCTGGCACAAAGACTGGACCGCAGAGCGCGCCTTCGACGCCTCGCTGGAGCAGATTGAATACGCCGACAAGCTCGGCTTGCAGGACATCTGGCTCGGCGAGCACCACTTCTCCCGGCACGGCATGCTCTCCGGCATCTTCTCGTTCCTCGGCGCAGTCGCCGCCAAGACCGAAAACGCCCGCATCGGCACCGCCATCGTCGTGCTTCCCTTCCACAACCCCGTCCTCGTCGCCGAGGAAAGCGCCATCATAGACATCATATCCAACGGCCGCTTCAACCTCGGCGTTGGCGCGGGCTATCAGGCGCAGGAGTTCCACGGACTCGGCGTGGACATCGCGCACTCCCGCGAGATGTTCAACGAGTACCTCGAAGTCGTCCAGGCATGCTGGGAGGAGGGCAGGACCACATTCAAGGGCAAGTTCGTTGACTTCGAGGACACCTGGGTCATTCCCAAGCCCATCCAGAAGCCCGGCCCGCCCATCTACATCGCCGTCAGCACCAGCCCGGAAAGCGTTGACAACGCCGCCAAGCGCGGCCTGCCCATCATAGTCGGCGGTCCCACCACAACGATTGGACAGACGCCGCAGGTAGTAAGTCTTTGGCACGAGCGCATGGAACACTACGGCAATCCGCACGAGCACATCGACCTGCCCGTCAGCACCAACATCTACGTCGCCCCCACCATGGAGCAGGCCGAAAACGACATCAAGGGCCTCGAGGACCACATCAACGAAGAGTTCTACCGCGTCGGCAACCCCGCCGACAAGAACGGCGTCATCCCCGACAACTACAAGCACTGGGTACACCGCGATCGTGACCGCCTCGAAGCAGGTAAGCGCGCTCGCGAAGAAGGCATCCTGCCGCTCATCGGCACGCCCGAAGTCGTCTGCGAGCGCATAGAGGCACTACGCTCCAAGGGAATCAACCGCATCTTCGGCAAATTCGGCGCAGCCGGCCTCGACCTAGACAAATCCCTCCGCTGCATCGAGATGTTCGCATCAGAAGTCATGCCCGAGTTCGCCGAGGACACCGTCGCCGTCGCAGACTAAGTCACACCCCTGTTGAACAAAAGCTGCGGCGCAACACGCCAATAGCGTTTTCCCTCTAGGTGACAAAGTTCCTTCCCCCTTGATGGGGGAAGGTTAGGATGGGGGTGAAATTAACATTCACCCACCTGAATAGAAACGCTATCTAAAGTTCCTTCCCCCTTGACGGGGGAAGGTTAGGATGGGGGTGAAATCCCAAATGCAGGCGCGATTATTTTCAATACCCACTCCCATAAACCCTTGATAAGGGAAGAGCCTGCCCTCGCACAAGCGGGGATGGAGTGAAATTGCTATCCACCCATCCGAACGGAAACCTCACCAACACGCCGCGCGCATAAGTCCGATTGTCATACAGTGGTATAATCCAAAGACACATTCCCCTGTATCGGAGATTTCAGTCAGACGGCTCACGGAAAGGCTGAACATGACCACGGAAAGCACACTGAAACAGCGCAGCATCGACCGTTACGCGCACATAGAGGCGCTGCCCGACCCGCCGGAAGAGGAACGCGACATGGAGCAGTTCGACGGCATATATGCCTTCGCTTCGGCCCTCAGACCATACTTCGCGCATCGAAGCGATGTGTTGATTTCCAGTGAGGCTTACCTCTGCGAGAATGCGGGCGACATCGGCGAGTTCTACTTCGATGGCGTGTTTGCCGAAGGCTTGGACGACCCACAGGCAATAATCAAGCGTAACGGCTATGTCATCAGCGAGGTTGGCAAGCCGCCCGACCTGGTGCTCGAAGTCGGCTCACGCACCACAGGTAGGCGCGACTACACCGTCAAGCGAGACGGCTACGCTGGCTATGGCGTGCGCGAATACTGGCGCTTCGACCCAAGCGGTGGAGAATATCACGATGCCCCGCTCGCCGCCGATAGACTGGTTGACGGCGAGTATGAGCGTATCGAAATAGTAAGCGAGCCGGACGGACGCCACTGGGGATACAGCGATATTCTTGGACTGGAACTATGGTGGGACAGCGGAATGCTGCGCTTCAGAGACCGCGCATCCGGCGACTTCCTGCTCACCCCCGAAGAATCGCAGGAAGCCCTTGTGGCTGCGGAAGCCCGCGCTGATACGGAACGAACTGCACGGGACATAGCCGAAGAGCGAGCAAACTCCGAACGCGCCGCTAGATTGGAAGCCGAAACCCGCCTCGCCCAGATGCAAGCCGAACTGCGCCGCTTGAGGGGCGACGAGTAGCAACCGACTTATGCTCTCCTGTTATTCAGCAAATCGGCACAGCCGACCTCGACCTCGAAAAGTCCCTCCACTACATCGAACTCTTCTCCAAAGAAGTCGTGCCCGAGTTTGCGGAAGATGCCGTCGCTGTGGCAGACTGTACGTCATTCTAGTATGGAACGCTGCGGAGAGTCGTTCTGTTCGCTGACACGCAGATGATTACACCTTCGTCCGGCGGAGCCTGCGGATCATCGAGCCTATGAATCAGTAGAGTGTTGAAGTTGGAGTCGTCATAATCCCAGCGTTCGATGGAATTGAGATCTAGACTGTCGTCAGAGAACAACCCTGCCGCAATAGCGTCAACAATCGGCTTTATGAAATTCTCAGCGTCCAACTTGGCTCGTCCATGCACATCAGTCTGTCCGCCATGATTGTCGGCATGAAATCTGAGCCCGATAGAAACTGCGAATTCGTCATCGCTATCCCAGGGATCTAATCCGCGCTTTTCTCTGACTGCTGATGCTACCTGAATTTTCCAGTTACGCTGTCTTTCTCTTCCTCTTTCGCCATCTACTGTAGAATTGATGATTGTTCCATTAGTTTTCAATTCAACGTACCAATTGCGCCGCTGAATGCTACGCACGTGACCGTGAGAATAACGAACCACCGGCAAGCTACATTGGTCAATCACGCGTCTCTCAAAAATTAACTGACTTCCTACTAATGCCATGTTAGTCTCCTCAGTTCAGAATTGGTCGAGTAAAACGCGCGTCTCTCACATGGCGGACGTCTTCATAAAGATTCCTGGTTGCGGGGGCAGAACTCCAATCTGCGCTCCTCCCTCATCATATAGTATCAAATGTGATACTATATGATCATGGAAAACACACAGGAAATCCTACGACGACTTCGCAGGAATCCCAAAGGCATTCGATTTGCGGACTTGGCTAGGATTTGCGACCGTTACTTCGGAGAACCACGCCAAAGAGGCACTAGCCACCGCGTCTATCGAACGCCTTGGCCTGGCGACCCAAGGGTGAACATCCAGAGCGACAAGGGCATGGCAAAGGCCTACCAAGTACGCCAAGTCATCAAAGCCATCGAAAAACTGGAGAGCCTGCAATGACAGACCACTACACCTACCGCATAACATGGTCATCCGAAGACCACGAATACGTCGGACTATGCGCCGAGTTCCCTTCCCTGAGCTGGCTCGCCCCCAATCACGACGAGGCATTTTCCGGCATACGCGCACTCGTATCCGAGTGTATCTCAGACATGCAAGCCAATGACGAATCGCCGCCGGTTCCTCTCGCGGACCGCAACTACAGCGGCAAGTTCATCGTGCGCGTGCCGCCCGAAGTTCACCGCGCCCTCGCCATACGAGCCGCCGAAGAAGGCACCAGCCTCAACCGCCTCGTCAGCGCGCGCCTGGCAAACGACTCAACTTGACTCGCCCTTTTCCGCTCGTGGTGAGCCTGTGAACCACCATTAGCGCGTAATCAGCCATCAACCCTACACAAAAAACTTCCGCGCCACCCTATCCAGAAAATTCCTGCCCATAATCTTGTACCCCTCGGCATCCGGGTGCAGGTCGTCGAACAACAGATGCCCAAGATCACTCCCGAATATCTCCAGCCCGCTGACATAGTGCAGGTTCTGGTCGCCCTGCCGTCTCATAGCAAGCACCGCCTCCTCCACCTCATTCCGCATATCCTCGATAGATAGCCCGACAGCGTTCCGAACCGTCTCTCGCGGCGGCGAGAATATCGGCGACAAAACCACGAACGGCGTCTCAGGATGCTTCTCCCTCACGATCTGCACGAACCCAATGATCGCAGAACGGAAGGTGCGTTCGCTCAGACTCTCCGACCCATAGATATTGATTCCCACCTTCATAGACAAGAAATCCGCCGGCATATCCCTCATCATCCGCGCGATCATCGGCTCTAGGTGGCAGTTGCCGCCATACCCCAGACAAGTCAGATTCAGCCCGCGCTCCCGCGCAACTATCGCAGGCCAGGTAAAGCTGGGACTCGCCGCCGCGCGGCAGTGCGTAATCGAACTGCCGTAAGTAACCCACTTAGGGCGGCCGTCCTCGT
>DAOUKP010000023.1:0-96014 GCA_034421195.1 Dehalococcoidia bacterium
AAGTTGCTGACGATACTCAATGCCATGCTCAGGGACGGAAGACCCTGGAACGCAAATCATTCTCCAAGCCACCGAACACCGGCTTAATACAACACAGTTGCTAAAGTCGGAAACGAGCTTGCATGCGACGATTTGAGATTCCTCACCACGTTCGGAATGACAGGTGAGAGGGCTTTTTCGAGCTTGAAGTGACTTGTGCTTCATTGTCACACACCCTAGCCGTCCCCCTCAACCGACTATGAGGCTATGAATGGTGCGGTAGGCATTGAAAATAATCGCGCTTGCATTTGCGATTTCACCCCCATCCTAGCCTTCCCCCGTCGAGGGGGAAGGAACTTAACCTACCCTTGCCAGCGCATCGGGGGAAGGAGATTTTGCCTCAGCCTATTATGCCCTGCTCCCTCATCTGCTCCACCTCTTCCGGCGCGCAGCCGAGTATCGATGTCAGAATCTCTTCGTTGTGTTCGCCGTAGCGCGGCGCGCGCGTAACGGTATCGTCCTGGTCAGACAGCTTGATCGGGCAGCCTAGCATGGTGTAATCGCCCCTCACATCGTCTTCCACGCTGACGACCATGTTTCGCGCCTTCATCTGCTCATCCTCAAGCAGGTCGTTGGAGTTCATGGTCGCGCCCGCAAGCACGCCCGCACCCGCGAGTATCTTCATTGCCTCGTGCTTTGTGTGCTTGCGCGTCCATTCTGAGATAATTTCCTCGACGTCATCGGCGTGCCGCGCTACCGATTCGTAGTCGGCAAAGCGCTCGTCGCCTATCAGGTCCTCCCTGCCGATGGCGACGAATAGCAACTCCCACATCTCGCCGCGCGGAAACACCATGATATAGTCGTCGGGACCTTCCGGCGCGCAAGGATATATGAGCGGAATTCCCCTGCCCGCGCGATGACCGCGCCGCGCCTCCGGCTGCTTCAGCCCCAGAACCGGCGTCATCTGCATCCGCATCAGGTTCACCACAGCATCCTGCATCGCAACTTCCACGCGCTGCCCCTTGCCGGTGATGTCTCGCTTTCGCAGCGCGGCGAGAATGCCGATAGCGGCGTGCAGCCCGCTGCCGGAATCGCCAACGCCGGGCGAGAGATAGACCGGGGGTCTGTCCGGGTAGCCCGTCGTCGCCATCGCGCCACCGACTGCCTGCGCCACCATCTCCCAGCCCTTGTACTGAGCATACGGGCCGTAGGTGCCGAATCCCTTGATTGCCGCATAGACCAGGCCGGGGTTGATTTCGTGCATCGTGTCCCAGTCGAAGCCAAGCCTGTCCAGCATGCCGAGCGAGAAGTTTTCGACCAGCACATCCGCCCACTTCAGCAGTCCGGTGAACAGCTCCTTGCCTTTCTCGGTCTTGAGGTTGATGCTCACAGCGCGCTTATTGTTGTTGAATATCAGGAAATAGAAGCTGTCCGAGTCGTCATCGTGCCTCAGGTCCCTGCGAGTAGAATCACCGCCCCAGACATCTTCCAGCTTGATGACATCCGCGCCCAGAAATCCAAGCATCTGCGTGCATGACGGTCCCGCCTGCACATGCGTCAGGTCCAGTATCTTCACACCTTCCAACGCCTTGTCCATTATGTTTTCCCTCCCTGCGCCAGTTTCAACGCGCGCGTCGCGATGTACACGGGCGTGTACTTGGATAGCAGTAACTCGTGGTCATTTGGATCGTTTTTCGGAAGCCGCTTGTCCTCGTAGAAGCCGGTGATGACGAAGCCCGCGGCGAGTTGCCCGCCTATCTGGTCGGTCAGCGTATGGCCGAACTCGAAAGCCTCTCCCTCGTCCAGCCAGCGCCGCAACTCCTCCTCAGGAAGGCTTTCGATGTCGGAGTACGGCAGCGTGTGCCTGACCACGAACTCGCCTTCCCTTTCGATGCGAGCGCGGTCGAAGATGAACTCGACCGGATTTATGAATCCCGCCATCAGTACGCCGCCCTGCCGCAGCACGCGATACGCCTCGCGCCACACCGGAAGCACACTCTCGGCGAACAGGTTCGATATGGGATGGAACACCAGGTCGAAGCTGGCGTCCGGAAACGCGGATAGGTCTGCCATATCGCCCTGAACAGTCCGTATCGTCAGCCCTTCGCGCTGCGCGACGAACCCGTCCTGCGCCAACTGCCGCGCCGAGTTGTCATAAGAGGTCACATTGTAGCCGGCCGCGGCGAGAAGCGGCGCCTGCTGCCCGCCACCGGACGCGAGGCAAAGCGCATCCTTGCCCGGGATGCCCTCGAACCACTCGGACGGCACGGGCGTCTTGTCGGTCAGCCACACGCCAATTTCGCCCCGGCGCGCAGCGGCTATCGCATCCTCATCGACCGGAATGCTCCATTCAATGCCGCCCTCCACATACTTGTCCCACGCCGCGCTGTTGTGCTTCAGAATGTCCACAGATTGCCTTCCAGTCGCCGAGTGAAAGTCGCTCACGAATAAGAGTTATTCGCAGCGCAACGGATCAGACTAATTGACCAACGAAAGCCGAATGCGAATTATTGCAAACGGACGGCTTTCATTATAACCTTTCGCCATCGCGGTTGCGCCACCGGCCAGGACATATCAGCCTGCCGCTCAGAGGGAGAGGCGCGCGCGAAAGGAGGGATGATGAACGCTGAAAATGTGAGGTTTGGCATCCTCGTCGGCGGGGGGCCCGCGCCCGGCATCAACAGCGCCATCAGCGCCTGCACGCTGGAAGCGACCAGCAGCGGCGCAGAGGTGTTTGGCATCCTCGACGGCTTCAGCCATCTGATGGCAGGCGATACCACGCATGTTAGCCGATTGACGCCGGCGGATGTGGCGTTCATACACTCAGAGGGCGGTTCAATCCTCCGCACATCGCGCGCCAACCCTACGCGCAACCCGGACCACTTGCGGAATGTAGTGGAGGCGCTCAAGAGCCTTGGCATCACGCGCCTTGCGTCCATAGGCGGCGAAGACACTGCGCTGTCTTCCGCAGAGGTGGCGCGAGCGTCCGGCGGCGCAGTGCGCGTGGCGCACATTCCCAAGACTATCGACAACGATCTGCCACTTCCGGGCGACATTCCGACATTCGGCTTCGAGACGGCGCGGCATCTTGGAACGCAACTCGTGCAGAATCTGATGCGCGACAGCCGCACCACAAACCGCTGGTATGTGGTCATTATGATGGGGCGAAAGGCGGGACACCTCGCGCTCGGAATCGGCAGCTCCGCGGGAACGGCGCTCAGCATTATTCCAGAAGAGTTCCCGGACCCCGTCATCAAGGTTGACGATGTGGTCAAGATGATGGAAGGCGCGATGCTCAAGCGGTACGCTGCCGAAGGACGTGAGGACGGCATTGCCGTAATCTCCGAGGGAGTCGCGGAGCGCTTCGACCCGGAGGAACTTGCGAGTCTCGCGGGGATAGACGTCAACCGTGACCCGCACGGGCATATCCGGCTGGGTGAACTGCCCTTGTCGGCGATGGTCAGGCGCGCCGTGCAGCAGCGATTTGCCGATGCGGGCAAGAACATCGGCATGGTGGATGTAACTATCGGCTACGAACTGCGCTGCGCCTCGCCAATTTCATTCGACATCGACTATACTCGCAGCCTCGGATATGGAGCTGCGCGACTGCTGCTTTCCGAGCCAACGGACGACAGGTTCGCAAACGGAGGGCTTATCTATCTCGACGGCGAAAACCTGAGCACATTGTCCTTTGACGAACTTCGCGATCCAGATACAGGCAGGACGCGCGTGCGCATGGTCGATACAGACTCCGAGCGTTACAGGGTCGCCCGCGAGTACATGGTGCGCGTGCAGCCGCAAGATATGGACGCTGATGAGCTTGTGGCGAAAATGGCGGAGTACGGCAATCGCAGCACGGATGAGATACGTGAGAGGTTCGGCTCCGCCTGATAGCGATTAGACTTTCAAGCTATTACAATTAGGCAACGAAACAGGTACAAGAGAACAATACAATCGACAGAGCAATACAACCTACCATCAAGGAGGAACTGAATTGGCAGAACACAAAGTAGCATACGTAGGCAGGGCAGCGCCCGACACGACTCTCATCGAGAACGGCCTGGAAGGGCTGGACTACGAAATCGAGATCAGTGTAGTGGAGACGCAGGGCGAGATTATCGAAGCCTGCAAGGGCGCGGATGTCATCCTGAACGGCGGCGTGGAGATGCCGCGCGAGGTCATCGAGGAGATAGACACCGCGCAGGCGATCATCGTGGGCAGCCACGGCTTCAACCACATAGACCACAACGCCGCGACAGACCAGGGCGTGATGATTATCAACAGCGCGGGCTTCTGCACAGAAGAGGTGTCGAACCACGCTATTCTGATGCTGATGGCTTGCGCGAAGAAGCTGACCATCCTGCACAACCTCGTGCGCGAGGGCAAGTGGGGCGCGGAGACGCGAGACGCAATCATGCCAATGGCGCCGATCGACGGCCAGACGCTCGGGCTGGTGGCGTTCGGCAACATCGCCCGCGCGGTCGCGCGCAAGGCGCAGGCACTCGGCATGGATGTCATCACATACGACCCGTACTGCCCGCCGTGGATTACGAAAGAGTATCGCGTCAGGCCGGTCGCCACACTGGAGGAGCTTGCAGCGGACTCCGACTTCGTTTCTATGCACACGCCACTTAATGACGAGACGCGCAAGCTGGTCGGCGCGGACTTCTTCAGGGCGATGAAGCCCACTGCGTACTTCATCAACACATGCCGAGGTCCCACTGTGGACGAGGCGGCGATGATAGAGGCGCTGCGGAACGGGGAAATCATGGGCGCGGGTCTCGACGTGTTCGAGGAAGAGCCGACTCCGGCGGACAATCCGCTGCTGAAGATGGACAATGTAATCGTTACGCCGCACTCGGCGGGCAGTTCGAATAATTCGCGTGTTACATCGCCCATCCGCGTAGGGCAGGAGACGGCGCGCGTGCTGAAGGGCAGTTTCCCGATGTCCATCGTCAACCCTGAGGTGCGCTCGAAACTGCCGATACGGGAGCCGGCGATTAACGTTTAAGCATCAATTTTAGGGCGATACTAACCTCAGCAACGGAACTGACAACGACAGATGTACTCAACTCCATGGCAAAGAGGCGCAACAGGCGTAAGGTGTATGGCTAAGAAGCGGAAAAAGAAGAAGCCCCAAAATGGGAAGCGCAAGAATCGGAAGGGCAGAAAGGCCCAACCGAGCACAGGCGCTCCCAACTGGCACTGGGAGCGCATTGGCGGATATCATCCTGCCTACTGCACCTGCGCCGCTTGCGTCAACCAGCGTACCGGAGGTCGCACGAGCCGTCCCCGTCAGGACGACACCAGTGGGGACACATTAGCGGGGGACCTGTTGTTGCTGGATGCGCTGAGCGAGCTAGAATCCAAGGGAAATATCAGTCCTGGAACCGACGAAGAGAGCCGCTGAATTCGGAGACTCTTCCAAGCCAAGCCAGGTCATTCACTGTCGTTCATGGACAGGATAGGCAGCAGTTAAGAAGTGCCTATCCTGTCCGTTTTTTACTCTACGGTCAGCACGAGCTTGCCGAAGAAGTTGGTGGCTTCCATTGCCTCGTGGGCTTTCGCGGCTTCCTCCAGCGCAAATGTCTCGTGGATGACGCCGCGAATCACATCTCTGCCCGCAAGCTCGACTATCTGGCGCAGGTCTTCCTTGCGCCCCATGAATACGCCGAATACCGTATGGTAGCGCAGGAACATCAGCCCCATTTGAAGGTCGGCGCGGTATCCGCTCGTTACGCCGCAGATGCCGTAGCGCCCGCCCATCGCCATAGACCTGATTGCCGCCGGGTAGAAGTCCTCGCCCACATGGTCTAGCACGACATTCACGCCCTGCCCTCCGGTAATCTCCTTTACGCGCTCCGCGATGTCCTCTGTCGTGTAGTTGATTACCTCGTCCGCGCCGAGTTCGCGCGCTTTCTGCGCCTTGTCCTCAGTGCTGGTGGTCGTAATGACCTTCGCGCCAATGACATTCTTGGCGACTTGAATGCCAGCCGTGCCTACGCCGCTGGACGCGGACGGTATCAGCATCGTCTCCCACGCCTTGAGCTGCGCCTTCCGCACAAGTATCGTCCAGCAGGGCAGAAACACGGTCGGCAGAGACGCCGCCTGCACATACGACAGCGAATCCGGTATGGGTTCCACGTTGACGGCGGGCACACTCACGAACTCCGCGTAACCGCCGCTGATAGTGGAGCCGAGCATGCCCGCGCGGACGCAAAGCTCCTCTTCGCCCGACAGGCAGTAACGGCACTGGTTACAGGTGATGCGCGGGTTGACGACCACACGCTCGCCTGCGCCGACACGGCCGACTTCGCTGCCTACTTCGACCACATCGCCGGCAACATCGCCACCGAGCACATGCGGTCCCTTGAAGCGTATGCGGGTTCCGCGCGCGCCCTGCCGCGTATAGACATCGAGCCGGTTCAGCGCGCACGCGCGCACGCGCACCTTGACATCGTTCGGTCCGACTTCAGGCTCAGGCAGATCGCCGCAGGTCAACACATCCGTGCCGCCGTGCTCGGTAATGTAAACAGCTTTCAATTCGTCCCTCCAAGTATCAGATTTACGGGCATCTAATTGTATATGGCGCGCCCGAAATGTGTATGCGACAAATCCCCGTAGAGCATCGTCCGCGTTCTTGGTATTATACGACTATGTGAACGGGAAGATTACGGAGTCAAGGAGAACACAGATGACCAGCCGCTACGAAGAACTACTGCTCCCCGAACAGCGTGACAGAATTGTCGAGAAAGTAGTCAACGCGCTTAAGTCGAAAGGACAGTTATCGGCGAAGACAATCAACGATTTCACAGATGTGTTCAAAGCGGGCAAACCCATCCCCGGCTTCAATAACGATCCACTGAAGGCGTTCGCTCCCTTACTGAAGCAGCACATGCTGGAACGCCTCGGACTAGAACCTGACCTTGAGCATCTGATAGTTGGAGTGTGGGCAGACACCGAATCGCAGCTGCGAGCCGAGATCAGCGAACATCTCGACAGCCTGAACGGGCATGTCTATGACTCCGATGATATAGATGAAGACTTCTGGGACGCGCAGGTAAGACTTCTGACGGAGAAGCATGACGGCTATGACGAGGACGACATCCTGCTGATGACGAAGGTCTGCTACGAACACGCCAAGATGCAGGCAGACTCCCGGAAAGGAAGCAATGAGGCAGGCGCTGACAGCCAACGCGCACGGATCGGGCCGGACGTCGTTGAACGGTCCCTAAACGACCTTCTCGCGTCCTTGCGGGAATTGCCAGCCACTCTTCCGATATGGCGAGAGTCCGTCCCGCAATTCGTGAAGTCGCTGAATGAAATCATCGACCGAAAGAACGACGATCTCTCACAGCTTAAAGGGCTGGTGGATGACCTCGACCATATTCAGAGTATGTTCCAGACTGAACTGGCATTCTTCAGGCATGGCGGGGAAGACTGGGATACATTCACACTCGCCACACTTCTCGCCACCGCCTACGGCATCGACGAATCCACTCGCAGGGTCGCCGAACTGAAACATGCCATTTCCTCGTATCGCCAAATCAAGGAGCGCGCGGACACCCTTGCCGAAGAGCGTGAACGCCGCGAACAACGCCACGAACTGGAGGTGATTATCGAGGGTATGCTTGGGGAGTTTGACGGACTCTCGCACGCCGCAGCCGCGGAGTCAGACTTCCCATCAGAACACTCTGAGCATTCTGAGCAGGAGGCGCATTCCGAGACAGCATCGGAACTCCGGAAGGAACTCAATGTCCTCAGGGGAGAGTATGATGCGCTGCTGGACAGCAATAGCGCAATCAAGCGCGACACCGATTCGTTGAGTGAGGCAAACCGCGTCCTGCAAGGCGAAGTTACGGGGCTGAACTCAGACAAGCAGGCGCTCGCGGATGAGGTGGCAGAGTTAAAGGACCAGCTCAGAATAACGGAACTACAGGAATTGAACTGGCGCAACGCATACGAAGCGGAGATGAGCAGCAAGGACACGGCTGCGCCCGAACCCATTCCGTCTGAAATCGGAAGCATACGACAGGCTCTGGATCTGGCGAGGGAGCGTTATCGAGACAGGCTCGCGATTCGCCTCAACAAGAAGTCGGACCCTGATTACGGCTACACCAGGCCGAAAGAAGTCTGGGATGCCCTGGAATGGCTGGCTACCGTATATCATCCCACACAGACAGGCGATGCACGGGTCATCGACCTGAACGAGTCCATACGAAATACGTGCAGCGGATGGGAGTACAAGGCAAACCAGACAGACATCACTTTCAACATATACCGCGAGTGGTACACCACGACCAAGGACGGCACCACATACGAATTGCGAAAGCACATCGGCAAGGGCACGGGGCGCGACAGCAACATCATACGCGTTGCCTTCGACTGGGATGAGGGCTCGCAGCGAGTGATAATAGGGTATATCGGACCGCACCAGCGCAACCGGGTGTCGTGAGCCTTTGTGTGCAACAATGGGCATACTTCGAGGCATTTCCGTCAATGGCTCTCCCTCTAAGGGGGCTGAAAGGGTTAGGTATTGAATTAACAGTGCTTGCATTTGCGATTTCACTCCCATCCTAACCTTCCCCCATCAAGGGGGAAGGGACTTTTGCCCTCACCTAACCCTCACCCTCTGGGAGAGGGGACTTCGCAATCGCTCTATCAACGTCTGTTCGCTGTTGACATGGCTGCTTGTCAGTCATTAGTCTTGTGCAACAGCAACCCCGAACAAGGAGGCATCATATGGAGTTCGGATTTGGAGTGCCCAGCCGCGGCCCACTGGCGTCGCTGGAGAACATCGTTACGCTGGCGCAGCAAGGCGAGCAGATGGGCTTCGATATACTAAGCGTCAGCGACCATATCGTTGTTCCGATCAGCATAGATTCCATCTACCCATACAACGAGACGGGCGAGTTCGTATCGTCGGCGTCGGGCGAGTACATGGAGCAGCTCGCTACTATCAGCTACCTCGCAGGCATCACCTCCAGCATCAAGCTGCTGACGTCAGTCATGGTGCTGCCGCATCGCGCGCCGGTGCTGACGGCGAAGATTCTGGCGACCATCGACGTCGTATCCAACGGCAGGCTCATAGTCGGGTGCGGCGTGGGCTGGATGCGCGAGGAGTTCGAGGCTATCGACGCGCCGCCCTACGAGGAGCGCGGCGCGGTCAGCAACGAGTACATCGCCGCCTTCAAGGAACTGTGGACGAGCGATAATCCGTCCTTCGACGGGAAGTATTGCAGTTTCTCAGACATCAGCTTCGCGCCGAAGCCGGTGCAGCAGCCTCATCCGCCCATCTGGATTGGCGGAGAAAGCCCGCCCGCGCTGAGACGGGCAGCGCAACTCGGAGATGCATGGTATCCGATATGCAGCAATCCTCGCTTCCCGGTAGGCACCTTCGAGCAGTATGCCGAGTACCAGGGTCGAGTGCGCGCCAACGCGGAGCGGGCAGGCAGGGACCCTGAGACGCTGGACTTCGCATACAGCGTCAACTGGTACAGCGACACGGGCGCGCAGGATGTGGACGGCGAGCGTCGGCTGTTCACGGGCGACCACGCGCAGGTGGCAGACGACATCAAGCGGCTTGAAGGGATCGGCGTCAACCATTTGATGCTCGGATTCCCTGCCGACAGCATGGACGATACACTGGCAGGCATGGACAGATTCGTGAGCAATGTGAAGCCACTGTTGGATTAGTTGGTACGTAAGGCGCAAAGATTATGGCATTCACATTTACCATAGAGACCGAACGAGAAGACGATGGTCGTTGGATCGCCGAAGTCATGGAGATACCAGGCACAATGGTCTATGGCTCGACAGCTGACGAAGCAATCGCAAAGGTACAGGCACTTGCGCTGCGAGTGTTGGCCGAGCGTGTTGAACACGGCGAAGCACCGGGCAAATGAATTTCCGGCGCTCAAAGCGTCTCAGGACTGGATGAAGGGAGAAACGAAAATGTTACAGAGAATGATTGGCGCGGCTATGCTTAGAGCCTCCACTTATGAAGAGATCGAGGCGGACCGAAGCGCATTGCCCCAGGCAATTGGGGTTGTGATTCTGGTTACCCTGTGCGGCATAATCGGCGATATTATAGCGGGCGCAACAAGCGGAGGAGTAGATCCGGTCGGCGTACTGGGGGCAGTCCTGAACGGAGGCCTGTTCGGGCTACTCAGATGGGCTTTGTGGGTCACCCTGATCCTTTTGGTCGGCGCGAAGATGCTAAAAACAGACGGCACCGACACGAACTGGGCGGAACTCGGCAGGGTCGTGGGATTTGCATATACGCCGGGCGTGCTGGTCCTTCTCTCGTTCCTACCAGGCATTGGCGGCATTATGGGATTCATCGCGTTCGTCTGGACATTGGTCGCAGTGATAATAGCCATCAGGCACGCGCTGGATTACGAAGGCACCGGGCGTGCAGTAGTGGTGGCACTTATCACTGGCATCATCGGATTGATCCCTTGGCTGATTCTCCTTGGCATACAGGGCGCAACTGCTTCCTCATAACACCCACTTAAAGCTGATATATCGAAGGACGGATAAATGCAACCTGACAGACTGCTTGCCCTGCCTGAAGACTGGAACAAGATGCTCGCCATAGCCGCACACCCCGACGACCTGGAATACGGTGCGGCGAGCGCGATAGCGCGCTGGACTTCGCAGGGCAAGCAAGTGACATACCTGATGGTAACGAGCGGCGAGGCGGGCATAGACGCGATGACGCCGGATGAGGCAGGTCCCCTGCGCGAACAGGAAGAGCTTGACAGCGCCGCCGTTGTGGGCGCGGATACCGTGGAGTTCCTGAACTACACGGATGGCGTGGTAGAGTACGGGCTGCCTTTGCGCCGCGACCTCTCGCGTGCGATTCGCAAGCACCAGCCGGATATCGTGCTGACGAACAACTTCGATCTCCGGTGGGGCGGTGGCCGCTTCAATCAGGCAGACCATCGCGCGGTAGGACTGGCGACACTGGACGCTGCAAGGGATGCAGACAATCGCTGGATATTCCCGGAACTGCTTGATGAAGGTTACGAACCGTGGAAGGGCGTGCGCTCCGTGCTGACGACAGGCGCTGTGGGAGCAACGCATGCCGTGGATGTAACAGACTTCATAGACAAGGGCATCGAGTCGCTGGAAAAGCACCGCGTCTATATCGACAATCTAGGGACCGACTTCGATCCCGATACATTCCTCAGTTTCAATGCCGCTGCGATCGGCGAGCAGTTCGGCTGTGACTACGCGGTCGGATTCGAGGTGTTCCAGATATAGTGTGGTATCAACGCACTCACAATCCAAACGCTACCAACCCATGTACCGATTGACGGTATTCCAGCGCAATGCTATCGTCAACATAGACTACATGCGGCGGCATATCACCCGGCTGCCGCCCTCGCTAAGGAACGGAATTGGCACAAAGCACAATGAGGGCGCCGGGGTCGGCGGCAGTCGCGCCCGCCGCCCTGCCGCTTGCAGCAAGACTCAAGCAGTCCCCTATCGTCGAGATACTACTGCTCGCCGACTTTCGCTGGATCTGGATCGGCTCGTTCGCGTCGTTCACCGCGATGAACATGCAGATGATAACGCGCGGCTGGCTGGTGCTCCGGCTGGAGAACGACTCGCCGTCCGCGCTGACTTGGGCGATGGTGTCCTTTGCCGCGCCTATGGCGATAGTCTCGCTTCTCGGCGGCGCTCTCTCGGACAGAGTGCCGAAGAAGTATCTCATATTCGGCAGCCAGCTAGGCAACGCCGCCCTCACCCTCGTCGTGGGCATGATGGACGCCACCGGCACCATCTGGCTCGGCGCGCTGATGGCTCTCGGCGTGCTGAACGGCTCGATGTTCGCCCTCAACATGCCGAGCCGCCAGGCAATCATCTCCGAGATTGTGCCGCGGGACCGCGTGATGAACGCTGTCGCGCTGAACAACGCATCGATGAACCTGACGCGAGCGGCAGGTCCCGCGGTCGCGGGCATTCTCATCGCCTTTTTCAGCACCGCGCTGGTCTTCTATATCGTATCCGCCGTGTATGTCCTCTCCGGCTTCTCGGTTCTGCGCATCAAGAGCACAGGCGTCCGGAGAGACGGGCCGCCCAAGAGCGTAACCGGCGACATCAAGGAGGGCTTGCGCTACGCGCTCGGCGACGCCACCCTGCGCGGGTTGATAATCATGGCGTTCCTCCCCGCGCTGTTCGGATTCACCCTTTTCGCGCTCATGCCCGCCTGGGCGCGCGAGCAGCTCAACGTAACCTCCTTTGACCTCGGCTACCTGATGGCTGTAATGGGCATAGGCGCTCTTGTGGGCACCCTGGGATTGGCGTCCATGCGAAACCTCGGCAATCGCGGCATCATCCTGCTTGTCATCAGCGTGATATGGGGTATATCCGTCGTGGGCGTCGCATTTTCGGCAGAGTTCGTCTCCGCGATATTCTTCCTCGTCCTGAACGGCCTCCTCAGCTCGCTATACATGTCGCTGAACATGACTCTGTCTCAGATATACGCCGACCCCGAAAAGCGCGGTCGCGTCATGAGCCTGTTCATGATGACCTTTGGTCTCATGCCCATCGGCGCGATACCATTCGGCGAGTTCGCCGAGGTCATCGGCACGGGGCAAGCGCTCAGCATAAGCGGCATGATACTGACCGCCCTCACCATCGTATTCGCCCTCGCATACCCGCACTTCCGCCGTATTCAATAGCGACCCATCACCGATACAAAGAATATCTGCTATGATTGACGCGAGATGAATGATTGTAGAAGAGATGAGCATTACTGCTGTAACAGGAGACGAACTTGGCAACGGTTAATGAGCCGCAAGACGATGACTTGAGAGTACCATTGCGCGACTATATCAGACTGGGGTTTGACAATATCAATGGACGCCTTGACACTGCACAGAATGAGCGTGCGGTGTTGAAGTCAGATATTGACAGGGTAAGTGGGCGCGTTGACAAAGTGGACGGACGCATCGATAGGCTGATGTTCGCGATAATAGGCGCTGCTGTCGTGCTGTCGGCGGCAGTCATAGGTGCTGCCGCAGCAATCATAGCCAGCCAATAGAGATTATGTGAAATCTGCAAGGCAAGTTGTAACGCGCCGCTTCAGTGATTATCGACTTCCACACCCACGTCTTCCCGCCCCGTATGCGCGAGAATCGGGACAGATACATAGCGCGAGACAGGACTTTCGCCGCGCTCTACGCCAGCTCCAAGGCGCGCATGGCGTCCGCCGAAGACCTGATTGCCGTGATGGACGAGGATGGCATAGATGCCGCCGTTGCGATGGGCATAGGCTGGTCAGACTACGATACGGCGCGCGAGGCGAACGACTACATCATCGAGGCGATAAGGCGCTGGCAGGGGCGTATCGTAGGATTTGCGGGTATCAATCCGGCGTGGGGCGAGAGGGCGGTATGGGAGGCGGAACGCTGCGCCGACGCAGGACTGCGCGGCATCGGGGAGCTGCATCCGGACACGCAGGGCTTCAATCTCGCTGACAGGGACGCCATGGCAGGGCTTATGGCGGTCGCTGAGGAACGTTGCCTCATCGTGACCACGCACTCATCGGAACCTGTGGGACATCTCTACACAGGCAAGGGCAGCGTAACGCCGCAAGTCCTGATGCAGTTCATCGGCAACTTCCCGGACGCAACTATCGTATGCGCTCACTGGGGTGGCGGGCTTCCTTTCTACGCGTTAATGCCGGAAGTCGCCTCCGCGCTGCGAAATGTATATTTCGATTCCGCCGCGTCGCCCTTCCTATACACACCGCAGGTCTATTCGACGGTGTCGTCGCTGGTAGGGGCGGACAAGGCGCTCTTCGGCAGCGACTACGCTCTGCTACGCCCGCGCCGCCTGCTGGACGAGATAACGGAGTCCGGTCTGACGGCGGAACAGCAGACCGCCGTGAAAGGCGGGAACGCGGCGCGGCTGCTGGCGCTCTAATTTCGCTTCGGGCGAAATATGCCGAACGAGCTTGTGTAGCCGTGCAGGAAGGTCGCATCCCCGACCTGCCCTATCTCGCCATTGCAGAAGAAGCCAGTGAGCGGGACGGGGCCGACCAGATCGCTGAACATGTTGGTGTCATGGTCGGGCCTGCCGTACAGGTACGAGCCGCGCCCAAGGCACTGGAACAGCAGCGCGCCCGCCTCCGGTTGTCCACCTTCCGGCAGGTCCGAAACATACTGCTCAAGCATGGCGTTCAGGTCCTGCGACGAGGTTTCGGCGTCTCGCAGGTGGAACTGCACCGTCTGCCCTTCCTTCAGCATCTCGCCCACGGCAAGCGCGCCGCGCTGCGCGTCAACACCCACGATGTTGCGAATCAGGAAGTCGCCCAGCTGAGGATTGTCGTTAAGCTCATCCATGACAACGCCGAGGAATAACGAATGCTGCGCCAACTCGCGGTCCCTCTCGCTCAGTGTCATGAATATCTCTTTCAGCACCTCGAACGGCGTGCGCCCATCGACTTCGAGCAGGATGTTGCGGCGGCTTGATGTGATGTGCATCAGATCGCCGATGGGACGACAGCCCTGAGCCACAACCGTGTCTATCTGCACATCGCCCTCGAAAGCCACGCCTACCACGCCGTCGGTGTGCGTCTCGTTGCCAAGATACAGCGCGTTGCCGCCCTCGTGGTGCGCTCCGCTCGCCAGCCCTCCAATCTTCGCGCTGCGGGGGAAGGCGTAGTCCAGTCCCATCAGCAGCTGCTCTCCCTGCATGCTGAACGGGTCCGCTAGAATGAGAAAGTCCACGTCCGAGCCAACCGGAGCGTCCACCAGAGCGCCCCACTCGTCAGGCGGGGCATCACCGTCCGGCAGCCCTCCATACTGGATATGGAACGGCGTAAGCTGCACATCCGGCAAGTGCGCCGCAGTCAATGCCAGCCCTGGCCTGTTCTCAACCTCAGTCGCCGCGCCGATGACGCCGCCTCCACTGCACCCCACCAGCAGCGCATCACCGAAACGTTCCGCAACGAGCGCCGTCAGCGTTTCATATTCGTGGGCGTAATGCGGCGACACGAAGGCGACAACCATGTGAGGCGTCATTCCACCAAGCTCACTCTCCAACCTGCGTACACACTCATCGAAGGCATCTGCCAGCGTCGATTCTTCCGATACTGCCGAACTCCACTTCATGGCACTCCCTCCACATTCCGGCGCGGCGCGCCTTCCAAATAGTCAACATTGCTATCCTGTAATTGTGGCTATTCTAGCAGACTGTCGATTTGCAAAGGACATCTCACCGTTGCGTCATAATATAGCGTTTACCGAAAGCCAGTGGGTTGCGCCGTCTTCCATCCTAACCCTCCCCCATCAAGGAAAAGGGACTTTGTCACCTGAAAGGAAACGCTACGGACGCAGCTCGCGTGCTAGACACGACTAATATCAGATGATATAGTGTCGCCAACAATTAAATACGCGCACGGGGGGAGCTTGGTTTGCCAGGCTGAGAGGCTCCGACTCAATCGGAGCGACCCCAATAACCTGATCTGGGTAATTCCAGCGTAGGGATGTTGGTTCTCTTTAGAAAATGCAAAGGCTACCCCAAGGACGGGGTAGCCTTTTTTGTTGCCTCCGCCGGTCCCCTCAACTGCGCAAGGAGAAGGAGGCACAGGGCAATGCTAAGCACCACCGTCGGACTGGCAACGCTGATTGTTGTAGGAATCGCGTTCCTCATCCTGGGAGTCGCCCGCATCGGACGCCGCAGGCAGAGCGTCGAGGACTACACAGTGTCGCGCAACCATGCGCCCACGAACATCGGCATCGCAACGCTGGTCGCGTCTATGTTCGGGACCTGGGTGCTTATGAGTCCCGGCGAGACGGGGGCGAACTTCGGAATCGTATCGCTCATTGGTTATGCGCTGGGCATGGCAGGCATTCCGGTGATGTTCATGTTCGTGGGGCCACGCATCCGCGAACTGATGCCCAACGGCCACTCGGTTACGGAATATGTCAGGCATCGGTTCGGCACTGTGCCCTTCATATCAATCGCGGTGGTCATCATCTTCGTGATGGGCATATTCATCGCCGCGGAGATGACGGCGATAACGACCGCAGTAACCATACTTACGGGGACGCCCGCGCTGGCGACTGCGCTGGGTGTGGGCATTGTCGTGGTCATATACACAGCATACGGCGGGCTGCGCGCGTCAATCTTCACAGACACGATCCAGTTCTGGGTGCTTATGCCCGCTCTGCTGCTGCTCGTGATTGTCGCCGCGGTTCTAATTGGAGGCAAAGGCGTATGGAGCAACGCCGGAGCAACGGGATTGCTCTCCTTTGGCAACAGCGGCAGCTACTACTTCGGCATAGTCCTCATCATCGGCATCGTCGCATCCAACGCATTCCATCCGGGCATGTGGCAGCGCGTCTATACGGTGAAGGACCAGCAGGCGCTCAACCGCAGCCTCTGGACAGCCGCAGCCATATCCATTCCCATCACCTTCCTTATGGGCATGGCGGGCGTAGCAGCGGTCGCCAACGGCTCAGTAGGGCCGTTCGAGTATCCCGCAGTCGCTGCCGCGCTGTTCGCGCTTGGCAGCGACATATTCCCTATCTGGATGCACTTCCTGATGCTGATATGCGCGCTGATGCTCGCGATGAGCACGCTGGACACGCTGATGAATGGACTCGCGAGCAATGTCGCTTCGGACCTGGCGGACACGCACATCAGCACGGAGGGCAACGCGCTCATGACCATTGCGCGAGTTGTCACGGTCGTGGTGGTGATTCCGGCGATATTCGTGGCGGCGCAGGGATTCAGCGTGCTTTACGTGTTCCTTATCGCGGACCTGCTGGGCGCGGCTATCGCGGTGCCGATGCTAATCGGGCTGTACTCGCGGCGGATGCCCGGCTGGGGAGTGCTGCTCGCCGGCGGAGTGGGAATCGTGGTGGGTGCGCTGTACTACCCGACGCCGGACCTGCTGTCGCCGTGGGCGCTGACAGCGCCGTTCGGCACGCAGATGTTCTTCGCGTTCGCATCGGCGCTGGTGGTGTCGTCGGTGATCTCTGCCGTGGTCATCCTGGTTCGGCAGCCGGCTCAGGACTACGATTTCGGACGGCTGAATGAAGAGGTGCGGTTGATAGAGGGGTAGGCGGCAAATTGACATGGATGGACAGGATGAATGGGATGAAAGTCCTGCGTATCTTGTTCATCCATGTAACCCATAAGTCCATTCATTTCAGCCCATCGGGGCATTCAGGCCGCGCGGCAATTTGCTTGACTACTGACTTGTCCTTCAGAGCGGCTTCCAAAGCAACCTTCCCTTCCTCGGTACTGTATTCGGGCTGTGGGGTCTCCTTGAGAGTGCCGTTTCCGTTCAGATACACGACCGACCCTGAACGAAGGTCGGTCAGAATAATCGGCGCTACCCACTCGGCTGGCGACCGGACAATCTCGCAGGGCGGCAGATAACGCGCATACAGGTATCCGTCGATTACTTTCGTTAACTCCATACTCCTTGGTGTCGATTGCAATTTCTTCTCAAAGGGAGTAGGTGTATTGGCTGATGGAGGGACTGGGGGAAGCGGCGTGGCCGGTGGCAGCGGCGTGGGTGCGGGCTGCGCTCCAAGTCCCAGCTGGCAACCGATGATCAACAGCGGCAGAAGCGCCAGGATGGTCCCTGTGCATATCATCCTTGCCATCGACATGTGTGCCCTCCTTCAAACCAGTTCACGACTACAATCCTTGTAATCCCTTCAACACTATAACGAGCGCGGGAGCCGATTTGTTCCACCGCGTATTTTGAGTGCCGAAGAAAGCAAAGGAAAATACTTCACGCTACCGCGAACAGGCGGGCGGCCTTGATGACGGCTACGAGCACCGACATCATTCCGTTCTGCTTCAACGAAGGTCAACCACCAACACTCCGGTTGGCTCGAAGTGTCGCACGTTGCGGGTGACGACGGTCAGTCCGTGTTCAAGCGCGGTCGCGGCTATGAGAAGGTCTGTGTTGTCGTTGCCGAGCGCCGCGGATAGCTGCCCCCAGCGCCGAGCCGTGGCAACATCGACGGGAAGAATGCGGTCGCCGTACCAGTCCAGTATTCGATCCAGCCAGCCGGACAGGTCCCGTGCAAAGTCCGGGTTATGTCGCTGCTGTTGAGCTATGCCCCGCTCGATCTCCCCGACCGTGACTACGCTTATGTACAAGTCTGCCATCCGTTGGCTTTCTATCCAGCGCACAACATCAGGATTCCGGCGGCGCCTCCGTAGGGCTGATAGAACGTCGGTGTCTATGAGATACATCACAACTCCAGTTGGCGCGCAGGAACGGACAGGCGCTCAAATTCCTCGTCGTCTTGCGGGATTTCAAGCAGCAATTCCGCGAACGTAGGGGCATCAGCTCGTTCCATGCGGCGTAGCCGCTCGTACTCGTCCACTGCCAGCACAACGACGGCGGGTTCCCCGCGTCGGGTGACCTGCTGGGGTTCGCCTGCGAGGGCTGCGTTTACCAACGCGCTGAACCTGTTCTTCGCATCCTGTAACGGCCATTCTGTCATCATCCACCTCTCAACTAGATATTCTGGCTAGATTGTACACCATAGGGTCAGGATGGAGGGGATGAGCAATTCTGTGTATCTTACATACATGTCAAGGCTGGGCATAATTCGTCATATCCCCCTTCCTAACCTTCCCCCAAAGGGGGCAGGGACACAAGGAACGGCAATTATGCCCACCTCTATACAAGCGCCCTTCACGCTACCGCGAAGAGGCGGGCGGCCTTGATGACGGCGACGAGGACGGGCATCATCAGGTCGCGGAGGCGTAGGGTGAGCGCGGTTACGACGAGGGCGATGACCGCGCCGCCGAGGATGTCTGCCGGGTAGTGGACGCCGACATATACGCGGGATAAGCCGTACACGATAGCAGCTATGAACAGCGCCGTGCCGATGCGGCGGTTGACGCACCATACGGCTGCCGCTATGGCGAATGCTGCGGCGGCGCTGTTGGATGGGAAGGACGAGTCGGTGGGCTGGTAGAAGAGCAGGTTGATGCCTTCGAGTCCGTCGAATGGGCGCGGTCTGAAGAAAAAGGCATTGCTGATGAGCACGACGAGGCTGGAGAGCGCCATGGCGGTCAGAGCGGTGAACATGCCAATCTGGTAGCGCATGCGCTGCGGGGCGTCTTTACCAATGAACCATAGGGCGACCAGTGTCAGTCCCATGCTAACCGGCACGAGGTAGTCGCTGGCTACCCAGACCATCGCGGCGTCAACGGTGGGCACGTTGCCGACTAGGGCGTTTATCCAGAGAAATAGCGCTTTATCTGCGTTCGCCAGCATGTTGCCTCATTGAACAGGTAGCGGTAGTTGCGCGACAGGGCATGCCACCAGCTTGCGCCCTTTAGCCCGCCAAGTCCCGCAGCGGGCGCTTGCTCCAAATCGCTCGCGCTGACGCGAAACCGCCGGTTCCACAGGGAAGATAGTACGCAAGTTAGGATGCCGCTCGCAGCGACAGCGAGGAAGAAGAGCAAGCCCTGCTGGTTGGAGTCTAAGCCGCCCTCGTAGTCGTTGATGTTGCGCTCGGCGACGGCGAAGAACCATACGATGGCGGCGATAGCGATGGCGATGCCTAGAGGACGCGCGATGATGGGATTCTTGATCAGAAGCAGTCCACGCAAGCCGCCGATGGATGCCGCGGTCTGCATCACGCCCAAACTCGCGACGAACACCATAATGAAGTAATCGAGCGCGAATGAGAACATCTACATCCCAATCCTACCCATCCTGTCCATCGATGTTAACCCCGTTCCCGCTACTCCAGCGGAACCGCGGCGCACCAGTCCATGTACTTGGGATTGTTGCCCGCGATGATGTCCACGTACATGTCGTTAATCTTCTGCGTGATGGGGCCTACGCCGCCCTCGCCTATCGGCCGCATGTCCAGCTCACCCACCGGGGTTACGTGCGCCGCCGTGCCGGTGAGGAATATCTCGTCCGCGAGGTAGAGTTCGCTGCGCCTTATGCGCCGCTCCACAATGTCCAAGCCAAGCTCGTCGGTTGCGATGCGAATTGCGGAGTCTCGCGTGATGCCGGTCAGGTTGTTGTCGGCTACGAGCGGAGTGTGAATTACGCCGTTGGAGACGAGGAACAGGTTCTCACCACTGCCTTCAGACACATCGCCGTCCTGCGTCAGCATGATAGCCTCGTCGAAGCCGGAGAGGGTCGCTTCGGTCTTGGCGAGGATGCTGTTGACATAGTGGCCGGAGATTTTCACACGCGGCGGGATTATGGTGTCGTCCACGCGCCGCCAAGAGGATGTGCAGCAGCGTATCGCGCCCTCTGCCTCTATGTAGCTGCCGAACGGCACGACTATCAAGGTAAAGTCGCTGTCCAGCTCTTGTAGCTTCAGGTTGGCGACCAGTTCTTGGCTCTTGTAAGCGAGGGGCCGGATGTACAGGTCTTGCTTGTAGCCGCAGCGTTGGAGCAGGTCAAGGGTGATGTCGCACAGGGCGTCCACGTCGTAGGGGAGGTCCATCATCATGATGCGGCAACCCTGAATGAGCCGCTCGTAGTGCTCGCGCATGCGGAAGACGTAGAGCTTGTCGTGGTCCGCGTTCCAGTTGCCCCGTATGCCCTCGAACACGGCGGTGCCGTAGTGGAGGGCGTGGGTCGTAACGCTCACCTTCGCCTCCGATAGGGGAACGACTTGTCCGCGGAAGAAGGCAAGGGCTTGAGGCATTTTGGAACTCTCCTTATCTGTTATTCGTCAAGCATGTATTATAAGCCGAATACGGGGATGATGTGCAACCCACAAAAGGGTTAGAGCTGGGCATTGTTCATTTCACCCCCATCCCTCGCTTCCGCGAGGGCAGGCTCTAACCTTCCTCCTTAATGGGGAAAGGCACTTTTGGCACCTAGAAGGATACGCTATCGACAAGGGCGTAAAGTTGACCGCATAGATAGGCGTTGTTAAACTCAGCGCGTCCCTAGACTGAATAGAAATCGAGCGCGTTAATGTCCTCGAACGGCCAATCCGACAATACATCTCCCATTCTGGAAGTGCGCGACCTGGTAAAGGATTTCGGCGGCGTGCGCGCGGTTGACCATTGCTCGCTTGAAGTCAAGCCCGGCACCATCACCGGACTGATAGGACCGAATGGCGCAGGCAAGACCACGCTCTTCAACCTCATTAGCGGGTTCCACAAGCCGACGAGCGGGACGATTAAATTTCTCGGACGGCGCATTGACGGGATGGAAGCGCACGAGACATTTCACACGGGACTCGTCCGCACATTCCAGATTCCGCGCGAGTTCAAGCAGATGACGGTGCTGGAGAACCTGATGCTGGTGCCGGGGAACCAGATCGGAGAGCGGATGTGGGCTTCGTGGTTTGCGCCGTGGCGCATAGGACCTGAGGAACGGGCGATAGAGCGGCAGGCGCTGGAAACGCTGGAGTTTCTGAACCTGGCGCACCTGAGGGACGAGTACGCGGCAAACCTCTCCGGCGGTCAAAAGAAGCTGCTGGAACTGGGCAGGACGCTGATGGCGCGACCCAAGATGATTCTGCTGGACGAGCCGAGCGCTGGCGTCAGTCCTATGCTGACGGAGCTGCTGATGGAGGATATACGCCGCACGCAGGAAGAGACGGGTATCACCATCCTTATCATCGAGCATAATATGCATGTGGTCATGAGTCTCTGCGACCCGATTATCGTGATGAGCGAGGGCAGAAAGCTCATGGAAGGGACGCCGGAAGAGGTGCAGCGCGACGAGGAGGTGTTAAGCGCGTATTTGGGCTTTAGCGGTCAGGAGGCGGAGAGCTAACAGGATGGATAGAATTTTTCACCCCCATCCTAACCCTAACCTTCCCCAATCAAAGGGGGAAGGGACATGTAGATAAAGGATGCTGGGAATGAGCATATTGACGGTCGAGGATATAGTGGCGGGGTATGGGGAGACGGAGATTCTGCATGGCGTGTCGATGCGTGTTGAGCCGGGTGAGGCGGTTACGCTTTTTGGTCCGAACGGCTGCGGCAAATCAACGCTGATGAAGACCATATTCGGGCTGTTGATTCCGAAACGGGGACGGGTCATCTTCGAGGATACCGATATTACAGGCATGGCAACGGACAGGCTCATCCGGATGGGCATGTCCTACGTGCCGCAGACAGGCAACATCTTTCCTTCGCTGTCTATCGAGGAGAATCTGGAGATGGGCGCATTCGCGGACGGCAGGGACGCGCGGGGGCGCATATCCGAGATGTACCGGATGTTTCCGGACCTGGAGCGCAGCAGACGGCAGCGGGCGGGCAACCTGTCAGGCGGGCAGCGGCAGATGCTGGCATTCGGGAGGGCGCTGATGCTGAGGCCCAGGCTACTGTTGCTGGATGAGCCTTCGGCGGGCCTGTCGCCTATTGTGGCACAGCTTATATTCGATAGGCTGCGAGACATACAAGGGACGGGCATCGCCATACTAATCATCGAGCATAATATACGAACTGCGCTCGCGATGTCCGACAGGGGGTATGTGCTTGCGGACGGGGAGAACCAGCTTGATGGCAGCGCAACGGGATTGCTCGACAATCCTGAGATTGGACGGCTGTACTTAGGCGGCAGTACGGGGGTTAATAAGGATGTACGGGATTAACAGGATAGGATAGACGCAAGAAAAGGCTGCTCCCCTTTCGGAGAACAGCCCTCTATCGTCAGAATAGTTCAGATGAACTACAACGACCTCACAGCATAATTGTAGCATAGGATATCGTTCGCGGACAACCTGAATAGAACCCCCGACGGGATTTGAACCCGCATCTAACGATAAGTGAGGTCGCTGTTTTGTCCAATTAAACTACGGGGCGCAATAATCGTACAGCGGCACAATAAACTTTGCAATTTGAATGTACATAGTAAAAGGATAACCTGCGCTGATGTCGATGCAATCGGTGGCGATACGGGCTCGAACGGTAGCGCATAGCGAGACGGGCTGGGGCATCGCCGTGGTGGTTCTGTGCTGCGCGCTGTTCTTGGCTGCGCCGGGCAAGATGGTGAACGGATTGCTGCTGGGCAGCATGATTGCGCTCGGCGCTATCGGCATAACGCTGATATACAGCATCCTGCGCTTCGCCCACATCGCGCACGGCGACTATATGACGCTGGGCGCGTACATAACGCTCTTCCTGCTCACTGTCGCGCTGCCTGCGCTTGGAATTGACGGCGCGGGCTTCGGACCGTTCACCTTCGGCTACCCGCTGCTCATAGCGCTGCCAATAACGGTTGCCGCATGCTGCGCCATCGCGGTTGCCATCGACTACTCAGTCTATGAGCGGCTGCGCGAGCGCGGCACGGGCCTGGTAGCGCTGTCTATGGTATCGCTCGGCATCGCTATCGCTGTGCGCGGCGCGATACAGATTTTGTGGGGCACAGAACCGCAGAGACTGCCGCGCGCGTCTAAACCCTTCTATCACATAGATTTTGATGTAGCGCTGCCCGGTGGCGCAGCGCTGCCATTCGACATGCGCATCCCGCCGGACAATATATTTCTCGGGTTGAGCGCCATCGCACTTGTGGGCGCACTGTACCTGTTCCTCAATCGCACTCGCACCGGCAAGGCGATGCGCGCCACATCGGACAACATAGACCTCGCGCGCGTTACGGGCATCAACACCACACGCATAATTCAGTGGACATGGATAATAGCAGCTGCCTACGCAGCAATTGCGGGAACTTTGGTAGCCGTTGCACAGGCGCAAATGCTGCCGAACTCCGGCTGGAACACGCTAATCCCGATGTTTGCGGCAGTTACGCTTGGGGGCATCGGCAAGCCCTGGGGAGCGCTGGTCGGCGGGCTGCTCATCGGCATTACGATGGAGGTGTCAACCGAGTGGATGACCCCAGCGTACAAGCCCGCGGTGGCGTTCACCGTGATGCTGCTTGTACTGCTTGTGCGTCCAAGAGGGCTGTTCGGCGACAGGGACGGGGGCTAACAGGATATACAGGATGGGCAGGATGCAGGGATTATGGACATAGTATATTTTCTCGCCGGCTTCGGCATTCTGGCGGGCATCTACGCCATATTCACGCTCGGGCTGAACGTACACTGGGGATACACAGGTCTGTTCAACATAGGCGTGGCAGGGTTCTTCGCGCTTGGAGCATATACTTCCGCGCTGCTGACCACCGCGCCGCCCTCGGCCGAGTTGTTCGAGGATTTCGTATTCGGGGGCAATCTTGCCGCCGCGCTGAAGCTTGGGGTTGACGCATGGTTCGTGGTGGCGTTAGCGTGCGCCGCAGTGGTGAGCGGCATCGTCGCGCTCGTGGTGGGCGCGATTACGCTGCGTCTGCGCGACGATTACCTAGCTATATCCACACTGGGTATCGCAGAGAGCGTCCGACTGATATTTCTCAACGAGAAGTGGCTTGGCAATGGGTCGCGAGGGCTTTACAACATTCCCAAGTTCCTTGGCGACAGGGTTTCTCCGGACCAGTATGACCTGCTGTACTTCGTGGTAGTAGTCGTGGCGCTTGCGGCACTATACTTCGCCATTCAGCGCGCCATAGACTCACCTTGGGGCCGAGTGCTGCGCGCCATCCGTGAAGACGAAGAGGCAACTGCTGCTGCGGGCAAAAATGTGTTCCGCTTCAAGCTGCAAGCGTTCATTCTGGGCGCGGCGGTAATGGGAATTGGGGGGGCACTCTACGCGCACGGCTTCCGCTATGTCGATCCGTTCGTGTTCGACCCGCTGCTGGCGACTTTCATCATCTGGGTTATGCTGATGGTCGGAGGGAGCGGCAACAATCTCGGCGCTCTGCTTGGCGCGTTCATAGTATGGGGAATATGGAGCGGCACGCAGTTCCTACCGGAGGAAATCAACAACCCTAACCTGCGATTCTTCCTGATAGGCTTCCTGCTGGTGCTGGTGATATTGCTGCGCCCCAGCGGGATGCTGGGTGAGCGGAGACGTGTGTCGGAGGGGTAAATTAACATCGATGAACAGGATGGATAGGACAAGTTGATTCACCCAGAAGAGAGGAAAGGACTATCTGATGATATATGACATGCGAATCTATGACTTGCAGCCCGGCTCAGTGCCGCAGTACATGAAGGCAGTGGAAGAGGTTGCCATCAAGATACGGGATGACTACGGAGTGAAGCTCGCAGGCTGGTACTACACGGACATCGGTCCGCTGAATCGCATCGTTCACATCTGGGCATACAGGGACTATACGCACTTCGAGGAGGCGCGGGAGCAGGTGCGCTCGGACCCGCGCTGGACGAATGAATACATGCCTCGCGTGCGTGGCTTGGCGGTCAAGCAGCAGGACATGATTATGAAAGGCGCGGACTTCTTCCCGGGGCCTCAGTAATACCAGGTCTGGGCGTAGTTCATTTTCACCCCTCCAGTTTCCGCGAGGGCAGGCTCGTCCCTCATCAGGGGCTTACGATAGCGTTTCCTTTCAGGTGGGCGAATAGCGATTTCACCCCCATCCTAACCTTCCCCCGTCGAGGGGGAAGGGACCTTGTCACCTAGAAGGAAACGCTACGGGAGCTTACAGGGGTAGGTATTGAGAACAATTACGCCTGCATTTTCGATTTCACACCCATCCCCCGCTTCCGCGAGGGCAGGCTCTAGCCTTCCCCCATCAAGGGGAAGGGACAAGATAAACAGCAATTACGCCTACCTCCAGCAATACAGCTAGCCGGTAGAGTAATCTACTTCGGGAGGTACTTGCGGTTCACCTTCGCTACGTAGCTGAAAGTGGGGTTGACGAACTGGGTGCAGCGCGCCTCCAACACTTGCCCAAGGAAGAGGTATGCCTCCCCGCGCGTGAAGCCGTAGTCGTGCTGAAGCCACAGAATCATCTCAGATAGCGCGGTGCGGAATGCGTCCTCGGCAGGGCGCGCCATCGCGGTGGTCATGATGTGAGTGTCGTCGGTGATGCGGGGCCAGGTCATTCCGGCGGGCAGTGGAACGAGTTCGCAGCGAAGACGTACTGTGCCGCCGGTCTCGATGCCACCTGCACCGCAGATTTCGCCGTCGCCCTGACGGGCATGCATGTCGCCGATGTGCAGCAGGGCACCGGGCACATTGATCGGTAGCCACACAGACGCGCCGGTGGTAACTTCCTGTATGTCGAAGTTGCCACCCCACTCGCCTGCCCAAGCGTTCGTGCGGCGCTCGTGCTTCGGCGCGACTCCGACCACGCCCAGCATCGGCGCTATCGGGATTTGAAGCGTGTCGGACCAAAGGATGTTGCCGTCGCGTATTTGCACGACCTTGTGGTGGCGTCCCACACCGCTGTCTCCCATCCATCCGGGCATCGCGCTCGTGCTGCCACGATAATTGGTGAAGCCGAACGGCTCGGTTTCAATCTCGCCGACATGCACCACCAGCGCCATGCCCGGTTCCGCGCCGTTGATGTAGATGCAGCCGCTGGACGGATTGCCCGCGCGCAGCAGTTCGCGCAGGCGCTCGCCGTCAGGATGGTCGTCCAGCCAGGGGCCGCGGTTCATCTGGGTTACGACCTCGAACTCCTCTCCGGGGTCAACCCACATAGTAGGGGCATTATCGGGGCCGGTCTCGAAGTAGAGGATATCTTTGGTGGCGCGCTGCATGGCAATTGCTCCTTCGTATCCGGTCAGGAATCGGCTTGTCGAGCGCTAGTATATCAGTACAACTCCAGCGTGTGATGAAGCCGCTCATTCTTGCTATAATCTGGAGAATGGAAGGAGTAAGACGATGATTGAATCCACGATTACGGACGCCGAACAAGTAACTTTGCCTGATTCGGTGCGAGAAGCGCTTGATGTAAAGACTGGAGACAGGTTGCGCTATTACATCATCGAGGGAGAGGTGCGTGTCGTTAAGGCCGGTCCTATCAGTAGATTAAAGGGTGCGCTGAAGTACGAAGGCCCGCCCGTAAGCATTGAGGAGATGAAACGGACTATCTCCGAAGGGGCAGGCAGGAGATGGTTGGCGTAGATACGAACATCCTCGTTCGTTACATTGTAAGAGATGTATCGGAGCAAGTGGAGGCTGCCGACAAACTTCTCGAAAGCTTTACGGTGGACGCACAAGGATATGTGCCCCGAGAAGTCGTAATAGAAGTCATTTGGGTTCTCAGTAGGTCTTACGGATTCAATCGTACTGAAATCGCGAATGTGATTCTGGACTTAGTGGACACCGAAAGTCTCGTGGTTGAATCAGCAGATGACATTGTGCATGCAGCTGTAGCCTATGCCCGCGGCGATGGAGATTTCGCCGATCTAATGATACTCGTGGCAGCTCGACGCGCCGGATGTGAAACGCTATACACTTTCGATCGAAAGTTCGCGCGTCTGCATGGCGTTACCCTGCTCGACACTGTCTAATCGATATACCGAATTCACAACGCGCAGGGTTGCCTTTTTTATGGTTATTGGCTATAGTTTGCATACTATTTTGGGATAATCCAGCACAATTCGGCTTGACGTCCCTATATGGACTCGCGCAAAGTCGAAAAAACCTTTACAGAGGAGATAGAGCATGACTACTGCGAACGGCTCAAGAGGCGATGTAGTTCTGGATGTGAACGACCTCCGAACCTACTTCGTGACACGCTGGGGCGTGGTCAAGGCGGTGGATGGCGTAAGCTTCCAACTGCGCCGCGGCGAGACCCTAGGCATTGTGGGTGAATCCGGTTCCGGCAAGTCCGTTACCTCGCTCTCTATTATGCGACTGGTGCCTTCCCCTCCGGGACATATCGTTGGTGGGCAAGTGCATCTCAGCGGAGAGGACATACTCCAGGTCGATGAGAAAGAGATGGAGAAGATTCGAGGGGACCGCATCGCTATGGTGCTACAGGACCCCATGACCGCGCTCAACCCTGTGTTCGACATTGACGACCAGGTGGGTGAGGCGCTGAAGATTCACCGCAACATGAAGGGCAACGCCTTGCGCGACCAAGTGGTCGATATGCTTCGCAAGGTTCGCATTCCCGCGCCGGAAGTCCGCATCCGCGACTATCCGCACCAGCTTTCGGGTGGCATGCGCCAGCGCGTGGTCGGCGCAATCGGCATCTCCTGCGACCCTGAGGTGCTAATCGCCGACGAGCCTACGACTTCTTTGGATGTTACCATTCAGGCGCAGTACCTACGCCTGCTGAAGGACTTGCAAGCGGAAACGGGCGTCGGCATTATGTTCATCACGCACGACTTCGGCATCGTCGCCAAGATGTGCGACAGGGTGGCGGTGATGTACGCCGGCCGCATCGTTGAGCACGCGGATGTACGCACCATCTTCAACAATCCGAAGCACGAATACACGAAGGCGCTCATCAACTCGGTGCCGAAGCTGGAAGAGAAGACGGGACGGCTGGCGCAGATCGAGGGCCAGCCTCCACTGCTCTACAACCTGCCGCCGGGCGACGCATTCGCAGACCGCACTCCCCTGCCGACACTTGAGAAGGACTTCCAGATTCGCCCAGAGCTGGTCGAGATCGAGCCGGACCACTGGGTGCAGCTGTCGCACTCTTCAGTAGAGGAGTTCGACAATTACAAGCACCTCGTTCCCTACGGCGCGGAGTATTAAATCGTGTAGTTTGGGGGCGGTCGCGAACGATACTGAAATCTGAGTACAAAGTACAAGGCTGGTGTTAAGACATGACAACTAATGGCACTTCTTCCAACGGAGCAGTGAATCGCTTTGGCGTTGAGTCAGCCCCCGGCGTGGACAGCAATTCCGACGCCATCATATCGGTGCGCCATCTTCGCAAGTGGTTCCCGGTGGGCAACTCGTTCCTCAGCAGGAACAAGAGCATTCTGAAGGCGGTGGACGACGTCAGCTTCGACATAGAGCGCGGTAAGACGATGGGCCTCGTGGGTGAGTCGGGTTGCGGCAAGACGACTACGCTGAAGGTTATGCTGGGTCTCGAAGAGCCGACATCCGGCCAGGTATTTTTCGAGGGAGAGGACGTTTCGACACTCAGCCGCGCCGGAAAGCGCGAGTTGCGAAGCTCGCTGCAGGCGGTGTTCCAGGACCCGTGGGCATCGCTGAACCCTCGGATGCGCGTCGGCAGCATCATCGGAGAGCCTCTTGAAGTCAACACAACGATGACCAAGAGCCAGATTTCAACCCGCGTCCAGGAACTGCTGGAAGAGGTGGGACTGCCGGCATACCAGGCATCGCTATTCCCGCACGAGTTCAGCGGCGGTCAGCGGCAGAGGATCGGCGTGGCGCGGGCACTCTCACTGAACCCGAAGGTCATCGCGCTGGACGAGCCGGTGTCCGCGCTGGACGTGTCCATTCGCGCGCAGATAATGAACCTGCTGGTGGACCTTCAGCAGGAGCACGGGCTGGCGTACATCATGGTCGCGCACAACCTCGCGACGGTGCGGTACATGTGCGACCGGATGGCGGTGATGTATCTCGGCGTGGTGCAGGAGATGGGCGACACGGAGAGCATCTTCAACAATCCGGTACACTTGTACACCAATGCGCTACTCTCGGCGGCGCTGCCATCACATCCGGATATACAGCGCGAGGAGATTGTGCTGCCGGGTGAGGTCGTATCGCCGGTGGACCCGCCGGAAGGCGATGTGTTCATGACGCGCACGCCGCTGGAGGTTGACCCCAACCATGAGTATGCGAAGTCGCGCCCGCCACTGATTGAGATCGAGCCTGATCACTGGGTGGTGGAGACGCCGTGGAGCACTATCAGCAACGCGCAGGACCAAGGAGTGGACCTGACGACGCTGGTGGAGTAGCTGACATCGATGTACAGAATACCCAAGATTAGATAAAAGAAGGGGCGGTCGAATTGACCGCCCCTTCTGCTTTATATGTGCATAGGGTAGAGGGTTTAGCTCACCGTGAAGGTGCCAACCTTTTTGCCATCGCAGAGGATGTCGAAAGCGCCTGCGCCAGAGGCGTTGAAGTCGTAGCTGAGGCGCCTGCCGGACGCCAGATCAATGCTCACTTCAGTAACACCCGCTTCCAAAGCGCCTCCGGCGCTGCTTATCTGGAGGCCATCGACACTGTACACGGCTTCATCTCTCTCTCCCACAAACTGAGTGGACCCCGTGCCTCCGCTAGTTGTGATTTCCCCTCCGCCCTGCAACTGCACGGCGAGGCGCACACGCTGCCCGTCGCTCACGGTGATGTCGGCAGGCTCTGCCGTACAGCGGTCGTCCGTTTTCTCCACATCTATACGGAACTGCTCGAAGGCGGCAACCGGCGAGCGATGGAACTCGCCCGACTTGTCTTCATCCTGGCGGGCGGGGCGTCGGTTGCCCGATTCCACACCGCACGCGATTAAAATCATGCTTCCCAAAATGATGAAGACCAAGACGGAATGCAACAGTGGGATACTTCGTGATTCGCTCATAATAGGCACCCTCGTTAGTAATCAGTTTCAGGAGGTAGAACTTGCATTAAGTCAACATTGATATGTGCATAAATTATAACGGCGCTCCGCTTAAGGTCAAGCCTGAGCGGAGCGCCAATTGCAAATCTATTTCAACGCCGCTATTCGTTTTAGGTTCGCGTCAATCCTTAAAGCTGCCGCAGGCGCGGATCGAACCTATCCCGCATCCAGTCGCCAAGGAAGTTCAGCGACATCACTACGAGGAATATGCACATGCCGGGGAAGAAGGAAATCCACCAGGCGTCCTGTATGTAATTGCGGCCGTCGTTGACCATAGCGCCCCATGCAGGTGTGGGAGGCGGAATGCCTGCGCCAAGGTAGCTGAGTATCGCTTCCGTAAGGATGAGCTGCCCGACCCGCAAAGTCGCGAGTACGATGACCGTGTTGATGACGCCGGGCAACAGGTGCCAGATCATAATGCGGAATGTAGATGCGCCCGCCACCTGCGCCAGACTCACATAGTCCCGTGTCTTCAGTGAAAGCACTTCTCCACGCACATTACGCACGAAAGGCGTCCATGACAGCAGCGCAAGCAGTCCAATCAGGATGATGAACGTCTGCCCGATTGCGATGACGACCACAATAGCGACAAGAATGAAAGGCAGACCGAGCCAGATGTCGGTGATACGCATTATCACCTCATCTATTAGACCGCCGAACCAGCCTGCCACAAGCCCCATCGACACTCCAATGAGCAAGCCGCTGATTAGCGCGACGCCTACGACTATGAGCGACACTCGCGCGCCGTGTATCATGCGGCTGAGCAGGTCGCGCCCGATGTTGTCTCCGCCGAGAACGTGATCAGTCGTCGGGATACGCACTTTCGCGCGCAAGTTCGCTTGGTCCAAGAACGCCTTGACAATTGCCTCTTCGCTATCGAGTTGGTCGGCTGGGATGGTAACCCCAAACCGCGCCGCTGCGGTTTCCACGTCTTGCAGGACAGGCCTTGGCACTGCGGCATCCTGCACCTTCACATCCAGATTCGCTTGTCCGGCGAAGGCGCTCTTGACAACGGTGCCGCCATAAAGCGGGTCGGCAAGCTGCTCAAGGGAAATTTCTACGCCATATATCTCGGCTGCGTCGATGATATTTAGTCCGACATCCTCCCAGTATTGCGGCTCGTCGGGGGAGTCCACATTTTTCACCTGCGTGATGGTTGCCAACTCCATAACGGTAGCTCTCACGCCGGCCTGGTCGTTGAAAGCGCCGCGCACATCACGGGCGTTGCCTATATCGACTTGGGACAAGTCAACGCCATACTGCCCGGCCGCCTCGGTTACACCGGATACGGCAAGCTCGCCGTCGATTGCCACGATAAGCGGCAAGTCCTGCACGGTTACCAATTCCGGGGCGTACCAGAACGGGGCGAGCGTGGTGTCATCAGGGTCGGCGTGCGTGGGGCTGTGCGGCGCTATGAAATTCGCGAAAGCCGCGGTAATTATAAGCAATGCCAGCACGACAATAGACACCAGCGGCCAGCGCTTTATTCGATTCCAAAATCCCGCTATGCCACTCGTTGGAGCGGCAATGTCCCGGGTCAGGTCCGCCGAAAGTTCTGCTTGAGCCATAAGTTCACCTTGTCTATCGACAGAGTCGTTTGCGCGCGCCGCACTTGCGGCAATGTACGCCCTTCAACAGCCTTAGGGCAAACGCGGATTTCTTCTATGAGTAGCGTATGCGCGGGTCTATCAGCGCGTAGAGCATATCGGTAAGGAAATTCATCACCACATACATAGTGGTGAACACCATGACCACGGATACCATAACTGGGAAGTCGTTGTCCTGAATGGACCCGAATGCCAGCCTTCCTAGGCCGGGAATCGCAAAGATGGATTCGGTCACCACCGCGCCGGTGATGAAGCCAGTCAGCAGCAGCGAGGAAAAGGTAAGTGGCGCAATCAGGGCATTGCGGAAGCCATGCTTCCATATAACCCCGTTGTTGGACACGCCTTTGGCGCGAGCGAGTTTGATGAACTCGGAGTCGAATATCTCCAGCATAGCGGAGCGCACCAGCCTCAGGTAGCTGGCGGCGGCTATCCAGCCTAGCGTTATCGTGGGCAGGACGTAGTATTCCCACTGGAAGATGCCCTGTCCGCGCTCGCCAAGCGTGGCGCTGGGGAGCCAGCCCAACTGGACGGAGAATATCAGGATGCCCATAATGCCCACCCAGAAGACGGGCAGCGCCTGCCCAAAGAGGGCAAATCCTCTGCCGAGCATATCCAAGGCTGTGCCTCGCTTGACGGCAGATAAGACCCCCAATGGTATTCCCACGACGGACGCGAACAAGAACGATGTGAATGCAAGCCGGAGTGTTACGGGCAGACTGGTTACGACCTTATCGAACACACTCTTGCGGTCTATCAGGCTGTCTTGCCAGTTGCCTTTCATTATATTGCCAAGCCATACGGCATATTGCCAGATAATTGGCTTGTCCAGCCCCAGTTCTTCACCGAGAGCGTCCCATCTTTCCGGAGTAATGCCGTACCCGCCTTCCTGCGCGTAAAGATAGCGGGGGTCTCCCGCTGCCCTGGACAGGCTGAAGGTCAACAGCGTCGCGCCAACCAACGCTAGAAAGGCGAATACAATTCGTCTTGCAAGAAACTGTAGCATCTCAAAATCCTCTTGTCAGTTGAATGTCTTTCACGACAAACTTGCGAATCGCCAGAGGCTGGAGGCGTCAAACCAGGAACGTGTTGACCAAGGCAGATGACAGTGAAATAAGTGTCAACATTACTTGAAAGCGAGTTTAAGGTCGTGGCGCAGACACTCGGATAGAATGTGAATGTCTGCGCCTTGTAGTTGACGGGATTATCCGGCCAGCCTGAAGCTACTGCAACTTGATGGTGCGGATGTTGTTGATGCCGCCCATATTGCCAAGAGCAGTCGGCCGCTGATCCCAAGTCTCAATGTCGTTAGGGTCGTATGCGGGCCAGATCGGGAACTCAAATACGCCCACGCACAGCGCTTCGCGGCGGTTGTTGGTGTAGAACTCATTAGCAAGCTCTTCGCGCGCCGCCTTGTCAGGCTCGCCCGCCATTTGCTGGTAAATCCGCGCCGCCCATGGGATTTCCATTCCCACGCCGTAGCCACCCGCGCTGATGGAGCTCATGACAAACCCATGCGCCCAGTCAAACGGGAAGTTCGAGTGGTTCTCGTCGCCGCAGCCGGTGAACGGTGTCTTGTTCGTGCGGGCGACTAGACCCGGGCGGAATGTGCCGTACTCTGTCTTAACGAAGTTGACCTTCACGCCAAGGTTCTGGTCCCAAGCCGCGCCGACAGCCTCACCGACGTCGGAGTTCAACTCGCTCGTGCCAATCCACAGGTCCATCTCGAAGCCGTCGGGATATCCGGCATCCGAGATTAGGCTCTTGCCCATGTCGTAGTCGGTGCCCCAGCTCCAGTCATCATTGTAGTTAGGGTTGTTGATGGAGAGGTACGGCTGATGGTTGACTACACCCAAGCCAGCGATGACATTCTCTAGCAGGTCGCCGCGCGGAATGCTCCACGCCAAGCCGTTGCGGACCAGGCGCGCGCTTTCCATAGACGGGGTGTTCTCGTCAAAATCGGGGCCGTTCTCGAATGGGTTGCCGATGTATGGGTACTCTGCCGTGCCTGCGCCTGAAAGGTCGCGGTCGAGCGCATCACCGCCTAGTGCGCTGTGACTCTCCCAATAGTTACCCGACATCGAGATGTTGAACATCGCGTTGTGGGCGGTGCCGCGCTGCGCCTCGTAGCCATCTGACAGCAGTCCTGGCATGTCGGCAAGGTTCACGCGCGCGATTTGCGCGGTGTCGCCTTCCAGCGCCGCGCGCCTGGAAGCGCCGTCAGGAATGTCTATCCATTCCACACTTTCTACGAACGGGCCTATGTTGCCCTCGCCCGCGGCGTAGTAGTCGGGGAACGCTGTCAGGAAAATGCCCTTCTGCTGTGTCCACTCGTCAACCACGAAAGGACCCACGCCCGTGTAGTCGTCCTGCATGCCCTCAACGCCCTTATCCGCGAAGACCTTGCTGCTGACGATGCCCGCCGTCTGCCAGAACTGGCTGAAGCGGTGCAGCATGCCGCGGCTGTCGTAGTTCCGATAATTCAAGCGCACGGTGTACTTGTCGATCTCTTCCATGTTCTGGATAAGCGGAGCGAAGTCGCCCGCCTGACCATGAACGCTCTCAGGGTTCGTAACCGAGTTCGCGTCGTTGAATGAGAACGCCACATCCGTAGAAGTCATCTCGCCAATGCCATGGTGGAACTGGACACCCTCGCGCAGTGTAAACTCACCGAACTCAAGACCGGGATCCAGCGTGAACTCGGTCGCGAGCATAGGCTCGATAACCGGCGTTCCGGTGTCATCCAGAATTGAATTGAACAGAGTCTCCGTCTGACCGGACATGTAGATGATTTCGGCGCAGCCGCCTGCCGATGCAGAGCAGAAGCGCGGAAGTCCATTTGGCGCACCCACAAACGAAGTCGCGATTGTGAGCTTGCTGCCCGGCGCAACCATCGACTCCATCGCGCCACCGGTGGGCGCTGCAGGCGCGGGTGCGGGAGCCTGCGGTGCAGGCGCTTGTGGTGGCGTTGTCGCCTGCGCTGCAGGCGCTGCGGGCGCGGGCGCCGCTGCCTGTGGCGCTGCGGGGGCTGCTGGTGCCTGCGGTGCCTGTGCCGGCGCCGGTGCAGCAGGAGCCGCTCCGCCGCATGCGATGGCGCCAATCAGCGCGGTCGCCGCTACCGCCCCAAATAGGAGCTTCTTTCCTAACCATTTAGGTCTCATTTCGTCCCTCCTAATCTGATTTCCGTCTTTTCACCAAGGGTTCCGGCTCATAGCCTTACCTATGAGTTGCTGGATATTTAACATACATTCAGAGGACAAGTCAAGGCTTTGGATTTGAAATTGAGGCAAATGGCACAATTCCACAAGGCTGACATAGGCGGACAGGATGCGAGACAGAGAGGGCATTTTGCGCGACGACATGATAGAATCGCGCGTAGCACAATTTACAATGCAGGAGGATTGGAATGGCAGACTTTGAAGGTATTTTGCCCGCAATTATCACACCCATGGGAGAGGACGGCAGGCTGAACGAGGCGGCTTTCCGAGAGGTGATGGAGTACAACATACAGGCAGGGGTGCATGGATTCTGGATTGCGGGCGGCACGGGAGAGAGCGTGCTGCTCGACGACGAAGAGAACATGCGAATAGCGGAAGCGGCGGCGGACCAGAATCGCGGGCGTGTCAACAACATCATGCATGTGGGGGCAGCGACCACGGAGCGCGCCGCGAAACTGGCGGAGCATGCCGCCAAGATGGGCAACGAGGCAATCTGCTGCGTGCCGCCATTCTTCTACCGCCAGAGCGATGACGCGATTGTCGAGCATTACAGGATAGTGGGCGAGGCAGCGGACATTCCGCTGTTCGTGTACAACCTGCCGCAGTCCACCGGCGTGGAGATTACGCCTGAGCTGATGCAGAAGATTCAGGACCGCGTGCCGCAGCTCAAGGGACTGAAACACTCGGCAATCACTTTCGCCAACGTGCGCGCATTCGCCCACATGGGACTGGACTGCCTAATCGGGAACAGCATGCTGATGCTGCCCGCGCTCACGATTGGCGCGACCGGCTGTGTGGACGGGCCTCCGAACTACGCGCCGGAGTTGTGGGTGGATATCTGGAACGCTTACCAGGACGGCGACTGGGACCGAGCGGAGGCGGCGCAGGACAGGGCGAGCGACGCGACACTGCTGGCGCGCGAGCACGGGCTGCACCCGACCGCCAAGTTCATTCTGAGCGAGCGGCTGGGCATCGACTGCGGCGACCCGCGCCCACCGGGACTGCCTCTAACGCCGGAGCAGCAGGCGGATGTGCTGGCGCGAATGGGACAGATCGGAATTGGCAAGGTCGCGGTGGCGCAGGGCGACGACTAGGCCAAATTAGAACGAATGGATTTAGTTGAGGTTGAAGGCTTGGCCATGACGATGATTGACGACCGCGAGCGGATAGCGCGTCTTGAAGAGAGGCGAGAGAACGATGACGAGTGGCGGCGAGAGATGCTATCCTGGATGGAAAGGCTAGAAAGCAGAATGGACAGATTAGAAAGCAAGGTGGACAGCAATCAGCGATGGACGATTGGATTGCTGGTCATCATCCTGATCGCAATCATCGGCAGCAATTGGATTGGATAGTTCCGCCGCCCTCTCCGGGCAGGCATAAAGCACAGACGAGTAAGGGCAGGCGCAATGCCTGCCCTTCTGTTTTCGGGCAATTTTTGAAAATACCAGTGTGATTATCCGCGCCTCCCGCCCGTATCGTCTATAATTGGGGAATTGGAAGCATCACTAGACGATACGGCGCGAACTGCATCGCGCCGCCAACACAGGAGGCCCAGGTGGAAAAATTCTTCGCAATGTCCTTAAGAGGCGGTCTATCATTTCTGCTGGGGCTGGGATTCGGCCTAGTCAGTCTTGCGCTGTTTTCCTCGATAATACCGCCCGCCTGGAGTGAGCGGCTGACGCTCACGGCGCTGTGTGTTGGAATCTGCACTGGTATCGCGGTTTCTATTTGCTGGTTCAAACCTGAGTCAACGCGTAAGGTGATAGCAACTAGCTTGATCCTAGCGTTCGGCATAGCGATTCTAGGCTCATTCGCGGGCTACTTATACGCCGGCATCTTCGACATTCAAGTTCGCAACGACCGGCTCATATCCCGCGGCTCTGCGGAAACGTCCGCGATATGGACGTTTGCCGTCGGATGCTCGGCAATCTTCGCAACGGTCATAAGCGGGGCATATTATGCTTTCAGGCTGTGGCGATACCACGAAGTATAATTAAAGATGACTTCAATAGGAGGAAAAGTCCGATATTATGAGAGACAAAGCGATTGAAGGCGTGAATACGCTAACATTCGACCTGTTCGGCACGGTGCTGGACCTTGCGGGCAGCCTGATGCCGCACATAGACGAGTTTCTCGCGAAGCGCGAGTCGCCAATCGATGCGGCGGCGTTCTGGGCGCAGTGGCGTCTGCGGCAGCGCGTGGAGCAGTACCAGGATACCATCCTGATGCTGGGGCACAGCGGCTATCTGACAGTCTGCAAGTATGGCTTCATATACACTCTCCGCTCCAACAACATCGCCTTCAACCAGGAAGAAGTCGAAGAGTTCATGAAGGTTTGGCAGCAGCTCAAGCCGTTTGACGATGCGGTGAAGGGCTTAGAGCGGCTGAAGGGGCACTACAAGCTGGTCGGTCTGTCGAATGGCGAGCCGTGGTATCTCGACCATCTGGTGAAAAATCGCATCAAGTTCGACTTCGATGCTGTCATCTCAGTCGAGGAGGCGGGCGCGTTTAAGCCGCATCCGGGGGTGTATCGCAAAGCCGCGCAGATACTTGATGCTGAAGTGGGTGAGATTATGATGGTCGCGTCCCATTCTTTCGACATCATGGGAGCGCGCGCTTGCGGCTATCGCGGCGCATACGTCAACCGATACGGGTTGCCGATGGAAGAAACTCCCTACCAGCCGGACATAATGACCGTTGACTTCGGGCAGCTCGCGGACTACCTCATAGACGGAATCGTGCCCACACTGCCCGACACGCTGCCGTACAGGGAGGAGTAAGCTGCCATGACCCCAAGTACCGATGCAATCGTAATCGGGGGTGGCGTCATAGGCTGCTCCATCGGCTATCATCTCGCCAAGGCGGGCGTGAAGACGACCATTCTTGAGCGCGGAGAAGTCGGGATGGCGGCGTCCAATGCGGCTTCAGGCATCCTTTCTTCTCTCTTCGGCAACCCTACGGACCCTTACACCCGCCTTGTGAATACCAGCCTGGCGATGTTCCACGAACTCGCGCCGGAGTTGGTGGACGCATCGGGCGTGGATATCGAATTCGCGCAGTGCGGCGAACTCGAACTCGCGCTAAGCGAGGAGGAAGCGCAGATGCTTCACGCGGCAGTCGTCGATGGTGGCTGGCGCAGCTCGGAGGCGCAATGGTTGGACGCTGAGGCATTGCGAGAGATGGAGCCGATGCTCAGCGACCGCATCGCGGGCGGGATTTTCATGCCGGAGGTCTGCCGGGTCAACAACCAGCGCCTGAGCGCGGCATACGCGCGCGCCGCAGAACGACTTGGCGCGACCGTGCGAGAGCATACAGAGGTCATAGGCATGGTTCGCAGCGGCTTGCGTATAAGCGGCGTTCGCCTGCACAACGAAGAACTGACGGCAGACCATGTGGTCATCGCAGCCGGTCCCTGGAGCAGCATCATCGCGGAGACGCTGGGAAGCCATGTTCCGGTGCGCCCGGTTCGGGGTGTCAACCTGAACTTGCAACCTGCCGGTCGCAGCATACAGACAGTCGTTCATGGCGGTTGGGGCTTGCTCGTACCGCGCAACGACGGCTCGGTCATAGCGGGCGCGACTGTGGAAGAATCGGACTATGACGACCGCGTAACGGCGGGCGCGGTGCAGGACATCATGAATATGTCGGAAGTGCTGGTGCCTTCCCTGCGGGATGCGCGCCTGAACTGGGCGCTCGCGGGTCTGCGTCCTGGCTCACCGGATGACGCGCCGATGATGGGCGCGGTGCCCGGCTGGCAGGGACTTCATGTAGCATCGGGACACTTCCGCAGCGGCATTCTGCTCAGCGCGATAACCGGCAAGCTGATGGCAGAGCATATTACCGGCGCAAAGCCGGACCTGATCGAGCACTTCAGCCCGACACGCTTCAGAGGCGCTTAATCTGTCAGTCTGAGTAGTTACTGGTGTCTGCGCCCTTCGTAGGGATGGTCGGCTTCCAGCAGGTCTCCTTCGGCGAATCTGCTGGCGCGGAAGTCGCGGATGGGATGGTCGGCGCTCTCACCGTGCATGACGAACTCCGCGACCATGCGGCCAACCACCGGGGACAGCTTGAAGCCATGTCCGCTGAAGCCGACCGCCCAGTACAAGCCTTCGACATGCGACGACCTGTCCAGAATAGGGTTGCCGTCGGGCGTCATGTCGTATAGCGATCCGTAGCCGCCCCTCTGAGTCGCCGCGCTGAAGCCGGGGAAGCGCATCTTTGCCCTGTCCCAGAATCTCGTGATGGTGTCGTGGTCGGCATTCAAGCCAAATCCGTCAGGGTTTACTACTTCGGTCAGATCGTCAAAGTCCTCACCGCCGACCAGAGTGCCGTATCCGGCGTCAACTCGGAAATACGCGCCCGTCGTGTAGTCGATGATGTTAGTGTTTAGAGTCTCTAACGACGGTGGGCGGCGCAGATGCACCATCTGCACTCTGATGGGAGAGATCGGAAGCGATTCACCAAGTGGAGCCGCAAGCTGGTTGACCCAGGGGCCAGTGGCGGCAACCACTGCGTCCGCTTCAATTGTGCCGCGCTCCGTATTCACCCCGACGACGCGCCCTCCCTGCGTGAGCAGCTCGGTTACGGCGCATTCCGTTACAATTTCCGCTCCGTATTCTCTCGCCCTGTCCGCATAGGCGTAGGTAGTAGCGACCGGGTCAGCGTAACCGGAGGTTGGCTCGTACACGCCGAGAACGATTCCTTCGAGGTTAGCCTGTGGGACGAGTTCGGAGAGTTCGGACGGCGTGAGAGTTTGAATGTTAACGCCAAGCTCCCGATTCATCTCGACATTCGCGCGGGCAGCCGTCTCATCCCGCTCGCCGAAGAACAGCGCCCTGCCCGTTTCAATGAAGCGCGCGTCACCACCGACCGCGTCCCCGAAGTTGTGGAATATCCGGCTCGCCTCCATCGCCATCCTGACCAGCGTGGGATGGAGATAGTGTTCGCGCACCATCGCGCCGGACCTGCCGCTTGCGCCGCCCGCGAGATGCCCCTTCTCCAGAAGGAGCACTTTGCCGGCACCCATCCGGGACAGGTGCATGGCGATGCTTGTACCATTTACTCCGCCGCCTATGACTACGACGTTGGCGCTTCTGTTAGGCATATTTCCCTCCGGAGTCTTCGTTGGTTCGGTCGGCGTCGCCTTATAAAGAGGCAACCGCAAAGAGAGATGGGACATGCGAGCATTCGCTAGGGACTTGCTCCAGCCCTCAACGATTATATGGGGCGTGCCCTTGGCAGTAAAGGACGCGCATGGGTAGCGTTCCTTCCGGACGGTTGAATCGCAATTTCACCCCCATCCTAACCTTCCCCCATCGAGGGGGAAGGGACCTTGAAGGAAACACTATCATTCGCAGGTCGGCGCTTGCGGTTTCCCTCTTTAACATATGCTTGCCGATACATATAATGTACGCAGATCTACAGATTATGCGTTTGGCAGGCAATCAGGCACTGTTAGGAAGTGAGAAACACCATGTCCATCAAGATAGGCATTGGATTCGGCGGCTGGCCCTTTCCGAGCGATGATCCCGAACACCTCTGGCGATATGTGGATACCTGTGAGGAGCTGGACATCGATTCCATCTGGCTCAGCGACCGCATCGTCTCACCGCTCCTGAATATGGAGCCTATTGTCGCGCTATCCTTCGCCGCCGCGCGCACGAAGAACCTGAAGTTCGGCACGAGCGTCATCGCGCTGCCGCTTCGCAATCCGACCATACTTGCTAAGGAGATCGCTACGCTGGACTTCCTTTCCGGCGGACGCAGCCTGCCCGCCGTAGGATTGGGTACTGAGGACGCCGCCGAGTACGAGGCATGCGGCACCACTCGCCGCCGCCGTGTCAGCCGCACCGAAGAGGCAATCGAGGTGATGCGTCTGCTCTGGAAGGAGGACAATGTTACCTTCCACGGGCAGCACTTCACGCTGAACAATGTAACCGTGCAGCCCAAGCCCGTCTTCCCGCCCGACGGCATGCCGCCGATATGGATTGGCGGTCGCAGCGAACCCGCGCTCAGGCGCACGGCGCGAATCGGCGACGGCTGGCTCGTCTCGCAGGCGACGCCGGATGAGGTCAAGGACGGTGTGGACAAGATTTCCACCTGGGCCGTCGAGTACGACAACGACATCGAGGAAGACCACTACGGCGTACTCACCAGCTTCTTCATCGACGACGATGCAGAAGATGCGGAGCGCATCGCCACCCCGTATATGCTGCGCCGCCGCGAGGATATTCACTGGCGCGAGTTCTCATCGTTCGGCAGGCCCGAAGTTATACGCGAACTCATAGACGAGTACATAGAGGCGGGCGCGGAGAAGTTTGTGATGCGCCCAGCCTGCCCGCCTGAAATGATGCAAGAGCAGCTCGAAATACTCGGCAACGAAGTTGTTCCTCACTACCACACAGCAGTCGAAGACGCAGAGGTGAAGGTCTATGCCTGATTACACCACCAGAGTCGGCAATGTGGAGATTCTTGCGCTGTCTGACGGCAGCATTCGCTTCACGCCGGACGACTTCTTCCCTTCCGTTCCTGCGGAGGCGTGGGACCCCTATCGCGAATACTTCACGCCCGAGGGCGAGATGATAATGAATCTCGGCTGCTTTCTGCTGCGCTCCGAGGGCAAGACTATTCTTATAGATACGGGACTGGGCATCGACACGGGGCACTTGGATACCCTGGACAAGGGCAAGCTGCTCACGGACATGGAGGCGAAGGGCGTCGGGCGGGATGAGGTGGACATAGTCGGGATTACCCACCTGCACATCGACCATGTGGGCTGGAATTTCTTGTATAACGATGGAGGCGATGGCGCAGGTTCGCCGGAAAGCGAGGTCGAACGCAGCGGCGAGCCACAAGCTACTTTCAGCAATGCGCGCTACTGGGTCGCCAACGCGGACTGGCGCGTGTTCACTCGCGGCGCGCTCCGCAAGCGGCCGTATATCCCCGCGCAGGTGCTGCCATTGCAGGAGCAGGACATCCTCGAGCTTTTCGAGGGCGAGCGGCAGATGACCGGCGAGGTCTCAACGCTGCCCACTCCCGGACATACTCCGGGGCATACCAGCTTCCTGATAGCATCGCAGGGCGAGCGCGCGATTATCACAGGCGACGCTATCCATTCGCGGGCGCAGGCACAGGAAACGCACTGGAGTCCGCGCGCAGACTCAAAGCCCGATGTTTCAGCCGAGTCGCGCAAGAACCTGCTTGAGCGCATCGAGAACGACAACGCCATGCTGATTTCCGGGCACTTCCCTGCGCCCGGATTCGGGACGCTGGTTCGCATGGAGGGGCGGCGGTATTGGCAGGCGGTGTAGGTAGGCATTTGCCCCGCAAGCTTGGCTGATCAGGCATCCGCCCTATCTATCAGCAACGTCAGGCCGTCAATCTGCCGCTTAAGCCGCGACCTGCCTGCCGGTGTCAGGCTGTACCAGGTCACAGGCCTACGGCTGCGGAAGGTCTTTTCCGCCGAAACATATTCTGCGTCTTCCAGCCTTCGCAGGTGCGCCCCCAGGCTGCCGTCCGTCTCGCCGAGCGCCTGCTTCAGGCGTGTGAACGTCAGCGCGTCATGCGCCGATAGCAGTACGCATATCGCCAGCCTGACGCGATGCTCCAGCAGACCGCTCAGAGTGGCCAGCTCTTCATCGAGCGACTGAATGTCCGAGTCAGCTTGCGGTTCCATTTGCGCGCGCTCCAATGAATGCCTGTGCGGTCAGGGCGACGGCTGTGAGCACGCCGGCCGCTATCCACCCGTACTGAGGCAGGAACAGTATCGCCAGATAGCCCACACCCAGCATCAATCCTATCGGCAGCAATTGGCGCTCCAGATGCACGCCCGCCAGCGTGTATGAGAGCGCCAGAAGCAGAACCCATAGCGCTCCGTAAACTTCCCAGCCGACGTGTCCCGACAGGGCGAGCGCAATCCCCAATACCCCGGTCGCGCCGAAAGCCGCCCAGTGCAGTCCCCAGCGGATACCTGTGCGCCTGCTCATCTGACCGGCGCGGTCGTTGGCGCGCGCGCTCAGCAGCCAACTTGCCAGAAACCCAATGGGACCCATAATCGCCCAGTACCAGCCAATGCCGCTGTACGACCAGCCCACCCAACCGTTGGTAATGAAGTCCGGCATGGAAAACCCGACGAGACTTATCGCCGCCCACATCAGATACACCGAAGGCACATGCACGCCTTTGGTGCGCTCGACTGCGCCCCTGACATAGGCAAGGTCTTCCTTCATCTGTTCACTCGTGGCCATCACCTTCCTCCATCTCCACAGGATAAACACTCTGCATATCATATTACTCTGCAATATAGAGTATGATGAAGGCACAGTCAAGCCTCCGCATCGAAGGTAGCGTTTCCATAGTTTCCATACAGGTGGGCGAACAGCGATTTCACCCCCATCCTAACCTTCCCCCATCAAGGGGGAAGGGACTAATGCAAGATTCTCCGGATACGTTAACATCCTCAATTCCGTATAGACTATAATAAGGGCTGGACTGTTCTCTGAAGAAGGTATCGGTATTATCAATTTTCGTTCGTCCTGAGCCTGTCGAAGGACGGATTGGCTTACCAAACTACGCATGAACATACCAAGCGACCTTGACAGTGGAACGGAGGAGGAAGGGTAGATGATGCCAGGTATAAGCGGGCCCGGGCGCTTGGGGTCGGGTGTGTTTTTCGGCGGCTTGATTATCGCGCTCGGTGTGGTGTTCCTGGCGAACAACCTGGGAGTCATCAACCTTGGCGGCAGCATCTTCCAGTGGTGGCCCGTTATACTTATCGCTGTGGGAGCCTGGCTGCTCATATCGAGCGGATTTCGGAGGATGGTGGCTCCGCTGGTGCTAATCGTCATTGGCGCAATCTTTTTGCTGGGTAATCTTGGATTGGCTATAAACCTGCTGGACTACTGGCCCGTATTGCTGATAATCATTGGGGTTGTCATTCTCAGCCGCGCCATTCGCTCGCCGCGCTGACGACTCATGCACATCACGCCAATTTGCATTTTCAGGCCGCATTGAAACATAGGGAGTAATCAATGGCAGCAAGAAACGGTGCCAAACGTTCAGCACTCGGAGGCAGATTTTTCTTTGGTGCGCTGGTCGTAATGGTTGGCATTCTCTTCCTGCTTAACAGTACGGGCGTTGCCGACTTGGACTGGCTGCTGAACTGGTGGCCCTCGCTGATTACCCTCTATGGCGTTTGGCGTCTCGTTGCGAATAGATTCCGTCGCCTGTTCTGGCCAATCGTGCTGATCATAATCGGCGCCTTCCTTCAACTGGGACAACTCGGATTTGACATCAGTTGGGACCGGTACTGGCCTGTCGCGCTCATCGCAGTCGGCATCCTTATTCTTGGCGGCGGACTGCGAAGGAGAAGCCGCAGACGACGCCACTCCACAACCGGTCCAAACTCCTCGACGATCATCGATGTCGATGTATCCACTTCACAGGACGCAGATGACGACACGCTGCACGCGGTAGTCGGTTCGCAGGATAGGGTAATTTCCGGCGACTTTCATAGCGGCAGTATCAATGTGGTCATGGGCAGCGGCACGCTTGATATGCGAGATGCCAGAATCGTGGACAGGCCCGCAACCCTCGAAGTCTCGGTCGTCATAGGCGAAGTGAAAATCCGTGTTCCCGCCGATTGGAATGTACGCATCGTCAACTCCATACAGGTGGGGGAGGCCGAAGACATACGCGCCAGACAAAATAACGACCACAATCCTGATCTTATAGTCAAAGGCAGCCTAAAGATGGGCGGCCTGCAGATTACAGACTAGATTGACATGTAGATTGACGGGTGTTGATGTTTAGGTTCATTATTCTTGGCGCGATTTTCACCCTCATCCTAACCTTCCCCCATCATAGGGGGAAGGAATAAATTGCTTGGAGCATCTTATGTACCCAATCGACCTTTCAGACAAGCACGGCATCGTTTTCGGCATCGCTAACCACCGCAGCATCGCATGGGCGATAGCGCAGATTTTGCACGACGCGGGAGCGAAACTCGCCATCGCATATCAGAACGAGCGCGTCAGGAACAGCGTCGCCAGGCTCGTGGAGGACTGGGAAGGCGACACTCCACTGATAGAGTGCGATGTCAGCGACGACTTTAATGTGGCGGCGACGTTCGATACGGTGGGCGACAGGTTCGGCTCACTGGACATCATGGTTCACAGCATCGCCTTCGCCAACCGCGACGACCTCGGCGGGCCATTCTTAGACACCGGCAGGGAGGGTTTCCGACTCGCCCTCGACATCAGCGCATATTCGCTGCTTCCCATCGCGCGCTACGGCGCTCCGCTGATGGAGCAGAACGGCGGCAGCATCCTGACACTCACCTTTCAGGCGGCAAATCGCGTCTTCCCCGGCTACAACGTCATGGGCACGGCGAAGGCTGCGCTTGAAAACGAGGTCAAGCAACTCGCGTCCGACCTGGGACAGCAGAACATCAGGGTGAACGCAATATCCGCCGGTCCCCTGGACACGCTATCGTCCCGCGTCATCAGCCACTACCGCGACATGAAGCGTATCCACGCCGAGCGATCTCCGATGCGGCGGAACATCACCACGGACGAGGTGGCAAAGGCGGCGCTGTTCCTGTGCAGCGACCTGTCGGGGGGCATCACGGGGGAGATACTTCATGTGGATACGGGATACAATATCATGGGCATCTGATTCAGTGCGCTATCCATCGAACAACCGAAATACCGACAAACTGAGGAACTATCCATGAACTGGGCAGAAACAATCGTACAATCGCTGAAGGACAGCGAAATCTCACTGATAGCCTTCGTCCCCGACATCAGCATCCATCAGGTTACGCAGCTACTCGAAGAGGATGACTACTTTCATGTAGTGGCGGCTACGCGCGAGGAGGAGGCGATAGGCATCGCTTCGGGCGCATACGCCACGGGACGGAAGGCAGCAGTATTCATGCAGTCCAGCGGCTTCGGCAACTGCATCAACGCAATCGCGTCGCTCTGCATTCCGTACCGCATACCGCTGCCGATGTTCATCAATCTGCGAGGCGAGGTAGATGAGTTCAACCTCGCGCAGGTGGCGATGGGACGCACTACCCGCCCAATCCTAGATGTACTCGGCATACCGCACTATACATACGAGAGCGACGACAGACTGCACCGGCGGATAAGCGGCGCACTCAAACTATGCTACGCATCGCGCCAGCCGCTTGCGCTGTGCATGACGCCGCTGCTGCACGGCGGCAAAATGGCGTAGGGGGCTAATAGGATATACAGGATGGAAAAGATGTTTCACCCCCATCCTAACCTTCCCCCATCAAGGGGGAAGGGACTTATTACGGAGGTAAAGGGACTTGCATAGGCTATCCGCGACAAAGATGATTCTTGAGAACGCTGGCGACTTGCCCATCGTCGCCAATCTTGGCCCCACATCGGACGAGCTATGGCACCTCGCGCCGGAGCGCGACCGCAACTTCTACGGCTACGGCTCGATGGGACTGTGCTCGTCTATGGCGCTGGGCATGGCGCTGTCCACAGACGAGAAGGTCGTCTCTCTTGACGGTGACGGCAGCCTGCTGATGAATATGGGCACGCTCGCCACCATCGGCAGGGAGCAGCCGCGCAACCTGATTGTCATTGTATGGGACAATGAGATGTGGGGGCAGACGGGCGCACAGCCCACGCACACGGCATTCGGCACAAGCCTGGAACAAGTGGGAAGGGGCTGCAATATCTCCAAGACGGCGACCGTTGACGATGAAGAGTCTCTCGCCACAGTGTTCCGGCAGGCTCTGAGCGAAGACGGTCCCTGGCTTATCGTCGCAAAGATCGAAGAGGAAGAATATCTACCCACAGCGCCGGTCGAGCCTGAGATGACGCTGTACAATTTCCGCAAGACTTTCGCGGACTAACAGGATGTACAGGATAGATAGGATGATGAAATGCCAGCGTCCATGCCCGAGTCAATCTACCTAGAAGTGGATGACAACGCCAACTGCGAGTACATGCCGCTGATGCTGTATGAGGCGCACGCTGACGCAGTGCCGGTTAGCCGCATCGTACTCGATGAACCCGGCAGACCGCCCGGTGTGTATCAGGTAACGGGCTGGAGCAGCGAAGACGACGGCTCGCCTTGTGCCGCGATGTACGCGCCCGTCTCAGACTCGGGGCAGGCGGTAGTGCATCTTGTGTTCGGCGGCGACTGGGGCATACGGATGAAGCCTGATGAATCCACCGCCGCCTGGAGTATGGACGACCCGGAGCAGTTCGGCGAACCATACGTCATGCTCATGGATGAGAGCGCGGTTATTCTCGACGACTAAGCACTCTAACCTGTCCATCCATGTCAATTCCGGGGACGGGCGGGGGCAGCCGCGGGCTGTGTCGCAGATGCCTCCGCACTCTCCGCCTCTGAGTCCGATGTCATTCTTCCGCGCAGAGAGGGGACCAGCAAGCCCACAAGCCCGACGGTTATCAGACCGAGCACGGCGTTGATGGTCATTGCTCTGGGCGCGCCCATGGCATCCGCCATCGTGCCGAGCATCAGCCCGCCGATGGGACCGGCGCCGATAGCGAGCGTGATTACGCCAAGTCCCCTGCCGCGCATGTCGTCGCGCGCTACCAGCAGGATTATGGTTGCCTGCATCGCGCCGAACCCCGCCGTCCCCAGTCCCAGCAGCAGCATCAGCGCGAGCGACACGCCGTACCACTGGGAGAACGAGAAGAGCAGCAGCATCGTCAGTCCTGCCAGCGAGCCGAATAGATAGACCCTCCCATGGTGTGTGAGATTAGACCATGAAGCTATCCCAATCGAGCCTGTCAGCGCTCCCAGCCCTTCAAACGCGAGCAGCAACCCCATCAGCGTCGGTCCAACATCCAGCACCTCGGAGGCGACCACCGGAATGAGCTGCTGGTAAGGAAACAGCAGCAAGTTCATGAACACCGTAATCAGCACTACCGCAAGAAGAGTGGCTTCGCTGGCGACATATCGGACGCCCTCCGTAAGATTCCTAAGTATGTTCCAGGAAGCCTGCGTAGTCGTTGTCGTATCGCGCGCCGGCGTCTTCACATTGAGCATCATGATTGCCGATGTAATGAAGAATAGCAGCGTTACAGCGTAGCCTGCTTCAAGACCATAACCGTCGCTGAAGAGAAAAAGACTTATGCTAATCAGCCCTCCGCCAATCAGGGGGCCCAGCATGCGGCTTGAGTGCATGCCCACAGAGTCAAGCGCGATGGCGTTGTTCACACGCGCCCTGCCAAGCACATCCAGCACGATGGTTCGGCGGGAGGGCATGTCCAGCCCCCAGCCTATACCGCCGACCAGCATTACCAGGTAGGCGTGCCAGTACTGGACGTTGCCCGTGGAAAAGATGAGGTCGGTGAATATGAGCGCCGCCATCCCGGTCGCCGCCAGCAGGTTCGCGAACAGCGTACACAGCAACAGCTTGCGCTTGTCCAGCCGGTCCGCGAGCACTCCCCCGAACACGCCCAACACCACCAGCGGGCCCATGCCCGAAAAGCCCACGAGCGTGACGAGGAACGCGCTTCCCGTCTCCTCGAACACGAACCAACCCAACATAGTCATCTGCATCCAGCGCGAGATGTACGCAAAGAAGTTACTCACCCACAGCAGACGATAGTTGGGGTTCAGGAAGGCGTCGAATGTGTGGATACTGCGGGGTATGCGTCTTGCCAAGTCCGAATGTCCAGTCGTGAGATTAACACCGTTGTAACACCAAGACATTCTATACCGCGCGGGCATCGGCTGAAAGCCAAATTATGGCGCAAAGATTGGTAACACATGGCTCAAATCTTTGTTATAGTTTATGAGTGCGATTTTTCGAGACACGTCGAACATTGACATGCATTAGAAAATCCTTTTCGCTGGCTTGAGACGAGTGGCCATCCCATTCGCCCTGCATTCATGGAAGGATTGAATTTCCCTGCCAATCTTCCGGTGAAAACGCTACTCCGAAATACCGAATAATCCCCAGGAGTCCCACACTTGAGCTTCATAACCCGACTCGCGCTTCGAAGACGCCCTGTTACCGTTCTCGTCATGATAATGCTCTTTGGACTGGGCATTTATTCATACATCAATCTCCAGCGCGAACTCTTCCCGGAAATCGCATTCCCCAACGTAGCCGTCAACGCTTTCACCGCGAACTCGGATCCTGAAACGCTGATGCGCGACGTTACCCAGCCTCTGGAAGAAGCGATTTCAGGCATCAGCGGTCTCCGGGAAGTCAGCTCCATCTCCACTGGCAGCCGTGTGAACTTGCTTGCGACCTTCGATTTCGACACAGACATGGCGGATGCAGAGCGGGAGATTGAAAGCGCGGTGAGCGGGACGGACCTGCCGGACGATGTTGTCATTCTGGTAAGCCGCATCACCGCCGACGCGTTCCCTGTCATACAGTTCACCGTATCCGGCGACGAGGACATTCCGGGGCTGCAACGACTTGTGAGCGATGTCATCGAACCACGCCTCAACCGCATTGAAGGCGTGGGCACGATATACACGCTTGGTGAAATCGAGGAAAAGGTCATCGTCTCTGTTGACGCCGACAAGCTCGACGACCTTCGCCTGTCTTCGGTGCAAGTTGCGGACTCGATAACGCAGAACAACATCAGCGTGCCTGCGGGCAACATCAACACGCGCGGCACCGGCTACCCGGTACGCACAGCGAACCAGATCGGCTCCCTCCAAGACATCCGTGAACTTACGGTGGGATTCGAGCAGACGGATGTTGGCGTTCCGCAGGGGCCACAAGGCCCGCAGAGCGGCAAGCGCGCCATCAAGGTTGCCGATGTCGCCGATGTGGAGCTGACCACCGCCGACCCGCAGCGAATCTCGCGCGCCAACGGCAAGCCCGGCCTCATTCTCGCGGTAGTAAAGGACCCGGACTCCAATACTGCGGACGTTACGGAGGCGGTGAGCGCGGAAATTAACGAAATGATCGAAGGTGGCGTAATCCCGCCCCATGTCAATGTGCTTGAACTCTCGAACAATGGCCCACAGGTCCGCGAGTCGTTGCAGAGCCTGCTGCGCGAGGGCACCATCGGCTTTCTGTTCGCGGTTGCAACGGTCTTCATCTTCCTGCTGAACATCCGGCCATCGCTGATGCGCGGCATAACCCTTTCGCTGCGCCCGACCGCCATCATCGCAATCTCCATACCACTGAGCCTTCTCACGGGCGTCCTGCTCCTGTCCGTGACCACAGATATTTCGCTTAACTTCATGTCCCTCGCCGGTCTCGCAATTGCAGTCGGGCGCGTGGTGGACGACAGCATCGTCGTGCTGGAGAACATATACCGCCACATCTACCTTGGCGAGGGCCGCTTCGAGGCAGCAATCAACGGCACTCAGGAAGTTGGGGCGGCTATCATCTCCTCCACGCTCACTACCGTCGTCATCTTCATTCCCCTGGCGTTCATATCGGGCGTTGTCGGCCAGTTCTTCAGCCCGTTCGCCATTTCCGTCAGCTTAGCGCTGCTGGCATCCACCGCGGTGGCGATAACTATCGTGCCGGTGCTGGCGGCGAGTCTGCTCCGCCGCGGCGACTTCGACGACGACCAGGTTTCAGGCACTGGACCCGCGGACCGTCAGTCCATGATCCAGCGCATCTATTCTCCGATGCTGCTGTGGGCGATTCGCTACAAGTTCCTGACGGTCGCTATCGCGATTATCGTCACCGTAGCCAGCTTGGGACTAATCACAGTCATACCCATCACTTTCTTCCCGGAAACGACTCCCGAATACCTGACTATCAATATTGAACTTCCAGTCGGCACGTCTGTCGAGAGCACCTACCAGGAAGCGCTCGCTGTGGAAGATGCTCTTATCCCCTATGTCGAGAGAGGCTGGATTACCCTCTACCAGACCACAGTCGGAGGCAGAGCCGAAGAGTTCGACAGCGGCGCCGCGGGCGGCTTCCACTTAGCGGGAGCATTCGTCAAGCTATCCGAGGATGTACCGGAGGACATAGAGCAACAGGTGCGCGACTCCCTGCCCGATCGTGGCGAGGACGTCACCATAACGGTGTCAGGCATCAGCGCGGGGCCTGCCCAGGGGGACATGGATGTCAGGATTGCGGGGCCGGACTTCAACGAAATCTCCGATGTATCACGCAGGCTTGTGGAACGCCTAAGCGCGATAGACGGCGTAGTCAATGTGAGCAGCACCGCTTCAGAAGGCAAGGATGAAGTGGTCATCAGCGTTGATCCCACAAAGGCCGGCGAGTATTCCCTTACCGCGACCACGGTGGGAATACAGGTGAACCAGTTTATCGCGGGCAGGGACATTTCAGAGATAGACATCTCAGGCAAGACGGTGGATATCGTCATTCGCGGCGACCGCGACGATGTTGACGACATCGAGAAGCTAAAGAATATGCGGATTGAAAGCCCTGTTGGACCTGTGAAGCTCGGTATGATTGCCGACATAGGAATCAGGAAAGCGCCCCTGAGCATCTTCCGCTACGACAGCGAACGCTCCGCCAGAATCACCGGCAATATCGTAGCTGAGGACACCCGCGCGGTCGGCGTGCTGGTCCAGCAGGCAATCGACAATCTGGAAGACGTGCCGCCCGGAGTTTCCATCACAAGCGGAGGCATCTTCGAGCAGATCAACGAGGGCTTCCAGGACGTCTTCGTGGCTATGGCTGTCGGCGTCGTGCTGGTGTATCTCGTGATGGTAGCGAGTTTGGGCGCACTGCGGACACCGTTCATCATCGTGCTCAGCCTGCCACTTGCGGTAGTGGGTGCCCTTCTGGCGCTACTCATAACCGACCGCACGCTCAGCCTCTCCGCCATGATGGGCTTTCTCCTTCTCGTCGGAATCGTCGTAACCAACGCCATCGTGCTGCTCACATTCGTCGAGCAGCTGCGCGAGCGCGGCTACGATGTCTATGACGCGCTGGTAGAGGGCGGGCGCGTGCGGCTGCGTCCCATTCTTATGACCGCGTTCACCACTACATTTGCCCTACTGCCACTCGCAGCGAGTGGGACGGACACAGGCATCATAGGCGCGGAGCTGGCGACGGTCGTCATCGGCGGGCTGGTAAGCTCGACATTCCTGACGCTCATCGTCGTGCCCGCCGTGTACTGGATATTCAATGTGTCGATTCCCAGCGCCTACGCCTCCATCAGCAAGCTAATCAGTCGCAATCCAAGCGCTGGATCAGCGGCGGCTGATTAGCGCGTGATAACTCGGATAGCGTGGACATGAGCCGAACCGAAAGGGCGAGCATCGAGTTCAACGGCCGGCTCATCGAATACACCATAGTCCGGAGCGAGCGACGGAAGAAGACCATTGAGATTACGCTCGACCCGGAGCGCGGGGTGCTGGTGCGCTCTCCTGCCCGCACTACGCGCAAGGATATTGCCGAACTCGTTCAGAAACGCGCGGGCTGGATACTCAACCACGCCACTGAAGATATCCTCGACCCGACACCGCGCCGCTTCACGGACGGCGAGACGCTGCTCTATCTTGGGGAGCGAGTCCCGATAGTCGCCAGCACTGCGCCAGACGATCGCGTCTCCGTCTCTCTTCAAGACGGCGCATTTCACATCGCTACACCGACCGGCATATCTGAAGAACAACGAACCGCCGCCGTCAAAGAAGTAATCGAACGCTGGTATCGGCGGGAGGCGGCGCGACTGCTGCCGGAGATCGTCCTGCGATGGCAAGGCAAGGTGAGTCGCAAGAAGCCCACGCAGGTTCTGATACGCAGCCAGCGCAAGCGTTGGGGTAGTTGTTCCTCAGACGGAAGCATCCGCTTGAACTGGCGCATCTTAATGGCGGAGCCTGCGCTCATCGACTACGTGGTAGTCCACGAACTCGCGCACCTCGCTGTGATGGACCATTCATCGCGCTACTGGCAGAAGGTGGAGAGCGCTATGCCCGACTACCGGCTGCGGCGTAAGCGCCTCAACGAGGTGGGAGCGCACTTCTGGCTCTAGTCACTGAGAATCGGGATTACCGGATGTAGCCGTTTCTGCTGTCCCATTTCTTCGCATCGGAAGACCTGTGCGACGGGTCGCCGTACCCGCCGCCGCCGGATGAGAGCGCAACGATGCGGTCTCCGGGCTTGACGACCACGCCCGTCTGCTTCGTTCGCAGCACCGTCTCCGCACCGCCTGAGACGATTGAATACCTGTGCGGTAGGCCGGGTTCGCCGCCCAGCACTCCGAACGGCGGCACTATCGCGCCGTCGCCTGCGGTATTGAGCAGGGCTTCCCCTTCGCCCTCGTAGATTATTTCGCACACTGCACCCAAGCCTCCTCTCCATTGACCGTTTCCGGCGGAGCCGGGGCGCAACTCGTGGTTCACAACGAACAGGGGGAAGCGTTCCTCGGTAACTTCGACGCTGTTGGCGCGGATGCCGCCGGCGACATTGACCTCGCCGACGCAGCTCCAGCCATCGTGACCGAGCGCAGCGCCGCCGCCGCCTCTCGCCATGAAGAAGTGCCACAGGAACGATTCGCCGGTTCGCGGGTCGGCGCCGGTGATGGCGTATCGCAGGCGTCGGGAGAAGCCGGCGTTCACTGCTTCAGGGACCGCCTGCGCGAGCGCCTTGAAGATTGCCTCGACAATCTCTTCGGCACAGTGGTTCGTGCTCATGCATACGGGAGCGGGCGAGTTGGCGTTGACTATCAAGCCTTCGGGCGCGATGACCTTCAGCGGACCCATCGAGCCGTCGTTCTTGTGAACATCATACGGCGCTAAGTACATTATGGCAGCGTGAGCCAGCGACCTCGTGTTGGCATAGGCGCTGTTGATGAAGCCGGTAACCTGCTCAGCTGACTCGCTCAGGTCTATCGTCATCGTGTCGCCTGCTATCGTAACTCTTGCCCTGATGGGAATCAGCTCTGAGTCGAAGCCGTCGTCATCCACGAGTGATTCGCCGAAGTATTCCCCGTCGGGCCAGTCAGAAATGAAACTTCTGACCTGCGCTTCAGTCGCGTCAAGTATGCCGTCCACGATGCGAGTCAGCCGCTCTGAGCCGTAGTGCTCGACAAGCTCGCGGATGCGCCGCTCTGCGGTGAGGATGGAGCCAATCTGCGCGTTAAGGTCACCGAGGAAGTTTTTCGGATACCTGACATTCGCCGCCATCATCTGAAGCAGGTCGTCGCGGGGAGCATCGCCGTCGTAGATTCTCAGGGGTGGAATCCGCAAGCCCTCGTGGAATATCTCGCTCGCGGAGGGATTGTAGCCGCCGTGAGTGCCACCGCCGACATCGGTGTGATGCGCCCTGTTCACCGTCATAAAGGCGAGCTTGCCATCCACGAAGACCGGGCGAATCGCGGTGATGTCCGGCAGGTGTGAGCCGCCGAAGTACGGGTCGTTCAGGAGGAAGACATCTCCCGGCGCGATGCTGTCACCGAAGTAGTCGAGCACGGCGCGACCCGCGACCGGAAGCGCGCTGACATGCACAGGTATGCCCTCGCCCTGCGCGACCAGCCTGCACTGACTGTCCAGAATCGCGGTTGAGAAGTCTCTGCTGGCATTGAGAATCTGAGAGAGTGCGGTGCGGAGCATGACGTCCATCATTTCGATGGCTATGGACTCCAGACGATTCCCCACTACTGAGAGCGTAACGGCGTCCCTCTCCTCTTCCCCGACCGCGGCATCGCCAGCAGCTTGCGTGGCTGCCTCGACGTCAATATGCAGAATGCCGCTGCTGTCGAAGCTGGCGGAGCATCCTTCGCCGATGACAACGGTGTTGTAGTCGGTGTTAATGACAGTAGGGCCGGTGGTGATTTCGGACGGGGCTGCTTCGCTCCCGTTCGTGCTATACGCCGTATCGGTGATGTCGCCTTCAACCGGCAGCTGCCCTACCGCGCTTGCCCTGAGCGTTACGATTCTGATGTCCTGCTCCTGCTGGCGGTAGGCGTAGAGCTGCTCGAAGCGCTCATGCATGTTCTCTGCCCAGCGCGCTCGCAGGTCGTCATCGGACAGGTTGAGGTCGGGGACATTCACCGTTACCTCGTATATCTGGTCAAGGTAGCGCATGTCGGCGGAGAGATGGACGCTGATGTCGGAGTCGGCAGCGCCCGCATCGCGGATGCGCTCTTTGCCGTCCTCAGTCAGGGTTGCGAAGGCAGAACGCAAGTCGTCGAGGTCAACAGTGCTGAGGCTAGACGGATGGGACAGCGCGAGGTCATGCTTCAGGTCGGACGCCATCATGCCGAATGCGGAGAGGACGGGCCCGGCCGGCGGTATCAGGACGCGCTCAATGCCGATTTCTCGCGCTACTCTCGTCGCGACTAGACCTGCCGCGCCGCCAAAGCCCATCAGCGCGAACTCGCGGGGGTCGAGTCCGCGGCTTACAGACGCCAGCCGGATGCCTTCGGCTATGGAACTGGAGACGACACGCAGAATGCCTTCCGCCGCTTCCTCGACGGTCAGACCAAGTGGCTCGGCAACTGCCGTGCGGATTGCCTCAGCTGCGAGGTCGATGTCCAGTTCAACCGCGCCGCCGAGGAACTTTTCGATGTCAAGCAAGCCTAGAACCAGCGCGGCATCGGTAACGGTGGGCTGCGTGCCTCCTCGTCCGTAGCACGCAGGGCCTGGGTCTGCGCCCGCGCTCGTGGGACCTACTCGCAGCACGCCGCCTTCGTCCACGCGGGCGATGCTGCCACCGCCCGCGCCCAGCGTGTGTATGTCAACTGTGGGTACGGCTATCTTCCATCCGGACTCGAACTTCTCGCCTGTGATGTGCGGGCTGCCATTCTCGATAAGAGTGATGTCGGTGCTTGTGCCGCCCATGTCGAGGGCGATGACGCGCTCTTCCCCAAGCTGGCGGGCGACATGCGCCGCTCCGGCTGCGCCGCCGGCGGGCCCGGACAGTATGGATCTGACGGCTTGCTCGGAGCTGTCCTTGACGGTCGCTATGCCGCCGTTGGACTGAATGACGAACAGGGGCGCGGAACCTCCAACCTGCGATATGCGGGTCTCCAACCGTTCAAGGTAGTTCGACAGAGATGGGCCCACATAGGCGTTGAGGGAGGTGGTGGAGAGGCGGTCGAATTCCTTTATCTGTGGCAGTATGACGTGCGATGAGGAAACATAAGCGTCCGGCAGCATCTCTCGAACAACTCTCTCCGCTTCCGCCTCATGTTCAGAATTGAGGAACGAGAACAGGAAGCAGATTGCCACCGAGTCAACGCCCTCGGACTTCAGGTACTCGATCTGCCGCTTCAGCCCGTCTATGTCCAGCTCACGCCTGACGCTACCGCTGGCATCAATTCGCTCCGCAACGCCGACACGCAGGTATCGCGGCGCGAGCGGCTCAACCTGGTCCATCCGCAGGTTGTACCTGTCTTCCTTGAGACCTTCACGGATTTCCAGCAGGTCTCGAAATCCCTCAGTGGTGATTAGCCCGACAGTCGCGCCCTTCCTCTCGACGAGAGTATTGGTGGCGACTGTGGTGCCGTGTATGACGACCTGCGCTTGTTCCAGCAACTCGCGGGCGTCTAAGCCCATCGCGGATGCAAGTCCGGCTATGCCATCGAGCACGCCGTCCGAGGGGTCGGCAGGCGTGGTGGGCGTCTTGAACGCCACCGGCGACGAATCTCCTTCATTCATCGCAACGAGGTCAGTAAAGGTGCCGCCGACGTCAATGCCGATTCTCAATGGATAGGTCCTTTCCGGTTTTGCCTTGAGGAATGTTCGTTGTCGAAACCTGATGCGAGCCGCACGGTATTACGGCGGTCTCTGCTGAGTGGTAGGACGTAGCCGGGCTGCCGGTCGCGCAACCTCGTCGCTGCGAAGATTCGGCTAGGGCTGATGCGAGTTCAGAAAGGCGCGCACCTGCTCTATCGCTTGTGCTTTCGTATCCTCATCTTCTTTCCATGGATACGCGGTTACTTCCGCTTTGGGCGCAAGGTCCACCATTGCCATTGCCGCCTCCAATGAGTGCGAAGGGGTGTCGTCCGGCATGACGAGCAGCGGCGTCTGGCACGAGCGCGCAAAGTCGCGGGATACGCAGTACATGAAGTCGGGCTGTATGCGATAGAGGTTGTGCAGGTATTGATCGACGATTTCCATCGTTACGTCCGGGCGATTGGCGCACAACTCCGGGCCCCAGAGGTCGTGGCCGGAGTCGTACATGGAATCCGGGGTTGCGCTGGCGTGGCCGACCGGCTGGCAGAGCACTGCCGCGGCGACTCGCTCCGGAGCGCGCTCGATGAGCTTCATAGCAAAGGGGCCGCCGATGCAGTAGCCCATGAAAAAGAACTTATCTATGCCGAGGTGATCCATCAACCCAAGCTGGTCGTCGGCGAATGCTCCCCACGGGTCATCGACCTGCACGGGACCGGTGGACTCGCCGCCATTCGCGTTGCGCTGGTCCATCGTAATGCATCGGAAGTCGTCCTTGAACACCTCCATCGCATTGAAGACTTGATTGGGCCAGCCGCTGATGACGGAATTCAAGCCGCCGCCGGGCGTTACAAGAAGCGGGAATCCTGACCCGACTTCTTCGTAGTGGATACGGACATCACCTTTGGTGTAGAACGGCATTGTAGATTCTCCTTTTTTCAATAGGTCTAAGTCTCAGGCAATTGTAGTCTTGCGGCGCGGGCTGTCAAGGGAGAGGTTGCCGCAAGGTCAGAATGCCACGCACGCCGAATCTGTAACCCGCAGCACGGATTCCTGGCTGAAGAGCCGCTTGTACTCTTCGGTAATCTCGTCCAGATTCCGAGTCGTATCGGAATCCGGCACAGCCAAAATCAGCACCATCTTGGAACGCTCGCGCACGATTTCCCCCTGGGAATTACGCCACTGTCCCGCCGCATCGAAGACCGACAGCCCATCGGGGAAGCGCGGCGTAACGGTGTCCGCAAGGAACGCTCGCCAGTCGTCATCGCTCACGCCCTCGGCATCACCGATGTTCCGGCCGAAGAAAATGCTGTATTCGTCGAAGCGTTCGCTTCCCTCGGGGCATGGCACTTCGGGATTGGAAGGCGCGCATGCGACCAATGCCAGCAAAACGAGCACAGAAACAACCGCTATCAAAAGATGTTTCATCTTGAATGTCTCGCTCTCTGCACATCCCACTGCGACGCGGGCGCCGTCCAAGCTACACTGCCGTAGTGAATACCGACACCCAGCACGGGTAAAATCCCGCGGACTGAGCAGTGCGCCGAGACGCGATGTTGTTGATGCTCGAACCGTAGTATGGCACTCTGCCCGCATCCAGCACGCCGCGAGCGACCTGTGAGGTCAGCGCGACACCCAAGCCCCTCGCTCTATGGTCCGAATGTACGTCTATACCTACTTGCCACAAGGTGTCAGAGTCCGTACTCGCGGAAGCCACGCCGACCACATCGCCCTCGTGCAGCGCAACTGCGGCAACGGCATCACGCCTACCCTGTTTGGCACGCCTTGGCGCTACTGCGTTCGGCCAGTCCGCAGGCTCCAGTCCCGACAGCAATTCCGCGCCACCAACCTCAATAACGTAGCCGTCGGGCGCACTTCGATTCACCCAGTCCTGCTCCGAAGTTACATTGTATGCGTAGGGTCCGTTTAGCCGCAGCCCACAGGCATCCACGCGCCGTGACGCCTCACTGAGAACGCCGAGGCTGAAAGCCTCATCTCCATCACTTACATCCTTGAACAAATCGGACGCCCACGGCATCCACTTCCGAGTAGCGGCAACCACTACTCCCTCGCCCATACTCGCAACTGTCAGGGTGTGCTCAAGGACGGGAAAGCGCCTTGCGAGTGGATTCGCAGTGCGTTCCGGCGTCATCTCGAAGATATGCACACCTTGACTGCGAAAGTCCGATGGAGCGCAGCGCGCCTCAGCCGCGAGCGCAGCAGCGACCGATTCGGCAGCGTACTCTCTGGTAACGGACAAGACGGACAAAAAATCCTCCCTATCCTGTTAGCCCCGCGACAACAGTGTCACTTCGTTGCTCTAATGGAAAATATCTGCGGGTAGGATTCGTTGTATTCGGGGAGACGCCAGCCGCCATCTTCGCCTTGCGCCATCGTGGGGAAGAAGGGGAAGAAGCAGTGCGTGAACTCGTGCAGGTATTCTATTTGCAAGCCTGCCTTTGCCAGCGCGGTTACGATTTCGCCTAGGCTGTGCTGCCATTCGTACACAGGGCTTTCGACTATGCCTTCGCCGGCGTAGCTTGGTTCGCCGCCTTCCCATAGCCATTCTTCGTTGAGATAGGAGTATGTGGGGATTAGATTGCCAGCTTCAGACATCTCGAACACGTTCATCATCGGGTGTCCGTCTGCGATGTAGAATGTGCCTCCGGGCTTGAGGTGGTTGGCGACAATTTCTGCCCACTTGTCCATGTCCGGTAGCCAGCAGAGCACGCCGTATGAGGTGAACACGATGTCGAACTGCTCGTCGAGCACATCCGGCAGGTCGTAGATGTTGGAGCGGATGAAGCGTGTGTCCAACTCTAGTTCGGCGCTTAGCGAACGCGCTAGGTCGATTGCGGCGTCGGACAGGTCAACGCCTGTCGCCTTCGCGCCAAGCCTCGTCCATGACATAGTATCCAGCCCGAAATGGCACTGCAAATGCAGCAGCGTCTTGCCCGATACATCGCCGACTTCGCGCAATTCCAACTCGTGCAGCGTCATACGCCCCGCCTTGAACCCCTCAACATCGTACAGTTCGGACGCGGCGTGTATGGGCGTGCGCTCATTCCAATTGGCTCGATTGACTCTGACTTGCTCTTTCAGCACGGCGATATGCTCCTGCGGCGATATTTGAGTGAAGAATGCGGTGCGCTAATGGCGCGTGATAACGCGCGTCAGCGACATTACGGCAGAAGGGGCGAGGAACAGGCAGGAAGCGGCGCAATCAAGGGATGCAAATGATGCGAGCTTCAAACGTTTGAGTGGCGACCCCGACCGGATTTGAACCGGCGATCTCTGGCTTGACAGGCCAGTATGTTAAACCACTACACCACGGGGCCGCATTGAAAGCGAAAACCGGACAACGGCGTTGCGTCTATAAGAGCACGATACTGTTGCACGGCTGTCTATTGATGTTAGCCTGAATACGCGCGCAGGTCAACCTTTTTGGGTGCGTCCCACCAGCATATCGGCTCTTGCACAGAAACGCCGCCCTACGATTGTATTCGTGGGCGGCGTCGGTTGTATCGAAGCTCGACTAGCTTATCGCTTCCTCGATGCTCTTCTGAATGCTTGGCTTCGGCAGCGCGCCCACTATCTGCCCGGCGACCTTGCCGTCGTCGAATATGAGCAGCGCGGGTATGCCGCGAATGCCGTAGTTGATCGCTGTCTTGGGATTGGTGTCCACATCCAGCTTGGCAAACTTCACCTTGCCCGCGTACTCTGCCGCAAGCTCGTCCACCACCGGCGCGATTGCCTTGCAGGGACCGCACCATTCCGCCCAGAAGTCCACGACCACGGGCGTATCCGACTGCAAAACATCCTGATCAAAACTGCTGTCCGTAACCGCGAATGGCTTTGACATCTAAACCTTTTCCTCCAAATCTGTGCTCAAAAACTGAAATGTTACTCAACTAGAGTCGCCGAAGGTCTAACTTGGTCGCTCCCTGCGCTCGATCTCGCGTTCCTCTGCTTTGTGGCGCAGTGGTCGTCCCTTGTCCGGCGTCGGGTCTTTCACCTCGCCGTACATCTCACGCCCCTCGTGCCCTTCGGGAAGATACTCCGTAATGGGCAGCCCGTCCTCGGTGACGAAGAGCAGGCAGTGGCAATACTTGTATATCTGCATGTCATCGCACGCGCACATCCAAGTACGATACTTCTTCTCTTCTTCCTTGTCCGGGTAGAAGCGGCACGGGCAGAGCGGCCTGCCTATTGTATCGATATTCTCCGCAAGACCAAGAACAACGGCCTCCGTCACGCCTTCGCCCGGATGCGTGAATGTGCCCGATTTCTGGCAATACTTCTCCACGAAGACGCGCATTCGGTTCATTGACTTTTCACTGGGTTGCTCTCGCATCGTGCCTCCTCTCAGTATCGCTGCTCATCAAATTAGATGTCGGCGGCTAGCTTATGGTTCAAGGATGTATTTCACGCGGAATGTCGAATAAAAATTAGGAAGGATTGGTGGGCGGTATAAGACTTGAACTTATGACCTCTACGATGTCAACGTAGCGCTCTTGCCAACTGAGCTAACCGCCCAATTCCATACTTGTGGTAGCTCTCAGTTTAACAAATCCAGCATACCCTGTCTATTCGGTTCGTCCTTTTTAACCATGTTAGAATGCACTCGCACACATCATTCCCAAGGAGCAACCCCATGCCGAAAATCGAAGACATGTGGCTGACGCCATGCACCCGTCCCAACGGCTTGCAGGCTGCCGACGACGGACTCTGGGTCATCTCCGCGGACGATGACGCCCGCCTGCAGAAGTTCGACTATGAGACAGGTGAGGCGATGCTTGACGTCACCACCGAAACATATCGGTCGAGCGGTCTTACATGCACGGACAAGCAGGTATGGGTAGCATCCACGCACAATTCGCGTCTTTACAAGCTCAACATGGACGGCACGACAATCGCATACCACGAGCCGCCCGGCACCGGTCTGCACGACCCGCGCGACAAGGGGCCGTCATACAATCGTCCACACGGCATGGAATGGCTCGGCGATACCATGTGGGTGGCAATCAAGCCCGCCCTGCGCCTCTACCTGCTGGACTCCGACACGCTGGAAGTCCGTCATTCTATCCCCACACCCGGCGCGGCGCCGCACGGCATCGCATGGGACGGCGAAACTCTCTGGTGCGCCGACCGCGCGATGCAGAAGATACATCGGCTAGACCCGGACAACGGTGAAATACAGGACGAGATAGAAGTGCGCGAACCGGAACTGCACGGCTTGACGATGCACGACGGCGCGCTCTGGTTTTGCTGCGACCCAAGCGCGCGGGTGTGCCGCATCGAACTGTGACACAAGGAACGATACTAACAGGATGGATAGGATAAGGGAGATGGAACATGGCACAAAGCTGGAACATCGACAAAACGCGCATGGTCTATCGTCGATTCGGACCTGACGAGTCGCTGGTCGCCGGACTTGAGCAGTTCGCGCTTGAGCACGGCATCCGCGAAGCTGCCATCACTTCCTGCATCGGCAGCCTGCGCCAACTGCACCTGCGAAACCTCTGCCGCTACGAGGACGGCGCGCCGGAATTCGAGCGCAGCACCATAGGCGAGAACCTAGAACTCGTCAGCGCGGAGGGCTACATCCAGCCCCTACCTGAATCCGAATCAGGCATCCGCGTCCACATCCACCTCGCAGCCGCGCGTCCCTCCGGCGAGATGGTCGGCGGCCACTGCGAAGAAGCCACCACCTTCACCGGCGCATTCATGTACCTCCACATCCTCGACGAAGCCTGACCCATTCGGAAAGAGTCCCTTCCCCCTCGATTGGGGAAGGTTAGAGCCTGTCCTGAGCTTGCCGAAGGAATGGGGGTGAGCAGGACAAAAATCCTCCCCATCCTGTCCATCGATGTAAGTTCCCGGTCTGAATATGGAGGTTGAAATGAGGTTGAGCGGCAAAGTCGCCCTCGTCAGCGGCGCAGGCACATTCGGCGGCAGTGGAGTCGGCAACGGCGCGGCGGCAGCTATACTATTCGCACGCAACGGTGCAAAGGTCGTTCTCGTTGACGCTGTCAGCGAGTGGGCTGAGGCGACCGCGCGCATCATTGCCGAAGAAGGCGGCGAGGCAACCGCCGCGACCGCCGATGTAACAAACCCTGACGACTGCCGCAATGCAGTAGCCGCAGCCGTCGAGCGATACGGCGCGCTGCACATCCTGCACAACAATGTGGGAGGAGGGGGCGGAGGCGGCAGCGTAGTCGAAGCCACCGACGAGGACTGGTTTCGCAGCGCCTCCGTCAACCTCATGAGTATGGTCAACATGTGCCGCTATGCTATACCCCACATGAAAAATGCGGGCGGCGGCTCGATAGTCAATGTATCATCCGTAACCGCCCTCAGACCCAAGCCCGGCAGGTCATCCGCGCAGTACACCGTCAACAAAACTGCCGTGGTTGGGCTTACCCGCGCGCTCGCACTCGACCACGCCGCCGACAACATCCGCGCCAACTGCATCATGCCCGGCCTCATGTGGACGCCGCGCCTTGAATCCGCCGCATCGGACACGCGGGAGATGCGCCAGAACTCCACCCCGCTCCCGGTCGAGGGGCAGAGCTGGGACATCGGTAACGCCGCCCTGTTCCTCGCCAGCGATGACGCCCGCTTCATCACCGGCGTCACCCTCCCTGTTGACGGCGGCTTCCTCCTCACCAGCGCCCCAAATTAGAGTGGACAATCTATATTCGTCGTTCCCGTGCAAACGGACATATTCAGCAACTCGGAGGAAAATCTTGCGACCAAACATCGTTTTCGCATTCGCAGATGACTGGGGCAGGTATGCCAGCGCCTACCGGGACCAACCCGGCGAAGGCACGCTCCACGAACTCATCGAAACCCCCAACTTCGACCGAGTCGCCGCGGAAGGCGCCCTCTTCCTCAACGCGCACGTCCCCGCACCAAGCTGCACCCCCTGCAGAAGCTCCATACTTTCGGGCAGGTACTTCTGGCAGACCGGCTTGGGAGCAATCCTCGCCGGGGCAAGGTGGGACGAGTCCATCCCGACATACCCCCTGATCCTGGAAGAAGCCGGCTACCACATCGGCTACACATACAAGGTCTGGACTCCCGGACTGACCGAACATGCTCCGTATGGAGGCGAGCGCACCGCCTACGAGTCCGCCGGCATCAGGTTCAACGATTTCTCCGAAGAAGCCACGAAACGACTGGATAGTCTGTCGATTGCCGATGCAAAACAGGAGCTATTCGACGAGGTAAGAGGCAACTTCGACAGTTTCCTCGCCGCCAGGCCGGATGAAACGCCATTCTGCTACTGGTGGGGTCCCACCAACACGCATCGAACATGGCAGCGAGGTTCCGGAAAGGAACTCTGGGGGCTGGACCCCGACGACCTGAAAGGTCGCATGCCCGCCTTCCTACCCGATGTCCACGAGGTACGTGAAGACTTCAACGACTACCTCGGCGAATGCATCGCCTTCGACACTGGACTAGGAGTGATTCTTGAACGCCTGGAAGAAATCGGCGAGCTGGACAACACCCTGCTCGTCGTAAGCGGCGACCACGGCATCCCAGGATTCCCGCGAGGAAAATGCAACCTGTACAACTTCGGCACGGAAGTGGCTATGGCAGTCCGCTGGCACGGACATGTATCGTCGGGTCGCGTCATTAGTGATTTCGTGAACCTGATGGACCTGGCTCCTACCTTCTTAGACGCCGCAGGTGTCGAGTATCCATCCGGAATGACAGCAAGCAGCCTTGTACCGCTGCTCGAATCCGCTAACAGCGGACGAGTTGAAGAGGCGCGCGACTTCGTCATCACAGGTAGGGAAAGGCACATGCTCGCCAGGGAGGGCCATCTTCCATATCCGCAGAGAGCGATCCGAACCGACGACTTTCTGTACATCCACAACTTCGAGCCTGACCGCTGGCCCGCGGGCGACCCCGACGGCTTGGACGACGACGATGCAACGCCGCCCCTATGGGAAGACATTCTTACCAACTATCTCGCAGTGTACGGAGACATAGACCTCGGTCCCACCAAGGCATGGATGATTTACAACAGGGCGAGGGAAGACGTGAAGCCACTCTTCGAGTTGGGCTTCGGGAAGCGACCCCGCGAGGAATTGTACGACCTCCGCAAGGACCCAGACTACATGGTGAATGTCGCTTACGACAGCGATTACGAGCAGATTCGCGCCGCCCTGTACTCTCGAATGATGGCAGTCCTTGAGGAGCAGGACGACCCACGCGTAACCGAGTCTCCGCCAAGATTCGAATTCCCGCCTTACGGCGGCCCCGTGCCCGAGGAATGGCATGCCGAAAACAAGAGACTGCTCTTTGAGAAGGATCCAAGGGTGTACGCGATGGTGTACGGAGATCAAGCTCTATAGGCTGGCTCACATGTGTCGCTGACGTCCGCGCGCCGTTAGGTAGTTGTCGGGCGACTTCCAGTGTTCCCCTACTCAACGCCCGCATTTGCGACAGGTGCTTGCCTCTGTTAGCATTTGGAAAACTTGTACATTGGTTACAGAATAAAACAGAAAATGCAATAGGAGGTAAAGTATGCCACTAGAGATTAACCTCCAGATGGTTACGCGGGACGATGTAGCACGCATCAGGCGCTGGCTTGATGACGAAGAAGTATGTGAATCATGGTTTGGACGATATGCCTACGGGGATCCGGCCCACCTGGGCTACCATCCCAACGAGATGGACGATGTGTCCGATGAGGAGTGGGCGGAGGTATTCGACAACCCCGAACACCGTATCCTCTCGATTTACTGCCCGGAAGCAGGACATATCGGCGAGATTCACCTGGCAATCGAGGAATCGCTGGGCGACGGGCAGCTATCCATCCTGATAGGGCGCAAGGATTTGTGGCACCACGGCTTCGGCTCGGCGGCGGCTCGGCGCGCGCTTGAAACGGCGTTCAATGAGTACGGACTCTACCGCGTCTGGGTCGATATACCGGAATACAACACCGCCGCGCGCAGCATGTTTTCCCACCTCGGTTTTCAGCACGAGGGCACACTGCGAAAGAGCCGCCCACATGAGGGCGCACGCTTCGACTCCGTAGTAATGGGTCTGCTCGCCAACGAGTATGCGCCCCTTGACGGCGCCGCCGTCCGCGCGATCCCGCGCGTATAGCCGGTCCGGCCTTGCAAGGTGAAGTGAATGCTGTACGACGCGCAAGCTGGAAATCTGACGCTGGTCGCTAGCGGCGACACTATGATAACCCGCAGGATGTCCGTCTTTCGGGAGGACGGCTTCGTGCGCCTGCGGAAGATGTTCCGCGAAGCGGACGTGGGCTTCACGAACCTCGAAATGCTGATGCACGACTACGAGCACTCGCCGGGACAGGCGGGCGGCACATTCACTGCATCCGACCCCAAGAATCTGGGCGAGCTGGAATGGATGGGCGTCAATCTCGTATCGTGCGCGAACAACCACAGCTACGATTATGGCGAGGGCGGCGTGCTGACGAATCTTGAGCACCTGCGCCGCTCGGAACTCGTGCATGCCGGCACCGGCCGCAACCTGAGCGAGGCTCGCGCGCCGGCGTATCTCGACACGGCAAACGGCAGAGTCGCGCTTATTTCCGCGTCATCCACATTCGCCGAGGCAGGACGCGCCCTCGACCAGAGACCCGACATCAACGGCCGCCCCGGACTGAACCCGCTGCGCTTCAACACGACGCACATCGTTGACCGTCCGGCATTCGACGCTCTGCGCCGCGTGAACTCCAATCTGGGACTGGAGGCGCAACGTAACGCCCTCCGCAACTTCCGGCACCAGGGCGCGATTCCGGACGACACCGATTCACGGTTCGTCTTCATGGACAAGGTGTTCGCGCTTGGTGAGGAGTTCAAGGTCAACACGCAGCTCAACAGGCGCGACCTGAATGACAACCTGAAATGGGTGCGAGACGCGCGCCGCATGGCAGACTGGGTAATGGTCTCCGTTCACTGCCATGAGAGCGGCGCTCACCGCGACGAGCCGCCGCAGTTCTTGGTGGACTTCGCGCATGCCTGCATCGACGAGGGCGCTGACATCTTCATCGGGCACGGGCCGCATGTTACGCGGGGAATCGAGATATACAAAGACAGGCCTATTATGTACAGCCTCGGCAATTTCATATTCCAGAACGATACCGTGCGCTGGCAGCCGTCCTACAACTACGAGACCGTAAAACTGGATGCGGAGGCAACTCCCGCCGACTTCTACGACGCCCGCAGCGACCATGACAAGCGCGGATTCCCCGCGGACGCCCTCTACTGGGAGAGTGTGGTCGCTCGCTGCGAGTTCAAGCGGGAATCGTTGCACGCCATCACCCTGCATCCCATCGACATGGGGCACGGCAAGAAACGCTCACAACGCGGTAGGCCTCTGCTCGCAAGCGCCGAAGTAAGCCAGCGCGCTCTCGATCGCATCAAGCGTCTCTCCAAGCCGCTCGGCACGGACATCCGCATTGAGCGCGGAGTGGGCAGGGTGAAAATTTAACAGGATGGGCAGAACCCTCCCCATCCTGTCTATCTTATTAGTTTTTTGAGGAGTAACCCACTTTGACCCTGTACCTAACCGAAGCCGAAGTCAACGAAGTTCTGACGATGGAACTCGCGCTTGAGACGGTCGAGCAGGCATTCAGCCTCATGTCCGAAGGAGGCGCGACCAATCCCCCGCGCTCACGCATTCGCCTGCCTGCGGGCGGGCTGTTCAACTTCATGTGCGCGGCAGCGCCCGGTGCAGGCGTCATGGGTTTGAAGGCGTATGGCGTTACGCGAGGCAACCCGGTCAAGTTCTATGTGCAGCTCTTCAGCACCAAGACGGGCGAACTGCTTGCGCTGCTTGAAGCGGGCGACCTCGGACAGGTCCGCACAGGCGCGGCGAGTGGAGTCGCCACTAAGTACATGGCACGCGAGAACGCCGAAACGGTCGGTGTCATCGGCTCCGGATACCAGGCGCGCACTCAGCTTGAAGCGGTCTGCAATGTGCGTCCAATCAAGAGTGCGCGTGTGTTCAGCCGCAACCCGGAGCGGAGAGAGAGGTTCGCGACAAGGATGGGCGAGCGGCTCGGAATCGACATATCCCCGGTGGAGAGCGGCGAAGAGTGCGTTGCGGACGCCGATGTGGTCATAGTGATGACGAGCGCGAACCGTCCTGTGCTAAACGGCGAGTGGTTGAGCGAAGGGACACACATCAACGCCGCGGGAGCCAATCACTGGATGCGCCGCGAACTGGACGGCGACGCCGTGCGCCGCTCCAACGTCATCGTAACGGACGAAATCGAGCAAGCGAAGCTGGAGTGCGGTGACCTCATATATCCAGCAGAGCTAGGCTCGATACGATGGGAGCAAGTGCGGAGTCTCGCGGATGTGGTGAGCGGAAATGCCCCCGGGCGTAACTCGGACGACGACATCACGCTATTCGAGTCGCAGGGCTTGGCAGTGCAGGACATCACTACCGGGATACGAGTGTATCAGCTCGCGCTGGAGCGGGGATTGGGACGCGAGATTTCTTAGCTCCCGCCCAAGAACTGCTGGAATGGGTTGGTCGGCTGCGGCGAGGGTGTTATCGCCGTGGAGATGCCCAACTGCTGGATCATCCAGGCGTAGATGTCGGAGTTGAACACGGCGTACACATCATGTTCCCGACGCTGTTCGTTAATCCAGCGCTCCAGTGCGCGGGTCTTCAGCGCTTCGTGGTTGACGGGGGCAAGCTCTCGCAGTTCGTCAATCTCAGACACCATGAATATAAACGCCTGCTGCCGCTGGTCGCGGTTGGGGATGGGGGCGCTCAGTTCGCCGACTTCGACGGTTGCGATAACGTCGTCGTAGTCTTCGAGAACACCCAGAGGCACCCAGCCGACCTCGCCGCCACGGCGCACAAGTTCCGGAGACTCCCGTGAGAATTCACGCGTAATCGCCTTGAAAGCTTCATGCAGCAGCAGCGGATCTTCGCTGTTCTTCACATAGTCCTTGTACTTCGTGAGCATGATGTCTATCTCGTCTTCCTGGTTCACGGCAAGTCGATAGACATGGTATTGCTTGGCAACGCTTGGCACAGCCTCGCCGACATACTGGCGCACCTTCTCCCGCAGCAGCGTGCGGCGCACTATGTCGCGGTGCTCGTCCTCGCTAATCTGGGATGAGTTCAGGAAGTTGCCATATAGTTCTTTGAACTCCCTGTCGAGTTGCTCCTCCGATTTGCCCGCCAGTTGCCCGCCGGCCTGGAAGATGATGGTCGCCTGAATCTGCTGGTCAACCTCTTCATCGGACACGGTTATCCCGATGCTGGGCGCGGACTGCGAGATAATCTCGTTCTCCACGATGAGTTGGAGCGCTTGAAAGATGTCGGTGCTCGTATCTATGCGCTGCCCTGAGTCTTCTACCAATCGCTGCCGAATTCGCAGCATCTTTACCATGTCTCCGCGCGTGTAGGTTACGTCGTTCACGCTCACCACTCGCTCCTGTGGAGGCAGCACGAATACAAGAGTATAACCAACGCCAATGACACCCACGACGATCACCAGCAGCATCACAGCGATAACGGCAAACGCAACGCGGCGTCTGCGCTGAACTTGCTGAACGCGACTGGTTTCGCGGCGGCGGTCGGTCAGGGATGATTCACCCTGCTCTGGGGAAGGGTCGTTTACCAATTTCGGATTCTCTCGTTACTTCTGGACTATGACAAGCGAAACATGGATTATACAAAGTGAACAGGATATATCACTGATAGCATATCCTGTTCTTACTGTAAATCCATGCTGGTTCACCGGAGACAAGAGGCGCCGCTATGCGGCGTAACCGCCACCGGGCATCTTGTGGTCGGGACTGAACGGGATGAGCGCGAGTACGCGAGCGCGCTTGATAGCTCGCGAAAGAGCGCGCTGGTGCTTCGAGCAGACGCCGGTCTTGCGCCTCGCCTCCATCTTGTAGCGGTCCGAAATGAAGCGCCGAAGCCTGGGCACATCCTTGTAGTCGATGTGTTTCACCTTATCTACGCAGAAGGTGCAGATTTTCCGCCGTGCATAGTATCGCGGTCTGCCGCGCCTGCGCTGGAAGCCGCCCTGTCCACCACCGCCTCTGAACGGCGGCCTGCCTCCGCCGCCGGGTCTGGGACCTCCCGGCGCTGCCGGCCGCGGCGCGGCGGATGGCATAGAACTTGGAGCAGCCGAAGGTGCTGCGGGCGCAGGACTTGCGGGTTGTTCTGTAGTCATGGACTTACCTCATTTAGTTAATCGGTTTATCGGTATTTTGGTTAGTCGGCAAGATGAAAAATTACCATGGCAGGTCGTCCGCGTCAGATGGCTCGCCGGGCCCGCCATACTCGCCGTCCGCGCCGTAGCCACCACCACCACCGCCGTAACCACCCGGCTCGCCCGGGGGCGGCCCACCATATCCACCGCCGCCCTGCGAGCGGGGCGTAAGGAACTGCACAGTGTTTGCAATTATCTCATTCCTGAAGCGTGTCTGACCATCCTGGCCTACCCATGAGTTGCTTCTAAGCCTGCCTTCTACATAGATCTTCATGCCCCTAGTGACATAATTGTTGCAAGTTTCAGCGAGGCGGTTCCAGGCTACAACATTAAACCACTCGGTTTCTTCTTGGCGTTCACCACCCGGTGGAGTGTAATACCTGTTGACGGCAAGGCTGAACGAAGTAACCGCGTTTCCGTTGGGCGTGTACCTCATCTCAGGGTCTCTGCCCACATTGCCGATCACGAGCATCTTGTTAAGCATAGATACAGCCCTCTTGCTTCATTGGGTCATATTGGGCGGCGGCGCATAAGGTGAATCATGCTATGGCTTTGGTTACCAGATGCCTGATGACATCTTCGGATGTTGTCAGGCTGCGTTCCAGTTCCAGCAAGTCGGATGCGTCCAGGCTGAAGTTGGCGAGGACGTAGATGCCCTCCATGAACTTGTTGATCGGATACGCGAGGCGTCGCAGCCCCCAGATCTCGTGCTCGCCGAAGCTGCCGCCTCTATCGGTCACGAATGCGCTAATACGCTGTATCGCCGCTTCGACCTCACCCTCGTTCGCTTCAGGCGTCAATATAAATACAATCTCGTAGTCCCGTAGTCGCTGAGCTACCACGCTATGCTCCTGTAAATGGTCCGTCCTGTAAAAATCACGTACGCGCCATTATATCACGATTGCGAAAATCCTACATGAATTGCGTATCGCATATAGCCGGTTCAAACCGTGTGGTTGTGCGGGGCGACTGCCGTTCGTCCTAAGCCTGTCAGAGGGGATGAACTTTCAGATAACTCATACCCCTCGTGGAAGCGGGATTACTCCTTACGCGCCACCGCTCTGCATCCGCCCGTCGCCGCGAGCGTATTCGACTGCGCCGCCCACTCTCGCATCTCAGCGCACATCGCGTCCAGCTCATCGCGCGTGGTCAATCCTTCTTCGATTACGCTGTCGAATAGCGGCAGGTTCTCTATCCACGCCGCCCAGCCTGCGACCATTGGGTTTCCGGGTTCGGGCATGTATGCGTTGCTGAAGGTGATCACCAGCTCCTCGACAGTAAGACCCGCTTCCTGCAGCAGCCTAGGCAGGTCCTTGCCGCCGAACATCGTTGCGCCCTGAGTCGTGAAGCCATGCTCGAACAGATCGATGAAGCGTTCGGCGGCGGGGCATGGCGGCGCGAACAGGCTGGCGCTCCAGTCGGTCCGCGTGATGCCCACGATACCGCCCTTCTTCGCCACGCGCCCCAGTTCGCTCATAGCCTTCACAGGCTCGCTGAGGTGCTCCGTTACGGCACAAGACATCACGACATCGAACGTATTGTCATCGAAAGGCAGGTCGAGGATGTTCCCCACCTGAAAGCTCAAGTTATCGAGTCCCTTGCCTTCTGCGAGTTCGGCGGCGCGCTCGACCATGCCCGGTTCGAGGTCGCAGCCTATGACCTTGCCCGGCGCTGCGATTTCCGCAAGTCCCTGGGTTATCGTTCCGGGCCCGCATCCGGCGTCCAGTACGCTCATGCCCGGCTTGACGTGTGGAAGCAGGAAATCCACAACGCCCACTGCCCCGCGTCCCACGTACTGGTCCTGTATCACAGCCACGTTGTAACCGTAAAACGGGCTGTCGTTGTGCATTGGCATTTCTGTCATCGTTCGCTCCTTCTGCTTAATGATCAGTTGATATGTCCGTTATTTGCTCAAGTTCTCGAATAATCCTACTGCGGTCATCGCTTCGGTACATCCCTCGTCTCCTATCCACCCCCTCAATTCCGCAATTTCGTCGGCTGTGTAGGTACGTCCGTAATGTTTCGTGTCCCAATCCGCGACTCGCTTCTCGTAGAATATCCAAGATAGGCAGAACTTATAGCCCGGCATTTCCTCGCCGCTTTCGAGAAGTGCGTCAATCTCTGCTATCGATTTTCTCACATCGGACAGCGCGAATGTGGATTGAGACGGATCCCCCGCATACGGTCCGGTCGTAAAATGCTTCTCATCTGAAAGAGCGTCGTCCACACTGACGGATGCGACTGACGGCATCCATGCGACCCGGTACAGTGAGCCGTGCCGCCCTTCTCCGATGAAGGTGAACTCACTGCGTCGCGCGCCATCCCCGCTCGGCACGATGGACGGGTATGGCCTTTCCCGCGCAAGGAATATGAGCCACTCCTCACCGTAGAGGATGTTATCACCAATTTGCCACACTTGAAGGCACCGTCCGCTCCTCCTGATACTCTCGAAGGAAGGCTCATCACAGTCCAGGTCGCCCTCGACATCCTTGCTCATGTGGTTGGTCATCCCTTCGGCGGCGGAGAGCGCGAGATCCAGCATGGAAGTCCGGCTGACGCCCGTGGGATTGCCGAAGAACTCTGCGGCCACAGCGATTTTGTAACTGCCACTTCCTTTCAGATACTCCGATACCTCATAGATGAACTCAACCACCGGTCGATAATAATCCTCATCGCCTTGCTCGTGTGAATATGCCGCCCCGACATAAGCGGACCGCAACCGCGCTCTGGCGATAGTATCCGCTTCGACGATTCTTTCCTCCAATGACCAGGGCCCGCGGTATGGGGACACGATAGTCGGCTTCGTTTCTTGTGCGCGGACACCATCTTCGTCTTTGGCCGGCTCTGCCCGGGCAGCCACGATTGCATCACCGCCTCCCACCGGCGGCGGATTGAACCCGCTTACCTCGCCAAAAAACAACTGCTCGGTTCCGACAGGAGTAGCTGTTTCGTGGGCGGTCATCACCGGCGTCTGAGAAGCCGTAATTTTCTCTGCCGTCTGAAACAGGTCGCAGGCTGCCAGGAGGACAAGGAAGAGCGATGCCAGAGCCAGCATGCACCTTACTGTTCTCACGTCAGCCCCATCCTGTGCATCGATGCTAGATAAGGCTATACCCACTCCCCTCGCGTCCGGCGGCGGTGCCTGTGCCGGTCGCCTCGTCTATCCAGCCATATTCCTTCAGAATCTGCTGGCTGTATGTAACACGCCCAGATACATCCTCCACCGGCTCTGTGGCAAGCAGCAGCGACGCCTTCGCCATGAGTTCGGGGTGCTCGCCGCGTGGGTCGTCGATGCCGGTAACCAGATTGTGGAATACGGTGCCCGGCGTGGGCACTACCTGTGACGGCGATACGGCGGTAACCGAAATGCCATGCTCATAGACTTCCTGCGCCAGTCCCTGAGTGAAGCGTTCCAGCGCAGCCTTTTCCGCGCCGTAGCAGGTCCCGCCGCTGTTCGGCGGCACGTCCTGATAGGGCCCGCGGCCGGGGCCTATCGCCGCGCCAGACGAGATATTCACGATGCTGCCGCTGCCGCGCGGTATCATATCTTCCAGCACAAGCTGGCTAAGGATGAAGGGAGCGTGGAAGTTCACCGCCCAGGAGCGCATCCAGCGGTTGAGCGGGTAGTCCTTCACCGGGATGAAATACGTTAGCGCCGCGTTGTTCACCAGCACATCGACAGGCCCGTAGGTGTCCCGCGCCGCCTGCACCAGAGCCTCGCAATCCTCCGGCAGCGATATGTTCGCCGCCGCCGCGGTTGCCTCACCGCCTGCGTCCCGTATCTCCTGGATGGTCGTGTTCAGCGAGCCTTCAAGAGGGTGCGTGCCTTCCTCCACCGTGCGCGCCGCGCAAATGACCTTGCCGCCCTCCGCCGCAAACAGCACGGCGATGTCCTTGCCAATGCCGCGGCTTGCGCCCGTCACGATAACTACTTTGTCGTCAAGTCTGCCCATTTATAGCCTCCGGTTGTGTTATGTGTGTCAGTATTTCAGTCAGTGAGTTGGTTGCTTCAGCAAGATGGTACAGCAAGATTCGTTCGTTGAAACAACGGTGGTCTTCAAAATTGCAATTGTGTCTGCTGGACTGTGGACAGACGCGCATGTACATCTTCAATTATTTCCAGCAACTCAGCATAAGTTCCTGTTCCGCCAAGCATGTCCCAAAGCTCGCTGCCCATCAGCACTTGCCGCTCCATGTCCATAATCTGCTTTGTATAACTATGGGCGTAAGCATCGCGCTCGATAAAGGGATTATATGTCAATCCGAGATAGGCTTGCGCGCCAGTCTCACCTTTCCTATCCATAATCAGCAGATAGTACAGAATCTTTCTCTTAGACTCCGCCGCTATATCTAAGTTGGGCAGCGGGCTTTTCAACTCCACGAACAGAGGTCCTCCATCAAAGTCCTCAATGTACAAATCGGCGGTAACTGCCCTATTCGTCCGACCACCTCCGGGAGAATTGAGAATGTCGGATACTTCATCCACATGACAAGGTTCACGCGGAGTTTCTCGACGCCTTTTCGGAGTACGCAGTTCCGTAACAATCTGATCGATCATGTTGCAGGCTGCGTCATTCACCTCACCCTCGATTGTGTATTCCGTGAAGACCTGACTATACTTGTCTTCCGCAATCGTCCTCGCAATTGACGGGTAGAGTTTCGTACCCATAGAAGTTACGACGCTTCTCTCAACCCTCGCACCCAGAATCGCTTCTTCTGAGAAAAGAAGTCTATGAAATGGATAGGCTAGCCTGAGGCTTTCAAGTGTCCACTTGTCTCGCTTAGGCAGTTGTTCTTCTGCAAATTCATACAACACTCGCCAAAGGCGTTCTCGGGTTTCCTGCCGCATCAATCAGCAATCCTTCCAGATAAGAACGCTCTCGAAGAACGCGCCCGCGCGTCTGCCGGTCCGCCGGTTCACATGCCGCTCCACTCGTGCCTCTAGCCTCATTCCGACTCTCTCGCGGATTTCGTCGTACAGGTTGCGCTTGTCGTTCACAATAACCACCATCCGCCCGCCCGGGGCCAGGCTCTTTCGTATATTCTTGAAGGTCTCCGAAATGCCCTCCACATACTCTGCCTGCGCCCGCTTCGAGCTTCCCTTTGATGCGCGCCCAATCTCGGATTCTTCCCGCCACGGCAGTTCCAGCAGTTCGTAAGCGTAGCGATGCTGCTCGTGGTAGTCTATCAACCCGACATACGGAGGCGAGGTTATAACTAAATCATGAGCGGGAAACTCGATGGTGCGGCTGTCTCCCGTAACAACGGATATGTCCGCTTCTCGACGAAGTGAGGCGAAATCGCGTATTCGATTGAAGGTATCTGTGCTGTACCTCTTGAGAAACTTTGCGGCATCCTCCGTAGGTCTGCAAGTGCGCCCATGCTTGTAGCATCGGTACGGCTCGGTCTGCGGCTTTTTCGGAAAATCTAGGTCGTAATGTGTTGTCAGCCTCGCCGAACGCGCCGAGCGCGACAGTATCAGGCGCAAGACATCTTGGTAAGTATATTCCGGAATCAGCGCCCTGTACGCAAGCAGTGACTCCAACGCAGCAGGCGCGAACCAAGAACCCAGATATTCACTCGCGCCGTAAGTAGCGGCGCGCTCCATCATTACTAGCTGCGGATCGGCTATGGACTTGCTCGCAATGTCTCTGACTTCGCGCTCAAGCAACTCCAAATCGTATTTGCCGGTCTTCACGCGCGAAATCAGCGAGTTGAATTCCGATATGTCGCTGCCGACGGCGTTGATGCCCAGCGCTGCCGCTTCCACAAGCGTCGTCCCAGAACCTGAAAACGGATCGCACACGGTCGCAGGCTGAAACTTCCGCAGAAATATCTCGACCAGTTGCGGTATGAACTTGCCCAGATATGGATGCAGTCGATGCACATGTTTCGTTCTGACACGTTCCGGCAGATCCTGCTCTCGCCAGTTGAGATTGAGTTCTTCCAGAGGCGTGTCAGGGTTAACGGCGCTCGCGTCCGTCAAAGGAATATCAGGGTACTGCGGAGAGTAGCCGCCGGATCGTTCCAAACTGGCTACTATTTCCTTGTTCCCCGTATCAACGGCGTCCATACTCGTTTCCCGTGAGAATTCCTCGTATCTGTCCCTCTACACCCCCAGCTTCACCGCCAGGTCGTTGAAGTCCGTGGCGTACACGTCCAGCCAGTCCTCATTGGTGGTGTCAACTTCAACATCGGGGCCATGTTCGCCGGGACGCGGCACGAACGCTGTCCTAAGTCCTGCCTCACGCGCCGACTTCAGGTCGAACTTGTGCGCCGCAACCATCATCACCTGATCATAGGGCAGCCCAAGCAGATTCGCCGCGCCTTGATAGACCTTCGGGTCACGCTTGTACGCCTTGAACAGCTCGGCGGACAGGATGCAGTCCCACGGCAGCCCGCCCCACTTCGCCATGTTCGTCAGCAGCGCGACATTGCCGTTGGAAAGCGTGGATATGACATAGCCCTTCTTCAGGCGCGTCAGACCGGGCGCGGAGTCTGGCCACGGGTCCAGCCTGTGCCACGCTTTGTTGAACTCCACCTTCTCGTCCTCCGACAGCCCGCCGATGCCGAACTCTTCCAGCAACTCGTCCAGAATCATGCGGTGAAGCGTGTCTATGTTCGTCCACGGCAGTTCGCCGGTTCGCACACGCTCCATCGACGGACCATAGCCGCCGCGCCACCTGTCCGCGAACTCCGCCCAGTCCACATCCAAGCCCTTTGCCTTTGCCAGTTTCACGCCTTCGCGGATGATGCTGTCGCGCCAGTTGACTACCGTACCGAACACGTCGAATGTAAGTGCCTTGACCTGTGAGATGTCAGAATTAGCCATTTTGAAACGCAAGCCTCCTGCCTGTTTACGCCGTTAACGCCTTGAATACCGCCCGCCAATATCATCCAAATGTTACGGGGATGCGTGTACACTGTCAAACGGGATTCGCACCCTGAAATACGGCATTTCTTGCGCTTTCCGCCAGCAATGTCATTGTAAGTTATTGCTGGACGAATACGCGCTCCGTTGGATACACTCTTATCAAGGACTAGAGCAGAAAAAGTTACGGGGAAAGTATTTGAGCATGACTACAATGGACAATCAGGAAGAGCAATTTTCGCGTGGAATGGTGGTCGTGGCGCACGCCGATGACGCAGAGTTCGGCTGCTCCGGCACTGTGGCAAAACTGTGTGCCGAAGGCTGGGAAATGGTCTATGTGATGTGTACTGACGGCAGCAAGGGCAGTAGCGACCGCGAAATCACGCAAGCCGAACTCTCTGCAATCCGCCGCGAGGAGCAGATAAATGCTGGCAAGGTGCTCGGTCTCAAGGATGTCGTCTTTCTGGACTATGAGGACAGCATGCTTCAGCCCACACTCGAACTTCGCAAGGACATCGCACGCGAAATCCGACGCTACAAGCCGGATGTGCTAATCACGATGTACCCCATGCGCTCGCTGAATGGTGGCTGGGGCGTCGGACATCCCGACCACATGGCGGCGGGCGAGGCTGCGCTGCAAGCCGTCTTCCCCACCGCGCGCGACCACATGACTTTTCCGGACCTGCTCGAGGCCGGCTTCGAGCCTCACAAGGTCGCGGAAGTCTGGATTATGGGGCACCCGGAGCCTGACCACTATGTCGATGTCACCAAGCACATGGATACGTCGGTCAAGGCGCTGATGGAGCACAAGTCTCAGATGAACGGGCGCGATGAAGTATGGGCGCGTGAACGGATGGGAGAATGGAAGCGCGAGCGCGCAAAGGGCAGAGGCATACAGTACGCCGAAGCGTTCAAGCGTATCGAGTTCCGCCGCTAACGTAAACGGCCGGCAGACAACATAGACAGACTAGGCTATCTTCTTGACACGGCGGTTTTTCTGCCGTGTCTTTTTCTTTGCCGTATGCCGATGCGCCTTACGCCATCCTCTGCTACATTGGTTACATGACAAGAAATTGACATAAGCCAGCAGTGGAAGGAGGGCACAATGGCTACTGCCACTGATGCACACATCAAAGTTGGGACGCTGGAAGAACTTAGAGAGCGCGGATGCACGGTGGTCACGGGCGGTGGGCATACTGTCGCGGTGTTCGCGCACGGGGACAGCGTGTTTGCGGTGGACAACCGATGCCCGCACATGGGCTTTCCGCTGGACAGAGGGACGGTCAAGGACGGCATCCTGACCTGTCACTGGCACCACGCGCGCTTCGACTTGTCGAGCGGCGGCACTTTCGACCCGTTCGCAGACGATGTGCGCTCGTTCCCGGTGTCGGTGGACGATGACGGCGCAGTATGGGTGGACCCGTCGCCACCTGAGGCAGACCAGACAGAACGCTGGTCGAAGCGGCTTCAGGACGCACTGGAGGATAACATTCGCCTTGTAGTCGCCAAGTCGGTGCTTGGGCTGGAAGCTGTGGATGCGGACTATCGCATTCCGCTGGGCATCGGCGCGGAGTTCGGCACGACATACTCGGCGGCGGGCTGGGGTCAGGCAATGACGATTCTGACTTGCAGCGCAAATATGCTGCCGTATCTGGAAGCGGAAGACCGGCCGCTTGCGATGTTCCAGGGGTTGCTGCATGTGGCGCGCGCGAATGCGGGCATGCCGCCGCGCTTTCTGCTTGACCCGCTGCCGACGGGCGAGACGCGGCCGGAGGTGTTCAAGCTGTGGTTCCGCAACTTCATAGATGTGCGCGACTCAGACGGGGCTGAGCGATGCCTGCGGACCGCGATAGAGCTTGGCATTCCGGAGCAAACGATAGCGGATATGATATTCGCTGCCATCACAGACCACATCTATGTGGATGGCGGGCATACGCTGGACTTCGCAAACAAAGCGTTCGAGGCGCTGGACCACCTGGGCTGGGAGCATGCCGGTCAGGTGCTGACCAGCCTCGTGCATGGCATGGCGGGAGTGCGGCGCAGCGAGGAACTCAGCTCGTGGCGCAATCCCATCGACATCTCAACTATGACATGGGGGGCGCGTGAGGCGCTAACTACGGCTTATGACGAGGGCATGGGACGGCGCGGCGAGTGGAACGACGAGGACGCGCTGGTGGATGTGATGCTGGAGGACGATCCCGCCGCGACACTGGACGCCATTGTAGGCGCAGTGCGCTCCGGAGCGAGCGAGGCGCAGGTTGGATCGGCGGTGGCGTATGCGGCGTTCATGCGAATGGCGCGCTTCCACACATCTAACGAGTTCAACGACTGGGATACGCTGCATAACACGCTGACGGCGGCGAACGCGCTGCACCAAGCGCTGAAGCGCGCGCCGTCTGTGGAACTCCTGCGCGGCGCGCTGGATACGGCGATGAGCGTGTATCTCGATAGGTTCCTGAACATGCCCGCGCAGAGAGTGCCTGAGCCACTTGCCAACGGCGCGTCCGCGAATGGAGCTATTGATGGCAATGCTCTGCGCTCACAACTGCTCGATGGAATGAATATGCAGCAGCTTGTGGAACCTTCGGCAAAAACGGTATCAGACTACATCAGCGGGGGCGCTGAGGCGGAGGGCATCATCGCCTCACTGGCACACGCAATGCTACGAGAAGAGTCGGGCTTTCACATGTTCCAGATAGTTGACGCCGCCATAAAACAGTACGAGGAGCGGCGCGGCACGGACGGCGGGCGCGTGGTTCTGGTTGCGCTGGCGCGGTTCCTGGCAGCGCACGCGCCTACATCCCGCGCGGTTCATCAGACCTTCAACATCGCGCTGCGGCTGCATCGCGGGGAGGCGCTGTACGGTTAGTCTCTTTGCGTAAGTCAACCTAAATTAACATCTTGCAGCAATGTATTCTCAACTTCAGAGCAACTAACGCACCATTTTGAAAAGTAGGTGTATTGTGTATAATCTGTGTGTTGAGGCGAATGCAATAGATGTTCAATATCTTTCAAAGGCTGCGCTGGGTCTATCTGTCCGTTTTCGCGGCTCAGGTAGTCCCGATGAGCGCAATCATAACTTGGCGTGAATCGGTAATCGGTGGTCACTCCAGCCCTTATGACGTGCTCGTGGCATCGGTTTTGAAGATAGATGATGTATGCTATCTCTCAATCCTTACGAGCGTAATCATCGTTGATATAGGGAGGTATTTGGTGGGAATACTAATCGAAGCGCCACAGGACAGGGCATATAAACAAGGCTTGAGTCAAGGTAAAGAACAAGGGGTTGCCGAGGAAAGGCAGCGCTGGCTTGAGTACGATGCGAGCGTGCGGGACTATAATCGCCGCTTCAAGGACGCGCTAGAACGCGGCGAGCCCTTCAACGAGCCGCCACCCCAATCGCCCACGACCTAGGTACGGTTACATGACCAGGCAAGAAGCCCCACCTGCATTGATGGTTGGGGCTTCGTCTTATGCGCGGGTGGCTAGTTTGGCGCGGTTAGCCTCAGTGTGATAACCTAGCGGCTGTCGGCGTGGAATCTACGCGCCGCAACTAACGCTACCAAAATATATGGGACACAGGAGTACCGACATGGCAAAGGTTACCGGCAGCTATCTTATCGCCAAGACACTCGCGGAAGAGGGCGTGGAGAAGCTCTTCTACCTGATGGGCGGTCCTGACTTCGACATCGTTATGGGCTGTCAGGATTTCGGCATCGAGACTATCGACTTTCGGCATGAGCAGGCGGCGGCATTTGCGGCGCACGCCTACTCCCGCGTTACAGGCAAGCCCGGCGTATGCACGGCAGCATCGGGTCCCGGCACGCTCAACCTACTCACCGGCGTGTATGCAGCGTCCATTGACTGCTCGCCAATGGTCATTCTCGGCGGCGCAAGCGCGGTGCATGAGATTGGCAGGGACACCTTCCAGGAGGTGGACCAGGAGCGCATCATGGAGCCTATCGTCAAATACTGGCACCGGCCCACAATGGCGGCGCGCTATCCTGAAATCGTGAGCACAGCGTACCGGCAGTCGATGTCCGGCAGGCCTGGTCCTGTCTATATCGACTGCGGCGCGGACGTGCTGTACGAAGAGGTCGAGGAGGACGAGGCCGTCAAGCCCACACGTGCCGCTCGCAAGTCGGTGCCTTCGGGCGATGCCACTGCCATCAACGAGGCCGTGGACATGCTTGCGGCTGCCGAGCGCCCCGTCATCTTTTCCGGCGGCGGCGTGTTCTTCTCCGGAGCGGCGCCTGAGATGGAGAGGCTGGTTGACCTGACGAGCACGCCGTTCTACACGGCGCCGATGTCGCGCGGCGTGGTTCCGGAGGACCATCCCGTATCGTTCCAAGGAGCGCGCAGCACGGCGCTCCGAGAGGCCGACCTCGTTATGGTTATCGGAACCCGGATGAACTGGATGATCAACTACGGACAGCGCTTCGGCAATGCCAAAGTGGTGCAGATTGACATCGAGGCGAGCGAGATTGCACACAACAGAGACGTAGATCTTGGCATTGTCGGAGATGCCAAAGCCGTGCTTGGGCAGATGGTCGCCGAGATCGAGGAGCGCTCCGACGAATTCGCTGGCAGGCTGGAATCGCCTTGGATTGTTCGCCTGCAAGAGGACAACGACCGCCGCGCCGGTCAACAGGCGGCTCTGCTCAACTCAGAGCAGACTCCGATCCACCCCCTACGCCTATGCAAGGAGATTCGCGACTTCCTCGACCGAGACGCGATACTTTGCGTTGACGGCAACGAAATTCTGCACTTCGGGCGTCAGTCGCTGCCGACATACGTGCCGGGGCACAGGCTGAACTCCGGCGTAACGGGCACAATGGGTGTGGGCTTGCCATACGGCATCGGCGCGCAGATAGCGAAGCCGGACAAGCAGGTTCTGGTGCTGCACGGCGACGGCTCGATGGGCATGAACGCGATGGAGATAGACACCTGCGTGCGCTTCAACCTGCCGGTGGTTACGGTCATCAGCAACAACGCGGGCTGGACGGCGCGAACGCCGGACCGCCGCAAGCCGGGTCGCGAGCTTGGCTTCACGAACTATGACGGCATGGCGCGGGAGCTTGGCGCATACGGCGAAGAGGTTACCGATCCGGACGAGATTCGCCCTGCGCTGGAGCGCGCATTCGCAAGCGGCAAGCCCGCGGTGGTGAATGTCATCGTAGAACCGACGGCAGCGGGCGTGTCGCGCGCTTGGGGTGGCTCACGGATGGAGTAGCCGAGTCGTTAGTGATCAGTTATCAGTAGTCAACAAGAGGGGCGGTTGCATAACCGCCCCTCTGCTTGTGTGCTATTCTTGCATGAAGCGCATTTGTATGGGGAGTAACACAATGATCGCAAGACTGACTGATAAGAACCAGTTGACAATACCCGACCCGTTAGTTTTCGATTTGCCGCAGAGCGAGTTTTACGATGTTGCCTGTGAGGATGGGCGCATCGTGCTCACGCCTGTGACGATAGCCGAGATAAACAGCCGAGCCGAAGTCGTGTGGAAGAAGATAGAAGAACGTGGCATAACGGAACAAGACGTCGCCGATGCGGTGAAGTGGGCACGTGAGCAGGCCAAGTGACTTCTATGCGAGTAGTGCTTGATACTAATGTACTCGTGTCGGCGCTGCTATTTAGACTAAGGTCAATGGCTTGGTTGCGCCCACTGTGGCAGTCGGGCGTTATAGTACCTCTTATAAGCCGGGACACAATAGCAGAACTACATAGAGTGCTTCTCTATGACAGGTTTGGCCTGTCGGACAGCGAGCGCGTAGAAGCACTGAGACTATATCGGCCCTGGTGCGAAATAGTTATCGGTCCAGATGACATAGACGTACCTGAGTGCCGCGACCCTTCTGACATTCCCTTCCTGCAACTAGCGCTGGCGGGACGCGCGGACGCTTTGGTAACGGGTGATAGCGATCTGCTTGCACTTGCGCCGGTGTTCGCCATTCCCATCATTACGCCAAGCGAACTTAGAGACCTGATAGCAGGATAACAAGCGTGTTATAGCGATGATAGCCTTTTGGTGCCACAGAGACGTGCTGCATACCCTGCTGCTACCCTATATGAGCGCTGGCTACTCAGATTGACGTGAGCCATCGACCTGCACCGTGATGACGTCCATGTTGTGGAATTTCTGGTGGCGGACTGAGGAGGAATAGTAGCGCAGCAGCCTAAACGAGACGTCTATGCCGTCCGTCACTTCGGGTTGTACGCTCAAATACGCCAGCCTGTCCTCTAAGTTGTCCACATTATAAGCCGCCGAAAGGAACTCCAGCTCAACTATATTGTCGTCAGAGTGTGCGTTGATTATCAGGCGCCGCTGTCCCCCGGAAACATCCTCGTCCTCATATTGAACCATTATTGCCAGGGTCTCTTCACCCACCGCGCGCAGCCGTTGTATAGATGCGTCGTCCCAATCCCTGTCGTTGGCAAACCGATGCAGGAAGCGGTCAACGGTGGACATAGACGAAAAGTCCAGGTCAACCTCCAGTCGTCTGCGCCGTGAGGAAGTCAGCTCTATGAATCCAATCAGCAGCGCGGCAGCAAGTCCGCCGGAGGTGACGCTGTTGCTCAGAAGCGCGTCCCAAGTTCCTGTCAGCAGGTCCGCGAAGATAGCCTGGTTCTGAAAGCCCATGCCGACCCAGAAGGAGACTGCCACCACTACCGCTTTTCTATGGTCTATGCCACCCTGGGTAACGGTCTGCACGCCCTCGACGAACACCAGCCCCATAATTATCATTATGTACGCCGCGGCTACGGGAGAGGGCACGGCTATCAGCAGCGCAGTCGTCTTTGGCACCATAGCCATAGCGATGAATATGGCGCCCGCCCATACGCCTACGCTGCGCGATGCGATTCTTGTAAGACTAACCATCGCCACACTGGGAGAGGCAGTCATGGTAGGCACGGTACCAGCCAGCCCGGACACAAGGTTGCTCAGAGCGTTTACATGGAGTCCGCCCTGAATGAGTCTGAAGTCGCTGGCACGCGGCTGACGCCGAGAAACTCGCTGAATGGCGCTTGTATCGGCAACTGCCTTAAAGGAAGTGATGACCATTATGAGCAGAAAGGCTGGGAGAAGCGCCCAGAACTTAATTCCTGGAGAAAAGTCCAACCCGGGCCAGACACTCCGAACCTCAGCAGAGAACCCGCCCCCAAACCAACTCACTCTCTGCACAAGCTCAATGTCATACAGGCCGAATGGCAAGCTGACCAGGCTGCCAATCACAATGCCTATCAGCGGTGCCCAGATCTGTAATGAGCGAGGCGCTCGCAGAAGCATAAAGGCTATTACGATTAAAGTAACGACCGCAGCTAGAGGAGCGGCTATGGGCGATATGGACTTGCCGTCAGGCACCTCAGTCAGTATCCCGAATACTGCCAGAATTACGGTCGCCGCTATCAGCATGAGAACCGTGCCGGATACTACGGGCGTAATGATGCGGCGAAACAGCGAGAGTCGCGCGGCGACGAAGAACTTCAGCACCGACGATAGGACGACCAGAGTCGCCATCATCACGGGCCCGCCCTGTATCAGAGCTGTTATGCAGATGGCGATTGCGGGTTCGGCAGTTCCTATTACAAGGACGTGTCCGGTGCCGATGCGCCCCAACTTAAGGGAATTGATAATAGTGGCAATCCCGCAGATTATCAATGAGGCGAATACAGTCCATCTGAGGAATTCGTCCGGTTGCCCTGCTGTGCGGGATATGATGACTACGGGGACTACTACCAGCGCTATCACAACCACTGCGAGTTGGAATCCCGTGATAGCGGCAGTTAATACTGAACAGGACTCTTCCGGTTCGTAGAGTACGGTATCATTCGCATTCTCTGATGCCAAGGATACTCCTTTTTATCAAAGCAAAAAGCAAACACGGGTTCAGATTTAAGTCAGGATAGGATAATTACATATTTAATGTAATATATCAAATATGTATGAATGTCGTAAACACCGCATATTTTACAATAGACTGTGCCAAAGACGATACTGCTTGAAGTCTAGTAAAATTGCTTTAATGAATCTATTCAAAAATGCATGCGCAATTGTAGTTGTAAGCATTGAATTTGTCCAACGGAAATCTGTCAATCGTTAACAAGAATGAAATGGTTCGTACACCTCTCATACATCGACGCGGTCAAATCACGATAGAGAAACCTTCAGACTTTCTATCCCGGGAAACGACCTTTTAATCCCACTCCCCTATCCCATAAGGGTCGGCAACAAGATACACAGAATACGCGGAAACTCAATGCTCCCCATACAGCGCTACCAGCAGTAATGATGCCAGGACCGAGTGCTCAGGAATGAATCGAAAAAATACCTCAATTTCGTATGACTTCACCACGCACCTGACTCACTTCTGCCGTGTTCTGCGCTCGCATGGACTGCTGATAAGCCCGCAGGAGACGTCGGATGTGATGCGGGCGCTGAGCGCGGTCGATATGATGGACAGGGGTCGGGTCTATTGGTCGTTGCGCGCGCTGCTGCTGTCGCGGCGAGATGAGATTCCTATCTACGATTCACTGTTCGAGCGGTTCTGGAACTTCGAGGAACTGCCAGTGCGACCGCACATCGACTCGGACGACGACCTCGTGGGAGGCGCTAAGGAATTTCGGCGCGCGCCAAGCATGGCGATGATGCCTGAAGACGATGATTCCGCACAGAATACGCTCGTGCAGATGCTGCGGACGGGCGCGAGCAGCCGTGCCACCATGACTCCGCCGGATTTGAGCGTGCTGCGCGCGGATGAGCTTTCGGAGCTGTCCATGATCGCGGCTCGGATGATCCGAGCGATGGCAACCCGTCCTGGGAGACGGCGCAAGAGGCACCCACGCAAGGGCAGTCCGGACCTACGAGGAGCGATGCGGCTTAACTTAAGCAGCGGAGGCGACGCCGTGGTGCTGCCTCGCAAGCGGCGCGTGCCAAGAACTCCGCGTCTGCTGGTGTTGCTGGATGTGAGCGGATCGATGGAGAGGCATGTTCAGCTGCTGTTGCAGCTCATCTTCGCAGTTACGCAGCACACGAAGCGAGTAGAGACATTCGTGTTCAGCACTTCAGCAACACGGGTTACGCGCGAACTGAGCGCGCCGTCTTTCAGTGAGGCGCTGGCTCGCATCGGGCGCGTGGCGCGGCACTGGTCTGGCGGCACGCGCATAGGTCAAGCTCTCGCCCATGTGAACACACGGCACGAATATGTACTGAACCGCTATACGACAGTGTTCCTCCTGAGCGACGGCTGGGACACGGGAGAGCCTCAGCGCCTGTCCCAGGAAGTGCAGCGCATGCGGCGGCGAGTCCACCGATTCGTATGGCTGAACCCGCTGCTGGGAAGCGAGGACTACCAGCCGCTCACGCGCAGTCTGCAAGCGGCGCTGCCGCATATCGACCATCATGCGTCGGCGCGGGATGTGGAGAGCCTGAAGCGGCTGCCGACGCTGCTGCGGTGATTGACGTCTATCTCACATCGCATAGCCACAGATACGAATCGTCCGGCAGCTGAAGATGAGTGGGAAGTAAGCCGTTGAGACTGGCGATTAACACTCCGCTTTGATTACATGCTCCTACAAATTGCGCTTCCGGCAGGTCGAGGTTGTGCTGAAAGTTGTGCAATAGCGCGAGATAAGGCCAATTGGCACGCAAGCTTAAATCAGGATAGCGGTCGTCTAGCGTATATCTCAGGTAGTTGTGCCGAGAGCTTGAAGTGCCAAGATTGCTTACCCCGTCAAGCAGCATTATGCTTGACAGCAAAGCGATGCCTGTGCCCCAAATCTGCGATGCTACATAAGCCAGATCTAAGAAAATATCATCGTGCTGCCGCTCCCTCACTTGCATATACATGCCGAATGCGTTGTCCAGATGAAGTTGCGCCGAGCGGACATAATCCTGAACAACGGGGCTAGGCAAGATATTTACCTTTCTTCAGCATCTTCAACAAGTCCTCGGTGACATCCACCATGCTGAGCCTGGTCATAAGGTCATCGTAAGAACTATATGGCGACGGCGACGATTTTAGGCTGTTCTCGTAATACCACAGAATAGCGGTATAAGCCGCCTTGATATGGCGATTGTTCCACTCGGTGGCAAGGCGAACAGCGGCTTGTTCAGGCTCTTCGCCCGGCGCAACCTCTTGTATCGCCCTGTTCGCAATCGACATTAGTAGTGGCGGCAGCGTCTTCGTCGACTCGGACGCCATTTTGACTTCCGCTTCTACTTCCTTCTGCGCCCGTTTCAGCATTTCGTCAGGTGTGGCGTGAAACGCATCGGCAGTTATCATGATTTTTCACCTCGCAACCTGTACGGCATTATAGCAAATCGTAAGGGGTTGGCTGTGGATGAGACTAATATGATAAGCGGAAGGAGGGGGAATTTGCGGTATAATGTCTTGTGAGAACTGAGCATTTGTAGGTGGATGAAGCATGCCCGACTTCCAAATCACGTCCGACTTCAAGCCAACGGGCGACCAGCCTGAGGCAATTGCCAAGGCCGTCGCCGGGATCGACGAGGGATTGACGCACCAGACGCTTATGGGCGTTACGGGCAGCGGCAAAACCTTCACGATGGCGAACATCATCGAGAAGTCGCAGCGCCCGACACTCGTCATCGCGCACAACAAGACGCTGGCGGCGCAGCTCGCCACCGAGTTCAAGGAGTTCTTCCCGAACAACGCGGTCGAATACTTCGTCAGCTACTACGACTACTACCAGCCTGAAGCGTATGTGCCGCGCACTGACACATACATCGAGAAGGACGCGGACATCAACGAGGAACTGGACAAGTTGCGCCATGCCGCCACGCGCGCGCTTCTGACGCGGCGGGACACGCTTATCGTGGCATCCGTGTCTTGCATATTCGGCTTGGGATCGCCCGAAGAGTACCAGAGTTTTGTAGCGTATGTGCGGAAGGGCGAGACGCGGAACCGCCGCCTGCTGATACGCCAACTCGTGGACATGCAGTACGAGCGCAACGACATGGACTTCGCGCGCGGCAACTTCCGCATCCGCGGCGACACGATGGAGATTCTGCCCGCATATGAGGAACTTGGCGTGCGTATCGAGTTCTGGGGCGACGAGGTAGAACGCATCGTAACGGTTGACCCGCTAACCGGCGAGTTGCTGGGCGAGCGCGATGACATCGAGATATTCCCGGCGAAGCACTTCGTCACATCGCAGGAGAAGATGACGCTTGCGATTCAGGACATCGAAGTGGAGCTGGAAGAGTGCGTCCGCGATCTGAAGGCGCAGGGCAAATTGCTGGAGGCGGAACGGCTGGAATCCAGGACCCGCTACGACATCGAGATGATGCAGGAGACCGGCTACTGCGCCGGCGTGGAGAACTACTCACGGCACCTGGCGCGGCGAGACGCTGGCAGTACGCCCTACACTCTAATGGACTACCTGCCGGAGGACTACCTGCTGTTCGTGGATGAATCGCACATGACGCTGCCCCAGATACGCGGGATGTTTCGCGGCGACCAGTCGCGCAAGGAGACGCTGGTGGAGTTCGGCTTCAGGCTGCCGTCCGCGCTGGACAACAGGCCTCTGAACTTCCAGGAGTTCGAGGAGCATGTAAATCAGGCAGTGTACGTCACGGCGACCCCGGGACCATACGAGCACGAGCACAGCCAGAGCATGATAGAGCAGGTGATTCGCCCGACAGGCCTGCTCGACCCGGTGGTCGAGGTGAAGCCGACGACCGGCCAGATAGACGATCTGCTGTACCAGATACGGGAGCGCGTGGCAAAAGGCCAGCGCAGCCTGATAACAACGCTGACGAAGCGAATGTCGGAGGAACTGTCGGACTACCTGCGCGAGATGGGCGTCAAGGTCCACTACCTGCACTCGGAGATAGACACGCTGGAGCGGAGCGAGATTCTGCGCGACCTGAGGCTGGGCGTCTATGACGTCGTTGTGGGCATCAACCTGCTGCGTGAGGGGATAGACCTGCCGGAGGTGAGTCTTGTCGCCATACTGGACGCGGACAAGGAAGGTTACCTGCGGTCGCTGACGGCGCTGGTGCAGACTATCGGCAGGGCGGCGCGGCATGAAGAAGGCAGCGTAATCATGTACGCCGATGTCGTTACCGATTCCATGAAGCAGGCGATAGACGAGACAGAGCGGCGGCGCGCGATTCAGGAAGCGTACAACCGCGAGCACGGTATAACGCCGCAGGGGATACGCAAGGACATTCGGGACATCACCGAACGCGTGAGGGCGGTGGCGGAGCAAGCGACGCCGTACATCACCCACGACGACATTCCGAAGGATGACCTGACACGGCTCGTCAAGGACCTCGAGTCGCAGATGAAGGCCGCATCCCGCGCGCTTGAATTCGAGAAGGCTGCGCTGCTGCGCGACCAGATTATCGACCTTCGAAAGGTGCTAGCGGGATAGAGACCTGCTTCAGACCGCTCGCTCTCCACTAGATTTGACTCCTTGAATTTCAGTCGGTTGAGCGATCTGAGGGTCACTCTTGAATACTGAAGCGACCGCTCCGAAAATCTGCAACACAGCCATGGCGAAAAACGCCGTCTTTAGCCCGCTTAAGAACGATTCGAGCAATCCGGAGCCGGGGCCCGCATCCAGCACTTCGTCTATCTTGACCTCGAAGCCCCGGCTGACCATCACCGCCGTAACGATAGACGCGGCGATTGCGGTCCCCGTTACATTGCCGGAGTTGCGCGACAGATTCACGAACGCCGCCACGACGCCGTGCCGCGCCGAGTCTGCCGCGCTGAAGATAGACGCGGAATTGGGTGACTGGAAGAGGCCCGATCCGATGCTTTGGAGCAAGATTCCCGCAAGGACGATGATTATTGAAGATGAAGTTGTGAGGGACGCCAGGACAAGTAGTCCGCCGGCGGAGAGGAGTAAGCCGATAATGTTGAACGGCCTCCATCCGTAGCGGTCGGAGAGGAATCCACTGACCGGTCCCATAACAATCCTGCTTGCGGCATTGGGCAGAAGAGCGAATCCGACAAGCGCCGGTGTAAAGCCTAGCGCCGCCTGAAGATAGAAGGGCAGCAGGAAGCGGGACGATGTAATGCCCAGGAACGACATGAAGTTCGTGCCGATGCCGATACTGAAGACCTTGCTTCTGAAGAGTGTCATATCGAGCATTGGCGACGGGGAGCGAATCTCCCACCAGACGAACGCAGCGAGAAATGCGACGAAGCCGATAGCTCCGAGTATTATCGGTGGCGACGCCCAGCCCATGCGCGAACCGTTGGACACTGTCATCAGGAAAGAAAGCAGTACCGCTGTTGACAGCGCCGCGCCCGCATAGTCGTAGCTGCGGTTTCGGCTGTCCTGCCGAAACACCTCGCTCCTTATTATCAGCAGGACGGCGACCATGGTCACAAGTCCCATTACGATGTTGATGTAAAAGAGCCAGCGCCAATCAAGCGCGGTGATAAGGAATCCGCCGGCGATGGGACCGAGAACACCGCCTGTGCCCACGACGCTCGCGTGGGAGCCGATGCCCTTGCCGCGCTCCTCTGCGGGGAAGACCGAAGTTACCATCGCCATTCCGGTGCCCTGCGTCATTGCCGCGCCCAGGCCCTGCAAGGCTTTCGCGCCTATCAGTGCGAAGATGTCGCCCGAGGTTGCGGCAAAGACGGCGGCCACAATGAATATGACGAGACCGGAGAGAAATATGCGCTTCCTGCCTACTATGTCGGAGAGCCTGCCCATCGGCAGAAGAAGCGCGCTTATAGTCAGTCCTTCGGCGATGACTACCCACTGGACTGTCGCAAGGTCAGCGTCGAAGTACTGGGCAATAGTGGGCAGGGCAACGGACATGCCGCCGTGGTTTATAACGGAGGTCAAAGTGCCGAGCGCAACGGCAGCGAATACCCACCAGCGGTATGTCGGTTTGTGGACTATGGTGGAAGCGAGCATATCCTCGATTCTAACAGAAGCTACGATGCCCTATTCCCCACCCTGAAATTAACAGGATGGCCAGGATGTTTAGGATGGTATAATTGCCTTTCAGTTGATATTGGTGGGGGAAAGGTTCACTTATGCTGATTCCGTTTGAGACGCCCTATGACCTGCGTGGCACATTGTGCGGGGGGCAGGCGTTTCGGTGGCGCGATGAGGGTGACGGCTGGTTCTGCGGTGTGATATTCGGCAATGTCGTTAGGATGCGAAGAGTTGACGAGGGTATCGAGTTCGTGAGCGCACCCGACGATGAGACCTCGCTCGCTCCGCTCGTCAGGGACTACTTGCGAGTGGATGACGACATGGACGAAATCTACGCTGCGCTCAGCGAGGACGAGCATCTCGCCGATGCGGTAAAGCAGCATCGGGGTTTGCGCGTGCTGCGACAGGAACCTTGGGAGTGCCTCATAGGGTTCATCTGCTCGGCAAACAACAACATCCCGCGCATCACCGCGAATGTTGAGGACTTGGCGACAAACTACGGCAAGGCACTGCCTGACCCTGACAAACAGAACTGCGCGAGGAGTACATTCCCGTCGCCAAGAGCGCTGGTCGATGCGGGAGAACAGGCGCTGCGCGACCTGAAGTTGGGCTTTCGCGCAGTCAACGTCATAGCGGCGGCGGAAGGAATTGCGGATGGCAAGGGGCCTGACCTGTACTCGCTAAGGGAGGCGGACTACGATGACACGCTGGCAGAACTGGTCAAGTTGCGCGGGATTGCGGACAAGGTAGCGAACTGCGTGATGCTGTTCTCATTGGACAAGCCACAGGCATTTCCGGTCGATGTGTGGATAGTGAAGGCAATGCGAGACTGGTATCCGGACGCTCCGGCGCCGCCTGCCCTGAACAGCAACGGCAACAAGACCACGCCCACCGAGAAGCACAAGCGCGAAATGCGGGAGTGGGCGCTGGAAAGGTACGGTGAGCACGCAGGGTACGCGAACCAGTACATGTTCCACCACAAGAGGTGGGTGGATTTGTCGGCGTAGTATGCGTAGCTTTTAGTCGTCCTCGTCCGCAAAGGGCAGTTCGTTCTCGGGTATCCCCCGTTCTTTTGCCCAGGCGCGCAACTTGGCATTCCTCCGCTTACGCTCTTGCTGGACGCCCTGCTCAATGCCTTGCTGCATAGCATGCTGCCTGGCTTCCTGCGTCGCCCGCGCCAGAATCTCCGCCTTCTTTGCCTCTCGGATTGCCTTGCCTTTTGCGAACATTATTCTCCCCCAATCGAATAGAGCCGCCAATGGCACGACGAACGCCCAGTAAAGTCGCGTTGCCGCCATCTCAAACCACTGGTACAGCAAGTGATCGCTGTCCGAAAATAGTTGCAGGACCGCCACGCTAACGCATCCCACGACCGCGAACCCTGTCGCCTGCACTCCAACTCCGCGGTCCGACAATCCCAGTTCATCCATGTTCTCTGCGCTCATTTTACTACATTCACCACCTATTCACATTTTCTGAAGCCACTATATGATCTTTCGGCCACAGTAGATTTTTCCGTCATCCTTAAGGGGAAAGGAACTATTGAGACAGATGGCTGCGTATGATGTCAGGGAGCTGGTATAGGCTGCAATCGACGCGGCGCGCTGGTGGAAGCGAGCGCAAGAACGCCGAACCGTAGCGGCTTGCGGTTACGCGGCGGTCCAGGATGATGACGGCGCCGCGGTCGGTTTTGGTGCGTATGAGCCGGCCGAAGCCTTGCCGCAGTCGCAGGATTGCCTGCGGGACTGCATACTGCATGAACGCGTTATCGTAGAGTTCGGAGCGCGCCTGAAAGACCGGCTCACTTGGCACAGTGAACGGCAGCCGCGCGACTATGAGCACGCTGAGGGCGTCTCCCGGCAGGTCAACACCCTCCCAGAAGCTGGCGGTGCCTAGCAGGACGGCGCGCGGGTTCTGCATGAAGCGGCGCACGACCTGAGCGGGAGGTCCGTCGTTGCCCTGCTGCAAGACCTCGATGCCGCGTGTCTTCAGATCGTCCCTGATGCTTGACGCCGTGCTGCGTAACGCGCTGTACGAGGTGAAGAGCGCCATCGTGCGGCCCTCGGCGGATATTGCAGCGTCCTTGATTGCATCTTCGAGGGCGTCCTGGTACGCCCATGAACGCGGCTCAGGCATGTCCTTTGGCAAGCATAGTACGGCGGCGCTGGGATAGTCGAAAGGCGAGCCGAGCAGCAGTTCGCGGGCGTCCTTGAAGCCGGTGCGCTCGATGATATGCTCGAACTTCTGCTCCGTGCTCAGGGTGGCGCTGGTCATGATGACGCTGCGAGTTTGGGAGAACACAAGCTCGTCAAGCTGCTCCGCCACATGCAGAGGCGCGGCATGCAGCGAGAGTTCGGCGCGGCGCGCTGACAGTGTTAGCCAGTAGATCGCATCGTCCTCCGGCGCTACTACGAACTCCTTGAGTTGACGGCGCAGTGTGTCGTTGGCTTGCGCGGCATCTGCGAGATCGTTCACCAGAGACTCGTAGTTGAGTAACCCGGCCTCTTCTAGGTCGGCGAGCGCCCTTTGCAAGTTTGCGAGTTGCCTGCCAAGTTCTGCGAGAGCGAGGTCAGCGTTCTCCCATCCGATTTCGAGTTCGGACCACTTCGGATTTGAGCGAGTTCCGCGGGTAACGCGAACCTGCTGAGCGTACTGGGACGGCCCGCGGCGTCCGTTGCCCGAAGGCTGCGCCATCGCTTCCAACCCTGCCAGAAGTCGGGCGATACTGTCGCGCATGCGGGGCAACAGACGAGCCATCTCATCAACAACCGTCTCAACCGTTTCCCTGCGGGACGCGGTGTCGGATGTTGCGGTGCGAAAGGCGGTAACTGCCTGATTGGGGATGCCTACCTCGCCGCTCAAGTTCTGAAAGTAGTCGTTGAAGCTCGCCTGCGTCAACTCGAAGCCGAGATGTTTCGTCGCTTCCTCTTCAAGATGATGCGCCTCGTCTATGATTAGCACATCATAGTCCGGGATGATTGTGCCGCCGACGGTTGCGTTGGATAGCAGCAGGGCGTGGTTGACGATTATCAGATGCGATGCGGCGGCGCGTTCTCGCGCTGAGCGCAGGAAGCACACGCTTTCATTTCGCAGGCAACCTCTTGCCGTGCTGGCGGACAGGCGCTCCCAAGGGACAGCCGCCCTTGGATGACCGAGGTTAATCTCGGCGCGGTCGCCGCTCGCGGTCGTTTGTAGCCACAGCATCGTCTTTGCGAGCATGCGCGCTTCGTCAGGAGTTGGGTCGGGAGAAGTGGACCTGGTATTCCAGCGGCGCATGCACAGGTAGTTGGCGCGTCCTTTGAGCGGTGTAAAGCGCAGTCCTTCGCCGCCGCCTTCGACAGACTTCAGGGCATCAACGAGGATGGGCACATCCTTCTGCAGAAGTTGCTCCTGCAGGTTGATGGTGTTCGTGGATATTACGACTCGCTTGCCGTTGGCGAGGGCATACAGCGCGGCGGGAAGCAGATATGCGAGCGACTTGCCGACTCCGGTGCCCGCCTCGATGATGATGCGCTCTCCGTCGTTGATCGCCTCTGTGACAGCCTGCGCCATCTGCGCCTGTTCGGAGCGCGCCTCGAAGCCGTCAAGTGCATGGGAAAGAGCGCCGCCATCGCTGAACATCGAAGAGACTTTCTCGGCGTCTATGGGCGTGATGCTCTCATGTTCACGAAGGGCACCGCCGCTGTGCAGCCTGCGGGATATACGCTGCATGTCCAAGCCGTTGATGCCAATTTCCGATGACCGTTCGGCTTGCGCCTGTTGTAGAACAGTCTGGGAAGCGTGTGTATTTGCGGCAAGTCCGTTCAGCAGGTATGCGAGGGACCAGTTGGAAGCCTGCGCCAGTCGCTGCATCGCGGCAAGCGTCATAGGGTCGAGCGCGGCGGCGTCTTCGAGCAGACTCAGGAAGAGCATCTTGGCGGCAACAGCGTCATCGAGGGCGCGGTGCGGCCTGCTGTGTGGGAGTTCGAGGCGCTGCGCCATATTCTCCAGCGAGTAGCTGGGAGCATCAGGACGGACGACATAGGCGAGGTCGTATGTGTCAACGACTGGGTTGGTCAGCTCGATGCCGCTGCTTCGCAGGAAGCCGAGGTCGAAGTCGGCGTTGTGCGCGATGAGCGGCGATGCGCCCAGGAATGCAATAAACGAAGCTGCCACGCGCTCGATGGTGTCGGCGCGATCGAGGTCGCGCTGCCTGATGCCAGTGAGATTGCTGATGAAGGGGCTGATGCGCCGCTGCGGGTTCACGAAGGTCTCGAAGGTGTCGAGCGTCCTGCCGCCTTGGAACTTGACCGCGCCAATCTCTATGATGGCGTCCTTCTGGGCGTCCAGTCCCGTGGTTTCTAGGTCGAAGGCGACCCATACATCTTCGGACGGGTCGGTGTGATGTGGGAACAAGAGATGTCTGTCAGTCTTTCAGTGGGTCAGTAATTCAGTATGTCGCCCAGTGTGATGATAGCGTAACAGAAGTTGGGTATAGGCGCACATACTTTCTGGTACGTGTTTCCAGGCAGATCGATGCACGTCATAGTTCAGTACAACGCGAACGCCCTGGGACCTGGGATCAGCCAAGCGCAGAGCAACGCCTCAGCTATGCGCTTGCGGCGGCCCGCCTTCCAAGAATCGTGTCCTGAGGAACGGGTCCTTCGCCGGAAACATCCCGATAATCCTGGCGGGGACGTCCCCAATCGCCGTGAATCCGTGCGGCACGTTGGGAGGCACGACAATCGTGTGGTCCGCGCCCACCTCATGCGTCTCATCACCGTATCGCACACTCAGCGCGCCGCTCAGCACTACAATCAGTTCGTCGTCTTCGTGCGTATGCAGAGGCGCCCCGGTTCCGACGCCCACCTCGCTGATAGCGGCTTCTGTCGATGTCGTGCCGTCTCCTTCCTGCGTAATCAGCCACTTGCGGTAGTTCGGCCTCCAGGGGACCTCCGGCGCGTTGTTGTGATCGACTATGGGCATGCTCTTCTCCTATACACTGGCGTCGCGTCCGCATTCATTGTACTTAGCTTGCCGAGCCGTGCGCTAATTCGACACAAGCTCGACAGGGGATTGTTTGTAAGACGACGATTTCACAAATCCTTGATGCTGTCATTCCGAACGCAGTGAGGAATCTTGTGTGATGAGGAAATGATACAGTTAAGGAGTTGAGGGGGCGCGGCAGGCTGTAGGAATCTAGGTCCCAAGAGACCGTATTTTAGCAATCGCCGCCGCGCCCGAGTTCATCGAAGCCCGTACAGTTGCCAGGGCTGCA
>DAOUKP010000024.1:0-11283 GCA_034421195.1 Dehalococcoidia bacterium
TACGAGCGTCTGTCGGCTGCGGGAAAGCCGGGCAAGGTGGCTATGGTGGCGTCAATGCGGAAGTTGCTGACGATACTCAATGCCATGCTCAGGGACGGAAGACCCTGGAACGCCAATCATTCTCCAAGCCACCGAACACCGGCTTAATACAACACAGTTGCTGAAATCGTTGCATGCAAACCCGTTTCCGACTTTAGCATTCCCGCCTCCCTCAAAACGACAAACGAAACTAAAGTCATTAACAAAATGTCAACATAACCTAGCTCATAGACAGCGTCTCCCTCTAGCTGACAAAATCCCTTCCCCCTTGACGGGGGAAGGTTAGGATGGGGGTGAATTCGCTTTTCATCCACCTGAAAGGCAACGCTGCCATTCCAACAAACACCCACAACCTCACACAGCGCACGCGCCCGCAGCCACATCCCCAAAAAAGCAGCGCGGGCGCAGGATTCTCATCCCACGCCCGCGCCAACTCATCACATTCGGGCAAGCCTCCGCTCACCCCGCCCCATCAGCGCCCTTCAAGCCCATCACGGACTCAGCTCAAAACTCCCCCAGCACACCAGCGCGTCATCATCACGCAGCGCGCAGCTCCCGCCGTCACCGCTGCTGATTGCGCTGTACTCACCCGAAGGCGCCTGCACTTCCTCTCCGGAACCCCAGCAGGTTATCGCTCCCTCCGAGTTCAGCGCGCACGCATGCTCGCTGCCGCGGCTCACGCTCATGAACGGACCCATCGCCGTACCATCGCTCGCCGGGTCCACCACCAGGCTCCCCCAGCACACTGCCGCGCCGTCATTCCGCAGCGCGCAGCTTCCGCCGTCCCCGCTGCTGACTGCGCTGTACTCACCGGACGGCGGCGAAACTTCATCGCTCCCGTCTTCGCCCCAGCACGCTATCGAGCCGTCCGACTCCAGCACCGCGCACACATGATCCGCCCCTCGGCTGAACGCGCTGAACGGTCCCATCGGCGTAGGCTCCGCCGGAGGCTCAGGCTGCACCGCCGAAGTCTCCATATCCACCACAATCCTGAACTCGCCCATCTTCTCAGCATAGTAAGTCGTCGCCTCTATCGTGTAATCACCCGGCGCGAGACCCGAAACCGCGATCCGCGAATTGTAGCCCTCACCCGTGAAGTCGTCGTCATTCTCCTCGATGATTTCACCGTTCTTTCTGTTCCCCTCCATCAGGTACAGGTAAATGTCCTGATCGCTGGAAGAAAGGTCTATCGTTACATCCGTATAAGCGTCCACCGTGAATGTATAGAAGCGGGCATACCTGCCTTCCTCAATGCCATGCCGGGTGGCATGCGAAGACACACAGCCCTCGTCCCAGGTCCCGGTCCTGTCCACATCGCCCTCGATCCGCACGAAGCACTGATCGTCTTCAGGCGTCGCCACATCTCCGGAAGGCAGCATCGCAAACCCATAGCCCCAGGTATTGTCCGGCCCCGGCTCGCCCCTGTCCTCCGCGTTGTCCTTCAGGTAGTTCGCCACATCTTCAGGATCGAACTCAGGGAACCGCTGCTTCACCAGCGTCGCAATGCCCGCTATCCCGGCCGCTGCCCACCCGGTGCCAGTCCTTACGATGGAACCGTGCGCGACATCGCTGTTCGCGCCCACAATCTCAGGCTTGATTCTCCCCTCAGGCCAAGGCTCCGGGCCCGGACCGCGACTGCTGAACTCCCAGATTTCGTCCGTATTGCCGGGCGTGGTTGTGCCTACCGAGATCATCCCCGGATTGTTGCTCTCCGCTGGACTGGCGATACTTCCGAAGAGACTGGGGTGCTCCAATTCTCCACCGAAGAACGACTGCACCTGCACCCATTCCGGCGCGGTCCCCACGTTTAGCCGCACCTTCAGACAGTAATCGCCCTCCAGACGAGGGTAGAAGTAGAAGTATTCCAGCGGCGCGGTCCTGGCGAGGAAGGAACGGTAACTTCTCCTGATAGTAACTCCGGTATCCTCATGCACCATCTGAACGTCCAGGTCGCGGAACTCTAGCGGATCGAATGGCCCAACCCACTTGTCTTGCCACCGGATCAACCCCATATAGGGTTCTCCGCGTTCCAGAGTCACCCTGTTGCAGTCATCCTCTCCGCTGAATTCGTGATAGCCGTCGCCGTTCTGGTCGTGAAATGCGCCGAACCAAGTCGCCTGAGAGTCGTTGCCGGCCGGCATCACCCAGGTTATTCCGCCTTCAATTGCATCGTCCACGCTGTTCAGGTCGCTGAGAGCGTAGGGGGATGTCCCGTCTCCCGAACCGGTGTAAATCCATATAAGTGGGGAATAGGCAACATCAACATCTTCCTCCACCAGCCACTTGACCGCATCGTTCAAGTCAACCCAGTCACCTACCGTAACTATGTAGTAAGTAGCCTCAGGCGCTATATCATGAACCCTTGCTGCCCTTACGGTGCCTAAGTCTGACTCGATCTCGCAGTCCGAAATGTCGTCCGAGTAGAGTCCATAGCCGATGTAGCATCTTGTAATGACCGTTTCCGGCAATTCCGTGCCAAGAATCTCCTGAATGCCTTCGAATCCGGTGCTGATCACAGCGATCTTCACACCTTCACCCGTCAAGCCGCCGGCATGCCACACGTCCACGCCATGAGCAGCCGCCCCTGTGTCAACAGGGTGGTCCCGAGCGACCTGCGGCGGAACCGATGCCTGCATCCATGTAACGCCATCCTGCTGCGAAGCGCCCGCCAGCAGGCTCACAGGCACATCCGCCCCCACGAACCCGTCAAACGCCGGCCCCGGCGATGCCCCACTCTCCAGCAACCAATCCCGCACATCATCCGTCGAACCCGACTCCGTAAGGAAAATTACGCCCACAGACTCTTCGCTGTGAGATGGAGCCTGCGCCGCCGCCGACTTTGCGGATACACTCCCCTTCGCGTACCGCAAGGCTATATCCTCCAGCAGCGGGTCCATATTCTCATACTCTCCACCGGTCAAACCCGGCGTCTGCGCCCGCGCCCTCTCCGCATCATCGCCCGTCAGCATCAACACCGACACCGCCACGACCGCCAGCGCCAGCGCCGCAAACTTCCAATTTCTCCCACTCAGTAACATCTTCAATTCACACATCTCCACTCATATTTGAGACTATTTCTCATATACTCAACATAAAGGTGCAAGTATATTTATTTCCTATAGTAAATACTCATATACGCCAGCGAAATTTTCAAGTAATCCCCGTCTCATTCATGGTGCCAAGTTGGTATCAATTACGGAGAAGTATGCAAAAGTCCCTTCCCCCCTCGACGGGAGGAAGGTTATACCAATTCGCTTTACTTATGACACAAAAGATGTGACGTGGATAGGGGCGGAATTTGACCCGCGGGACTAATGGCCCACCTGATTAAGTCAGGCACCTGGGACCTAGCTCGGTCGGCCCTCCAAGAATATAGAAAGCCCCCGCTGGCTGGATGGCTTGCGGGGGCTTCGTCCGAATTTCAGGTCGGATTATTCAGGTGACTTCATGTCCGCTAGTTGTAACCAGAATACGCTGGTATCTTGAGTGACATCGAACGCTTGTGGGGCTTCTTCAGTTATAACGTCGTCAATTTCACCGTCCTTGAAGACGCCTGCCACCACCGTGTAGGTCGGAATTCCGGTAAATCGGGTTAGGTATCCCGCGTTCCGGATGACACGCTCCGTGTCTTCCGAGTGAGCAGTGTAGGATATTTCCACTGCAACATAGGCATTGTTGCCATTTTGGTCCAGAACATCCATTATTATGTCGGCGTCGAGGAAGCTGCGCCTGTTCTCTCTTGATATTTCGTCTGTCATGCCGTTGCGTTCAGCTGCCTGCCAGATTCGAAGCACTTCTACTTTCTTCAGTGAATGAATCCAAGCCAAGCCCATCTCCGCCGCTATATAGTCCGCATCTTCACGCGCCTTCTGGCCAGCGAAGTGACCTTTCAGGGCACCGACGTTGCCGCCTAGCCCGTTAAGCCGCCTGTCAACGCGGTCGAAGTTCTTCTGGGTGTCCTTCGTGAACTTCTCAAACTCCGCAGGCAGCTTGATGAGTTCCTCGGTGAGAATCTTGTTGCGCACGGCGGTACGGAACTCCTCATTCTCGTCCAGCAGCCGCAGCAGATCGTCGGTCGTGTTGATGATAACCATCTAATTACTCCTTTCGTGATTATAGCGTATATCAATTGGTCATGGATAAGCCCGAAGAACAGCTCCCGCTGCTCTTCGGGCATAGCGATGGATTTCCCGCGGCATTCACGCCATCTCTTTTGTGTCATAAGTTAAGCGAATTGGTATTAGAGCCTGCCCTCGCGAAAGCGGGGGATGGGGGTGAAATCACAAAAAGCAGCGCGGGCGCAGGATACTCACCCCGCGCCCGCGTAATTCAACCTATTCTGATGAGCCTTCGCTCACTCCGTCTCCATTACCGATGCCTCCACGTCCACCACCAGCCTGAAGTCGCCCTTCTTCTCCGCATAGTACGTCGTCGCCTCTATCGTATAATCACCCGGCGCGAGACTCGAAACCGCAATCCGCGAATTGTACCCCTCGCCCGTAAAGTCGTCGTCGTTCTCCTCTATCACCTCTCCGTTCCTCAGCGCGCCCTCCATCAGGTACATATAAATGTCCTGATTCTGCGACGAAAGATCGACGGTAACATCCGATTCGACATCCAGTGTGAAAGTGTAGAACCGCGCATACCGACCCTCGGCAATCCCGTGCCGCGTCACATGCGGCGACACGCAGTCCTCGTCCCAGCTCCCCGTTATGTCCGTATCGCCCTCGATCCGTATGAAGCACACCCCGTCCGCAGGCGTCTCCACATCCGCGTCCGGCAGCACCGCATAGCCGTAGCCCCATGTATTGTCCGGACCCGGTTCTCCCCGGTCCTCCGCGTGCATCTTCAGATACTCGGCTATATCCTCAGGACCGAAATCCGGGAACCGCTGCTTCACCAGCGCCGCTAGACCGGCCACATCCGCAGCTTCATGTCCCGTCCCAGGCATGTAGTCCCGATCATCCAACCCATGAACACGAGCATCGCCCTCATGCTGCCCGCCCACCAGTTCCGGCTTTATTCTGCCGTCAGGCGCAGGACCCCTGCTGCTCTCATCCCAGATGACATTCGGGTCTTCCAGCGAAGATGTCCCAACCGAAATCAGCCCCGGATTCGCGCTCTCCGACGGGCTGCCGATACTCCCATGCGAAGTGTAATGCTCCAGTTCTTCGCCGTAGAACGCCTGCAACTGAATCCATTCCGGAGCTTCGCCGCTGCTGAGTTCCACCCTCATGCAGTACGTCCCCTCAATTGCTCGATATGTGCTGAAATAGAGATACTTCAACGGCACGGTTTCGTCCCGGTCCCACCACCTGTGATAGCTCGGCCTCAGCACTCTCGACGTCTTCTCGTCCACCAGGTACAGGTCCAATTCCGTCATTTCGTCTTCATCGTCCGATTCCATATCTTCATCATCGGATTCTACATCTGGCAACCAATCACCCTCCCACCTGAGCAATCCCATGAAGAAGTCGCCGGGTTCGATCGCCACGCCGTTGCAGTCGTCGTCCCCTTGGAAATTGTGGATTCCGTCGCCGTCTGAGTCCTGAAACCTGCCGAACCATGTCGCCTTCGCGTCGTTGCCCGCCGGCGCTACCCACAAGGAGCCGCCATCCACCGCGTCGTCAACGATGTTGAGCTCGCTTATCGGCAGCGGAGATGTGCCGTCGCCCGGTCCCGACCATGTCCAGAGCAATGAACTCTGGATGACATCGACTTCATTCTCCACCATCCACCTCACGGACGCGAACAAGTCCGTATGACCATGTACATTAGCGATATAGTAGGTCGCATCCGGCGCAAGCCTATACACCGCTTCCGCCGCCACTGTCCCATAACCAACCTCGATTGGTCTGTGTCCGGTGCAATCGTCGATGTCCCTCGTGTACAACCCGTACCCGGTATAGCATCTGGCTTCAAAACTGTCCTTATCAGGCAGAGTGCCCGCTTCAGAAGACTTCTCGAAGCCCTCATAGCCATGATGAATAATTCCTATCTTGACGCCCTCGCCTGTAAGTCCTGCCGCATGCCACACATCCGCGCCATGTTCCTCCGCCGACGTGACAGGCTCCTCCGATCCCGCCACACGCGGCGGAATCACCGCTTGCATCCATGTCACCCCGTCCTGCTGCGACACGCTCGCCAGCAGGCTCACCGGCACCTCAGCCCCCACGAAGCCTTCAAACGCAGGCCCCGCTAATGCGCCATTCTCCAGCAGATAGTCCCGTACATCCTCAGTCTCATCTGACTCCGTAAATAACACAACATCCACAGAACTCCCGCTTTGCGCCGTAGCGCCCACTGCCGCCCCCTTCACCAGAGCTCCCAAAGAGTGCTGTTCCATGATTTCCTGCAGCAGCGGATCCATATTTTCGTATAATTCCACATCCCCGCCCGGCGTCTGCGCCTGCGCCCCCTCGAACGCGCCGCCCGCTACCAGCAGCGCCAACGCCGTCACCGCAACGGCAAGCGCCAACACCGCCGACTTCCACTTCCTCGCACTCAGCAACATCTTCAATTCACACATCTCCACTCATACTTTAGACCGTCTCTGATATACCCTTGGTAAACCTATTGAACGGCATCATATTGCCAGCCTAATACTGATACCGATACTGATACAAAACCCCAAAAATTGCAAGTAAATTATCATCTATTAGAGTTGGGCATAATTGCCGTTCCTCTTGTCCCTTCCCCCTTGATGGGGGAAGGTTAGAGCCTGCCCCTGCGAAGGCAGGGGATGGGGGTGAAAATGCCTGCATCATCTCTATGACTGCACTTATGCAAGATTCCCCCACCACCCTATCCCACCCCCACCGTGTGATAGCATAATCACCAATTGCAATCCTATCCATCATGTACATCCTGCTAACCCCCACCGGAGGAACACAAATGCAAAACGAACCCACCTCATTCCGCGTCGGCGATCCCGGCATCCGCGAAATCTTCGGCGAAGCCTCCCGCATACAGGCATGGCTCGACGTCGAAGTCGCCCTCGCCCAGGCGCAAGCCGAACTCGGCGTCATCCCCCAGCGCGCCGCCGAAGAAATCGAGCGCAAGGCGCGCTACGAAAACCTCAACATGGACAACATCCGCGAAGGCCTCGCCCGCACCGGACACCCCCTCGTACCCATGGTCTGGGAACTCGACCGCATCTGCGAAGGCGACGCCGGAGGATACATCCACTGGGGCGCAACCACCCAGAACATCACCCAGACCGGCAAGCTCCTCAACCTCCGCAGCGCCCACAGCGTCTTCCTCCACCAGCTCGCAGACCTCCTCAACATCCTCGCCGACCTCGCCGAATCCACCGCCGACGCGGCACTCCCCGGCCGCACGCACGGACAGCACGCCGTACCCGCAACCTACGGCTACAAAGTCTCCGTATGGATAGACGAACTCTGCCGCCACGTCGAGCGTCTGCAAGGCTGCGAAAACCGCGTATTCGTCGCCATGCTCGGCGGCGGCGCAGGCACACTCGCATCCCTCGGCGAAATCGGCCTCGACATCCAGGACGGCATCGCCCGGCGACTCGGCATGACATCCATGGCAAACCCCAGCCGCACCATCGGCGACCACCTCACCGAATACATCACCATCCTCGCCCTGCTCGCCGCCACATGCAGCAAAATCGGCAGAGAAGTCTATACCCAGATGAAACAGGAATTCGGCGAAGTAGAAGAACCCGTCCCCGAAGGCACAGTCGGCAGCAGCACCATGCCCCAGAAGCGCAACCCCAAGCTCGCCCAAGACATAGTAGCCGGCGCAGCCCAAGTCCGCGCACTCGTCCCCCTAGCCCTCGAAGCCATGCAGACCGAGCACGAAGCCGACCGCACCACCAGCGTCATGATTGACAAAGCCCTCAACGAAGCCTGCATCCTCACCGGCGACATCCTCCAGCGCATGCTCAACCTCTTCTCAGGCATCCGCATCTTCCCCGACCGCATGCGCCAAAACCTAGACCTCAGCGGCGGACTCATCATGTCCGAAGCCATAATGCTGGAACTCGGCAAGCAAATAGGTCGCCAGCAAGCCCACGACGCAGTGTACGAAGCCGCCCAGGCATCCTTCATCCAGGGCAGGCCCTTCTCCCAGACCCTAGCCGAAGAACCCCAAGTCAGCCAGCGCCTAACCCCCGACCAGATACAAGCCCTCCTAGACCCCACAGCCTACACCGGAGCATGCAGCCTATTCGCCCACCGAGGCGCCACCCAAGCCCGCCAAACCGCCGCCACCATCCTCAACTAAGGCTCCTGAAACAACCCAAGCGCCCCACACTTCCTCACAACAACGCACTCGATAAGGCTTACTAGACTTAATGTTCGCATGCGTGGTAGTATAGGCGAGACGATAGGGGTTGACCTTTTACCTCAATAAACTGTCAAGAAACCTTCTTGAGATCGACTTTTCGATCTCGTATAGTGCGCTCAAAGTAAAGGAAAGCGCACATGTCATTAGAACCTATACTGATATACCCGTCACGGCAGTCAGTTATAGATTTGTTCTTGGCTACACTGGAACGTAACTCCAACGCCGACTTACCCGGCGGTTGGCCAGATAACGAGCCTCTGTATCTACAAGAAAATGATGCAGTCTCTTCCGGCTTATTTCAGGAAGTCCTTGACGATGTAATCAGCGGAGCCGAACCAGCTCCATGGCTACTGAAAGACCTGAGAGAATTTGAGCAGATGCTCGTTGAATACGTTATTGAGGGGCTAGAGGATAATACGGAAGGACGCGCTTTTCTCGATGCCATGCGCTCAACCGCAGTGTCGAATGCACGAGCGCAGAGCAGTCAGGAGCAGCATTCAGATGACGCTCAGTAATCATCTTTCAGAGCACAAATCGGCATGGCAATCCGTCGAAGGAATGTCAGCCCTGTACTGCGCCGACGCCTTTGAGCTAATGGCGGATATTCCCGACGACAGTGTAGATTGCATCTGGACGGACCCGCCCTATCTACTCTCCAATGACGGCGTAACCTGTGTTGCGGGCAGGCGCGTCAGCGTGAACAAGGGCAAGTGGGATCGTAGCAACGGCGTCGAAAACGACCACGAATTCAACCTGTCATGGTTGAGCGAATGCCACCGCATCCTTAAGCCCGCAGGCACGATATGGGTAACCGGAACCCTACACATCTACCTCAGCGTCGGAATGGCGATGATGCAGCTCGGCTTCCGCATCCTGAACGATATTACATGGGAAAAGACTAACCCGCCGCCTAACTTGGGCTGCCGGTGCTTTACCCATTCCACCGAAACGCTTTTGTGGGCGACCAAAGCGCCAAAGGGCAGCAAGCACAAGTACACATTCCACTATCAGGACATGAAGGCGGAGAACGGCGGTAAGCAAATGAAGAGCGTCTGGCAATTCCCTGCTGCGCCGCGCAAAGAAAAAATTCACGGCAAGCACCCCACGCAAAAGCCCGTCGCTCTCATAGACCGTTGCCTGCGTGCAAGCACCAATCCCGGAGATATAGTCTTCGATCCCTTCGCTGGCTCTGCCTCAACAGGTGTCGCCGCTTTGCCCCTCAACCGTGTATTCATCGGCTGCGAGATCGAAGAGGATTACACAGATATTGCAATTAGCCGTCTGTCTGATATTACACCTGTAAGTGATGCCGCCGTGGTGCGAGAATCCTCAGTTATGGACGACGCTCAGCGGCGATTGTTGGAACAAACAAATAAGTATCATACGGCAGCCGACTAGAGCCATGTGAGTTCTGATGACACTTAACGCCGAGACAGGTAATACGCCAAGTTGGGACGCCATCTTCGAGATGTATGACATTGCCGAGCACGACTTTGGTGCTGGGCCATTCCACATTTCAGCAGCGCAAATTAAGATTGCTTGTCAAGATTTCGAAAAGACAGCAGAGAAGGAGGTACGGATTCTATGCAAGCAAGACACAAGGGAATCTCGTCCGCTAGCTTTTCGGCAGAGAGGTCTCTTTATATTGCCTGTCAGGAATGGGCATTACATCATCGTCAAAGGCGAAGGATATGTTGACGTTCCACTAATCAAGTCTCCATTGCTAGAATATCGTAGTGATTTCCCCTTTGAACTGGAGACTTCACTGGTGGGAAACTCGGAGATGCAGCATCTCGATCGAGCTTACGCTCAGAGTTTGATTCGGCACTTCACTGATGACGAGTCGTTAGTTTTGACTATTCGTGGTAGAAAATATACCCCTCAGTTCGATTTTCTAGTTGGCGAATTTCTGCTAACTGCAAGAAGCGTCCAGACTGAAGTGGACGGCGGTTATGAAGGAGCAGAACAGGTCGTATTGGTCGAAGCCAAAGCCGGAAACGCTACCAACACGATTATCAGGCAGCTCTACTACCCATTTCGTCAGTGGCAGCAGCACACTGCAAAGCCCATCTCCACGCTCTTCTTCCAGCGCTCTGGCGACGACGAATACCACATCTGGCACTTCGGATTTGACGATCATAATGACTACAATAGTATTCGTCTGCTGAATTCGGCTCGATACAAAATCATCCTTCCGTATCGCTAGCTCCCGGCAATCATTCCCCATCCTCCAAACCCCGTTGCCTCACATCGACCGACTGATGTACTGACCGACCGAAAGACCTTTACCCCTTGACAACCCAAACATCCGTCTGCATAATAAACACCAAGACTAAGAACAACAATTCGCTTATGTGGATTCTGTGCCCTCTGTGGCTATTCCCCCCGAGAACTCAGAGACATGTGTAATTCAAACGCACTACAACAGAAAATAGCCGGACTCACCAACGACGGTGATGTCATCCTGCGCTTCCTAACAGAAACCGTGCAGGGCAAGACCCCAGGCGTCAAAATCCACCATCAACTAGAAGCCTCAAGGCAACTAACTCGCCTCGCCAACCTCACCCCTTCCCCCTCGACGGGGCAAGGCCGGGATGGGGGTGACACCACCGTTCACACTCAGCCTGCCAAAGAGCCGGCAGACACACAAGACCGCATCACTCAAAACTCACAACCCACAACTCAAGACTCACAACCCACCTACCTCGACATCCTCAACTTCAACCTAGCCCAGCTAGTAAGAAGCGAGACAGCCGAAGGACACACCATAGCCGAGTTCCTCTACCAGGTAATGACAGGCAGAGACAAGCCATTCACGCCCAACAAGCTCAAGATAAAGCCCTCAGACAGAATGGCAGCATCAAGAGAGATACTGCGTAGAGGCTACGGACACTTCGGACGCAGGCGCAAGCTAGTTGACGACGCAGAAGA
>DAOUKP010000025.1:0-166656 GCA_034421195.1 Dehalococcoidia bacterium
GCTACTACGAACCCCTGAGTCCCGAAGACCAGGCGCTCTTCGACTACTACAACCTCATAGACTCCGGCGAGTACAAGGAAGGCGAGATCCAGCCGAGGCCCGTCACCGAGACAGTGCGCCTCAGCTACAAAGCCACCCTGACGTGGATGCGCCAAGCCGCAGCAACCAAAGGCATCCCCATTCTCCCCAACCCCCTATCCGGCACATTCACCCACCCAAACGCCCGCAGCCCATAAACACCCCTTCTGTGTCCCTTTGTGCCTTCTGTGGCTATCCCGCCCCTGACACCTGAAACCCAGCACCTGACACCAATGTAAATTTCCTGTTAACACATGGCATGTGCAAGTATTGACACATGTAACAAACCATAAGATACTAACTGCCAATGTATGGGTACGCTCAATAATATATGAGCGGATTTATGAAGTATCCCATTGGGGAGGAGGTATTTTATGCAGGCGCAGGATGCTCAACCCGGAATCTTTGGCGGCATATTAGAGAGGTACGCGGACGAATTCTGGCTCCTGTTCCGCGTAGTATTCGCTATACTGGCATTTCTACACGGAATTCAAAAGGCGTTCGGGCTTTGGGGCTTTCCGGCGGGCGCGCACCCGCTCACGCCAATGGTGGACATAGCCGGCTGGGTCGAGCTAATCTCGGCGTTGCTGATTGGCTTCGGACTTCTGACCCGCCTCGGCGCGGGCGCGCTATGCGTAACCATGATAATCGCCTACTTCATGGTGCATGTGAACAGCCCGGTATGGCCATGGCCCCATCTGTACCCGGCTGAAGGCGGCTTCGGCGCGCATGGCGGCGAAGTAACCATCCTCTGGTTCATCATCGCAGGCATCATCGGCGTTATCGGCGGCGGCAAGTACGCCCTCGACAAGGTAGTCTTCAAGAAGGAACCCCTCTAGCCTAAAGTTCCTTCCCCCTTGACGGGGGAAGGTTAGGATGGGGGTGAAAAAGGACAGATCATCCTCCCCATCCTGTGAGTTCCCGGCCTCGGACAAGACAACCCAAACTTAGTTGCTGTATAGTCAATAGGGACTGGTAATACGAGACAATTGCATAAGTCCCTTCCCCCTTGATGGGGGAAGGTTAGGATGGGGGTGAATATACCTGCACCATCGCTATAACTGCACTTATGCAAGATTCTCATAATACATCCAGTCCCTATTGTTATATCGAGCGTGCGGACGACTCGCGCGGCGAAGGCGGCAACTCAATGGCACTGAACAGCAGGCTTATAGTAGTCTCCAACCGAGTTCCACCCGCATCCAGCTTCGAGAGTCAGGGCAGAGGTGAGGCATCCGCAGGCGGGCTCGTAACCGCCGTCCGCGCCGCCATGGAACAGAGCGGTGGGATGTGGCTCGGCTGGAGCGGCAGAAGCACTCGCCGCCGCGTAACCACGGGCCCCACAGTCAGGATATTCGGCCGCATTCAGCTCGCCACGATGGATCTGTCCGACGATGAAGTCAGCCTCTTCTACCTCGGATTCTCCAACCGCACGCTCTGGCCTCTCCTCCACAGCTTCCCCACGCGCGTGGTCATCCGCCACGACACCTACCGCGCCTATCGCCGCATTAACCTCCGCTTCGCCCAGGCGCTCATGCCGTTGCTACGGCCCGACGACATAGTTTGGGTTCAGGACTTCCACCTCTTCCACCTCGGCTACGAACTGCGCCGGCTCGGCTGGAATGGTAAGCTCGGCTTCTTCCTGCACGTCCCATTCCCTCCGGCAGAGATATTCAACATAATGCCCTGGTCCGGCGGAACGCTGGAAGCGCTGCTCCACTACGATCTGGTGGGATTGCACAACGAGCGCTACCTGCACAATCTTGTCGATGCCCTCGATGTCGAGCTTGGCGGCGAATCGAACGGCGATTCCTATACCTATCGAGGCAAGACCGCGCGCCTCGGCGTATTCCCCATCGGCATAGACCCCGACACATTCAGGCCGCGCGAGGACGGTCATCAGCACAACCTCTCCGATGAACTGGGCCTTGCCGCAGTCCCGGACCGCAGACTGATCCTAGGCGTTGACCGCCTCGACTACACGAAGGGCATCCCGCACCGCCTCCGCATCTTCGAGCGCCTGCTCGAACGCCACCCAAGCCTCGGCGGAAACCTGATATACATCCAGATTTCATCCCCATCCCGCACCCGCGTCCCCGAGTACGTGCAGGAAAAAGAGCAGGTCGAGCGACTCGTCGGGCAGATTAACGGTCGCTTCTCCGAAGCAGGCTGGGTGCCCATCCGCTACCTCTACCGCTCCTACTCCCAGACCGAGCTTGCAGGCTTCTACCACGAAACGGACGTCTGCCTCGTAACTCCGCTGAGGGACGGCATGAATCTCGTCGCGAAGGAGTTCGTGGCGGCGCAGGATATTGACTCGCCCGGAGTGTTGGTGCTGTCCCGCTTCACCGGCGCCGCAAGCACGATGAAGGACGCGGTAATCGTGAACCCCTACGACGTCGAAGGGACAGCGGAAGCCACATATCAGGCGTTGCGAATGCCCGTCAGCGAGCGTCGTCGCCGCAACCGCAGCCTGCTGTCCGTAGTCGAGAGGCACTCATCGAGAAGCTGGAGCGATTCCTTCTGCGCCACCCTACAAGACCTCTGATTTCTATGTCCCTTCCCCATCTGAGAGAGGGTTATAGCCAGCCTCAGCGAGGGTAGGGGGGTGATGGCAACAGTCCCTTCCCCCTTGATGGGGGAAGGTTAAGATGGGGGTGAAAATCCCCTCTATCCTCTGCATTCATGTGAGTTATTGGGCAGCTAACGCTATGGAATGTCCAGGAACACTGGCGCAAGCAAGTTGTCCACCGGCACATAGTCGTCTCTGAGCAGTATGTTCCGCTTCCTTCCCAGCCATTCGTCAAGTTCATCCTGCGCCATGATGGTCAGTTCAGGGTCGCCCCGCCCTTCTTCATGGCTGGCGAAATACACATCCGCATAGGTGAACGGCTGCAATGCGCCCGCCACTACGAAGGTGAATCGGTTGTCTTCCTCGAAGTCCCTGCTGTCCGCCAGCAGATAGACGTGCGGGAAACTCGCTTGCAATGTAGTAACCACCGCTCGCAAGAAGCCGCCGCTGTGGAACTTGTCCACCACGTTCACCACATAGATGCCGTCGTCCTTAAGCAGCCGCTTGACCTGCTCGTTGAACTCCAGCGTCGTCAGATGGTACGGCACGGAAACATCGTTGAACGCATCCCCTATCACGATGTCGTAGCTGCCGTGCTCAAGCTCCGGTATCTTCAGACGCGCGTCCCTGTTGTGCGTGATGATGGTCGTATCGCGCGGCATGCCGAGATACTCATGCGTTACCTGCGTAACCGCCGGATCTATCTCGATGACCTCTTGGCGGCTCTCCGGATATGCCTGCTCCAGGAAGCGCGGCATCGTATAACCGCCGCCACCGATGTACAGCGCGCTGAATTCCGGCTTGGCTTGCCCGACCATCGTGGATATGTCCGCGAATATCTTCTCGTAGCCATAGGCGAAGTATGTCGGGTCGTCCAAATCAACGTAGCTGTGTATCAGCCTGTCGAGAGTGAGAGTGCGAACCGTGCGCCCCTCTATCTCGCGCTCACGGACCTTGATGCAGAAGTAGTTGCTCTCCACATCGCACTCGGTTTCAAGCGAGTCGGTCGCAAACCCCATGCCCGCAATGCCCGCGAACAGCACAAGCGCCACAGCGCCTACCACGCGCATCCGCCACAGACTGCCGAACACCGCAGCCATCAGAACGAGGAACACGGCGACTCCGAGCAGTATCGGGCGCGTTCCGAACCACTGTATGAGCGCGAAGCCGGTAACGAACACGCCGAAGATGCTGCCGGCTGTGGATACGGCGTATATCTTGCCTACGACATTGCCGGTCTGCGACAGGTCGCGCAGCCTCAACTTGATGACCACAGGCGTAACCATACCCAGTATGACACTCGGCACTAGGAACAGTGTGGATGTGATAAGCACTATGCGCGGCAGGATGTGCAGCGAGTCGTACAGGTCGGTGACAAGCGCGAGCATTGGCAATACCGCGAGGCTCGTCAATCCCGCGCCAAGCAGTATCAGCCCCAGCGTCTTGGCTGACGGGAACCTGTCGGCAACCAAGCCGCCGATGTAGTTCCCGATACTGATGCCTGCCAGCACCACCCCGATGATGCTCGTCCACGTGAACAGCGACACTCCCACGGAGGGCGCAAGCAGGCGAGACGCGACAATCTCGATGATAAGACCGCACGCGCTCGCCGAGAACACGATAAAGTAGGGGGAGATCGCGTTCCATACGCGGCCAAGCATGCCGCCTTCCCGACGGTTTTCTGACTCTTCTGTAGTTGCCGTCCCGTTGTCCAAATTACCTTGTCCTATCCAATGAAGGCGCTTAACCAACCCGTCCTGAGCTTGTCGAAGAACGGACTGATTCGGGATCCAAGATTGTTCGTTGTGAGCCTGTCGGACCACTTGTTGGCGTACAATGGAAGTCTGTCAGATAACTTCAACCAGCTGACCAACCAAAAACTGATAACTGAAAACTACCTCGTGTGCGGGTTGAGCACATCATTGAGCGAGTCACCTAGCAGGTTCCACGCCAGCACCAGTGAGAGCGCCACTGCGCTGGGCGCAATCAGCATCCAGGGCACCTCGCGCAGAGCGCTAATGCTGCCTGCCTGAAGGAGCATCTGCCCCAGGCTCGGACGCGGCGGCTGTATTCCCAGTCCCAGCCAGCTCAGAACTATCTCCGCGCCAATCATCGCGCCCATGCCCGCTGAAACGCTGACGGCAACCGGACTTATGACATTGGGAAGGAGATGGACTAAGAGTACGCGAGGCGTACTCGCTCCCGCCGCGCGCGCGGCTTCCACGAACGGCGTCTGTTTGAGCGCCAGCACTTGCCCGCGCACTAGCCGCGCCATGCCGACCCATCCGAAAGCCACCAAAGCCAGCGATATGACAAAGTAGTCCACTATGCCGGAGCGGACTATGCCTTCGACGCCGGTACTCTCTTCAAGTTGGCGCGCTATTTCGATAAAGCGGGGTTTGAGCGCGGAGGCAATTATTATCATGAACAGGATGTCGGGGAATGCGGCGAACAATTCTCCGATTCGCATGATGAGTGAGTCAATCCAGGCACCGAAGTATCCTGACATCAGACCCATCGTGATGCCGATGAGCAAGCCGCCCGTCACCATCGAAACGAGCGTTATGATGACCGTGTTCTGAATGCCCCACAGTACACGGGAAAGCACATCCCTTCCGCCGAAGTCCGTGCCCGCCCAGAACTCCCAACTCGGCGGCTTGCGGATGGCGGTAAAGTGCGTTTCGGAGTAGTCATAAGGCGCTATGATCGGTGCGAATATGCCTGCGAAGTAAATTACTGCGAGCGCAACCATGCAGACGACGGCAATCTTCTTACGCACGAGGCGCTCCATTGCCCGCCTGAGATGGCCCTTTCTGGTGCCCAGTTCTTCTGCTGCTTCGGCGACTTCAGTCAGCGCCATAAGCTTTGTCCTCTGTCAGGTCATGCGGTTACTGATACCGTATCCGTGGGTCTATGAATGCGTAAGTTACATCTGCAACCAAGTTGGCGATGACGAACCCTGATGAGCCGAGTATTCCTACCGCCATTATGATGGGGTAGTCCCGGTTGAATATGGAGTCTATGGTGAAGTTGCCTACGCCCGGAATGCCGAGTATGCGCTCGACTATGAAACTGGTGAAAAATATGCCAGCCATTGAGAACGACAGCAGGGTAACTATGGGAATCAGAGCGTTCTTCAATACATGCCGCGAATCGACCACGACCGCTGACAACCCTTTCGCCTTTGCTGTCCGTATGAAGTCCTGCCCCAGCACGTCGAGCGTGCTCGCGCGCATGTATCGCACCAAGCCCGCCACTCCAAATACGCCCAATGCTATGACAGGAGTGATAATGCGGAGGTCAAAGAGTCCGCCCCACCCGGAACAGGGCACCAGGCTAAGTTTCAGGCACAACCCCCACAGGATGAACGGAATGGTAATCATTATTGGGATTGAGCTGAAGAACAATGCTATCCCAACGATAGTCGGGTCGAACCATGTGCCCTGCCGGTGCGCGATATAAAAGCCTAGAGGCAAGCCGATAATCAGGCTCGCCAGCATTACGGCGATATTGAATTGGAAAGACACCCACATCTTAGGGAATAGAAGTTCGGAGACGGAGCGCCCGCGAAAGCGGTAACTCTCGCCAAGGTCGCCCCTTACCACTCCCCACATGTATGCCGCGTACTGCACGCCGAATGGTCTGTCCAGCCCCAACTGGCTACGTATCTGCTTCGCGGCCTCTTCATCGTAGCGAGAGCCAAGAATGACCTCGGCAGGGTCGCCCGGGCCAAAGCGCAACAGTGTGAAGGTAACAAGGCTGGTTGCGATGAGCAGCACAGGCAGCCATAGCAGTCGCCGCGCGATGTACACCCACATAATCTAGTCTTTCAGTGTTTCAGTAGGTCAGTTCATCAGCCCATCGGTGCGGTCAGTCAGCGAACTTCTTCGGCGGTACGCGAGATAACGCAAAGGATAGCGTGTGCTCAGGCGTTACGCAACGCCGCGCTCTGATTTACTGACGGACTGACCAACTGACAGGCTTTGCAGCTACCAGTTGCGATGCAGTAGGATGCGCGAGCGGTCGGCTTCGCTGAGATGCGGCTCTATCTTGCGAGTGAACTCAGCCATCGTCTCTTCAATCGTGGCGTCGCTCGTATCCAGCGAAATCTTGTGGCGCAACGTAGAGTTGGCGACTGCTTCTTCGTATCTCGCCAGCACTTCGGGGATATCCTCGACTGTAAGCGGGCTGTGCTCGCGCGGCTCCGCAGCCATGCGCTGCTCAATGGCCTCCGCGGATGCCTTCACATGCACCAGAACCATATCGGGAGCGAAGCGCATTATCGAGCCTTCCACCTGTCGCGATACCGTCTTGCGGTCGTGGTCCTGGTGGTCCGCGCCGTAGCCAAAGTACATAGGGCTGTACACGGAATCGTCGATATGCAGCCCTATGGACATCCAGTCCGGACCGGTCCACGAGTTCGCCTGAATATGATAGTAGAGGCTGTGGCGCTGCGTCATCTCCCTCAACACGGGACTGAGGGCGAGTACCTGCTGCCGTTCTTCCTCGGTCATGTCCGGCTGGGGATGGCCTGATGTGTGCGGCAGCTTCCAGTGGTCGTGAATCAGCGGGAACCGCGCACCTACGTTATCTTCCAGCCAGTCGTCGATTGCAAACGCAAGCGTGCTCGTTCCCGTGTATTCGCATCCCGCCAAGATGAGTCGCATTTTCGTCCTCCGTGAGTTAATTTCCCTGTTGCAATCTGTCCCTTCCCCCTCAGGGGGAAGGTTAGGAAGGGGGCAAGAAGGCAGACAGCCTCAGGACGCTTCAAGCTCTTCCCAGATTGCCTGCATGACTGCCTCTATTTCTTCCTGCACTTCATTGTTCCAAAATCGCATGACACGATAGCCTTGCGATTCCAGCCATCTAGTTCGTTCATTGTCGTAATCGGTTTGCTCCGCGTGCTGCCCTCCATCGATTTCTATGACCAATCCTTCTTCAAAGCAGAAGAAGTCCACAATGTAGTTACCGAGAGGATGTTGTCGCCGAAATCGGTGCCCACTTATCTGGCGGCGGCGGAGATGTTGCCATAGGGTTTGCTCGGCATCCGTCTGGTTCTTTCTTAGCTTACGCGCCCGCTCTCGCAGGTTCATGCGCCCCCTCCCTAACCCTCCCCCAGAGGGGGAGGGGGGACCCAATAAAGTAAAGAGCTAGTTATCGTAGTCGAAATAGACATACCTGAACTTCGGTATGGTCATGGGGAGAAGCCTGTAGTCCTTGATATGGGGCTTGATCAGTACATGGCTCTCGCCTTCGTACCATAGCGGCACCCATGCGGCGTCGTCAATTATCATCTGCTCTGCTTTGTTATACAGCTCCACACGCTTGCTGCCGTCGCGCTCCACTCGCGCATCCTCGAGTATGGTGTCAACCTCGGAGTTCGAGTATGCACCGTGGTTGGTCTCGCTTTCCGTGTGGAAAAGGATGTCCAGGAAGTCCTGGGGGTCAGGGTAGTCAGCTTGCCAACCGAGTGAGAATATCTGGAACTTACGTTGATTCAGGTCTTGCAGGTATGTCGCCCACTCCACCTGTTGAATCTCTACTTCCACGCCGAGCGTATTCTCCCACATCTCAAGTATTACCTGTGTACCGATGCCGACATCGCCGCCCGTGCCGGACACGGACAGCACGATGCGCGGAGCATCTTCAGCATAGAATGTCTTCTCTGCAAGCTGCTCTATGCCCTCTGTGCGAGCCGTGTCGCAAGTTGCTTGATTGGCGTATGCAGACGCGCAAATCTCCTCTATGGCGCGGGCTTCGTCAAACTCCAGCCCTTCTATGCCTTCCGTGTATCCGGGAAAGCCCGGAGGGAGAATGCCGTATGCAGGCTTTATCAGCCCCGCGTACACTTCATTGGCGATTAGATCCTTGTCGATGGCAAAGTTCAGCGCGCGCCTGAAGTTGACATCATCGAACGGAGGCTGCTGGACATTGAAGCCAATATAAGAAACGCTGAGGCGCGGCGGCACGACCTTGAGTTCCTGTGATAGTGGCTCGTTCGGGTCCTGAAGCCGTTCCAAGTCGAGAATGCCAACGCCGGTGATGTCTATTTCATCATTCTCGTACAGAGCCATCGCCTGGCCGCCCGCGAGATTGAACACCACCTGGTCGATATATGCAGGCTCTCGGTAGAAGTTGTCATTGCGCGCGAGGATGAGATGCTCGCCAATCTTGTACTCTTTTAGCATGAACGGTCCCGTAGAGTTGGGACTGTCAGTCCAGGTATCGCCGCCCGCCTCGACATTCGCCTTGTCCACCACAAAGGCGGTCGGATATGTGAGCTTGGCGAGGAAGTACGCCTTGGGCGCGTCTATTGTGATTTCAAGAGTGTGTTCGTCAATCGCCTTGACGCCGGTAATCTCGGTTGCCTCACCATCCAGTACCTCTGTTACGCCCACGATGTCGCTGAGATATGTCCTCGACACCGGGGACGCCAGCTCAGGATCAGCCGCCCGGTTGAGCGAGTACACAAAGTCGTGCGCCGTTACGGGCTTGCCGTCCGCGAATGTGGCTTCAGGCAGCAGGTGGAAGGTATAGACCAGTCCGTCGTCGCTTATATCCCACCTCTCGGCGATGTCCGGCACAATCTGCAAGTCCGTGTTCAGGGTAACCAGCCCACTGAACACTTCTCCGATGATAAACGCCGACGTGGTGTCCGATGTCTTGTGTGGATCAAGCGTGGGCGGATCTCTGAAGAGCCTTGTCATCGTACCACCGACAGGCTTGTCTCTCTCCATAGCGGTGTCCGCCTTGGCTACCTGTGGCGCAGCGGTAGGCGGCGCAGTCTGGATAGGCAAGCTCGTTGGCGCGGGACTCTCCTTAGTGGTCTCCTGAGCCTTTGGTGTCTCCGCTTGTGCGGCGGGTGTGGCATCAGTCGTCCCAGTTTGAGCCGCTGGCGCCGGAGCTTCAGGTTCTTCGACTTCGGGCTGGCTCGCGCCGCAAGCCAGAGCGCCGACAGATACAGAGAATATGGCTATCAGTAGTATTGGAATTAGTAGCAGTTTTCTCATCTCACACCTCTGTGCGTAGATTTGTCTTCCCAGTGAATGGGGCTTTAGGATGCACCCTTCAATTATTGGGATGTATTTTCGTCATTTCCGATTTTGGTCGTCAGCCAGGCCTTGATCAAATCATCTAGTTCGCCATCAAGCACGGCATCGGCGTCCGATGTGTCGTATCCGGTGCGGTGGTCCTTCACCATCTTGTATGGGTGCAGCACATAGCTCCGAATCTGGTTGCCCCATTCGGGAGATACATGCTCTCCCTTGAGTTTCGCAATTTCGCGTGCTTTTTCTTCCATCTCGCGCTCCACGAGCCGCGCCATTAGGATTCGCATCGCTATCTCGCGGTTCTGGTGCTGCGAGCGCTCGTTCTGGCAGCTAACTCGGATGCCCGTTGGCAGGTGTGTTATACGCACGGCGGTCGAGTTCTTCTGCACGTTCTGCCCACCATGTCCACCGGCGCGAAATACATCAATCCGCAGGTCGTCCGGGTTTATAGTTACATCGACGCCCTCTTCTACTTCGGGCAAAACTTCCATCAGAGCGAAGGATGTGTGCCGCGCATGGTCCGAATCGAAGGGCGAAAGCCTTACCAGGCGATGCACGCCCCGCTCTGCCTGAAGGTAGCCATACGCGAACCTGCCCGATACCTGAAATACGGCGCTTTTGATGCCCGCCTCGTCGCCTATTGACACATCCAGCACGTCGCGCCTGAACTTGCGTTGCTCTGCCCACCGTAGGTACATCCGCATCAGCATGCTCGCCCAGTCCTGCGACTCCACCCCGCCTGCCCCCGCATGCAGCGCGACAATTGCGTTGCGCTCGTCATAGGGCCCCGACAGTGTCAGGTCGAACTCCAACTCGCCGAGCCTGCTCTGTATTTGAGCGAGTTCCTGAACTAAGGTTTCCGACAGCGAATCGTCTTCCTCCTCGATGGAGAGTAGCAGCAGTTCTTCCAGCGACGCCGCCTGAGTTTCAAGCGTTTGCCAATCCTCGACCTTTCCCTTTAGGTCGGACAGGCGCTGCATCTTCCGTTGGGCGATCTCCGGTATGTCCCAGAAGACCTGCGCCGCCGCTTCTTCTTCGAGTGCAGCTATCTCCTTTTCGTCTGTCGGCAGGTCAAAGACGCACCAGTAATTCCGCAATTCTGCTTCTCACCCCTGCAATTTGACTCTTTATATCTTGCATTCCTTAGCGACCTCGCGAGTTGCTATTTGATTACTGAAACGCGCTTCCCAATCTAGGGGTTAGCATGCATCGTGGTTGTAAAGGCTGATCATCTTATCTGTACGCCGCAAGATGAACTGCTATTTGCGCTGACCGCCCCTTGAATGGTGCTGCAGATGATTATATCAGTGAAACCACTCAGATATAAACTATTCTTGATACTACTAAGCGCATATAAGTGATACCGCATCGTGTGTCCACCACTGAAGATGCGGCGCAGGCGCGCTTATTGGCGCAGCATTGCGTACGGTGTACAATCCTGTCCAGCCACAACACTTTAGCGTCAAGCGGAGTGAAACACTTTACTATTAACTGCGCGCAGAAAGGTAATATGATGCTGGACTTGCTGATTATTAACGGACTTATGATAGACGGCACCGGCAACCCGGGCTTCTACGGCGCGGTCGGCGTCGAGGGCGATATGGTGCGTATTTTCCGCGGTGACTTGAGCGGTATCGAAGCGGCGCGCACCATCGACGCCGAGGAGCATGTCGTTTCTCCGGGCTTTATAGACATGCACTCCCACGCCGGACTTGTCATTCTGTCCGAGCCTGAGCACCATCCGAAGGTGCGGCAAGGCATCACAACCGAGCTGATTGGCGTTGACGGCAACTCTTACGCGCCCTTCCACAACCACGACGACTTCCTCGATTTTGTCGCGCTCAACTCAGGGCTTGACGGCAACCCGCCGCTGCCCGGCAGATGGTCAACGGTGGAGCAGTACCTTGCGATGTTCGACAGGAAGGCGGCAGTGAACATCGCGTATATCCTCGGCAACTCACCGCCGCGCATCGCAGCTGTCGGCTGGGATGACAGGCCAGCGACGGCGGCCGAAATGGCGGACATGAAGGCAATCATCCGCGAGGCGATTGAAGAGGGTGCGGTCGGGCTATCAACCGGACTGGATTACCCGCCCGGCGGCTACGCAAGCACTGCCGAGCTTGTGGAGCTGAGCGAACTCGTTGCCGACATGGGAGGTTTCTATCATACCCATGTGCGCTACCGGCTCGGCGACCGCTACCTCGACCCATTCCGTGAGGCGCTGGAGATTGGCGTCCGCAGCAACATTCCCGTACATATCACGCACTTCTACCAGCGTGCGCCAAGCACGGGTGGCGGGCAGGGACTGATCGGTCTTGTTGAAGATGCTGCCGACAGCGGACAGGATGTAACATTTGACAGTTATCCGTATGTGTTCGGAAGTACGCGTCTGCTGATTATGGTGCCGGACTGGACGCACGACGGCGGCGTTGGCCCACTGAAAGAGGCGCTGGCATCCGAGGATGCGCGAAAGCGCTTGCGGCGGGAGATGGAGCCGCGCGGACCCTCATGGGACAATGTGTGGCTCACGTACTTCAAGCAGCCTCATAACCACGTCTATGAGGGCTTGTCGGTCGAGGCAATCGCAGCCATGCGGAACCAGCATCCAGTTGATGCTATATGCGACCTGTTGCTTGAAGAAGACTTGCAGACCTGCTATGTGTCGGATGGCGCGAACGGCAACACTCTGCCCGCTTTTGTCAGCCATCCACTGTCGATGGTTGGCAGCGACGCCGTGCTGCTGGGAGATTTTCCCAGCCCCCGCACTTACGGATGTTTCCCCGTCATTCTCGCCGAGTATGTGCGCGAGGAGAACCAGATGGCACTGCCGGAAGCAATACGCAAGATGACGTCCTTTCCGGCACAGCGCATCGGCCTGGCAGACCGAGGCATACTGCGGGATGGCATGAAGGCGGACATAACCGTGTTCCATCCGGGGAATGTGCAGGCGCCCGCAACACGCACGGAACCCAAGCAGTTCCCTATCGGAATCGAATACGTCATCGTCAATGGCACGGTCGTCATTGACGGCGGCGAGCACACCGGCGCGCTGCCGGGGCGCTCGGTGAGGTAATTGACATGGATGAACAGGATTTATCACCCCCTCCCTAACCCTCCCCCTCAGGGGGAGGGGACATCAACATACTAATGATGATTTGATAATCGCTACATGCCGAAAATACCGCTTCAAGAAACCCTTAGCAGCCTACCGCCTGAGTGGGACGACGATCCCTTGCCGCACATTGACGCAGCACTGAAAGCGTCCGGAAGAAAGATTGTCATCCTGGACGACGATGTTATGGGAACGCAGAGCGTCCACGACATCGCGGTACTGATGGACTGGTCGGTGGATGCACTTCGAGCCGAGCTTGAAGCCGAAAGCCGCGCCTTCTTCATCGTGACCAACGCGCGCACCATGCCAGAATCCCAGGCTCAGGCGGTCAATTCGTTCGTAACGCGCAACCTGTGTGAGGCAGCACGGCAGACGGGCGTTGACTTCTCTATCGTCAGTCGCCTCGATTCAACACTGCGCGGCCACTTTCCTGCTGAGATGAAGGCGATTGAGTCCGCCCTGCCCGGCAAACCCGACGGTTGGATAATCGCGCCCCTGTTCCTGGAAGGCGGACGCTACACGATCAACGATGTGCAGTATGTCTTAGACGGCGAGCGGCTGACCCCTGTCGGTGACACAGAGTTCGCGCGCGACCCCGCGTTCGCGTTCCAATCCTCAAATCTACGAGGGTGGGTCGAAGAGAAGACTGCGGGGCAGGTAGATGCTGAATCCGTGCTGAGCGTGTCCATTGACGACTTGCGGCGCGGCGGCCCTGGCCGAGCTTCCGCCATCTTGTCAACCATGCCGAACGGAGGCGTCTGCATCGTGAATGGCGCGAGCAACAAGGACATGGAAGTTTTTGTACAAGGGCTGCTTGATGTGGAGACAAAAGGCAGAAAATTCCTGTTCCGCGCTGCGGCGTCCTTCATCAAGGCGCTGCTGGGACAGTCCGAGCGTCCACTGCTGACACCTGTCGATCTGGGAATGGACGGCAGCGGTGGCATACTCTTGGTGGTCGGCTCGCACGTCCCCCGCACTACGCAGCAGCTCAACCATCTGTTGTCGAACACCGATGCCGTCGGCGTGGATGCGAATGTCGCAAGCATGCTGTCAGACTCGACTCGTCAGGCGGAGATAGACCGCGCCGCTTGCATCACCGAAGATGCCATAAAGTCGGGCAGCAACGCCGTGCTGTACACGAGCCGCCAACTTGTAGAGGGACGCAGTGCAGACCACAGCCTCGCCATCGGGCATCAGGTGTCTCAGGCGATGTCGGAGGTGGTCGCCACCATTCGGGTTCGACCGCGCTGCGTCATTATCAAAGGCGGTGCGACATCCTACGCACTCGCTACGAAGGCGCTCAACGTTAATCGCGCGTGGTCGCCGGGCCAGGCTGCGCCTGGCGTGCCGGCGTGGATTCTCGGCGATGAAACCCTCCACCCCGGCTTGCCCTGCATCATATTTCCGGGCAATGTGGGGAGTGAAGACGGTCTCACGAAACTCGTCGCAAGGCTGGACGGAAGATGAGCAGACAACGCCGAACCACACGCAATTCTCGTACTCGTTCTTCTTCGACAGGATCGGGAAGAGCGAGAAACTTACCGTCGGACGCTCGGCATAAGCGGCGAAAGGAACGCAGGCCGGCGTCGCAGAATAGAGGACAGGCTGCACCGAGCGTGAGTCTGGCTCAAGAGTACGAGGTCGAGACGGTCATCGGTCTGGAAGAGTATGCCCGCCGTGAGGCACGAAGTCTGCTGGGCAAGGCAGCACGGATAGAACGTGGCAGAATCGATGGACGCTTCTCTCTGCGCTTCGATGGCAGCATCCGCCGCTTCGACGAACTTAGGACAGCCGCCGCAGTCCATCGAGTCGAGGCATTTGCAGTCCCACGACCGCGCGCACTCCTCGGACATCAGCACCTGACGCGCCTGCTGAGTGTAATTTACTTGGTCCTTGATGCCCGCCCAGCAGGCGCGTTCCGCACATTCCGTATCACTGCGGCAGGCGCGGGATCCGGCGTCTATTCGCGTCTGCGGCAGGAAATCGCAATCGCCACCGGACTTGAACCCGCCGAAGACGCCGCCCACCTGCACATTGCAGTGCGCCGCGATATATCGGACGAGGGCGGCTGGCAGGTGTTGATTCGCACAAGCCCGTTACCCTTCTCCGCGCGCAGATGGCGTGTCTGCGATATGCCCGGCGCACTCAATGCTACCGTGGCGAGCGTTATGGCTACCCTCGCTCGACCGCGTTCCAACGAGCGCGTGCTGAATATGTGCTGCGGCTCCGGCACGCTGATGGTCGAAAGACTTGGCTTGGGAGTGGCTGCAAGCGTAACCGGCGTGGACATTGACACAGGTGCCCTCCAATGTGCCGACGCCAACCTTCGCGCCGTCGGACATCGCGCTTCAGTGGCGCTGTTGCAAGCCGACTGCGCCAACTTGCCCCTGCCGGACGACTCCATGGACACTATAACCGCGGACCTTCCCTTCGGCATGCTGCAACATGGCTACGACATCTCGTCCTTGTATCACGCGGCGCTCACCGAATCCGCCAGAGTTGCCAGACCCAACGCCTCCCTTGTGGTGATTACAACCCGAAGACGAGCAATGCTCTCCACAATTGAGGACAATCCGAACTGGAACTTAGCAAATGAAATTCCTCTCAGCATTCCCCACAGCCGCGGCTACATCAATCCCCACATCTACCTGCTCAGGCGCGGCAGAATCTCAGGCGGTCGGCTATAATTCCTAGTAATCAGTGTGTCAGTTAGTTGGTGTGTCAGTAAGAATGTCATCCCGGACAAAAATGTCATTCCGAACGCAGTGAGGAATCTAAACCTATTACACATTAGCCAGTTCCTGACTTTAGATTTCTCGCTTCGCTCGAAATGACCGAGGAAAAAGCGATATGACAAGAATAATGACAGCCGGCGACAATCGTCCACAGAACCAAGTGTATCTGCTACAAGCTCGAAATACCGACTAACTGACAGACTTCACAAGGTGAATGAAATGAAGCAACTTACACTACAACCCATACGCAGCGTGCAAGGCGAGATACGGTTGCCCGGCTCCAAGAGCATGTCTAACCGCGTCCTGCTGCTCGCGGCGCTGGCTGAGGGCACGACGCAGGTCCGCAACCTGCTGGAAAGCGACGACACGACACACATGCTCAATGCGCTCGGTGTGCTGGGTGTTACAGTCCGGCACTCCGAGGATGGCGGATACTCCGAGGTTGATGGACTCGGCGGCGCGTTTCCCGAAGGCGAGGCAACGCTCTTTCTCGGCAATTCAGGCACTACCATGCGCTCCTTGTGCGCCGCAATCTGCGCCGGCAGAGGGCGTTACACACTCATGGGTGAGCCACGCATGCTGGAGCGTCCCATCGGAGACCTGGTGGACGCTTTACGTCAGGTCGGCGCTCAGATAGCCTACACCGGCGTGGATGGCTGCCCGCCTCTTGAAATCGACGCGAAAGGACTTGAGGGTGGCACCGTCCGCATACGTGGCAACATATCCAGCCAATATCTCACCGGCATGCTGATGGCTGCGCCGATGGCGCTTTCCCCTTTGACCATCGAGGTTGAGGGCGATCTGGTGTCCAAGCCCTACATCGAGATGACGCTCGATGTGATGCGGCGTTTCGGCATCGAGGTCGAGCGCAACGACTACGAGTGGTTCCGTCTGCCCGGCAACCAGGCATACACATCCCCCGGCAGCATCCTGGTCGAGGGAGACGCCTCTTCCGCATCGTACTTCCTTTCGGCAGGCGCGATCGGCGGCGGGCCCGTGCGGGTCAACGGCGTGGGAGACGACAGCATTCAGGGAGACATAGCGCATGCCCAGGTGCTTGAGCGAATGGGTGCGAAGGTATCCAGCGGGCCTGACTGGATTGAGATTTCGAGCGGGGAGCTTACAGGCATAGACGCCGATCTGAACCACATTCCGGACGCTGCGATGACGGTCGCCGTCACTGCGCTTTTTGCAAAAGGCAAGACGACAATCCGCAATGTGCATAACTGGCGAGTCAAGGAGACCGACCGTCTCGCAGCAATGGCGACCGAGCTTCGCAAGGTGGGCGCCGGAGTGGTCGAGGGCGAGGACTACATCGAGATTACGCCGCCGCAAGAGATCCAGCCCGCTGAAATAGACACCTACAACGACCATCGCATAGCAATGTGTTTCTCGCTGGCGGCGCTTGGAGACAGTAGTATAACGATCAATGACCCGGACACCGTATCGAAGACGTTCCCCGACTACTTCGAGCGCTTGCGGGAGATATGCCGATCATAAGCAGTTAGCTATCATTCGCCTGATGACGAACCGCGCCGCCGGCTGATGGGATACAGAGTTGCGAGAAGCCCTGCTATTACTATAAGCGCCACCAGGACATTGATCGTTGAAGGAAATAAGGAAACTGCGTCGCGTATGTCCGGTAACTTGCCTTTTGAATCCAACGGAAGCGTCGCCGATGGCGTAGATGTTGGCACTATGTAACCGTCCACAATGAGTACCAACGGCTTGGACGGGTCAGCAGGGAAGATTCGCACTGACGAGGACTTGACTAGCCTACCGGCAAACGACTTTGATGCCGGTAACTCGGCATTAGAAGAAGCTGATGAATCCACCGGGAGTGCAAATGGTGTGGCTGTGGGGGTTAAGGTCTGTACATTCGTTGGAGTTGGTGAAAGAGAGACTGTGGGCGTTGCCGTTGGCTGGGGAGTATAGGTAGCGGTAGGCGTCTGAGTGTGTACCGGCGTATCCGAAACAGATGACGCGCGGAGAATTGTAGGAACGGCTGTGTGGGTAGGGGTAGGTGTGACGGTGGATGTAACCGTATTTGTTGGTACCGGTGTAGGTGTGTAAGTAGCAGTTGGCAGGCTCGTCGGGGTGGGTGTCTTCGTTCTTGTCGGCTTGGGTGTACGTGTTGGAGTTCTCGTAGGCGTTGGCGTAGCTGTGGGAGTGGTGGTTGGTGTCGGAGTTGGAGTCAACGTGTGGGTTGAGGTAGGTGTTGGCGTAGCCGTGTGAGTGGCGGTTGATGTCTGGGTTGGAGTCGGAGTCAACGTGTGAGTTGAAGTAGGCGTTGGTGTAGCTGTGTGAGTGGCGGTTGGTGTCAGAGTAGGAGTTGACGTTGGTGTTGGTGTGGGCCGCACTAAGGCAAATTCAATCCGCTTGCTCGGTAATGGGTTCGATGCATCTTCGAACTTGACCACAACCTGCGCGACATAGTCGCCATCCACCGTCGCATCATTGCCGGGAACCCACAGAGCGTCAATGAGTATTGTGCCGCCATTAGAATTGCTCTTGTACAGTGACGGGAGCGGAGCAGTCACTCCATTCGTCCTGACAGTTCCCATCAATGTACCGACCAAGCCCCGTATTCCCGATAAATCGAACGCGCCATCCGCCAGGGGCAAATTAGCGTCGAAGTTCTGGGGACCTCTGACGCTCAGTGTAACCTCCTTGATCGCGGCTCGTTCTCTGTTCTGAAAAACAAGCACCACTTGAAATCTAACTTGCCGTTCGTGTCGCGGAGATGTTTGCTCCGTATTCAGGAGTACGTCTAAGACCGGTGTCAAACTGTGTGCTGTTCGTTCTCCTATGAGGATATGCAGCGTCACTAGCAACAGTGGTAGGAGCATCCACAGAAAGTTCGCCTTGTATGAAGCGTCCATCAAAACCTTATACTCTTGGAACAAAAGATGCTTCTTTCCATAGAAGCACATTGGACAAATTTTGTCAAAAATAGGACTAGAAATACCTTGCGTATTTCGTATCGACCTGATTTCTGTGCTCTTGCTCGGCTGTATGAGCAGGTTTGCAGCTTTTGGACGTATTTTCGATTATCTTGACGCCCGCGATACTCTAGCCTAGTATTCGGTTGATGTTTATTGACTTGCACACACACTCGGTTTCGTCTGACGACTCGCGCGCGACCGTGGAGCAATATGTGAAATGGGTCGGCGTTCTGCGGCGGAAAGGTTACCGCATGGACGGGTTCGTGCTGACAGAACACCGCAAGTTCGACTTCGACAAGGATTACAGTGCTCTCGCCGCCGAGAACGATGTGCTGGTCCTGAAAGGCTCGGAGCTGGATACGAACTGCGGGCACTTTCTGGTCTATGGAGTTACGGAGACGCTGACGAGCCGCATCGACTTCGGGAATGTGCATATGGACGCGGCGGAACTGGTGCGGAGCGCCGAGGAATGCGGTGCGATCGCAATACCGGCGCATCCGGGCAGGTTCGGGATCGGATTCTGCGAGTATGTGGGCGAAGTTGACGGTTTTGATGGCGTACAGGTCGTTGAGCGCTTGAACGGAAGTAACCGCCCGGGTGAGCAGGAGCGCGCGGACGCGCTTATCGACCAGCGAGGCTATCTGGGCACCGGAGGAAGCGACGCCCATGTTGTGAGCGCGATTGGAAGCTGCATGACGCAGTTCGACGGCGAGGTGCGCAGCGAAGCGGACCTGGTGGAACTACTGCGCGCCGGGGCATTTCGCGCGGTGCATCTCGATGATGCGACGGCGTGAACTAACATCAATGCACGGGATGAATAGGATAAAGACGGGGTAAGTCATGACCACTGACGATGGAATCAACTACGATAGGAGCTACCTGGGCAAGGAGTTCCCGATTGGGACTTTTGAGATCAGCCGAGAGATGATGTTAGAGTTCTCGCAGGCTTCCGGCGAGGTTAACCCAATCTATGTCGATGAGGGTTTGGCCGCGGAGTCGGAGTATGGGGACATAATCGCGCCGCCGACATTCTGCAACCTGTTCGTCAACGGTGGCGAGAAACCTGACATCAAGCTGGAGTTCGGAGACATCGGGTTCTTTGCGGGACAGGCGATTGAGAGTCTTGCGCCGATTCGCCCGGGAGATACGGTCGAGGTTACTTCCCGACTTAAAGAAGTCTATGCGAAGACGGGGCGCTCCGGCAAGATGGTGTTCGCTGTGTGGGAGACGCGGTTCGACAATCAGGATGGCGAGACCGTTGCGCTGGTGGACGAGTCGTATGTGCGTCGGAACAGCGGGCGGGTGGGGAGCTAGCAGGATATACAGGATGGATAGGATTTCACCCCCATCCTAACCTTCCCCCATCGAGGGGGAAGGAACTCATGGTTAGGATTGAAATGAGAGAACTTTATTACGAAGATGTGGACTTTGGTGACGACATAGGGCCTGTTGAGCGAGTTGTGGATGTGGAGCAGGTGCGGCGGTTTTTGAGCGTGCGCGGAGGGACGCCGGGGGAGAGCCGGTTCACGAGCGACGAACACGCGAAGAGTGAGGGGCTTGCGGGGGCAATCGTTCCGGGCGCGATGAATATCACGATTCTGTCGCAGTTGCTGACGGGTTGGGCTGACACCGTCCGCTTGCGAAAGCTGGATGTGGTCTTCCGGGGGATGGTGCCGCACAATCAGCCGCTGACGCTGAGCGGAATCATCACGGACAAGGATGTGGTGGATGGCGAGCCTCGCCTCGAATGCGACGTGTTCCTTCAGAATGAGGAAGGTACGCGACTGGTCATCGGCAATGCGATTGTCGTACTCCCAGTGCGGGGAGACGAGAGCTAACATCGATGGACAGGATGGGGGAGTCTTCTTGCTCCCTTCCTAACCTTCCCCCACTGGGGGAAGGAACTCTATTCAATGCACCATTGTGCCGCCGCCGTCCATGTTAATGGACTGGCCGTGTATCCACGAAGCCGCTTCGGTGCATAGGTAGGCGACGAACGCGCCTACTTCGTCGTCTGTCCCCGTTCTGCGGATGGGTAGGTTGTCGGCTATCCTTTGCCATGCCTCGCCCCTGCCAACATCGTCCACGCGCGATGTGTCCACGGCGCCGGGACATACGCAGTTCACATTGATATTGTGCGGTCCCAGTTCCTGCGCCAAGGATTGCGTCATGCCGACCTGCGCGAAGCAGGCGGCGCAGTATGCCAGGTTGTTCGCGCTGCCGGTCTTGCCGGAGCCGGAGGATATGTTGACTATCTTGCCGCCGCCCTGCTCAATCATGTGCGGCACGACCGCCTTCACGCAGAGGTATGTGCCGGTAATCTTGACATCAAGAACCCTCTGGAAGACATGCTGCGGGACTTCGGTGATGGGCACACGATCGGGGCCGCGAGCATACGCGGCGTTGTTAACAAGGATGTCGATCCTGCCGAACTCTTCGATGGTGCGCTCAACCATCTGCTGAACGCTGTCGGCGTCCGCGACATCCACGACGAGGGGCAGGGCGCGCGCGCCTTCGGCGCGGACCTGCTCAGCGGTGCTTTCGATGTCTCGCCAGCCGACGGCTTTCTCGTCGGGCGGGTAGCGGTCGGGGCTTCTGCCCGTGCCGGTTACAACTACATCCGCGCCTAGGCGGGCAAACGCGACTGCCGCGCCTCTGCCGATGCCGCGCAGACGTCCCGCGCCGGTTACGATTGCCACTTTGCCGTCTAGTTCGGGCATGGTCTTCACTCCAATATGATTGATTGGTCAGTATCCTCTGTATATTCTTCTCAGCCGAGAGAATATGAGGAGGGTAATTATGAGAGGTGGCAGGAACGTCGTTGTCAATAATACCAGACCGAAAATGCTGGCACTGAATACATCGTTGGGGCCGATGCCGGCTAACCCTAATGCATTAAAGGCGAATGAGTATAGGAAATTGAAAGGCACTTGGGAGACATAGTAGATGAGGAGAAAGGCGGCGGCTGAAGCGGTCCATACACGGTAGCGTTTCTCACTGATATATGCCAGCACGTGCCGCAGGCGCGCCTCACATTCGGCGCTTTCGCTTTGAGGCGATTGCGATGCAGAATCGTTAGAAGTGTGGCTGATTGCGGAACCGGGCATAAGATGTTCTTTCTGGCTTGGTTCGCAAAAGGTTGACGCTATTCAGAATTATCGAAGTGAGAGCGGGTGAAATTCGCACCAGTTTTCCTATGAATCATCCGGCGGGATGTAGCCTGAGTAAGTTCTTCTTAACCGCAAAAATATCAGCAGGGTGATTATCAGGGACGGCATTATTCCCATAATGGACAGTATCAGGCGGTACATCTCGACGCCGATAGGAATATCCTCATCATAGATGACTGGAAATAATATGCCATAAGCGACTGATGACAGGAAAGATAAAGGAATGCTGACGATGGCGTAAATGAGCAGGAAGATGCCTGCAAACGCAATCAGCCTGCGATGGCGTCGGGCGCAGATGTAGGCGAGTACGCGCCGCAAGCCTTCTTCGCATTGGGCGGCTTCGCGTGTAGGTGATTGCGGGATAGTAGCCGGGGATTCAGGGTCTGCGGGAGATGTCGTCATACTATCTGGTTCTTTCCGATGAGGCGGGCGAGTATGCGGAGGGCGGCTTCGTGATACTCGGCTCCCGCGTGGCTGGCGCAGGCTTCGGAGAGCAGGATGGGCCTGATGCCGTTCTCAAAGAGGTCAACGGCGCAGGTTGCAACGCAGGCATCGGTGTCAATGCCGCAGATCGCTACTTCTTCAATGCCCTTGCTGCGTAGGTTTTCCATGAATGCGGGAGTAACGCAGGTGTACACCTGCTTGTCGATGACAATTGCGCCATCGACCGGCTGGAAGGCGAGCGGTACATCGTCTGAGGACTCGTAGAAGCGGTGCCAGTCTAATAGCCTGCGGTACGGAGAACCCTCGGCGTTTATGAAGCGAGTGGCATAGACATGCGCGTATTGCTTCTGAAGCGCCTCGACTTTGGGCAGGATGTGGCGGGTGGCGTCGTTGACGAAGCCTACCTGCACATCGATTATAAGCAGGGCTTTGTTGGAGTCTTTCATCGCACAGCCCAACGCCTCATCACCCCCATCCTAACCTTCCCTCCATATCAAAGGGAAAGATTAGGATGGGCGATGAAGAGCGGTTTAGTGTTCCATGACGGAGCCGCCGTTGATGTTGATGGACTGGCCGTGAATCCAGCCGGCAGCGTCGGAGCAGAGGTATGCGACGAACGCGCCCACCTCGTCGTCAGTGCCGTTCCTGCGGATGGGTGTGTTCGCCGCCATCTCAATCCAGCGCACGTCCCGGTCAATATCGTCCATGCGGTGGGTGTCCACGGCGCCGGGGCAGACGCAGTTGACATTTATGCCGTGTGGGCCAAGCTCGTGCGCCATGGACTGTGTCATGCCTACGAGGGCGAAATTGGAGGCATTGTAGGCGAGGGTGTTGGCGCTGCCGCGCTTCCCCGCGGTCGATGAGATGTTGACTATCTTGCCGCCGCCAGCTTCGATGAGGTGCGGTATTGCCGCCTTGGTGCAGAGATAGGTGCCGGTAATCTTGATATCCACGACGCGCTGGAAGATGTCCTGTGGCAGATCGAGGATGGGCACACGGTCCGGTCCGCGGGCGTAGGCGGCGTTATTGATGAGCACGTCGAGTCTGCCGAACTCTTCGACGGTTCGGTCAATCATCATCTGCACATCGTCGGCGCTGGATACATCGACCGTGAGCGTGAGGGCGCGGGTGCCCTGCTCGCGAATCTGGTCGGCGGTGCTTTCGACATCGCGCCAGCCGACTGCCTTTTCGTCAGGCGGGTAGCGGTCGGGGCTGCGTCCGGTGCCGGTTACGACCACATCCGCGCCCATGCTGGCGAGTTCCACGGCTGCTGCCCTGCCGATGCCTCGAAGACGCCCCGCGCCCGTTACGATTGCGACTTTTCCGTCAAGATCACCCATGAATTCTGCCCTTCCTTCCGTTTGAGTTACGTGGCTGTCATTACGCGACGGCAACCCTAAGCAACCGGCGCGACAAGAGTATATCGTTGAGCACCGAGTCTGTAAATGAGGACGCTAGGCGTCTGTGCTTCCTTCATTCAATCTGTCAACGAGCCAGCCTTTGAGCATGGCGTCGAGTTCGTCTTGACACTCGACAAGTCCGTGCTCGGCGCCGGGAAAGATGACCAACTCCTTCGGCTCGTTCGCCCATTCGTAGATTTGCTCGGAGCAACTTGGAGGTAGGCGTGTGTCTGCGCCGCCGTGAGCCAGAAGCAGCGGCCGAGGGGATACAGCGCCTGCGTTGGATGCGCCGTAGGTCTGGGAGGAAAGCGCTGCCACAGCCTTGACCATCGGGCTGAAAGGCGCGGCAGCAATGACGACCGCACCCCCGAATGAGTGCCCGACAAGCGCGACTTCCGAGTGCCCGGTGGCACTGAGGAAGGACAGTCCCGCCATCGTGTCAAGGACGCACTCGGTTATGACATTGGGAAGACGATAGTCTATGCGAATCGATGTTGCCACGTATTTCAGATCTTCGGCAAGCCTGGCGTAGATGCCGCCCGCAGGACCGTCGAAGCCGCCACGCGCTCCCCAGACGAAGACTACTGCCTTACTGGTGCGGTAATCAGGATCGGGATTGCTGTGAACGATGATGTGGATGTCGCCGCGCGTGGTGTGAAGCAGGATACCGTGGCCGGGCTGGTCTTCGTGAGGAGTCCAGCGGCTGACATCTTCAATTTGTATAGTTAGGTCGTCGTTGTCGGTGGTCATAGCGGGAATTAACATCGATGTGCAGGATGGATAGGATAAGTCTTAGTCGTCGCCGGCGGATGCGGCGGCGGGAGTTGACGGCGCTTGGGTTTCGGTGTATGGCTTGTGGAAGAAGGCGATGATGCCGCCGGTGAGCATGGTCAACACGACGAGCATTGCGGCGGTCCTGAAGCCTTCAAGATAGAATGGGCCGACCTGTTCGGCAGTGAGGAGCGCGATGCCGGCGGGCAGCACCATTGCGAGCGCCGTAGCGGATACGGTAGAGCCGAAAGCGTGGCCAAGCTCGCGTGTCGTTTCGAGCATGCCGGAGGCGAAGCCCCGATGCCTGAGCGGGAGCGAACTCATAATCATGGCGTTGTTGACCGGGTTGAAGAACGCCGTGCCGAACGATATGGGCAGCATCAGCAGGGGGATGTACCAGATGGGTACGCCGCCACCGATTGAAAGGGCAGGGATGTGCAGACCACCTATCGACAATCCGCCGACGGATACACCTCCGATAAATATGCCGAGCAACATGAATCCGGAGGCAATGCTGACCATGGCGGCGGGGCGCAGCAGCTTGGGCTGGTACTTGTCGTATATCCAGCCGGCGGTGAATGTCATCACCAAGCCTATAATCTGGTTGGGCAGCAGTACGAGCGGCACCCAGATAGGGGGCTTGTTATATCCAAGCTCCACGATGATGGGCACGAGGGTCATCGTTGCCAGCATGGAGAAGTGGAACGTTACATTGGACACGAGCGACAGGGAGAAATACTTGTGCTTGAAATGCTGCAAATCCACAAGTGGGTTTTGCATGCGGCGCTCAAGAAGTATGAACGCGCCCAGGAGCACGGCTGAAAGCGCATACATTCCAATGTGATATACGCTGCCTTGCGAGCTTGTGTATGACTCTTCGCCGCCGTGCAGATGTGCCCCCGCAAGCAGGAATACGACAGAAGTTACGACCAGCAGCAGGCCGCCGGGAATATCTACGGGGTTTGTGTTCGTGCGGGGTTCGTCCTTGAGCATCAGGAGCATGGGTCTTGAGACGGCGATCGCAAGTATGCCCATCGGTACGAAAGTGAGGAATACGAGTCGCCAACTGAGGTATTGCAGGAACAGGGCGAACAGGGCGAGTCCAATAAGCGTTCCGAAGCGAGCGCCGACTATGGGTATGGAGAACGCTCTGCCGCGCTCTTCGGGCGGGAATGCCGCGGCGAGGATTGCGTTGGCATTGCCCATGATGAGGGCAGAACCCAAGCCTGTAAGACCGCGCCAAATGATGACTTGCAGCAAGGATGTGGAGACGGCTATGAGGATAGAGCCGAGCGTTGAGATGACAAGCCCGATGAAGAAGACGCGAGCGTGTCCATACCTGTCGCCGAGCCTTGCGCCGAGCATGACGAAAGCGCCGAGCGTGAGCAGGTACATGACAACCATCCACGCGGCATCGTCAACGCCGCGGTTGAAGTGCTCGGCAAGGGTGGGCAGTGAGAGTGCGACGGGCAGGCTTGAGAGCTGCACGAGCATGTAGGCAGAGGAGAGCGCGATGAGAACAGCGCGGCGCTGGGGAGTAGTCAGCAGAGGAGCGAGCGCGCCTAGCTTCATCGGGTTGGTGCCTCCCTTCGCTCTGCTGCCGGGTTGAAGTGTCTCAATTCGTTTCAACTAGGAAACTATAACACTGCCTGCGTGGTTTGCATAGCGGGACGGGCGCTAACATGGACGGACAGGATGGAGAGGATGGGCAGGGCAAGGGTTAGGGGTGAGCATAATTCGTTGTATCCTCCTTCCTACCCTTCCCCCAGAGGGAAAGGGATAAGATGAGTGGCAATTATGCCCAATCCTAAAGGGTTGTGGGCGCGTTGTGCTTGTCTAGTATCTGATATAAAATGCGGGGAAATAGACAGGTCAAAGGATTAATTTCGGGGTAGTGAGTGCCCCATCCCAGCCTTCCCCCAAGAGGAAGGGGCCTAATGAAGGAGCGGCTATGTCAACAAACGATACTGGATTGATAGCGCACCTGATGAGGCGCGCAGGCTTCGGGGCAAGATACGACGAAATAGAGGCGCTGGCAGAACAAGGATATGACGCGACCGTTGACTGGCTGCTGAATCCGGAAGGCGAGCCGGAGACGGACGACGACATTACGCTGCGGTTCACGCCGATGCATGTGGAACCGCAGGGTTTTGTGGGTCCCGCGAGCCGCTGGCTGTATCGCATCCTCAATACGCGACGGCCACTGGAAGAGAAGATGACGCTGTTCTGGCACTGCGTGCTCGCGACGGGGTTCTCCAAGCTGAACTCCGGGACGGCAATGTGGCGTCACTATGAGATGCTGCACGCTCATGCGATGGGGAACTTCCGCGAACTGTTGCTTCAGATTTCCAAAGACCCGGCGATGATCTACTGGCTGGACAACTGCGACAACCACGACGGCACACCCAACGAGAACTATGGGCGCGAGCTGATGGAACTGTTCTCGATGGGCATCGGCAACTACACAGAGGACGATGTGAAGATGGCGGCCCGCGCGTTTACGGGCTGGACATACTCGGACCCGCTGCCTCGCGTGCCGTACCTGTTCTATCATCCGAGCTTCGAGTACCGCGATTGGGACCACGACGACAGCGAGAAGACGTTCCTCGGCGAGACGGGCAACTTCAACGGCGAGGACATCATAGACATCATCGTGAAGCAGCCGGCCACGGGGCAGTTCCTCGGCAGGCACCTGTACAACTTCTTCGTCGCGGACGAGCCGCAGGTTCCGGCTTGGCCCTATACGCCGCCGAACGATCCGGATGCGGTGAATACGCTGGCGCAGGCGTACATAGACTCCGGCTACGAGATGCGCCCGGTGCTGGAGACGCTGTTCAAGTCGGACTTCTTCAAGGAGGCGCGCTTCAAGAAGGTGAAAAGCCCTCTTGAACTGGTGTCCAATACTGTGCGGATGACTGGCGATTTCAATGTGGAGATGGGTACTTTCCCCAAGCACGGGCTAACAGGCCTTGCTAATACGGTCGGCTTTATGGGGCAGCAGGTGTTCAATCCGCCGAGCGTCGAGGGGTGGCACACGGGCAAGGAATGGATTGACAGCGGCGCTCTCGTTCAGCGCGTGAACTTCGCTGCGGAGCAGGTTGGTAATGCCGACATGCCGGGCGTTAGGATGATACTGGACAGGCTGGCAGATGACGAAACGAGCATGTCACCGGAGGGGTTCGTTGACGGCTGCCTGCAACTGATGGGAGACATCGAGCTTGATGCGGACACACACTCGGCGCTGGTACAGCATGTAGCGGGCAATGGAGCGCTGCGAGCGGACACGGCTGCTGACCGCGGGAGATTCGAGGAGCGTGCCACGGAGATGATGCAGCTCATCGTTGCTACACCGGAGTATCAGTCGGAATAGAACCGTAACTAACATCGATGTACAGGATGGGGAGGATTTTTCACCCCCATCCTAGCCTTCCCCCTTGATGGGGGAAGGGACTTATATGGAGGACTAGACGATGGGGACTAAGAGTAACGATACGGTTCTGGTGGTGCTGCAACTGAGCGGCGGGAATGACTTTATGCATACGGTCGTCCCGTATGGCAATCCGCTGTACTACGACTTCCGGCAGACGGTGAATGTGCCGCAGGACAGGGTGCTGCCGATAGACGACAACTTCGGCTTCCATCCGCATCTGGAGGCTATCAAGCCGATGTGGGACGCGGGCGACATGGCGATTGTGGCGGGCGTGGGCTATCCGAACCCGAACCGCTCGCACTTCCGCTCGATGGACATCTGGCACACTTGCGAGCCGGACGAGGTGGCGACCGAAGGGTGGCTCGGCAAGGCGATACAAGACTTAGACCCGCACAAGGAGAATGTGCTGACGGCGGTGAACTTCGGCAACGGACTGCCGCGCGCGATGGTAAAGTCGGGCGTGCCGGTGACATCCGTTTCGGACCTGGAGTCGTATGGGCTGCTGAACAGCATGCAGGCGGAGTCGCAGCGCAGCGCGGCTCTGGATGTGTTCCAGAAGATATACGGCCAGGCGATAGGTAGCGGTCCGGTGAACGACTACATCCGGCAGACGGGGCTTGATGCGATGAAGGGCGCGGACATCATCAAGGTCGCGCCGGAGCGGTATTCGTCGAGCATCGAGTACGCGGACAACTCCATCGCGCAGGCGCTGAGGGGCGTGGCGCAGGTGCATCTGGCGGACCTTGGGACGCGGGTGTTCTACACGCAGTACGGCGGGTTCGACGTGCATGCGAATGAGATGGAGACGCAGAACAAGTTGTGGCTGGATGTGTCGGGGGCGATTTCGGACTTCTTCGCGGACCTGCGCGAGCATGATGCCTCGGAGAATGTGGTGATGCTGGTGTTCACGGAGTTCGGGCGGCGCGTGCGCGATAACGGCAACGGCACCGACCACGGCTCGGGAGGTGGCTCGTTCCTCATCGGCGACCGGGTGAAGGGCGGGATGTACGCCGAGTATCCGTCGCTCGCGCCGGACAGGCAGCTTGACGGGGACCTGCGCTTCAACTACGACTATCGCGGGCTGTATTCCAGCATCCTGGACCAGTGGCTGGGGCTGGATGCGCCATCTATTGTGGACGGGACTTACGAGCAGATTTCGTTCTTGCAGTAAGCGGTTGTCAGTGAACAGCAGTCAGTGGGCAGGTGAAGTATGACCACGGCAGAAGAAACTAAGAAGCAGGTCTATATTCGGGTTGGGCACCACTATGTGAAGACGATAGGGTGTCATGGCGTGCTTGGTGGGCGGAGCTTCGAGTGTCCGGTCGATACGGCGTTCAACTCTAAGGGTTTTATCTATGTCGTGGGGCGCGCTGAGACGACGCCGCGCGTGACTATCATCGACATAGAAGAGAACTTCCACGGGGAGTTCGGCACGCCGGGTATCGGCGGCGACGGACAACTGCGCTGGCCGGGCGGCATCGCTATCGACGGCGACGACAAGGTCTATATCACCGAGCAGCATACGCAGAAGGTGAATGTCTATGACGAGTCGGGCGGACTGCTTGAACGGTGGGGCAGGTACGGGAGCGAGCGCGGGGAGTTCAAGGAGCCGACGGGCATCGTGTTCGATGCGGACGATAATATGTACATGGCGGACGCGGGCAATCACCGGGTGCAGAAGTTCACGAAGGACGGCAGGCACATCGCCATGTGGGGCAGCCTGGGCAGCGGCAAGGGTGAGTTCAACTTGCCATGGGGGATTGCGCTGGACGGCGAGGGGAATGTGTATGTGTCGGACTGGGGGAACGACCGCGTGCAGAAGTTCACTGCGGATGGCGAGTTCATCATGGAGTTCGGCGAGGTGGGCGATGGCAAGGGGCAGTTCCGCAGGCCGTCGGGGGTGGCGGTGGATAGGGGCGGCGACATATATGTCGCGGACTGGGGGAATGACCGCGTGCAGGTGTTCGACCCGAAGGGCGTGTATCAACTGAAGTTCACAGGGGACGCATCGCTGTCCAAATGGGGCTTGGAGATAATTCTGGGCAGCCCGGATTTCGCGCGGGAGCGGCATCGCGCGACGCTGGAGCCGGAGCGCAGCCTGTGGCGTCCGAACTCGGTGCAAGTGGACTCAGAGGACCGCATCTTCATCACGGACACGAGCCGCCATCGGCTTCAGATTTACCAGAAGGAATCGGTCGCCGTGGACGCGGACTGGCTGGACCTGGAGAACCCGAAGCGGGAGTTGCAATTCCGGTAGGCAAGGGCCAAGAGGATAGACGGAATGGGGAGGATTCTCTTGTCCCGTCGCTCCTATCCTGGGCAGGCACTTTCCCTTTATGAATTCGTCTCGAAAAATGTCAGCGCAGTCCATTACGATTCGCATAGGCGTGGTGAGCGCCGCTCTTATCGTGGCGTCGGGCATAGCGATAGACGCGATAGAACTGCCCTGGGTTGATGTGCTGGCGCTCGCGCTCGCGTGGCTGTCGGCGCATGCGGTGGCATTGCTGGGTGTGCCTACATCGTCGAACGGTGCGGTCATCGACGCCAACGGCTTTGCCGCCATTATCGTCCCTCAATGTACGGCTATCGAGATTCTACTGGTATTCGGCGCAGCCGTAATCGTCTGGCCAGTGTCGTTCAGGGCGCGCTTGTGGGCGCTGGCGCTCGGCATGCCGGCGCTATGCGCGCTGAACTTCGCTCGGGTCGTGAGCCTGCTGCTCATAGGCGCAAGCCTGCCCGAATACCTCGACTTGGCGCATCTGGCAGTATGGCAGACGGCTATGGCGTTCGCGGGTCTCGCACTGTGGCTACTCTGGGCCCAGTGGGCATCGGACCGCGAGCGCGTGATAGGTGGCAACAGTGAGGAGTAGTAGCGGGCTTGTCGAGGGTTGCAGTTAGGGTAGTTTTCACACGGTGGCATAGATGGTCAGCATGTCCTCGATGGAGGAGCGCGCCCAATTCCAACTCATCATAAATTCCGCGTCCGACAAGATTTCCCTGTCGGCATGAATGTGAAGATTGTCCGCGTGTCGCCAGCGCCAGAAGAGATCCGGGTAATTCGGATAGTCGGCTTCGATTGAGCGCAAGGCGTTGACTTTGCCGCCGGTTGTGCCGGGATTGGAACCACGCCGGTTCGCCACGGCGTTGATACACTGCTTGGCAGCCTCGTACATCAGCGCGCCCGCAGAATCGGAGTCGTCATATTCATTCAGCAGCATCTCGGCTTTTTGCAGGTAGTTTCTTGCTCGCGCTTCGTGGCGCTCGGCTCTACGAAGATATGGGTTATCGCTTGCCATTATTCGCCTCTAGGATGAAGTCGAGCGAATCCTCGTACAAAGCCATCAGGTCCCACCTCTCCAGCACATCGTGCTCCGCATGGAGGCGCAGCGTGGACATTGCGCCGAGTCTGAGGCTGTAATAGCCTTTGCGAACGGAGCCGTCCGCTTCCAGCGCCCTCGCCAGCTTTATGAGGTCTCCGTCGCATTCGATGCCGCGCTTGTGTGCTAGATCGAGGAAGGTGGCTTCGGCAGCTTTCCAGAGGAGCCCCGCCGCCTCGCGTTCGTTGCCGGCGGCGAGCTGCTTGTGCGCGGCGTGCGTGTAATCAAGTGCGGTCATTTCGGTGGCTGTGGAGGTCATGGCGCGGTCTCCTTGAATTGCCGGCATCGGCAGCGCGATTATGATCGTTTCAGTATAGCAGACAGGTTAAACGAGTTCTGTGGTTCGTGTAGAAACGGTGCGCGGTGCCTGTGGGTATGGGGATGGCGAGCTTGTTGTTTATGCTTTCGCCGCTGGGTATAATTGGGGGCGTCAAGTATCGCAGAAAAGTCCACAAGCAATAGCAGTTCGCGTGGTGTTTCACGATGGCTATGACGCAGCCGAACCACTATACGCATACGAGAGACGGGATACTGCCGCATACGGAGGCGCGGCAGTATGATGTCGCTGCGTTTCGTGATGTGAATTACAGCGCGTACCGAGCGGAGTTGCGCGAGTTGCGCCTGCAATTGCTGATGATGCAGGAATGGGTGATGGAACAGGGGCTGCGCGTGGCGGTGGTGCTGGAAGGGCGAGACGCGGCGGGCAAGGGTTCCACGGCTTCGGGGATTACGCACTACCTGAATCCGAAATCGGCTAAGGTGATAGAGCAGGGGATACCGACTGCTAGACAGATGCGGAACTGGCTTGGGACTTACTACAAGCTGATGCCGGCTGCGGGGAATATCACGATATTCGACCGCTCGTGGTACTCGCGGGCTATCATACAGCCGGCGCTTGGCTTTTGCTCGATGCGTCAGTACAGCTATTTCATGACGCATGTGAATGACTGGGAGCACCGGCTGGTGGATGAGGGGGTGTCGCTGCTGAAGATCTATCTTTCAGTATCGAAGGAGGCGCAGGACCTGCGCTTTCGGATACGGCAGGACAGCGACTTGCAGTACTGGAAGTATTCGTCGACGGATCGAAGGGTTGCGGAGCGGTGGCAGTTGCTGACATACTTCAAGGAGCGCATGTTTGCGGTTACATCGACCGACTACGCGCCGTGGGTGACTATCGACTCTGACAACAAGCACCAGGCGCGACTGAACACGATACATTACATCCTGAGCAGCTTTGAGTACGAGGGTAAGGACCTGAACCTGAAGGCGATAGAGGCGGGAGCTGACAAGAACGACAGGCCGCGAAATGTGGTGGTTGACGGGGTGCTTTTCAGGGAGATGACGCCGGAGCAGGTCGCCGTGCTTGAACGGATAATGATACATGTCTAACAACGAACTGCCACAGATGGCTGCCGCCGGGGGGCTTGTGCTCTGCGGCGGCCATGCACTACTAATTCGCAAGCACGGGCAGTGGGACATCCCAAAAGGTAAGAAGAAGAAACGGGAAGAGGCGGAGAAGTGCGCGCTGCGCGAGGTGGCGGAGGAGACTGGTCTGGACAGGGATCATCTATCGATTCGGCGCAAGTTCTGCCGGTCGAGCTACATCACTTACTATGCCAGCAAGCCGGTGAACAAGACGGTTGACTGGTTCCTGATGGACTATGTCGGATCGCTGGAGGATAGACTCACTCCGGACCTCGGCGAGAACATCGACCTGTGCGTGTGGGTGCCCCTCGATGAATTGGTAGAGCGGATGCAGACGGCACGGCGGTATCTGCGCGGCGAGGTGACGGCGGCGATAGGCGAGGCAATAGGTGCAGCGGCGCTGGTGTGAGCGAGGATTGACAGAAAAGGGGCTGGTGTACTTCAAGCCAGCCCCTATCCTGTGTAAGCGTGTCTGATTTGTTATTCGTTGCTGCGGATGCTGGCGAGCATGTCTTGCCACGCCTGCCTTGCTTCTTCGACGGATCCTTCTTCTTCGATTGTGGTGATGTCGCCGGGGTCCTGGTCTAGGACGACTGCCTTGAAGACGCGGCGCATTATCTTGCCGCTGCGGGTCTTGGGGAGCAGGTCAACGAAGTTTATCTCGCTGATGACGGCGACGGGGCCGAGTTCACGGCGGACGGCTTGCAATAGTTCTCCTTTGAGTTCGTCCGACGGCTCGTAGTTGTTTCTGAGTACGACGAAGGCAGAGATGACTTCGCCGCGCAGTTCGTCGGGACGTCCGGTTACGCCTGCCTCGGCAACGGCGGGGTGCGTGAGGAAGGCGGATTCTACTTCGATTGTGCCGAGGCGGTGTGCGGCGATCTTGATGATTTCGTCGGCGCGACCGGCGAACCAGATGTAGCCGTCTTCGTCCATGTGGGCGGAGTCGCCGGTGAAATAGACTTGCTGGTCAGGGACTCTGCCCCAGTAGTCTTCTCCGTAGCGCTCAGGTTCACCCCAGAGGGTTGGCGTGAGGCTGGGGAAGGGGCGCTTGATGACCAGGATGCCCTTTTCGTTAGTGTCGCACGGCTCGCCTTCGGGGGTCATGACGGCGGCTTCGATGCCGGGCATGGGCATGCCGCTGGAGCCGGGCTTGATGGGGAGCATGGCGAGGCCGTAGGGGTTGCCGACGAGTGGACCGCCGGTCTCGGTCTGCCAGTAGTGGTCTATGACGGGGATGCGGTCTTCCAGCACTTCCTGTTGCAGCCACTCCCACGCAGGCGGGTTGAGCACCTCGCCGGCGCAGACGATGCGCTCAAGGGAGGGGAGGTCGGTCTTGGGCTTGCCCTCGTCGCCGTAGCGCATGAGTAGGCGGACGGCGGTGGGCGATGTGAACATGCCCGTAACGCCGAACTCGTCGGTAATCTGCCATATCAGGTCGGGGTCGGGGTGGTTGATGGCGCCCTCGAAGGCGATGGTGGTCGCGCCGGCGAGGAGGGGGGCGTAAACGATGTAGGAGTGGCCGACTACCCAGCCGATGTCGGAGGTGGACCACCAGACGTCGGTGTCGCGGAGGCCGAAGCACCACTTGCCCATGCTGTGGATGCCGACCTGGTAGCCGCCGTGGGCGTGGACGACGAGCTTTGGCTTTGCCGTGGTGCCGGAAGTGGCGAGGATGTACGCGGGCTCGTTGGACTCCATCTCGACGTGGCTGCCGTCGTGTCCGGCGCCCTGGGCGAGGAAGTCGTTCCAGTCAACGTCGCGGTCGGGCGTCATGGGGGTGTCGGGGTTGCGTCTGAGCACGACGAGATGTTCAACGGAGTCGCCGCCGATTTCGAGGGAGGCGTCAACGATGTGCTTGAGAGGGATGTCGCGTCCGGCGCGGTATGTGATGTCGGTGGCGAAGACGAGGCGTGAGCCGCTTGCCTGAATGCGGTCGCCGAGCGCGCCCGCGCCGAACCCGGCGAAGACGACGCTGTGGATAGCGCCGATGCGGACGGTGGCGAGCATGAGCATGATTGCCTCTGCGCTGATGGGCATGTAGATGGTGATGCGGTCGCCCTTGCCGATGCCCATGCCGCGCAGTGCGGCGGCGATGCGCTCGACCTCGTGCTTGAGCTGGGAGTAGGTGAAGACCTGGCGCTCGCCGCGCTCGTTGGCGTAAACGAGGGCTGCGTGACCGCCCCAGTCGCGGTTGACGTGGTGGTCGATGCAGTTGTAGGCGAGGTTGGTCCTCGCGCCACTGAACCACTTGAAGACGGGCGGCTGCCAGTCGAATACCTCGTCCCACTTGCGGAACCAGGGTAGGCTCTCGGCGGCGCGCTCCCAGAAGGCTACGGGGTCTTCGGTAGCTTCGCGTCGCCATCGACTTGCGATAGGGTTGACTGTCTGCATTTTTGCCTCTCCCTTTAGTCAGGCTGATATATGCGAATTCGACCTACTTCTACTATCCAGAGCTTGGCGTGTATAGATTCAATTGCAAGCGCACGGAGAAACTGACGAACCAACTGTTTCAGCAACGACAGACTTGGATTTTGATGCGCTCTAATCACTGCTATGCCGCTAGATGTCTGGGGTGGAAAGCGAGTCACATCCGAAAAGTCGGTGTCCAAAGTTACAAGGCATCTTCTCTTAGAACGACACACTTCGTAAATGAAACCGTCAGGACTGCCCAGCAAATCTTGTTCCCAGACGGTCTGTACATCGTGCCCAGCATCTCGGAATATGTTCTGAGTCCGGCTTCCGAAGTTCTCGTCTAATTTGAACCTCATTCAATTGGCTCGACAGATATTTCAACGTATCTCTGACGTGACATGTCGGCACCATAGGCGATTGCTGCGAGAATGTCGTCCTGCTTGAGATATGGATATTCAGCGATGATTTCATCGGTTGTCATGCCATCAGCCAGAAAGTCTAGTACAAGGGATACCCAAATTCGAGTTCCCTTGATGCATGGCTTGCCAAAGCATACATTGGGGTCGATGGATATGCGTTCAAGAAGTGGGTTCATGTTCAGTCTCCACGATGAAATTGCCTTTGCAGCGGATTATAGACTACTCAGAACACGGTCAGCTTCTTGAAATGGTTTCAGGTTGCCGATATGCAAGCCTTCGGCGGGGGTGAATGCTTTTGCTCTAAGCGCTTCTATCAGGTCGGATTCGGTGCGGATGTCGCCGTCGAATATGGTCACGCACTTGCCAATGCCATGCGTGGAATGGGCGTCGCTCCCGCCCGTACCCACGAAGCCGAGATGCCGAGCGACATCGAGCGTAAAGTGGTTCTCCTGATCTGTGTTGCTGCCGTTGGCGACCTCAACGTCATCTACAAGCTCGAAGAGCGGATGCTTGGACGCTGCGATAGAAGTCGTGGGGCGGTTGCCGTTGTAGTTCTTGAAGAGCAGGTTGACGTTGTAGGGAGGGCGGTTGAAGAAATTACGGAACGGGTGCGCCGCAATCATCACGCCGCCTGCGGCATCAACCACCTTACGCAAACCCGCCGCCGTGTGCATTCCGCTGACATAGTGGTGTAAGCCGAATGCGAGGATATGTCCCATATCGGTGTCCACTTCGATCGCTCTGATGGCAGTAAAGCCCGCGTCCTTGAAGACGGTTGTGATTTCATGCTCTTCCCAGCCGCCGGAGTGCTCGGTGAGGCATACTCCGTCGAGTCCTATGCGCTGGGCTTCCTGTATAAGCTGTTCTGGGGTTAGTCCGCTGTCGCTGCTGCCGTGGACGGTGTGGAGGTGTAGGTCGAATACTGCCAAATCTTTTGTCCTTTGTTAGCTGTCGGTGGTTAAGAGGATTCTAGCCCTTGAACTCAGTATCGGTCAATCGCCGGGGATAACAGGATGTACAGGATCGGAAGGGTGCTCAACCGACAGATAATTCATGCGGCGAAGTACGGGAGAAACCATCCAAAGATTGCGATGAATGTGAGCGTGATGGTGAGCACGCCGGCGAGCATGCGGCGAAACAGGATTGCAAGCGGCGCCGCGAGCAAAACGGCCATCCCAAGAACGGCGAATGTGTATGCGAGGTTAGGGCTGCCGATGCCGCTTCCGGGCGCTTGCTCAAGGCTGACCCGATAGAGCAGGGCGAGTGTGCCTCCGATGACTGCCCAACTTGGGTAAGAGACGGCGACGATGCCCATCGCTATTGTCATTGGCGGGTACTTTTCCATTACGGGCATCATCTGCTCGCGGCGGTTTTTCATCACAAGGAAGAGGCTAATCATGGAGACTGTGATGAATATGGACGCCATTAGCATGCCGAGAACCGCGCCGTCTATGAATCTTTCGAGTGTCATTTCTTGCTAAGGCTGTTTCGCGGATACGAGGTGTGCATTCAAACCGTGCTTGTGGCGCAGCAGGAGGTGAATGGCGGTACCGACTTCGCGGCGGGGCACCAGGGCGTAGATCGAAGGACCGCTACCGGACAGGTGGATTTCGCGTGCGCCTAACTCTGTGAAAGTATTCCAGCAATGTTCCAATCCGGGAAAGGCGTCAAAGGCGATGTCGTCAAATGCGTTGAAGAGGAACTGCGCGGGTACATCGCCGCCACCACGGATACGAGCCTCCAGTTTTCGAGTGAGGAACCCCCTCGTGTAGTTGGAGGGCGTAAGCATGCCGTAGAGGGCAGCGGTCTTGCTTGGGACTTCGCCCTTGTGCCGCACATCCGGAGTTACGACTACTAGCCATTGCACGCCGGCAGGCGGAAGTCGGCGAATGCGCTCTCCCCTGCCTAATCCAATAGCGGTGCCTCCTTTCAATAGAAAGGGCACGTCCGAACCCAGCTTGGCGGCTATCATCCCCAAATGCGTGGTTGTCATGCCGAGCTGCCAAAGTTCGTTAAGCCCGTTGAGAGTCGCCGCCGCGTCGCTGCTGCCACCCCCCAGTCCGGCGGATATGGGAATTGCCTTGTCGATAGCGATGTGAACGCCGCCCCTGTAACCGCTTTCATGTCGGAGAAGTTGCGCTGCCCTGTACGCGAGATTGTCCGGAGATTCCAACGCGGGATCGTCACAGGAGATGCTAATTTCGTCGGAAGCTGTCATCCGCACCGTATCGTGCAGATCAACGGTCTGCATGATGGTGGCGACATCATGGTAGCCGTCATCGCGGCGCCCAAGAACTTCCAGCGTGAGGTTAATTTTCGCGTAGGCTTTGAGTGTGAGCATCCGTTTCAGGATAGCGCAGCCGCCAAGCAGCGTAAAGGCTACCCCAGTCGTCAAGGCTCAATGTCTGCGGACGGCGTCTTGGGTCGATGAGGGCATCCGACAACATTGCCTCCGCTTCAGCGCGAGAAATCGACAGACCTTGCTGGAGGCAGTTGTGTATCTGTTTGCGCGGCGCGGAGAAACCGGCGCGGACAAGGGTGAAGAAGGCGTCAATAGAGTCGACGGGGAGTGCAGGCTTTGGGAAGACGTCAATGCGGATGATGGCAGATGTTACTTTGGGCGCGGGGCGGAATGCGCGGGGCGGGACACTGGCGACTATTCGGGGCTTGCCGTAGAGCTGGGTGGCGACGGAGAGTAGGGACATGGCGCCGGGAGCGGCAGTCATGTTGCGAGCGACTTCTCGTTGGACCATTACGACCATGAGTATGGGCTTGTGCTTGGCTTCAAGAAAGCGACGGATAATGGGCTGGGCGGCGTAGTAGGGAAGATTGGCGACGAGCTTGTAGAGTGTATCTTGGGGGACAAGAGATGGAATATCAACCTCGCGGGCATCGGCATGGACAATGTGGACATGCGACTGCGAGGCGAATTCGGCAGCGAGCGCGGCGGCTAAGGCGTTGTCGAGTTCGATGGTGGTGAGGCTGGCGGCGCGCTCGGCGAGCGGACGGGTGAGGATGCCGCGACCGGGGCCGATTTCGAGTACGGCGTCGTTGGGGGAGAGTTCGGCTGCGGCGAGGATGCGGGAAACGATGCGGCGGTCAACGAGGAAATTTTGACCGAGGGATTTTTTTGCGGAGGCGTATTGGGACACGGCGCTATACCTTACCTGTAGCGCGATTATATGCGGGGCAGAACCGTTATCGTCCCCAGACTATGTCGTCCATAGGTAGCAGTCTTCTTCCAATTGGATCAACTATCAAGAAAAGCTCTTCAAGCGCCAACGCGCCCAGAAGGGGTTGAGTGCCTTCATCGTTGAATACTACTTGTGTGGTTGCTTCTCTTCCGTCAATCCGAATGCGAACTTCGCCTACATCCATCGGTTTGGAACTGCCGTCTGCAAAGTGAAAGCCTTGGCGTTTGAAGGGCGTGACGCCCAGTTCGCGCAACACGGATGCAGGGGCGGAACTTAGAAATGCGCCAGTATCCACCATAGCGTCTATGGATGTCCAGCGTTCTCTTTCTTGGTTGCTGATGTTGACTTCTATTTTGAATGTTCCCATAAGAGGAATCGACTCCCGTTGAGTAGAGCGCAGCTTTGCTTATGTTTAGGGATAGGTCGTGCACCTCAATTCGATTCCCGTCCGAGAGCGTAACCGCGGCGGCGACTCAAGCCAGGCGACCCTGCGGCACCCGAAAGACACCGCTTACCGCTGCTTCCTTCCGGACCTGACGGGGTTCACGGCTTTCCGCCGCGCAGGACCCAACTCTCAACGCCGACCAACCGGGGTCAGAGGCACCGAATGGCAAACCTCCAAGAGGAATTCAGCCTCGCTAGAGCGGATTGCGAGTACAGGGCACCGCTATCTCCCCGCTTAGCACGACCATGGAATCATGGTAGGCGCATAGTGTAAGCGTGTCAACGGAGATAGCAGTCAGCGGACGAGGGCTAACAGGATATGCAGGATTTGCCCTCACCCTAACCCTCTTCCTCGGGGAGAGGGACTTCACACTCACCCCCATCCTAGCCTTCCCCCAGCGAGGAGGAAGGGACATAGGCTAGCGGCTGACTTTTAGGATGCTTAGGAAGGCTTCCTGGGGTATTTCAACGCTGCCAACGCGCTTCATGCGCTTTTTGCCCTCAGCCTGGCGCTGTAGGAGCTTGCGCTTGCGGGTTACATCGCCGCCGTAGCACTTGGCGAGGACGTCCTTACGCAGGGCGCGTATAGTCTCGCGGGCGATTATCTTTCTGCCGATGGCAGCCTGCACAGGCACCTCGAAGAGCTGCCTAGGTATAAGCTCACGCAGTTTCTTTGTAAGCTCGCGTCCCTGATAGTAGGCGTTGTCGCGGTGGGTGATGATGGAAAGGGCGTCCACCGGCTCGCTGTTAACGAGGATGTCCACCTTTACGAGGCTGCCTGCGCGGTAGCCTGAAAGGGAGTAGTCCATCGAGGCGTATCCCTGCGTGTGCGCCTTCAGGTTGTCGTAGAAGTCGATGAGCACTTCCGCAAGCGGAACATCGAACTCCATCAGCACGCGCGGAGTGGAGTTTGCGCCTTCACTTTGCAGGTATTCGAGGCGCTTATACTCGCCACGCCGGTTACGAACAAGCTCCATGACAGGGCCGATGTAGTTGGCGGGAGCGATGATGCTGAGGTCGAGCCATGGCTCCTGAATCTCATCTATGCGGGAGGATTCGGGCAGGTGTGCGGGGCTGTCAATCTCCAGAATTTCGCCATCCGTCATCAGCACTTCGTATGCGACGCTTGGGGATGTGGCGAGCAGATTCAGGTCGTATTCGCGCTCAAGGCGCTCCTGGACGACATCCATGTGGAGCAAGCCGAGAAAGCCGCAGCGAAAGCCTGAGCCGAGCGCGAGGGAGTTTTCAGGCTGGAATGTGAGCGCGGCATCGTTAAGCTGGAGTTTTTCTAGGGCAACTCGCATGTCTAGGTAGTCTTCGCCGTCGGCCGGGTACAGGCCTGCAAATACCATCGGCTTGAGCGGCTGGTAGCCTTGCAGCGGCTCGGCGGCGGCGGCATTTGCTAGCGTGACGGTGTCGCCGACCGGCGCGTCGCCCACGCTCTTGAGTCCGGTGGCTATGTATCCTACCTCGCCGACGCCAAGCCGACCGATACTGGTGGGTTCGGGAGCGAATACGCCGACATCCAGCACTTCGCTGGCGCTGTTGGTGGACATTATCTTGACGCGGCTGCCGGATGGGACCTGTCCGTCCATAACGCGGACATAGGCTATCGCGCCCTTGTACGGGTCATACTTGGAGTCGAAGATGAGTGCGCGCAGAGGCGAGTCGGCATCGCCGGAGGGCGGTGGTACGCGCTGCACTATTGCTTCAAGGATTTCAGGGATGCCCGTTCCGTCTTTGGCGGATACGAAGACTATCTCGTCATCGAGAAAGCCGAATGCTTGCTGCACTTCTTGTGCTACGCGCTCCGGCTCAGCAACATCGAGATCAATCTTATTGATGACGGGGATGATTTCGAGGTCGTTTTCGAGAGCTAGATAGACGTTGGCAAGCGTCTGCGCCTGGATGCCCTGCGAGGCGTCCACGACGAGGAGCGCGCCTTCGCAAGCGGCAAGGCTGCGCGAGACTTCATAAGAGAAGTCCACATGCCCCGGTGTGTCTATGAGGTTGAGCTGGTAGTCCTGTCCGCTTTCGGCCGTATATGAAAGGCGGACTGCCTGCGCTTTGATGGTGATACCGCGCTCGCGCTCGAGGTCCATACTGTCGAGGAGCTGCTCGACCATCTCACGCTCATCAACCGCTCCTGTTTGCTGCATGAGGCGATCGGCGAGAGTGGATTTGCCGTGGTCGATGTGGGCGATGATGCAGAAGTTGCGGATATGCTGTGCTTTCATAGGGTAATAGTAGCACAAGACGGGGAGCGAGGGCTAACAGGACGCACATGATCGCCAGGATGTGCTGGAAGTAGCGCGGAGGGCGTGGTGATGCGGTATATCGGACTTTGTGAAATAATTCATTGACTTTTCAGATAGGCTTATCTACCATTATAAGCTGCCGAATGTAAGTATCATATATCAGGTAATTTCCCGCGACATCGTCTATTGAAGAGGCATTTTCGAGCCCTTAGCAAAATTCGGCGGCGATGTTCGCAAATGTAGTCAATTGGGGGGGAACAAATGAAGAGTAAAGCCTTTTGGCTTCTGGGACTGGTCGCGATAGCGGCTATGGTACTGGTGGCTTGCGGCGGCGCAGATGAAACACCCGCAGCGCCCGCACCGGCAGCACCTGCTCCCGCAGCGCCGGCGCCGGCAGCGCCCGCTCCTGCTGCCCCGGCAGCGACAGCGGCGCCGTCAGGACAGGCGGCAGCGCCCGCAGCGACGGCGGCACCGGTGCAGCCCACGCCCGCGCCTGCGATTCCGACAGAGCAGGCTGCAATTACTATCACTGTAGCGTTCGACAATGTTGGCACGCCGCAGTTCCGCAATGTGAAAGGTACGTGGCCCGACGTTCTGTTCCACGGCTTCTTCGGCTTCCAGGAGCCGCTGCTTGGCTGGGAACCTACTTATGACGATCAGGGCAACCCGATTCGCTCGACCGGCGAAGCTTGCCATGCGCCGTTCGTCGCTACGGGCTGGGAGTGGGAACTTCCCGGCAAGGATGGCAGCACGGTCAAGATGGACGGTAAGGCGCTAGAGAACTTCGACGATGCCGACCTGTCCGACCCGGACAATCAGGGCATAATCAGGGTGTTCATTCAAGAGGGAATCGACTTCTATCGCGCAGAGCCGGACGGACTCGTGAAGATGGGCCCGCTGACCGCAGAGGATGTCGCGTGGTCGTTCAATGATGCCGGCTCGGAGAACACGAACTCCGCGCACTCGAACTCGTCGCAGGCTTATGAATACTACAAGCCATGGCGCGCAGAGAGCGAGTATGTCGCGGTAGCCGAGAACCGCGCGTTCCGCTCGGACGGCTTGCAGGACGCTTCGTCAATCTGCCAGGACGCAATATGGATTCAGTCCAAGGCATATAACGATGAGTTGGAAGCCGCAGGCAATGAGGATGGCACTTTTGGATTCCCGCACGGCTCAGGTCCGTTCGTGGTGGAAGAGTGGCTTCCTGCTGAGCGCATCAATTCAGTAGCCCGTGTTGACCACTGGCGTCAGAGTGCTCCGTTCCAGAGGCTGATTTTCGTGCAGGCGAACGAGGCGCAGCAGCGCTCCGCAATGCTTCAAACCGGTGCAGCCGACGTCGCAATGGCCTCTATTCAGGACGTCGGACGGCTAGAGGGCGAGGGCTTCAAGTTCCACGAGGGCCTTGATGCCATCAACGGCAACTTCTACTACTTCGCCGGTAACAACTGGGCGTTCAAGTACCCGCCGAATTCCACGCTCGGCGACGAAGACTTGTCCGGCAAGCCGGTATTGCGAAAGGGCTTCATCCCTACCGACAAGTATCCTTGGATCGGCGACCCTCGCCTTGAGTGTGTGGGCATAGACCGCAGCGATCCCGCAATCCAGGACACGCCTGGCGCCGGCTGTGAAGTTGCCAACTTCAGCGGCATGTACGAATTCGACGGTTTCGATTCGCGATTTGAAGAGGGCGCTGTAGGCTTCGACTACACCGACACCGACAGGTTCTCCTACGAAACTCCCCGCATGATAAGCGCGAAGAAGTTCCGCCAGGCACTTGCCTACGCGATCGACCGCGAGCTTATCGCGGCGTCGGTTACAGGTGGCTACGGTGGCGCGGTCTATGGCGGAGCATTCCCCGGCCAGCTGCTGCACCAGACGCATCCTGAGTACAAGGACCGCTGGAGCTACGCATTCGACCCGGACAAGGCGCAGGCGCTTCTGGCCGAATCGGGCGTGGCGCCTGGCTTCGAGTTCGAGTTCTTCTGCTCGCAGGGCAACGGCACGTCGCTTGAGGTCTGCGAAGCGGTAGTCGGACAATGGAAAGAGAATCTTGGACTTGCGCCTTACATTGACAGCACGCAGTATTCATCTCGCCGCCCGACAATGCTGGGTCGCGAGTTGCACGTGCCGTGGATGACGCGCTGGGGCCCGACGAGCAAGCACGGCAGGCTGGGCGAAGGCGGCGGCACGCTGCCTGGCGGCGGACTATGGCCGCTGCCAGCAGGCGGCTGGAACCCATCCATCGAGGACAACCGCTGGTGGCAGAACAGGGAAGACACGCGCGTGCAGAAGAAGGGTTCGCCTGAGAACCTCGCTACGCGTGAAGCCATCCTTGACTGGGCTTACGACATGACCCTGTCCACGGGCACGGTGGAAGTACCCGTTCTCATCGGGTTCAACCCGGACACCGTCGAGAGCTGGAACCTTGCTCCGTACGAGCTTCCCAACTCGTTCGAGACTATAGTACCGGCAGGCCAGTAAGAGTCCTGTCATAATTGAATCTGCGACTCACTGAAAAATAGACGCGGCGTCCTGCTTAATGTATGGTTAGGCGGGACGCCGCAAGGCAATACATTATCACTATAACCGCGACACCATCTCGCGGGTTCTCCGGAGTGCGAACGCAATGAAGGTCTTCATACTGAGACGACTGCTCTTTCTGGTGTTTGCGATATTCGCCGCCACTCTGGTCGTGTTCGCGCTCTCTCGACTGCAAGGCGACCCTCGCAATGTGATGCTCAATGTGGGGTATGTGTCGCCTGAGCAGTGGGAGGCATGGGGCAAGCAGTTCCACCTCGACAAGCCGGTGATAGTGCAGTATGCCATCTGGATAGGCAAGGGCTTCTTCCAAGGAGACTTTGGCGACTCCCTGAAGACGGGTAAGCCCGTAATGCAGATGGTCGCTGGCTTCGCTCCCGCCAGCTTGCAGCTAGGGCTGTCCGCAGTGCTATTCGTGCTCATCACAGGTATTCCTCTAGGCATACTGTCGGCGGTCAAGCGAGGCACGATATGGGATGTGTTCGGCAGGACATTCGCCGTATTCGGACAGGCGCTGCCCCCCTTCTGGCTGGGCATAATGCTGATACTGATCTTCTCGGTGACGCTCGACTGGCTCCCGTCCGGCACACGCGGGCACGACGCCACCAACTTCTTTGAGCGTCTCAAGTACTTTCCAATGCCGGCGATTACACTAGGGTGGCTGGCATCAGCCGGATTGATGCGCTTGGTGCGGTCGTCCATGCTGGAAGTGCTTGACTCCGAGTTCGTAAAACTGGCGCGTGCAAAGGGCGTTAGCACGAACAAGGTTATCTGGAAGCATGCGTTCAGAAACGCGCTGATACCTCCTCTGACATTTGCGGGTCTGATCCTGGTTGGATTCATCGGAGGCACGGTCGTTACCGAGACCGTGTTCGCATGGCCCGGGCTGGGTCAGATGACTTACACATCCATCATCAATAACGACTTCCCCCTGATGACAGGGGCGGTTCTTGTATTTACGCTGCTCTATGTGTTTGCGATTTTCCTGATTGATATTTTGTACGCATTCATAGACCCGCGAATACGCTATTCATAAGGACCTGACCGAGGACCTGCATTGACAACACCAGTACGACAAATGAACATCGCTGACCTTGAGGCCAGCAATCGAGAGTCAACACTTGCCCGAACCTTCTATGTGTTCAGACGTTGGCCCCTCATTCCCATATTCATTCTGAGTATTCTTGGCCTGTGCGCCATTTTCGCACCGCAAATTGCGCCCTACGAACCTGAAGAGGATCAGTTACGCGCGGTACTAGCATCTCCCGCTTGGTATCCGTCTTGCGAAGAAGGTCAGCTTACGAACAAGTTCGAGACTTGCAACACCAATGGCATTCCATTGGGGCGGGACGGCGATGTCTATTACTTTATCATAGGGGCGGACCAGCTCGGACGCGACCTATTGAGCAGGATAATCTTTGGGGCGCGGCTGTCGCTCAGCCTCGCTGCCATCGCCATCGCCATCGGCACGCTGTTCGGCACCACCGTCGGACTGGTCGCAGGGTACTACGGCGGTCTCCTCGACGAGAGCATTATGCGAGTGGTGGATGTATTCAACGCAATACCGTATATTTTGCTGGCGATTGCGCTTGTGTTCGTGCTCGGACAGAGCTTCCTCGTAGTCGCGTTCGTGCTCGCGCTAGGCTCATGGGCGGGCATAGCGCGGCTTGTGCGCGGGCAGACTTTGCAAGTGCGAAACTTCGATTTTATCGCGCTCGCTCACATCGCCGGAGCATCGACATTCCGCATTATGACGAAGCACCTGTTGCCTGCGGTCGCCAACACGGTGGTCGTCGCAACGACGCTTCAGGTCGGCAGCACCATCCTTTCCGAGAGCATTCTTTCATTCCTTGGCGCGGGCGTACCGCCCCCCACTCCGTCGTGGGGCGCTGACATCTCCAACGGCAGAGAGTATCTGGGTTCCGCATGGTGGGTGGCGTTCTTCCCCGGAATGGCGATATTCCTAACGGTTCTGTCGTTCAACTTCATCGGCGACTGGCTGCGCGACCGCTGGGACCCGCGTCTGCGCCAGATATAGACTTCCCTAGGTGTCATTGTGCCTATGAGACTCCTGGAGGAGATATACAGCATCCGCTACCCGCTGCTGTGGGTGCTATTCATCGGCGCCGCCATTTTCCTTGTTCTGGTGGGTTCGGGAGTGCGCGTGCCAGGCTTGGAGCGACAGATAGCGGTGTCCAAAGAGACGCGCGACGCCGCTGCTACCGCTAACGCGCCTACCCTTTCGCGCGCCGAGGCGATAAAGCGCGTCCGAGAATACTTACGGACCGAGTGCAGCAACGGCGCGGAGTACCTTGAAGGCAATCCGCAGTTCACGGCGGTCTTCCTGAGCAATCCACGAACCGACGATCACCATGTGCGCGGTCAGAGGGAATGGCAGGTCATTCACACACCGACGGACGACTTCTGGCGCCTTTATGAGAACACGGGAGAGATAATCACCGTGAAGGGTGAGTGTTGAGGGAATAGCGGTCAGCCCTCAGCCGTCAGCAGCTTTAGGATCGCCGGAGTTCTCCGGTTCGACCTCAGAACCATCAATCTCACCGGAATCCGCAGTGAAGCCATCGCCGGGCAGCGGCGCGGTGAGCTTTCTGACCGGGTAGTTGATTTCGATGCCTTCGTCTTTGAAGCGCGCGTGAAGGCGCATTATGATCTCGTGCCTGATGATGAACATCCCGTCGCGGTCGATGCCCTGAAACAAGATTCGGAAATTGATGTTGGAGTCTGCGAATTCGGAATAACGAATAAGTGGCTCAAACTCCTTGTTCGCGTCATCGGACTCTTCAATGACATCGCCGGCGACTTCGAGACAGATGCGCTCGACTTCTTTCAGGTCTGAGTCGTAGCTGACGCCGCAGACCACTATTCCAGTTACGGCGGGCGTGGGCGTGGTGTAGTTGGTGACGATGCTTTCCGTGATGAGGCTGTTGGGGACGACAATCAGGTTGTTGAACCTGCTTCGGAGCACGGTGCTGCGCCAGCCAACGCTCTCAACGAAGCCTGCCCTCTCCGTGTCTATCTCCACATAGTCGCCCTCGCTGATGTGCCCTTCGGCGACGACATAAGTTCCGGCGATGAAGCTGGAAATGGTGGGACTCAGGGCGAGGGCAATAGCAAGTCCGCCAATGCCCAGACCGGCGAGCAGTGGAGTGATGGGAATGCCCATAATATCCAGCGCAACGAGCATGCCGAGTGTGAAGACGATGACGGATGTGATGCGTATGAGTATGGGCCAGATGACGGTATTGAGCGCGGTGCGCGTGTCGTGGGGAGCGCGCGAGCTGTACCAGCGCATGAGCGCGATAATCAGCCGCGATACGGTGTAGCAGACAATCGCCGTGATTGCGAGGAGCCATGCATTGTGCCCGAGCCGGTCTAAGTTTGATATGAAACCGAGCGATGAAGCGGGCGACTGAGTGAGTGAAGTCAAAGCCAGGCGGATTCCGTACACGACGATTATCAAGATGGCGGGCGTGCGTAGCGCGCCTATCACCCTTATTTCCGCGGATTGGAGCGGCCTGTCGTGCCGTCTGATGAGCAGATTCAGCACCCGCCCAAGAATGAAGTTCACAAGGAACGCTACCGCGCAGAATACGGCAACGACACCCAGCGCGAATGCCAGCGTCATGAGAGTGCTGTTCGCAAAGGCTTCAGGCAGCATGAATAATCATTTCCATAGTACGGTGTGCAAAGATTTCAGATTGCTCTCCTCGCTCGGAATGACAGAGAAATTGGGTATGCTAAAGCGCCATCGCATAGCCTATGGAGTTCTTGGCGGACGCTGCGCCCGCGATCACTCCCTTGTCGGCATGCCAGCGGATGCCCATGACTTTGCCGTTTGCCCAGTCGCCGGTTAGCTCGATGTCATGGCCGCGACGGCGCAGTTCTTCGAGCACGTCGGCGTGAATGCGCGGCTCCGCTACAACACGGGTTGGGAACGCTGCACGCGGATAGAATGACGACGGGAAGTGCGTGGAGTGGACGGTGGGGGCGTCGAGCGCCTCCTGCAGGTTCATGCCGAAGTCGATGTGGTTGAGGAAGAACTGGAGCGTCCACTGCTCTTGCGAGTCGCCGCCGGGTGTGCCGAACGCCATGAAGGGTTCGCCGTTCTTCGTAACCATCGTGGGCGTCAGTGTGGCGCGTGGGCGCTTGCGAGGCTGGAGCGCGTTGGGGCGGTCTGAGTTCAGATAAAACATCTGGCCGCGTGTGCCGAGCGGGAAGCCGAGGCCCTTGATGACGGGGGATGTGCCGATCCAGCCGCCGCTTGGAGTGGCGGCAACCATGTTGCCTTCGGCGTCCATCGCGTCGAGGTGTGTGGTGTCGCCGATGTGGGCGTGACCGAGGCCGAGGTCGCGCACTTCGCGGGCGGCTACGCCGAGGGCGGCGCGGTTGTCGTCCGCTACACTGATGGCGGTATAGTCCGGTGGGCCGCCGCCGAGGTCGCCAGGGCGGAGTTCGTGGGATGCGAGTGCGCCGATCTGACCGGCGCGCTTCTTGGCGTAGTCTTCCGACATCAGCATGTCCAGCGGCACCTCATCGAATGCGGGGTCGCCGTAGTACGCCTCGCGGTCGGCAAAGGCGAGCTTGGCGGACTCGATCCATGTGTGCAGGTAGTCGGCGGAGTTGTGGCCGAGGCCGTTGACGTCCATCGTCTTGAGGATTGCGAGCTGCTGCAGGAAGAGGGGGCCTTGAGTCCAGGAGGAGCACTTGTGGACGTCGAGGCCGTTGTATTCGAGGGTGACGGGCTGTTCGACGGTGGCGTTCCATTCGGCGAGGTCTTCGTACTCCAGCAAGCCCTTGTGCGCGACTCCGCTGGCGTCCTCAACGGGGTTGTCGTGGATGAAGCGGATGATCTTCTCCGCGACGCCGCCCTTGTAATACTCGTCGCAGGCGGCTTCGATGCCGGCGATGCGGCCCTTGCCCTTTGCCTGTTCTTCAGCGTTGCAGAGGGAGCGCAGCATTGCTCCGAAGTCGGGGTTGCGGACAAGCTCGCCGGTCTGTGGGGCGCTGCCGTTTCGGAAGTATATCTCGCCTGTGGTGGGGTAAAGCTCGGTGTATTTTGTCCGGTCCGCTGCGAGGCGCTGGTGGAGGCTGTCATAGACGGGGAAGCCGTTCTCGGCGAGGTCTATCGTGGGCTGCACGATCTCAGCGAAGCTCATGGTGCCCCAGCGGGCGAGTGCGGTCGTCCAAGTGCCGACTACGGCGGGAACACAAGCGGGCAGGTAGCCGTCGCCGGGGATGAGGTCTATGCCGTTCTGTCGGCACCACTCGATGGTGAATGCCTTCGCTGACCAGCCCATGCCGGACACGGCGTAGGTGCGCTGCTCTTTCGCGATATATACCAGAGTGGGGACTTCGCCGCCGATACCGCAGGACTGCGGCTCCAGCAGAGTCTCGCAGATGCCCATTGCTGCTGCGGCGTCGATGGCGTTGCCGCCGCGCATCAGCATCTGCAAGCCGACGGAGGATACGAGGTAGTGGCCGGATGTAACAACGCCCCTGGCGCTCATAACGACGGGTCGGGTGGTGAATGCTGACATGAGTTCCCCCTGCGTGGACTGCATTTCAAGTGAATGATTGGAATGGAACGGATGATAGCAGAAAAGTCAGGCAATGACGAAAATTGTTAGCTAGCTCTTGCCTCGATGAGGTACTTCGCGGCGTAGAAGTCCAGCGGCTCGCCTGATTCCAGCAAGTCCTGGAGTGCGAGCAGGTATGGAAGATGCGTGCTCACGGTGAAGCCAGGAACGTGCCAGGGGACTGCCTTGAGGTAGTAAACGATTGCGCCCACGTCGCTGAAAGACAGGGTGCCCTCCCACTCCTGCAGGTTCACGATGGTCATGCCTGCCGTCTCCAGCAGGGGGACGTACTGCGACGGCATGGCTTCTGGCCACTGGGGCTTTGCATCGAAGGCGGCGATCAGGTCCCAAGCCCACATGCCGTGAACTTGCTGAGTCAGGAATGTGCCGCCACTTGTGAGGACACGGGCGATCTCGGATGAATTGAAGGCAGCGTGGCGGTTCAGGACGAGGTCGAATTCGGCGTCTGCAAAGGGCATCGGGGCGATGTTGGAGATAGAGGTGCTGACAACCCTGGCGCCAAGAGGTGAGAGGCGTTCGGTGGCGAGTTTGAAGTTGGGGGGATATTCCTCTGTGGCGAGCACCTTTGGGGGCCAGTGTTCGCGCAGGCTCAGGAGCTTTTCGCCGCCGCCCGTATCGAGGTCGATTACTGACGAGGAGTGTCGCATAAGCTCGGCGGCGCGGTCGAGGTACGACCAGGGTACTTGTCCTTCGGACATACGACCGTCAAGGTAGGAGAAGTCCCAGCCAATGAAGGGTTGGCGTTCTTCGTGCAGCCAGGATTCTATGAGGTTGATTTGGTTCATATGTGGTTGAGGGAATGCAGGGGTGGTTAGGATGGGGAGGATGGTATCAGATGGGTTCGGGTGGCGTCAGCACCACGAAGGAAGGGGTCTCAAGGCCGCGCCAGAAGCACATTGGGCGCACACCGGCGACGCTTGCCATGTACAGGGTCATTACGGTGCCGTGCGTTACGATGATTGCGGTATCGGCGGCGATGGCTTCTATCGCACGGTTGATGGCGGCGGTGAACCTTTGCAGCGCCTGCTGCGCCGTCTCCTCGCCCAGCACGAGTGTGTCAGGATTGTCAAGGAATCGCTCGACTGCCTGTTCAAACTCATTATGCGTGGGGAAGAAGGGTACGCTGCTCCTGTGGTGTTCTTCGAGTCCGTCAATCGCCTGCAAAGGGGCGTTCAGTGCGCCGGCGAGTATCTTGGCGGTCTCGATCGCTTTCGGTTCATTGCTGCTCCAGATTGAGGCAGGGGTGAAGCCGCGAAGTTCGTCGGTTAGCAGCCTTGCCTTATCGCGTCCGTGTTCGCTTAGCCACCAGGTTGACGCGGGCTTGTCGGGCTGTATTGCGGGCTCGGAGTGGCGGACGAGTATCAGGCTGTTCAAGGCACTACCATTTCAGGGATTGGCATATCAGGAATCGGGTGCGGCGACGGTGCGGGAGAGTGGGAGGACGGCGAAGATAATCGCCGCCAGCGCAAAGAGGGCGGCGACGTAAATCATCGTTGCGGAGTAGCCCATCGTGTCGTAGATTGCTCCTGCCGCCAGCGCGGAAGCGGAGGACATGAGAAACGCCACGCAGGTTACGACGCCCAGACCGGTTGTTGCGACGTCCCTGCCCACGACGTCGAAGACGGTTGCCGTGAGTATGGGCTGGTCGGGATAGAGAAACAGCCCGAGCATGCCGATGGCAACAGTGAGGGCGATGCCCTGATCGAATGGCACCAGCGCGAGGGTGGCAAGGCACGACCACAGGAGGCCGGGAACCATGATCTGCTTGCGTCCGAAGCGGTCGGATAGGAGACCTGCGAAGGGTCTGGCCAGAGTGCCGACGACGATGAGGAGGGCGATGTGAAATCCGCGCCATCCGGTGCTGAGGTCGAGCTCGTTGCCAAGGTAGAGGGTGAGGACGGTGACCAGGGATACGAGTGCCATTGCCCGCAAGCCGCGTACCACGGTGAGGCCCCATAGAGCATAGTTGGTGAGGAGTCGCCGGGTCATTTGCGCGCGCGTTGCTATGGATGGCGTTGGGTCGTCAGGGGTTTCCTGGCCGGAGACGTCCCGGCCGATGTTGCGGAGCGCCCAGAGCGCAAGAAATCCCAGGAAGAGAGGCGGAACTGCGTAGATGCTCAAGAGGTCGCGCCAGCTGAGGAATGCAAGCAGCGCGCCGGTGGCGAGGGGACCCGCAACATCGCCGATGCCACCACCGGCGCCGTGGATGCCGAGCGCAGTGCCTCGCAGCGCGGGGAAGTGGTGGGACAGCGAGGCTGAGGCTGCGAGATGCCACAGGGAGTGACAGGCGGCGACTACGGCGACACCGACGAGCAGCAGCACGTAAAAGGGCGACAGGCCTATCGTGAGCGATCCCAGACCGGCAATGCCGAGGCAGATGGCGAGGAGCAGTCCCCAGAAGCGCCTCAGAATGTCGACGATGACGCCGCCGGGCAGGGCGATCAGGCCTGCAGCGAAGTCGCGAGCGGACATGATGCCTGCCGCGCCGACGCTGCTGAGGCCGAGGGCGGCCTGAATCTCGGGGAGAGCGACTGCGAGGCTCTGCAGAATCCAGTGCAAGGTGGCGTGCCCGGTGGCGAGGAGAACAGGCTGTCCGCCGAGGCTCTTGCTGTCGGGGTCCTTCGATGCCATCGCTGTCGCTCCGACCCGGGTCAGGTTGATCTGATTGCGAAGAGGGAAGTTTGCGAAGGTCAGATTATGGTGGGCCCGCAGGGATTCGAACCCTGGACACTCGGATTAAAAGTCCGATGCTCTGCCAGGCTGAGCTACAGGCCCACAACCAACGCGGAAGCGCACTTACAATTCTAAGTGGGGTTGGGCGGCGATTCAAGGTTAAGCGCTGCTATTGCGCTGTACTGGCTTCGGTTGGGGCGCTGAATGGATGCTCGGTGGGGAATATGCGTATTTCATGGGGAGGCCAGTAACGTACCCAAGCCCTGCCGACGATGTTTTCGAGTGGCACGGTGCCCCAGTCTCGTGAGTCGTTGCTGTGCCTGCGGTTGTCGCCCATGACGAAGTATGCGCTCGGCGGTACCTTGAGAGTTTCCATCTCGTCGTAGTCGTCAAGCTCTGCGTATGTCTCCTGAATTTGCTTGCCATTGACGAACGTGCGCCCGTTGCGGATCTCGACAGTGTCGCCGGGGATACCAATAACGCGCTTCACGAAGTCACGCGAGGGGTCGTTCGGGAAGTTGAAGATGACCACTTCCCCGTGCTGCGGTGGGTGAAACGGGAAGATAAGGCTGTCCTCTGAAAATTCGCTTCCCATGACGGCGCCTTCGGCGTCTCCGCTCACATTCAGGTGGCGGTACACAACCTTGTTGACCAGCAGATACTGCCCTTGCGTCAGTGTCGGACGCATGCTCGCGCCTTCTACCTGATAGGTCTGTACTGCGAACTGAATGCCGACGAACAGCAGCAGCGACAGTATTATTGTCTCGATTATCTCCCGGATTACGGCGCGCATCTGACCTCGGCGACTTTTGTTCGTCGTATAGATAATGGGAAAGGCAGGGTTCTATGTATTATAGCGTAAGAGCGTGTGAGCCAATATAATTTTCACAGGCACGGGCGGAGTGCTCCACTATGAGAATGCACCAACGGCTATGAAAGGTGCGTATAAGGGAGTTCGTATCGTGAGGATTGCGGTGCGACCTGAATGAATATAGGCGATCTGGAGCTAATCAGACGCAGCAAAGAGGGGGACCTCGATGCGTTCAACGAGATAGTTGCGCGCTATCAGAGGCAGGTCTTCAATACGGCCGCGCGTATTCTTGGCAGCACATCTTACGCCGATGACGCGACGCAGGAGACCTTTATCTCGGCTTACCGCGCCATCGGCAAGTTTCGGGGCGTAAACCTCGCGCCCTGGCTTCTGAGAATCGCCAAGAACCAGTGCTACGATATGATTCGCTCGATGCGCCGCCGTCCATCGGACTCGCTGGAAGAGAACCTGACCAACCCTTCGTTTGTAGCGGCGCAGAGCGGCGGCAGCGCCGAAGAAGAGACGCTGCGCGGCGAGCTTGCTACGGAAATCCAGCGCGCCATCCTGTCGTTGCCAAAAGAGCAGCGGCTTGTGGTTACGCTCATTGATGTGCAGGGGTTCAGCTACGAAGAGGCGGCTGAGGCGGCTGAGGTATCGATAGGCACAGTGAAGTCCCGACTGAGCAGGGGCAGGGCGCGAGTGCGGGATCACCTGCGTGGATTAGGGGAACTTTTGCCGTCCGAATTTCGTCAGTCATTGTAACGGGCATTATGACGGAGAAGTCATGAGCACCTTTTGGCAGAATAGGCGACATGTCGCAATCCGCGCGCTGCTCTCTTCGTATATAGACGGAGAGGTGAGCGCAGCGGAAGGCCGCCGCGTGGAGGAGCATCTGACAGGCTGCGACGAGTGTGCCGCCGAGCTAGAGTCGCTGCGCGCGACCATGACGCTGCTACGCCGCATGCCGATGCTCGAAACGCCGCGCTCATACGCGCTGACGCCCGCGGACGCGGAAGCTGCCGCCCCGCAGCGCCGCCTTCCTTCTCTTGCCTCATTTACGGGTGGGTTGGCAACGGCGGGTGCTACCGCGCTGGTCGTTGTGCTGATAGTCGGTGTGGTGTTCCTGGCACGCCTGGGATTTACGGGGTCGGCTGCTGCCCCTGCCGCTGCTCCCGCTTCCATGGCTGCCGCGCCTGCACCGGCGGCGCCGGCCGCTGCGCCTGCCCCTCAACGCGCCATGCCCGCTGCTCCCCAACCTGCGGCAGCGGCGCCGGCTCAGGCGTCGGCTGCTCCAGCTCAACCTGCGCCCGCCGCGCAATCCGCGCCGGCCGCCGCCATGACGATGGCAGACGAGGAGCCATCTCCTACCGTTGCGCCGGCTGCTGCCGAGCAAGCCGTACCTGCCGCCGCGCCCGCTCCGCGTGCCGCGCAGGAGGGCGAAGAGATCGCGGAGAAGGAAGTCGTAATAGAGCAAACCGCGATCGACTACGCGGACGCTGAGGCAACGACGACGGCTGAGGCATACATCGCCGCTCAGGCGACCTATGAGGCGGATATTGCTGAGGCGCAGACGGCTGCGACGGCAGCAGCACAGGAACAGGTACAGTACGCGACCGCGCTGGCGCAGTGGGAGAAGGACCAGGAGGAACGCGTGCGGGAACAGGCAGAGGAGCGGGTTGCGACACAGGCGACCTACGAGGCGCAGCTTGCGGATTCCTATGCCGTGCAGGCTCGTAAGGACGAGGCGCGGGCTGCGGGGCAGGTAGAATCCGCTGAAATTCAGGCGACCGATACATTGGAGCAGGGTGAGATTACGATTCCGTTATGGGTGCTGTGGATAGTTGGCGCTGCTGCGCTCGTGGCGGCCATTGCGATTGCGGTCTGGCTGGCGCGGAGGCGGAAGGAGGCTAACATTGATAAATAGGATGGACAGGATGGGAACATTTTGGTCTTATACGGCGTTATACACATGAATGGGCAAGAGAATGCTCATAATCAATTGAAGGAATAGGAGGAAATCGATGAGTTGGACAAGAAAAACTGCGGCGATGCTGATAGCGGCGGTGGCTGTACTCGCCACATTCGGAGCATTGTCGATGAACAGGGGCGGTGTGGCGGTAGCGGCGCCCGACGCAGGAGCGGATATAGCCCAGCAGAGTACGCACGCGGCTTACGGCAGCGACGGGACCGGCATCTGGGTATCGGGCAATGGCACGATTTCGGTTGAGCCGGACCTTGCCTTGCTGGACATTGGCGTGGAGACCAGAGCAGCGAATGTGTCGGAAGCTAACAGCCAAGCATCAATGGCGATGGATGCGGTAATCGAGGCGCTGAAGGCAAGGGGAGTCAAGGACGAGGATATCCAGACAAACCGCTTTAGCATCTATCCCCGCTACGACTATGTGGAAGAGGAAGTGGACGGAGTTCGCAGCAGCAGGGAAGTTCTGGTCGGATACCGTGTCAGGAACAACGCGACGGTGAAGCTACGCGATCTTGATGCTGTCGGTGAGGTCATAGACGATGTAGTTACGGCAGGCGGCGACAATGTTCGCATAAGCAACATCAGTTTCACGCTTGAAGACCCGAAGCCGAAGATGGCGGAACTACGTGAAATGGCGGTGGCAGACGCTCAGGCGAAGGCGGAGCATCTGGCTGAGTTGGCGGATGTTTCGGTCGGTCGGCTGATTTACATCAGCGAAGGGGCTGCCGCGCCGTCCGTCAGGGGATTCGCCGAGAGTCTTGACTTTGCTTACGCCATGCCTGCCGCTGCCCGCGCGCCTAGCATAAGCGGCGGCGAAGTTACGCTTTCATTGAGCGTGCAGGCGGGATTCGCTATCTATTAGCATCAGCATATTAACCATCAGCCGTCAGGTATCAGGGGACGGGCGCTTCACTGAAAGGAGTGCCCGTTCTCTTTATTTTCATGCACTTTAAGCGGTGAATTAAGCCCTTTGCGCCTATATCTCCGCTCGACAAATTGCTAGAATGTATCCTCATATTCTGACGGTAGCGTGTGGATAGTCACCACACACGCCACATGATGGGGAGTTCGGAATGACGGTTCTCAGCGACCACACAATCAAGATGATGCTGGCAGAAGGGAAAATCGTCGTCGAGCCGCTTGGCGAGGGGTGCATACAGCCCGCCAGCGTGGATGTGCATCTGGACAAGCACATCCTTGTATTTCGCAACTCGCGGCGACCGTACATAGATGTGCGCGAGGACCTGAGCGACCTGACAGAGATGGAAGAGATAGGCGACCACCCGTTTATGCTCCATCCCGGCGAGTTCGTGCTGGGCAGCACGCTTGAAGTCATAGAGATTCCGGACGACTTGGTTGCGAGGTTGGAGGGCAAGAGTTCGCTTGGGCGCGTAGGTTTGCTCATCCACTCCACGGCGGGGTATGTCGATCCGGGCTGGAAGGGACATCTGACGCTGGAACTGAGCAATGTGGCGAATCTGCCGATTACGCTGTATCACGGCATGAAAATAGGTCAGCTTTCGTTCCTGCAACTGTCAACGCCTGCGGATGTTCCCTACGGTTCTCCGGAATTGGGCAGCAAGTATCAGGGGCAAACCGTCCCGACTGCCAGCCGAGCGTACAGGGATTTCAAGAACGGCAAGGAATAGCAGCCTAATGCAGCACATGGAGCGGGCGCTTGCACTGGGATGGAGCGCGCTGGGGACGACCAGCCCCAACCCCGCTGTGGGCTGCGTCATTGTGCGGGACGGCGAGATTGTCAGCGAGGGCCGGACGCATCCACCGGGTCAGGATCATGCGGAAGCGGCGGCGTTGCAGCAGGCAGGCACAACTGCACGGGGAGCGACACTATACACCACACTTGAGCCGTGCAACCACTATGGGCGCACTCCGCCGTGCTCCGAGGCAATCATCGCGGCAGGTATCTCGGAAGTGCATGTTGCCGTGCATGACCCTAATCCCGATGTACAAGGCGGCGGTGTCGCGCGCCTGAACGCTGCCGGCATCACTACCCACATTGGGGAGTGCGCGGATGAAGCCGGACGCCTTATAGAGGCGTTCACCAAGCACAGCCGGACGCACCTTCCGTTTGTTACGGCGAAGTACGCGATGAGCCTTGACGGGAAGATTGCCGCCCGCTCGGGTGATTCCAAGTGGATCAGCGGCGAGGAGTCGCGCCAATACGCCCACCTGCTGAGGGCGCAGTCGGACGTTATCATGGTAGGCATCAATACCGTGCTCGCGGACGACCCGCAACTGACCGCGCGAGACGCCGAGGGCAATCCGAATGAGAGACAGCCGATGCGCGTGGTGCTGGACAGCCAAGGCAGGATGCCGCAGGAAGCTCAGATGCTGAATGCGCCGGGGGACACGCTCATAGCCGTTGCCGATGATTACGAAGGAGCAACCTGCGCCGGGGCGGAAACTATCAGGCTGCCTTCCGGCAGAGGCGGCGTTGACTTGTCCGCGCTGCTTGCCGCGCTGGGTGAGCGGGATGTTACGAGCGTTCTTGTTGAGGGTGGTGGGGCTACTATTGGAGCGCTGTTCGACATGAATCTCGTTGACAAGGTTGTGGCTTTCGTGGCACCAGTTATAATAGGCGGGAATGAAGCCATATCGCCGGTTGGCGGCATCGGCATCGCCGGAATGGAAGAGGCGCTCCGCCTTAAGAACGTTGAGATGAGGCGCTTTGGTGGAGATGTGGCAGTCATCGGGTACATAAACGCAGAATCGGTCGTATAGACAGGGAGAGACGGCGATGTTCACAGGGATAGTTGAAGAGGTTGGCTCCGTCAAGGCGGTAGAGGAAGGCAGGCTGGTCATCGGCGCGTCCGAGGTGCTTGGAGATGTCAAAGTCGGCGACAGCATCTCGGTCAATGGCGCATGTCTGACTGTAACCACTTACGACGAGTCCGGCTTCAGCGTGGATGTAGTGCCTGAGACGTTGCGCCGAACCAATCTGGGTGAGCTTACCTCCGGGTCGCCCGTTAACCTCGAACGCTCTATGCCCGCTAACGGACGCTTCGGCGGCCACATTGTTCAGGGGCATGTTGACGGCACTGCTGACATACGCTCTATCGAGAGTGAAGGGGATGCGCTGATGGTGATATTCGACGCGTCGCCGTCGATTATGCGCTATGTAGTCGAAAAAGGATTCATCGCTGTGGACGGGGCAAGCCTCACCATTGTAAACTGTGATAACTTTTCTTTCAGCGTGACCATAATTCCGCACACGCAGGAAAATACGGTCTTCAAAAGCAAGAAACCTGGAGACAGCGTAAACTTGGAAGTGGACATCATGGCTAAATATGTCGAGCGGCTTGCAATGGCAGGTCGCGCGCCGGTTGATACGGCGGACGAACTTTAAGAGTTACCCCCATCCTAGCCTTCCCCCAGAGGGGGAAGGGATAATTTCGGAGGCTGATATGCCGCTGTCCAGTATTGACGATGCAATAAGGGACATTCGAGCCGGCAAGATTATCATAATCGTGGACGACGAGGACCGCGAGAATGAAGGCGACCTCGCAATGGCCGCGGAGCTGATTACGCCGGATGCAGTCAACTTCATGGCGACGGAGGGGCGAGGCCTTATCTGCACGCCGATGATGTCGCAGCGCCTCGACCATCTTCGCATTCCCATGATGGTATATGAGAACACGGCGCGCCTCAGCACGGCGTTCACCGTATCAGTCGATGTGCTGGACGGCGCAACAACGGGTATCTCCGCGCATGACCGCGCTGCCACGATAAAGGCGCTGATAGACCCGAAGACGAGACCTGAAGACCTTGCGCGTCCCGGCCACATATTCCCTCTTCGCTATATGGAGGGCGGTGTGTTGAAGCGCGCGGGGCAGACGGAGGCGGTCGTTGATTTGGCGCGACTCGCGGGATTGCAGCCTGCGGGAGTCATCTGCGAGATAATGGCAGACGACGGCTCGATGGCGCGCTTGCCTCAACTGGAGGTTTTCGCCTCGAAGCACAACCTGAAAATCGTGAGTGTCGCGGACATCATCGCGTATCGGCGCGAACACGAGCGGCTTATCGAGCGCGTGGCAGAGGCGAGGGTGCCAACGCCGTATGGCGAATTCACCGCTGTCTCGTACAGAAGCCTGGTCGATAGGGACGAGCATGTGGCACTGGTCAAGGGAAGCATAGACGCCGATCAGGCGATTCTAGTGCGTGTGCATAGCGAGTGTCTGACCGGGGATGTGTTCGGGAGCATACGCTGTGACTGCGGCGACCAGAGGGACCTCGCCCTCAAAGCAATCGGGGAAGAAGAATCGGGCGTTTTTCTCTACATGCGGCAGGAAGGGCGCGGGATAGGCATACACAACAAGTTGAAGGCGTATGCGCTGCAGGACGAGGGCCTGGACACGGTGGATGCCAACATCAAGCTAGGCTTCGACCCCGACCCACGGCAATATGGCGTGGGCGCGCAGATTCTGGTTGACTTAGGCGTAAGGAAGATGCGCTTCCTGACGAATAATCCGAAGAAGCGCGTGGGTATCGAGAGCTTTGGACTCGAACTTGTGGAGGAGGTGCCGCTCATCGCGCCTGTCAATGAGGAGAACCGTCGCTATCTGGAGACGAAGGTGCAGCGCATGGGGCACACACTGGATATAGACTTTGCGGCAGGTGACGACCAATGAGCGTAGAAATGCAGGGTGGAGCAAACGGGGAAGGTCTTCGCATTGCCATTGTTGTTGCGAACTTCAATGACTTTATCACGGCTAGGCTTCTTGACGGCGCAAGGGCAGCATTGGCGCGAAATGGCGTGCGAGACGATGATGTAACCGTGGTATCCGTACCGGGATCGTTCGAGCTGCCGCTTGTGGCGAAGAAGCTTGCAGAGTCCAAGCGGCACGATGCGGTAATCAGTCTGGGTGCGGTGATTCGCGGAGAGACCGACCACTACGAACATGTTGCGGGGGAGGCGGCGAAGGGCATAGCCAACGCCGGCTTATCCAGTGGTGTGCCCGTCATATTCGGCGTACTGACGACGGATACACTGGAGCAGGCAATCAACCGCGCGGGTGGCAAGCAAGGCAACAACGGCTACGGCGCCGGTCTGGCGGCGATAGAAATGGCGAACCTGATGCGTGTGCTGGACGCACAATAAGTTGGAGCAAAAGGTAGAAATTTCGCCCATATTTCAGTGCGGGAAGCAAGCGAAGAGGCGGGCAAAACGCCCGCCTCTTCGCTTGTGCTTTTCTATGGAGCGAGAACCCTATGCGTAGCGTCAGTCAGGCGGTAAATTACCTAACCTCTGGCGGGGCGGCTTTCAAACTCCAGATGGCCGACGTGGTGGAATTCCCCTTCCTGACATGCGGCTACAGACCGCTCCAGCTGTATCGTTGCATGGCCGATGCCGTGGCTATGCACGATGTCCTTTATGCGCTCAAGTGGCACCTGATCGTCTTCGTGATAGGAGGGGTCCATAAGGATATGGGCGGTGAATGCTTCGTTGCCTTGGTTGATGGTCCAGACATGGACATCATGGATAAGGGTTACGCCTTCCACTTCCTCTATTTCGTAGCAAAGCTCGAACACATCAATGTGTTCCGGCGTGCCTTCGAGCAGCACATTGGTAATCCTGACAATCAGATGGCGGGTGTTCCACAAGATGAGGAGCGCAATGACGACGCTGAGTATCGGGTCAACTATGGATATGTTTTCCACGGTTCCGCTAAGCGTCAGAATCAGAATAGCGGATATGACGACCGCTACAGAACCCAGCAGGTCGGCTATGACATGCTGGAGCGCGCCCTCGACATTGACGCTGTGTTCGGACGAGCGATGGAGTATCCAAGCCGCGACGAGGTTGACTAGCAGCCCGCCCATGCCCACGAATAGCACAGGCCAGCCGTCAATATCAGGAATCTCGACAAAGGCGCGATGGTACGCTTCAAAGATTATCCAGGATGCGATAATCCATAAGGAGAATGTGTTGGCCAGTGCGGCTAGAATCTCGGTGCGATGGTAGCCGAAGGTGCGCTCGACGGATGCGGGCCTCTCAGCAATCCACATGGCGATTAGCGCCATGACGATTGCGGCGGCGTCGGTGAGCATGTGTCCGGCATCCGCGAGAAGCGCGAGGCTGCCGGAGAGCAAACCTCCTATGACCTCAGCGACCATATAGGTCGTTATCAACGCGAGCGCGATTATCAGGCTGCGGCGACTGGCGTCTCGGAAGTCGTGGCTGTGGTCATCGTGTCCGTGATCGTCATGGCTGCCGTGGTCGTGGTCGTCGTGGTCATGGTCATCGTGTCCGTGATCGTCATAGCTGCCATGTTCCTGGTCGTCGTGTCCGTGGTCGTCATGGCTCTCATGGTCATGCTTGCTGTGGTGATCCCTGGATAATGTCATATAGTGAATTCCTGAACCTTTTTCTCAACTAAGTTGGATCAGTTGGATCCGCAACTGGTTAGGCTGGCAGGGCTATTTATCGACGATTTCGCCGAACCTTGCAAACTCAGTAAATGAGAATCAATATCAAGATAATTTTAATATAACACGGACAATTCTATTGGGGAAAGGAGTCGTGGAGTGCAATCTTGCGCTCCACAGATTTAGGCGGTACAGATACGGGAATATAAACACACAGCACCCGGCGCGGGCTCCTTGTTAGGATGCGAACCGGGTGCTGGTATTTCAACCACAGCATTCAGACCGCGAAGATGTGCCCCGGACGAATGTGTCGTGGGCGAAGCGCTCTAATGTGCGTGGTGCTCATGGTCGTCGCATTCGTGCGGGTCGTGAACATGGGCGTGATGTTCGTGCTCATCGCATTCGTGTTGGTCATGCACGTGTCCCGGCTCGTCGCCGTGGTGCTCATGGTCGTCGCACTCGTGAATGTCATGCACATGAGCGTGATGCTCGTGCTCATCGCATTCGTGTTGGTCATGACCATCCAGGTGAGCATGGCCGTGATGCTCGTGGTCGTCACACTCGTGCGGGTCATGCACATGAGCGTGGTGCTCATGGTCGTCGCATTCGTGTTGGTCATGCACGTGTCCCGGCTCGTCGCCGTGGTGCTCATGGTCGTCGCACTCGTGGATGTCGTGTATGTGAGCGTGATGTTCGTGGTCGTCGCATTCGTGGATATCGTGGGCAGCTACCATGATGTACTGACTCCTTCTCTGGGATTGCCTGCTAAGCGCAGTTGTATTTATAGGTTTATCCGATGTTATAAGTGATACTGTCGAGTGTCAATAATTGATGCAACACCGTATCATATGTCCAATAAATGATACTATATTTCCTTTTTAGTCCAGTGAACACCGAGGTAATCCAGAAGTACCGAGAAGGTTTGCTCGGAATTACAGGTGTTTACACACCATTCTTACAGTCAATCCCTTGTATTCGGCGATCCGAGAAATTTTGATACTTGTAAGTATCAGTACACAGTATCACAAATCGAGCAAAACACTACAAAATCGGAGTGTGAAACAGCGAAAACAGCAGATTTTCCGGCGTACTGCTCTTGAGTTGCATCAGGGGATTGTTGCTAACCTACCTGCTGCCTGCTAAAATTGAGGCGCAGGTTGGGGATTCGTCTAGTGGTAGGACGACAGACTCTGGATCTGTAAGCCGAGGTTCGAATCCTCGATCCCCAGCCAGAAGTAGTGTTGCGTGGCGCATTCGTCTAGCGGCCAAGGACACCACCCTCTCAAGGTGGAGACCACGGGTTCGAATCCCGTATGCGCTACCAACCTCCCCCTCTCGCATTCTTCGAGACCTAGGACCGCGTCCTTAGCAGAGGGTGCCGCCCTCGATTACCCGATGCCCTGTCGCAGGTAACGGCCCAGGAATTCACCGCCGATGACATGCAAGTGAGCGTGTGGCTGGCTTTGCATGCCGTCGCGCCCGAAGTTGGAGAGGATGCGGAAGCCGCCCGGACAGCGCTCTTCGCCCATCTGCGCCGCGAGGTCGCCCATTTTCGCCAGCAGGTCGCCACTGCGCCAGAGTTCGGTCTGGGACATGTGCATCCTTGGGACGACGAGAATCTGCACGGGCACCCAGTCGAGCTGGTTGTCGAAGATGATGACGCGGTCGTCCTCGTAGTGGATAGTTGCAGGCTCGGTGCGAGCGACGATGTTGCAGAAAACGCAGTGTGTGGTGGTCATAGGATTAGCTGGGAATTCTTATGCGGTAGTCCGGAGCGTCGATGTGTACGAGCTGACCCAGAGACGCGTCTCGGATGCGTGAGCCAATGGGACCGCTCTGCGCCGTAAAGTCTTCCATGCTTGTTATTACGGTCGGTAGGCGGTAGTTATGGCGATGAACGAAAATCTGGTAGAGCTTTTCCTCCGCCCAGGGACTGTTATGCTCCTGCCCAAGGTCGTCCAGAATCAGCAGCGGAGTGGTCTTAACTTCCTCAAGAATACTCTCCATAGTAACGCGGCTCCGGGGATCGAATGTGAAGCGGAAATAGTCCAGCAGTTCCGGGACGAATGCGAAGAAGACGGGGTTTCCGAGTTCCATCTGCGCGTTTGCAATGGCGACCGCAAGGTGTGTTTTCCCAACGCCGGTCTTGCCGAACAACGCAAGCCATCCGGACGGGTTATCAGTGTACCTTGAGGCGGCAAGCACAGCGTTCTGAAGACTTGCCTGCTCGCTGGCACGCGGATTGTTACCCCGCACGTCAAATGTCTCAAAGGTCATAGCGCGCAGCATTTCCGGAGGTATGCGTCCGAGATTATGTGTCTTTGGACGGTGATAGCTGCCAGTTTGCACAACCATGCTCAATCCGGCGGTTTGAAGACGGCTGCGTATGTACGGGTCGAGTTCGATTAAATCGCTTGCGGTTGTTACGATTGTGGGTAGTTCGGCGTTGAAGCGGTGGTTGATGACCTGCTGCAACTTTTCCTCTGCCCATGGCGTGGAACTGTGCGCGCCTAAGCCGTCCAGTATGAGCAATGGCGCCTCGACAACCTGCATGTACAGGTCGCTATATGTGAGTTCACTGCTCGGAGCATAGGTTGCGCGCAGGTGGTCAAGCAGGTCGGGCACATGCATGAAGAAAACGACCTGCTCGGACTTGATGCAATGGTTGGCGATTGCGGCGGCTAAGTGCGTCTTGCCGGAGCCATTCGGGCCGACCAGCACAAGCCAGCCGACCGGGTTTTCAGCGTATTCTGCTGCTGCGCGGCAGGCATCGGCGAACAGGGTTCGGCTGTCAGCATCCTCAGCGATGCCTTCAGGTTTGAGCGTATCGAATGTGAATCGAGCTAGATGACCGAGATTACTATACCGCAATAGCCTTCCCAGTCGTTCTTCGGAAAGACGCTGTTGCTGGCAATTACAAGTTATCACCTGGCCAAAGTCAGGATGCCCGACGACGACATCGGGCGTGTACCAGCCCCTGCCGCCGCACACCTGGCAGGAATTTTCGTCCCACTCATCTACGGGTGGCGTAGGCGGCTCGCTCGCAGCGCTGTGAGATGCACCGTTGACCGCCTGCCTAGTAGCGGCTAATCTTTTGAGAATGTCTGCGAGATTTTCCATTGCCTTGACCTCGGCTTCTGCCTTCTCGCTCCCAGCTTTCGAGGATGCGTACTATGTAGCGCCAGTTTCGCACGTTCTGGAGCGCGGCTTCTCGAAATGCGTCTTCTATCCAGTCCGTTGGATATAACTCTTCCGCTGCCTTGAGTTCGTCCGCAATCATTGGGCTGAGCATGCCGATGTTGGATTCGTATAGCGCGAAAATGTTGGGGCGCTCGCTGCTGGCGTCCCATGGTTCGGGAGTGGGTACTGTCTGTGAATGTCCAACGACAAAGGCATCAGACGTCACGCCGGCAAGCGCGCGCCGGTCCCTGTCGCTATTGAGCGCATAAAGGCGCTCTTCCCCACCTTCATGCTCAATTATAGCCATTGCCAGCGTACCGCGCCGTAAGCATGCGTCCAGCGCGCCGGAAACGGCATCAGCGTCCCCTCGTATAGAAGTCGCCAGCGTACGGTCTGCCAATGCTTCGCTGTGCGTTACGAAGCGCGGATAGCCTTTCTTCTGCTGCAAGAGCCACATGACGCGCAGCAGGCACTTCAACTCGGCGATGTCGTCTATCTGCTCCAGCAGAGTGCCGAACACTGGAGCGGGCGCGGGAATGCTGCGAACACGGTCGGGAAAGCCGTTAAATTTCATAGACATCAGGCTTCACTGGGCGCGTACTCCATTGCGGGATTGGTTTCAAGGCTCTCGAAGCGAACAAGGTCGTTGCGGAAGTAGAGCGGGACAGTACCCACCGGTCCGTTTCGGTGCTTGGAGAAGATTATCTCGGCGATGTTCTCCGGATATGGCTCGGTCGGGTTGCGCTTCTCCCAGTCCTCGCGACTGACATAGACATCCTCACGGTGGATGAATGCGACCACATCGGCGTCCTGCTCGATGCTTCCGCTCTCGCGCAGGTCGGAAAGGAGCGGGCGGTGGTTGGGGCGCTGCTCAATCGCGCGGCTGAGCTGCGAGCAGGCGATGACCGGAATGTCGAGGTCGCGCGCCATTCCCTTGATGGAGCGCGAAATCTCGCCCATTTCCTGAGCGCGGTTGTCGATGCGCCCGCCACCGCCGATAAGCTGAAGGTAGTCGATGATTATCAGGTCGAGTCCACGCTCGGACTGAAGGCGGCGCGCCTTGCCGCGCATATCGACTATAGTCTGAATCGGAGTGTCGTCTATGTACACGGGCAAGTCGGATAGAACGCCGATTGCATCTAGCAGGCGCGATTCCTCGTCGTTGCTGAGCAGCCCAATGCGAATGCGGTAGCTGTCAACATTCGCCTCGCTCGCCAGCAGGCGCATGCCAATCTGGTCGCGGCTCATTTCAAGGCTGAAGATACCCACACGGTTGCCGCTGTCGGCTGCCGCGCGCGCGATGTTGAATGCGAGCGTGCTCTTGCCGAGACTGGGACGCGCGGCAAGCACTATCATGTCAGAACGCTGCATGCCGTTGCCAAGCAGGTTGTCAATTCCGGGGAAGCCGGTAGCGACAGGGGAGATGTGCGCTGCATCGGGACCGTGAAGGGCGGCGCTCTCCTCCATGTATGTGTCGAGCACTTCGCGTATGTGAACGAAATCGCCCGAACCTCGCCCGGCGCGAATGCGGAACAGCAGGTCTTCAGCCCTTGAGAGGGCTGCGTCAGTATCAGCGTCGCTCTCGTGAAGACCTATCTCCGAGATGCGCCCACCCACATCGATGAGCTGGCGCATGATGGACGTGCGCTGAACGATGCGCGCGTAGTATTCGATGTGGACTGAGGTCGGCACGACCATCACGAGATGGCTCAGGTATGCGCTGCCGCCAATCTCTTCAAGGCGATTTTCTTGTTCCGCGCCCCTGCTTTTGTGCAGAGAGAGTTCGTGCGAAACGGTAATCTGGTTAATCGCTTCGCTTCGCTCGAACAGCGCGAGAAACGCCTCGAAGCACCAGCGATTCTTCTCTCCATAAAAGTCCCGGGGACGAAGGAATGAAGCCACTCGGCTCAAAGAGTCGCCGTCAATCAGGATGGAGCCGATAACTGATTCTTCGGCGGCAATATCATGGGGTGGCAGGCGATCAACGTACACGGCTCACTCCCTAAGTGTCGTCAGGCGTCAGCAATACAGTGTCGAAGGGCGACCATACTCGGTCACCCCGCTGCCCGTAAGGATATAGCGCAAGCTTGTCTGTTATGAAGCGTTGTCAGGGTTATCTTCTTCGGATTCGCCGGACTCATCGGCAGCTTCCTCGGACTCTCCCTCGCCAGCAACGGCTTCGGCACTCTCTTCGGCTGCCTCAGCCTCTTCAAGTGATTGCAGCCATGCGTCCGCAGTCGTGCCGGTAGGATAGACGAGCACCTCGATCTGCGCCTGCACTTCGGGATGAAGGCGAACGCTGACATCAAAGCTGCCAAGCTGCCGAATGGGATCGCCAATCTCGATGCCGCGCCTGTCGATTTCACGGTCGGACAGCTCGGAGAGCTTGTCGGCGATAATGGCATTAGTAACGGAGCCGTAAAGCTGGCCGCTTGCACCTGCGCGCATCTCGACATCAATGCGCTTGCCGTTCAGCGTCTCGGAAAGCTCGCGCATGTCTTGCAGCAGACGCAATCGCGCCCGTTCCGCTTGCTCGGCGTATTGCTTGACGCGCTGCAATTCGTTGTGCGTTGCGGGAACGGCGAAATTCTTCGGAATCAGATAGTTGCGGGCAAAGCCATTCTTGACTTCTTTGACATCGCCGCCCTGGGCGACTCCGGCAACATCCTGCAAAAATACTACTCTCATTGTGATTGGACCTCAGTTCTTTTGGTTGTAGGTTTTCAGAACAGTCAGCAATTTGATTGTGGGAGACTGACCGATGGTGCGGTTGTCAGATAGACTTGTCCAGGTAACTACGAGTCCGTGTCTTCATCATCAGGGTGTAAAGAGACGCTTGAATTGGTCTCCCAGGGAGGCGGCTCGTTGAATGGCTCGCCGCGCGCTTCGGCGTCCATCTTGCGCTGATACCATGCGGCGGCCATTGACAGGCCCCGCGCCTCACCTCGCGCCTTGCCCCGCCCTTCGCCTGTGATTACGCCCTGCCTGTACATGCTCTTTCTAATCATTTCAAGCATAGTCATCACTCCTGCCAGAAAAACCGACATAACGAACATGGAGATGAAGCCCGCTGCCGGAGAGAATCTTATGACTTCAATCGCTATGTTGCCGACGCCAATGATCTTGTTGGCAACAAAGACCTCGTACCAAGTCCTCCATAGCAATACTATTATAATCAAGACGGAAGTGAGAACAAAGTAAAGTGCCTTGATGTCGTTCGGCACAGGCCACAGCCATTCGGCAAAGCTGATACTTACATCATCGTCATTGTCCCTGTTCTCAGATAGTCGCAAGGCTGATACTCAATGGGTAGATACCCTACGCTCATAACAGAACGATAGTGCGATTAAGTATATCATATATGAGATTGATTTGTCAGCCAAAGAAGCGACTGAACACCTCATTGCCCAACATTCGCCCGCGATGCGTGAGGCGAAGCGCGCCGCCCTGAGCGCATAGCAGGCCAAGCCGTTCCAGTTCCCTGAGCGTGTCGCGATAGGTATGCGAGGGCGGCGCACCGAATCTCTCGGTGAATCTCGCGACGCTTATGCCGTCGTCGAGGCGGAGTCCCATCATCATTGTCTCTGCCATTTCCAAGGGCTTGTCGATCTGCTCGATTTCGTCCACCACCAGTATGCTGCAAATCGCCTCATGCACAGACGATTTATCTGTACCTTTGGATTCTTCTCGCATTCTGCGTATGTATTCGCGCGGCGGCCTGATGGCGCTGAAGCGGTAGCCACCCAGGTAAGAGTGAGCGCCGGGGCCGACGCCGAGATACGGCTCGTTGCGCCAGTATGTCAGGTTGTGTCGGCTGAGCTTGCCCTTGAGCGCCCAGTTGGAGATTTCGTAGTGGCGGTATCCTGCGACTTTCATTTCGTTCTGTGCCGCAAGGTACATGTCGGCAGCAAGGTCGGTGTCAGGAGTGGGCATGCTGCCTTGCTCCACCCAGCGCTCCATTGGCGTCCCGCCCTCCAATGTCAGGCAATACATCGAGATGTGCGGCGGTGCCAGTTCCAGAGCTTGTCTGAGTGTATCCTGCCAGTGCTTTATGCTCTGGTGTGGCAGCCCATACATCAGGTCGATGCTGATGTTTCTGAAGCCGGCGTCTTGAGCCTGGCGGTATGCCTGAACCGCATCGGCAGCGTTGTGGCGACGTCCCAGAGTCTCCAGCAGTTCATCGTCAAAGCTCTGCACGCCGATGCTCAGGCGGTTGATTCCGCAAACCAAGTAAGCGGCGAGCTTATCGTCGCTGAAGTCGCCGGGGTTTGCTTCGAGCGTTACCTCTGCATCCGGAGCCACGTTGAAGGCGGAGTGAATGGTTTCCATCGTGTGGCGAATGTCGTCGGATGGCAGGTATGAAGGTGTGCCGCCACCGAAGAATATGGTGTGAACTTCCGGACCGCCGAGCAACTTGCCCCATAGGGTAATTTCCGTGTTGAGCGCCGCGACATAACTGGGCATAAGCGGCTCAATAGCGGCATAAGTATTGAAGTCGCAATACGGGCACTTCGTCTCACAGAACGGTATGTGGACATACAGGGAGATAGGCTCGGAATACAGCATTATAAACTTGCCTAGACGTTGAACAGAACATGCATGATGTCGCCGTCCTGCACTATGTAGCTCTTGCCTTCCTGCCGCAGCACACCGTTCTTGCGCGCCTCTGCGAGCGTGCGGCAGCTGACCATATTCTCGTAAGTTACGACCTCACCGCGTATGAAACCTCGCTCAAGGTCGGAGTGGATTTTGCCGGCGGCTTTCACCGCGGGAGTGCCACGCTCGATGGGCCAGGCGCGAACCTCGTCATCGCCGACGGTCATGAAAGATATGAAGTCCAGTGCTTCGTAGCAGAGGTTGATGACGCGGCTCAGGCCTGATTCGCCGGTGACACCAAGAGACTCTCTGAACTCGTTCTCGTCTTCGGCGTCCATCTGTGCTAGTTCCATTTCCAGCTTTCCGCAGAGGGCGGCAGTACGGATTCTCGCCGTCTGAACCTCATCAGCAAGACGGGCTTCGATTGCAGGGATGTCGTGGAGCTGGTCCTCGCCTACATTCACGACAACAATCAGCGGCTTGGCAGTGAGCATCTGAAAGCCGGAAAGCAAACGCAGTTCATCTGCGGTCAGAGACTGGTCGCGTACATGAACGCCCGCTTCAAGATTGTCCCTGACGCGAGACAGCGTCTCCTGTTCCTTGTTCAGCGCGTCTCGTTCAGCCGTCTTCGCTCCTTTGAAACTCTCAGCAACTCGCTGGAGTCGGCGTTCGAGAATATCAAGGTCGGAAATTGTAAGCTCGAACAGCAGCGTGTCAATGTCGCGGAATGCGTCTATGCTGTCAGCGACGTGTGGCACGGACGGGTCCTCGAAGGCGCGGGCAACCATAAGGATGGCGTCTGCGCGCTGTAGGGTGTTCAGGTACTCGCCGCCGATGCTCTGCGTCTTGCCTAATCCCTCCGGGGCGGCGGGCAGGTCTGCGTAGGTTACTTCGGCATTGACCTTGCGCTTGGGGTTGAAGATGCCGTTAAGTACATCGAGGCGGTCGTCAGGAACCTTTGCGGCGCCTAGATTTATTCGGTTGGCGAATGTCGCGACTTGCGCCGAGCCTCTTGTCGCTGCGTTGAATATAGTGGTTTTTCCGCTTTGGGGCAGTCCAATGATCGTGATTTCCATGTAAAGTCTGTCAGTCTCTCAGTTACTCAGTATGTCAGTGGGGATCGGGGCTTTACTTGTCGTCTTCGTCCACGACACGCGCCGAACCGTCGATAACGTTGTCGTCCCGCTCGGTTGATGGCGCTCTGCCGCCGGACAAATGCTCGCGCAAGATGTCGCTCGGAATCGACAACAGGAATAGTACAGTGGTGGCGACAATTGCGAAAATGTCGTCCAGCCAGCCCAAACCAATCAGGAAGTCGGGTATGATGTCAAAGGGGGAGAGCAAGTAGATTATGCCCCCCGGAATAATCAGTTTCGACCATATCGGCACGCGCCTGTCAAGCATTAGCCGCAAAATCAGGCGGCCGATGCCTGAGCGTGCCAACATCATTAAGAGAGACGGTCTGAGCATTGAAATCTACCTTCGATATGTTCCATTTCATTATAGCGGCTTGGCACTGTTAAGGTAAGCGACGTTGATATATCTGATTTACGGCGAGGACTCGCTCTCGGTTGAAGAGACTCTAGCATCCCTCAACTCGGACGGGGGGGACGACAGTCTTTACGATGTGAATACGACAACGCTGAATGGCGCTACCGTGAGCCTCGCCGAGCTTGAAGCGGCGTGGAGCACCGTACCGTTCCTGGCGGACAAACGCATTGTGGTGGTTCGAGATTTGCTCGCTCGCATGGAACAGGGGCGCGGCGGCCGCTCATCCCGCTCAAGGGGCTTGGATGGAGAGTGGGCTGACATCGGAGAGCGTCTCGCTTATGTGCCCGATTCTACGGAGTTAATTTTCGTGGATGCAGCCATCGGCCGGAACAATCCGTTACTGAGTGCCCTTCGACCGCTCGCGCAAGTGCATGAGTTTCGGCTGCCATCAGTGCGCGATATGCCGGGATGGGTGCGTCAGCGTGCAGACAGGCTGGGCGCCGCTATTGAGCCGAGCGCCATATCCGCCCTTGTGGATGCCATCGGCAACGATACCCGACTCATTGACATGGAACTTCAAAAACTCGCGCTTTATCGCTCTACTGGGCGCTCTGACGGGATGATTCGCCGGCAAGATGTCGAGGCGATGGTGTCCTACGTGCGGGAGGCGAACATCTTCGCCGCAGTCGATGCCGCGCTAGAGGGTCGAGCAGGCTTCGCGCTGCGCCTGGCGCATCAGCTTTTGGCTGAAGGCAGGTCATCTACCTATGTCGTCACCATGCTGGCGCGGCAAGTGCGCTTCCTGATCGTCGCCAAGGATATGAAGTCGCGCGGCTTCCAGCAGGACGAAATTGGTCGTAGGCTATCCATACGCGGATATCCCCTGACGAAGACGATGCAGCAGGAAGGACGCTTCAGCGCGGAACGACTGGCGGAAATACATCGGAGACTGCTTGAGGCAGACCTGTCAATCAAGACCGGGGCAGCCGATGAGGAGATGGCGCTGGATGCGCTCATCGTTGGGCTGTCCGCTCCGTCACATTCAAGGTGATGCCTGACTTCCCTGTGAGAGACAACCATTCCCATACGCGCTCGTTGTAAACTATAAGCTCAACAATTCGTGACGCTGTCGATGCCGATTGTACTGCGGCGGAGGCGTGTTTCTCTCGCAGGATTACACCGGAAATGCCAAACCTTCCAAGGCTTATTGCGCTATGGTTAGCGCTTGTCATCTCAATTAGCTCAGCCGCAATCGCTTGTGATAATGCGCCTGACGACTCCGGCGTCCTGTTGCGGCAAACGGCAACCGCCACCGCAATCGCCACCGTAGCTCCGGATTTGCAGCCGACGGCGACTATCCCGGCAGAGCCGGCTCCGGAGCCGGAACCTACCGCTACTCCGATTCCCCTCGAACAATCAAGCGCGGTGGCTCCCACATCCACTCCGGTCCCGGCTAATCCCGAGGTGGAACGGCTCTCGAATATTGGGATGGAATTGCTCACGAAGTTCACCGAGAGCCATAGCCCGCGCGAAAGCGGCTCGGATGGCGAACGCGCCGCCGCGGAGTTCATCGGCGGGTATCTGGAAGATCTAGGCTACCAGGTCGAGTTCCAGCCCGTGGAAGTTGACTACATCGCATGGAGCGAAGATTTCGTTTCACTTATTGGCGATGACATGCCGGAATTGCGCGCAGTGCCAATGGCGATGACGGGTCTTGGCGATGTCAGCGCGCCGCTCGTGTCAGTGAGCAGGGCATTTGAAGAAGACATACCTGATGGCGGACTGGAAGGCGTCATCGCGCTCATCGAACGGGGTGGAATCACTTTCGAGGAGAAGGTCGGTCGGGTTGCTGATGCCGGAGCGGTGGGAGCGATTATCTACAACAACGAGCGGGGTAACTTCCGTGGCGCGCTGCAAACCGACGGGCCCATTCCGGCAGCATCATTATCTCGCCAGCAGGGAGAGGAAGTGCTGCGACTCATTGAAGACGAACCCGGGCTGGAGGCTCGAATCAAGGTGGAGAAGACCCTTCTTGATTCGCAGAACGTCATCGCCGAATTGGACAATCAAGCCACCGAGTGCGGTACTGTGATACTGGGCGGACACTATGACAGCGTGGCTAACACGCAGGCAGCCGGCGACAATGGCACGGGCGTCGTGTCGTTGCTTGTGATGGCGGAGCAGCTCGCAAAAGCCCACTACGATGGCGGCCAGCCTCTACCGTATGCGGTGCGCCTTGTGTTCTTCGGTGTTGAAGAGATCGGGCTGTTCGGCAGCAAGCACTATGTTGAGGAGTTAAGCGAAGAAGAGCGGGATGAAATCATTGCGATGCTCAACTTCGACGCGATGGGCAAGGGCAATGCTTCAGTATTGGGTAGCGAGGGGGTTGTTGACCGAACCGTCGAATATGCGGTGGACAACGGCATCGACCTCAACCGCAGCAATGAACCCGCTGGCTTCGGCAGCGATCATGCGTCGTTCATCAATGCGGATATACCGGCGTTGTTCTTCTTTGGGGATGACTTTTCCATCATAAACTCGCCCGAAGATGTGCTAGAGCAAGTCGATCCGAACGTCATGGGCATAAACATGGCTGTCGGGTTGGGTATGCTGCAACATTTCGAGTGCAAGTTTCAGGGATAGAGCCTGACGCGAATGTATTGCGCCGTGATTGGCTTGTACCATCATCGTGTCGTGAATTATACTAGGCTTGTATGCGCTCGGCATAACTAGGGGAATCAGAGCATGACCACAGAAACGCAGGCACCGGCAGACGAGTCGCGGTTGAGTGCAATCGAAGCCGTATTGCCCCACCTTGCTACGAAGGAAGATGTAGCCTTAATTCCACATTTGGCTACGAAGGATGAAATAGCCTTAATTCCACACTTGGCTACGAAGGAAGAAGTAGCTTTAATTCCACACTTAGCTACGAAAGAAGAAGTGTCTAAGATAGAGGCTGTGATACCTCATCTGGCTACGAAAGAAGATGTCGCCAAGCTAGAGACAAAACTGGTCGAGACCAAGAGCGAGATGCTGCGGTGGACGATAGGTTCTATTGCTGTTTCCACGACCGTCTTGGGCTTTCTTATTGCGCTCACAAGATAAGCACGAATATCGTGAACCGACGATGACTACAAGCAGACAAGACTATTACGACCTGTTGGGTGTCCACCGAGGCGCTTCAGACGAGGACATCAAAAAAGCGTTCCGCAAGTTGGCGATGGAATACCACCCCGACCGCAACAAGCGGGAAGGCGCGGCAGAGAAATTCAAGGAGATAAACGAAGCCTACCAGGTGCTGTCCGATGCTCAGAAGCGATCGGCCTATGACCGCTACGGGCATGCCGGTGTGAGCGGCAACGGCGGCGCACGAGGTTTCGATGGCTTTGAGAATTTTGCGGGCTTCGGCGATATATTCGACGCATTCTTCGGCGGAGGCACGACCCGAACGCGACCCAACGCGCCCCGTCGAGGCGCCGACCTGAAGTACGCGCTCACCATCGACCTCGAAGATGCGGCATTCGGCATCGAAAAGGAGATCGGACTTGAACGCATAGAGGTATGCCGCGACTGCAACGGCAGCCGCAGCGCTCCCGGCAGCACGCCAAGTATATGCGGGAACTGTAATGGTTCCGGTGAAGTTCGGCGTGCCCGCGATAGCGTATTCGGGCAGTTCGTGCAAGTGGCGCCATGCGGCGTATGTCGCGGCGAAGGACAGACGATTACCGACCCGTGCGACACTTGCAGGGGCAGCGGCAGGGAACGCCGCTCACGCACGCTCGAAGTGGCGATACCCGCCGGAATCGAAGACGGCGTTCAGATTCGGCTGCGAGGCGAGGGAGAAGCCGGACACAATGGCGGCACTCCCGGTGACCTTTATGTGCTCATTCGCGTGAGGCGGCACGAGATATTCCGGCGCGAGGGGAACGATATTCTGTACACGCTGCCCATCAATATGGCACAGGCGGCACTCGGCGCGAATGTGACAGTACCAACGATTTTTGACGAGAATGTTGAGGTGGAGATACCCGCGGGAACGCAGACCGGCGCAGTCTTTCAGCTGAAAAGCAGGGGCATTCCGTACATCCGTAGCAGCCGTAAGGGCGACCAACTCGTAACGGTCGATGTGCAGACACCCAAGAAGCTCAGCGATGAGCAGCGTCTGCTGTTCGAGGAACTCGCCAAGAGCTTCGGAGATGACTCGGCGGGCGCAGGTGCGTCAGACAAAGGTTTCTTCGACAAGCTCAAGGACGCTATCGCCGGTGAGTAAATTGTCCGTGAGCAGTTCATGGATTTGGGCATTCAGGCGCACGATGGTGCGTTTTTTTCTTGTAAACGCTGAGAACGAAAGGTGAACAGTCGTTGAAGTGGCTTGAATTGAGCGTCCGTACCCCTCCTGAATTCGTAGAACCTCTGTCGCAGATTTTCTACCGCTACGGGCATGGTGGAGTCGCAGTGGAGCAAGAAGGCGGATTCAATCCCGACGAAGGCGAAACACCTTCCGGCGACGAATGGGCAGTCGTTACTACCTATCTGCCGGTGAATGAGTCGCTTGACGAACGGCGTGGTCGCATCGATGTCGGTGTGCGTCTTGTGGCGCATGTTTCCAACATATCGCCATTACAGGAGCGCGTGGTCGAGGAAGAGGAGTGGCAGAACAGTTGGAAGGAGCACTTCCATGTCCTCCGTATCAGCCGCCGAATTACAATCTGCCCGACATGGCGCGAGCATACACCGCAGGACGGCGAGCGTGTGATAATGCTGGATCCCGGCATGGCGTTCGGCACGGGGCATCACCCTACGACCCGCATGTGCCTGGAGCAGCTGGACGAGTTTGTTGAGCCGGGTATCGATGTGCTGGATGTCGGTTGCGGCTCAGGCGTGCTGTCCATCGCAGCTGCGAGGCTTGGCGCGAGGCATGTCTTCGGCCTGGAGATAGACTCGGTGGCGGTGAATGTCGCAAAGCAGAACATTCGCGATAACGGCGTAGAACACACCGTGCGCGTGGTGCAGGGCACACTGCCGCATCTTGATGTCAAGCAATCGGCCTATGACATATCGGTGGCAAACATTTCTGCAAAGGTTGTGTCCGAGATTGCGCCGTATCTTGTCGGCGCTGTTCATGACGGCGGTAAAGTCATCGCGTCCGGAATTCTGCTGGAGAACAAGGACGGCGTAGTACAGGCTCTCGCAGAAGCAGGCGCCGACTTGGAGCAGACGCTGGTGGACGGCGATTGGGTCACGCTGGTCGCGGGCGTCAAGAGTTGATGGAATGCATCGCTTCTTCGTGCCTCAAACGGGTATTGAAGCCGGTCGCGTTACATTGACGGCTGACGCATCCCGGCAGCTTGCGCGGGTGCTACGGGCGCGCCCCGGAGACTGTATAATTGTGCTCGATGGCAGTGGCTATGAGCACACTGTAACCTTGGACTCCGTAGCTCCCCGCCACTCTACTGGTGTTATCACCGACCGATACATTGGCGAAGGCGAGCCGCGCATGTCCATCACGCTGTATCAGGGCTTGATGAAGTCTGACCGATTCGAGTACGTGTTGCAAAAGGGCACGGAGCTTGGGATTTCCCGATTTGTCCCAATCATCAGCAAACGCACGGTGGCGCGCAATGTCGTCAGCCCAAACCGGCTGACCAGGTGGAGCAAAATCGTACGCGAGGCGGCTGAACAGGCCGGTAGATGCAGGCTTCCCGTGCTGGAGGAAACACTCAGTTTCTATGAAGCCTGCGACCACATCTCGAAGCCCGCAATCATCGGCTGGGAGTCAGAGCGTGATACGGGTATCAGGGCCACGCTGCTGCGCCTTAAAGCTGAAATTGAGGACATGCAGACAATCTCAATGTTAATCGGCTCTGAGGGCGGGTTGGAGGATAGCGAGGTGGAGTACGCGATGAGTCGCGGCATCACGCCTGTATCTCTGGGCAGGCGCATCCTTAGAGCGGAAACGGCAGGAATTATCGCGGCGGCGGCGGTGCTGTACGAGATGGATGAGATGGGCTAAATGTTCGAGTAAGCGGTTCAACAAGCTTGCCATTAACTTGCCTGAAGAACCTGCCGCTATTCCGGACGGGGCGCGCGCTCCAGCAGCGCACTGACTGCGCGCTCAATTGGCACACCCTCGAAGATAACGCTGTGCATCGCTTCGGCTATCGGCATCTCGACGCCCAGCCTACCGGCAACCGTGATAGCGCCCTGGGTTGTGTCCACCCCTTCTGCAACACTGTCCATTGAGGCGCGTATTGCCTTTGGGGATTCTCCGGAAGCCAGACGCCTACCGAAGTAGTGATTGCGGCTCAAGGCGCTCGAGCAGGTGGCGATGAGGTCTCCCATGCCCGCAAGTCCCGCAAGTGTGAGTGGATTCGCTCCTGCCGCTTCAGCCAGCCGACCAATCTCGGCAAGGCCGCGCGTTATGACTGTTGCTTTTGCGTTGTCGCCGTAATCCAGCCCATCACAGACGCCTGCGGCGAGAGCGACGATATTCTTAAGCGCTCCGCCCAATTCAACGCCCACGATGTCTTCATTAGTGTAAACACGGAACATATTAGAGTTGAGTATGTCCTGCGCTGTGTGCGCGGCTTCCGTATTCACGGAAGCAACGACGGTGGAAGCAGGCTTGCCGCCGATAATCTCGCGGGACAGGTTGGGACCGGAAAGAGCGCAGATGCCTCCGTGTATCTCAACGGGCAGTTCGTCGGCGAGGACTTCGCTCATTCTCATGCCCGTGTCGGACTCAATCCCTTTAGTGGCGCTCACCACGATGGCGTCCGGCGGCAAAGAGTTGGACACGCGCTGTACGTTTGCTCGGAATGTGCGCGATGGGACTACAATCAACACAAGGTCCGCGTCTCCGAGAGATTCACAAATCGAGGCTGACACCGACAATGAGTCCGGAAATGCTACGCCAGGCAGGAAGCGCGCGTTCTCGCGGTCAGACTCCAGTTTTTCGGCTTCGGCTTGGGTGCGTGCCCAAATGACAACATCCACGCCCCGCCGCGCAGTAATGACACCGAGCGTAGTGCCCCAGCTTGTAGTACCGACAACGCCCACTTTCGGCATAGTTTGTCCCGTTGATTATTGAGAAATCAAGCAAGCCTTTTTCATCCGCAGGCACACTAAGACTTGTTACTCGGTGGGAAGCGCGGATTGCCCTAGCTTGCGCTCGGTGCCGCTGATAAGGCGCTGGATGTTGTCCTTATGCAGACCGATGACCAGCGCCGCGCCTATTACGGCGAACCAGATGTACTCAGCGTAGGCGAACCAGAAGGTGTCCGAAGCCCCTTCTACGACTACGCCTAAGACGGCAAGAGCAATTAGTGTGATGATGCCCGAGAGCGTTCCCAGTATTGAGCCTAGCGACACATAGCGGCTTAGAGCTACTGCTGACAAGCCGATTAGCGTTGCGACAAGACCCGCCAAAGGCGAGAGAATGATGAGCGCGCCCCAGCCGGGCGCGGTTCCTCTACCGCCTCTGAAGCCAACGAACACGGGCCAATTATGCCCCACTAGGGCAGCGACCGCGGCGGCGGCCTCGACTCCCGGCGAGTCGAAGAATATACGGGCAAGCAGTACCGCAAGCACCGCCTTGCCCATATCGAGCGCAAGCGAAAGCAGCGCCGCCGGTAAGCCCGCGGTCCGCAGTACATTCGTCATGCCCGTTTTGCCGCTACCGTACTCGCGGACATCCACGCCTCCGAAAAGCTTGCCTAGTATCAGGCCAAAAGGGAGCGCGCCCAGCAGGTAGCCGACGGGTATCATCGCAATGTAGGCGATCATCGCGGCGCGTCTCCCCGCCCTTTGAACCGCATACGCAGCGGGCTGCCCCTGAACTCATACGCGGCTCTGAGCGCGTTCTCCAGATAGCGCCTGTAAGAGAAGTGAACCATGTCAGAGTAATTGACGTAGAAGGTGAAGCTGGGTGGGCCCGTGGCGTCCTGCGCCACGCTATAAATTTTCAGCGAGCGCCGTCCGGACAGCGCCGGCGGGTGGGTAGCAACCGCGCCCATCACACGGCGGCGCAGGTCATAGCGCGGCACGCCCTTAGTCCATTCCTGATAGACCTGTCGGGCGGTGTCAAGTAAGTTCGCAATGCCCATGCCGGTGAGCGCGGAAGTAAAGCATATCGGCGCATAGGATGCAAAGCGGAACTTCTCCCGTACCTGCACCATCGCCTGAGTTTGCGTCAATCCCGCTTCGCCTGCAAGGTCCCACTTGTTGACCGCGAGGATGATGCCCTTATACTCGTCGAGTATGTACTTTGCGATATGAGTGTCCTGCGCGCTGGCAAGCTCGGTAGTGTCCATCAGCAGGATGGCGACATCGGCTCTGTCTATGGCGCGCACCGCCCGGAGTACGCTGTAACGCTCGATGCCCCTCTCGATGCGCCCGCGCCGCCGAATGCCTGCCGTGTCGATGAGCAGGACCGACCAGTCATCGAACTGCAACAGGCTGTCAAGAGAGTCGCGGGTCGTGCCGGGGATGTCGCTCACGATTGCCCGCTTCTCGCCGGCGATGGCGTTGAGTAGCATTGACTTACCCACATTGGGGCGGCCTACGATAGCCAGCTTCAGGTCCGCTTCAGGTTCGAGGAAAGCGGGCGCGCCCGGGAAATTCGCCACAACTTCGCTCATGAGGTCGTCAACGCCTCGGTTGTGAAACGCGCTGACTGCGATCGGTTCTCCGATGCCAAGCTCGTAGAACTCGGCAGAAGCGGTAGCCAGACGGTCGTTGTCAGTCTTGTTCGCAGCGAGCACAATAGGCTTTTCCGTGCGCCTGAGCGCGTCCGCTACATCAACATCGGCAGGCGTTACGCCGGTGGTAGCGTCCACGGCGAACACAATCACATCCGCATCGCTTATCGCAAGCTCAATCTGCCCCTTGATCTGCTGCCACATATCGGTTTCAGGAAATAGGTCTAGGCCGCCGGTGTCCACAAGGATGAAGGCGTGCTCCGCCCATACGGTTTCCAGCATAACGCGGTCGCGGGTCGTGCCTGCGATGTCCGACACGATAGCGGTAGGCCTGCCGATGAGTCTGTTGAACAGAGTCGATTTGCCCACATTCGGGCGTCCGACAATGGCAACGAGTGGTTTGGCGCTAGTCGTCATGAAAATCTGGTCATTCCGTCCGGTTGAGGTTTGGTAGATAGCGAATAGAGGGATGTGCGGTATTAGGCTTGCGTCCTATCTCAGTTCCCTCCCTAAGGGAAAAGGTCGCAAGTCCTTGTGGTATCTGTGGGGGCGCTAGTCGCTGTATATCGCGGCGAGGACGGCTTTCTGCGCGTGCATGCGGTTTTCCGCCTGGTCGAATACGACGGAATTATTGTGGTCGATCATGCCTTCGGACAATTCCTGCCCTCTGTACGCGGGCATGTCGTGCATGAACAAGAAGTCGGGTTTCGCGGACTTCACAAGTTCCTCATCGACCTTGTAATCTCCAAAGATGGCGATGCGCTCGGCCTTTTCGTCTTCCTGTCCCATGCTTACCCAAGTATCAGTATAGACGACATCGGCGTCCTGCACTGCCTCCGAAGGATCGCTCACCCAATCCACTTTCGATTCCTTGCTTGCTGCCCTGCGTTTTGCCTCTTCGAGCACAGGCGTCGGTATCTGGTAGTCCTCGGGAGAAGCAAGTGTGAAGTTCGCGCCTACGGACGCGCAGGCGAGCGCGAGACTGGCGGCGACATTATTGCCGTCCCCCACGAATGTGACCTTCAGATCGGATAGAGTGCCCTTGTGTTCCTTAATCGTCAGTAGGTCGCCCATCGCCTGGCAGGGGTGCTCAAGGTCGGACAGCGCGTTCACCACAGGAATGTCGCAGTATTCGGCAAGCAGTTCAAGGCTGCGGTGGGAAAATACGCGGGCGATTATGCCGTCCACCCAGCGGTCGAGCACACGCGCGATGTCGGCTTCCGGCTCTCGCACGCCAAGCCCCACATCCTGCTGGCTGAGATATGTGCAGGTCCCGCCGAGCTGCCGGATGCCAACCTCGAAACTCACGCGAGTCCGAAGCGAGGGTTTCTCGAATAGAAGCGCGAACTCTTTTCCTTCCAACGGTCGCTCGCGCTTGCTTCGTTTCATATCGTAGGCGCGCCCGACAAGCTGCGCCACGCCGTCAGAAGACATGTCCGCGACCGATAGGAAGTCCTTGCCTTTCATTTAACCCTCCTTGCTTACTTGGCGATGTTATATTATTCAAGATAGCATAGGCAAGCGAATTGCAGCCCCGTCGCACTTTGAAAAATCCGAGGTGAGATTATACTATGTTATTGTATGAGGAACGATGACGAGCGCGAAGACCTGCTCAGCATCCTGCGAAGATACCGCCCCTTTTATTTTGCGGTATTCATTGTACAGGTCATCGTCTGGTGCATACTCGTGTACTGGTGGGAATCCACATCAGGCGAGCATACCACCGATCCGCTCGGCAGAATAATAGCAACCGGACTGAAGATGGCGCCGCTGACGGGCCTCTCGGCCATCACAACCATCGTTCTTGTGGATATATGGAGGTATCTAGTGGTTCTTTTGCCAACGCCAAGCACCCGCCGAAAAATCATAGAGAAAGCCAAAGCCGAAGAAAGGCGAAACTGGGTAGCATGGAACAATCGGCGGAAAGAAGCCGAAGCGCGAGGTTTGCCTTTCGACGAGCCGCCGCCCGGCGATGATGAAGGCGCAGAGTAGCCCGTCGCCACTTGCGGTAATTGGCGGACAAGGTATAAGGAGGAACACATGGGCGGACTTCTGGTATTGGGCATCATATTGACGCTACTGGGAATGTCCATCATGTCGGGTCTTATGAGCGCGGTCCTGGAATTCACTGGCGGTTTCCTCATGTTTGGAGGCATAGCGGCAGCGGTAGCAGGTGGCGCAGCAGTCCTTCTGGGTAGCGCCATAAGCAAGGTATGGGGCGTAGGACTGATACTAGTGGGTTTTATAATAGCTATCCTGGGCATAATAATGAAATTCGTCAACGACCTGTGGTTCGTCCAATGGATGATAAGTTTTGGCGGCATGGTTATGCTGGTCATCGGAATAGCATTAGCGCTTGTTGGCTTGATCGGGATCGTGGCAGGCGTAGCGTCCAGCAAGAACAAGAGATTTATGGACTACTAAGGTAGCTGACCGAAGCATCAGCGATCGGCAGACAAGAACTAAAGGGGGCACGAATGAGCAGTGGAGCCATGGTCGGCGCAGGAGTACTCCTGATAGTCATCGGGCTTCTTCTCCTGACGGGCATTGTGCAAGCGTTACTAACCGTCGTCGGGTGGATAGGCATAATCGCAGGCGTCATCGTCGGCGTATTTGGCCTTGTAGGCATGATTAGAGGTAACAACCGCTCATCTTTCTGAGTGTGTTGACTCAACATAAATATAACCGGAAGCGAGAGTTTTGAGGTGAAGCATGGGCATACTCTCCCGAATGTCAACGGTCGTAAAGGCAAAGATGAGCCGCATAGTGGATAACGCTGAAGACCCACGCGAGACGCTGGATTACGCGTACAATCAGCAGATGGAGTACTTGCGCGACGTGAAACGCGGCATTGTTGAGATGGTTACCGCGAAGCGAAGACTCGAACTTCAAGCCGGAAAAGTAAAAGATAGTATAGTCAAGTCAGACGATCAAGCACGGCAGGCACTTGCAGCAGGCCGTGAAGACCTCGCCCGCATCGCCTTGCAGCGCAAGCAGACGTCGCTGATGGAGCTTGAAGGGCTTGACCAGCAGATTGCCGACCTTGAGATGGAGCAGGAGAAGCTCACACAGGCCGAGCAACGGCTGCAAATGAAGGTCGCGGCGTTCCGCACCCGCAAAGAGTTAATCAAGGCTCAGTATAATGCGGCGCAGGCGCAAGTCCGCATTGGCTCCGCGCTCTCCGGAGTATCTGAGGAGATGGGCGATGTCGCACTTGCGGTGGAACGAGCCGAAATGAAGACCGAGGACATGCGCGCGCGGGCAGGCGCGATAGACGAACTTGCCGAAGCCGGCGTACTGGACGACTTTTCCGACCGCAGCGACCCCATCGGCAGGGAACTCGCCCAGCTCACTGCCTCGCAGAATGTCGAGGACGAGCTTGCCGCGCTGAAGGGCGAACTACCTTCCGGCGAGAGACGGGCCCTGTCTCAGGACTCCGGATCGTCCGACATCGAAAACGAACTCGCCGCAATGCGTCAACAAAGGAATGTAAGCTAGATGATTGTGCGAATACTTACCGAAGGGCAGTACAACCTGCCCGGCGCGTTTATTGACGAACTGAACGCGATAGACAATGAGCTTGTGGATGTAGTGGCAGACGAGGATGCGGAAGCGTTCGCCAATGTTCTGAAGCGAATGCTCAACCTCGTGCGTGAGAACGGCGAGCCTGTTCCAATCGAAGAACTCGTGGAATCGGACCTGGTCCTGCCTGAACCTGACATTACGCTGCTTGAAGCGGAGGAAATGTTTGTCGGCGAAGGCTTGCTGCCGGGGTAGTTTTCAGTTGACAGTAGTGAGTTTTCAGTGAGTCGATGCCAGCGCGTCGCACGATTGAGAATTGGGACACCGGCAACTAAAAACTGTTAACTGATTACTGAAGACCTCCTAAAAGGGTATGCCCCACAGCGCATACCAGTTCTCCAGACTGCGCTCGACGGGGATTTTCTCCTCTTCCATGACCGCGCTCAGACGCATTTCGGCGGCGTTGTCGCGCGTCTGAGGCGCGGTAAGCACCATCGGATAGAAATTACCGCGCTTGTAGTTGTAAATCCAGTACGCCTGTTTCCCTTCATAGTTGACGCCGAACACTGCCGCAAGAAGCCTGTCGGCGAACCCATGCTCCACGACCGTCTCGCTTATCAGGTGAATCGTGCTCACGAGGTCCTCGAAGTCCCTGTCCTCCAGCGCCGCCCAGCGTGTGCCATAGGTGTCGTCAACCACCTTGAACTGCGTCCCGGTCGAAGTCTCGCTCACTGCAAGAAGCGACCTGATTTCGTCGTCGAGGTTCTCGAAGAAAGACGACTCTACGGGATTGAAGACTATACCCGCCGTGTGCGTGCTGTGAAGGTCCATCCTGCCGCTCAGAGCCACCTCCGCCGTGATTACGGAAAAGAACTTCTCCCTATCCGGCCTCTTTAGTTTGTTCCGCCCGAACAGCATACTGAATATGCCCAAAGTCGCCTCCCGTCTTGCGCCGTGAAGTTACCGGCTGCGTTCCATGCTGCGCTGCATATTCTGAAGCCGCTCGATGCGTTCCTCAACCTTCGGATGGCTGGAGAACAATGTAGCTATCGTGTTGCCCTTGAGCGCCGGAATGATGAAGAACGCGCTGGCGTGCTCCACCTGTCGCAGGTCCTTCTCCGGTATGCGGTACATGTCGTCGCTGATTTTCTGCAACGCCGACGCAAGTTGCAGCGGTGATCCAGTGATCACCGCGCCGCCCCTGTCAGCCGCGAACTCACGGTAGCGGGAAAGCGTCATGATGAGCATCTGGCTGACGAAATAGATAATAATAGTGCCCACATATACCGCAAGCATTATAATCATCAGTTGTCCGGCGTCGCGGCGGTCTCCGCCCCCTCCACCGCCGAATCCTCCGAATAGCGTTATCCAGAACAGCATTTGCAACAGGAAGCCCGCCGCGATGACGATGATGCTCGCCCATGTTAGCACCATCACGTCGCGGTTCTTCACATGCGCCAATTCATGTCCCAGCACCGCCTCCAATTCCCGCTCGTTCAGCCGCGTCATCAGTCCTCTGGTAACGGCAATCACGGCGTTCTTTGGGTTGCGTCCGGTTGCGAACGCATTGGGCACGTGCGTTTCCATCACCGCAATCTTCTTCGGCTTCGGCATATCGGCAATCGCTACCAGGCGTTCGATTATCCCGTGCAGTCGCGGCTCTTCTTCGGCGGTAACCTCGCGCGCGCCCGTTGTCGCAAGCACAAGCTTGTCTGACATGAAATACTGGAAGAATGCCATCGCCACTGCGATAATCAGCACCATCTCCCAGGGTAAGCCCGCCATCATAAGCAGACCGAGGAAGAGCACGTACACGACCGCGAGCATCATCATCGTGATACCCATGCGGAAGGTCAGTTCCAAGTCTCGGCCATAAGTCCTTTGTCTCATCTCATCCTCCTGAGTGAACCTGATTACATTATACATAATGGCATACATAAAGGCTTATCGCGCGCGGCAGGCACCTGCTACCATGAACGGTGAGTGAACGTACACCGACATTTCAGGAACGCCATGGGCTCAAACTGGCAGACGATAGGTCATGACAAGGCAGTCAGTACGCTTGTCCGCAGCTTGGAGAGCGGGCGGATGGCGCATGCGTGGCTGCTTGCAGGTCCCGCGCATGTGGGTAAGATGACGCTCGCTATCGATCTCGCCCGCCTGGTGAACTGCACTGCGGAAGATGTCGGCGACAAGCCGTGCGGCGAGTGCCGCCAGTGCCAGCGCATCAGCAACTCCCTGCACGCCGATGTCAGAATCATATCGCAGGGCGGCTCGGCAAGCGGCGTAACGCGGCGCACCGCAATCAGCGTCGAGCAGATAAGAGAAGCGCAGAGGGAGGCAGTCCTGAAGCCCTACGAGGGGCGTTATCGTGTCTTCATCATTGAGGATGCAGAAAGTTTTACCCAGGAAGCCGCGAATGCCCTGCTGAAGATGCTTGAAGAGCCACCGGAGGGTGTCATATTCGTGCTGCTCGCATCGGAAGTGCGCGATAGCAGCGAGGACGAATCCGCAGGCTTTATCACATTCTCTGCCGAGCACGAACACGACAGAGTGGCCGCGCTGCTCGATGCCGTTCCGCAGGTCGGTGGCATCCTGCCCACCATCCTCTCGCGCTGCCAGACGCTCGAACTGCGCCCCCTACCGGCAAATACAGTGCAGCGCGAACTGGAGCGGCGCTTCAACCTGCCGACAGACGAGGCAACCGAAATCGCCCGCCTGTCAAAGGGCAGGCTCGGCTGGGCGCTCCAAGCTGCTTCCGACCCGCAGATACTGGCGCGACGCGGAGAGCGACTTGACGAAATCGAAGCCGTTCTCACTGGCGGACTAGACGAAAAATTCGCATACGCCGAGCGGCAGGCGGCATCATTCGGCAGAGGGCGAGAAGCGGTATATGCTGAGTTGCAGCTTTGGCTCGACTGGTGGCGCGATGTGCTGGTCATCGGTGAGGGAAACGACAACCTCACGCTCAATCTGTCGCGGCTGGATACTCTGAAAGCGGCGGCATTAAGCTGTGATTCTATGCAGGTTGTCCGCGCCATCCGCGCCATACAGGAGACTACTTCGATGCTGGAGAGCAATGTCAACCCACGCCTGTGCATCGAGGGCATGATGCTGCGAATGCCGCAACTGGAAATTCAGACTTCGGAAGCGCAGACTTCCAGCGCTTAATCTGAGAGAAAGATATGTCCACACTAGCCGGAGTACAATTCAAGCCATCAGACAAGGTTCAGTTTTTCGACGCAAGTGGCATCGACCTCACAGTCGGCGAGCGTGTCGTCGTCGAGAGCATGGACGGCGAAGAAGAAGGCGTGGTCGTAATTGCGCCCGAACAAGTGCTGCGCTCCGACCTGCGAGGACCGATGAATGCGGTCCTGCGGAAGACGGAAAACGTATAATACAAGCAGCCCTCTTACACACATGCAAGAGGGCTGCTTGGCGCTTTATTCAGCCTATGGCTGCTATTCTATTCGTCGCCGTCCGTTTCGTTGCCATCCTCCGTCATCTCGTCGAACGACAGTTGCGGCGCATCAGATGCTTCGTTGCCATTGAGTTTGACAGTTCCGTTGCTGGACGCTTCGGAAGCCTTATCCGCACTCGCAGCGGCAGGCTTGGCGGCAGCGGACTTGCCGTTGCCATTCCCCGTTGCGCTCGCGCCGTTACTGTCCAGATCTCCCACGCACGCAATCGACGAAACTGCGTCTCCACTCTGAAGTTTGAAAATAGTAACGCCTTGGGTCTTTCTGCCAATCGTAGTCTTAATTTCCGAGAGGCTGGTTCTTAACACCTGCGCCTGCTCAGATACCAGATAGAGTTCTTTGCTGTCGTCCACGACCTCGGCTACCGCGACCGGACCCGTTTTCCGTGGCTGGATGTCGAATGTGGCGAGACCGAATCCACCTGTTCCTTGCTGTCTGTATTCACTTACAGGCGTGAGCTTCCCAAATCCCTTTTCGCTGATGACCAATAGCCGGCTATCACTGTCTTTTGGAATGATGGACATAGCTATCACGCGGTCATCTTTGGCAAGTCGCTTCTTGCTGGGACTGAGATGCCCCTTCTTCCGCAATTTCATGCCGATAATTCCACCCGCGTTCCTGAGGCGAGGTCGCACTCCGCTTACCGAAAACCGAATAGACATCCCCTGCTCGGATACCATCACCACATCATCTTCCGCTCTGGCGAGACATGCCCCCACCAGTTCGTCCGCAGGACCTGAGTTCATGTTCATGATGATAAGACCCGACGGGCGTATATTGCCGATGCTGCTCAGGGCGATGCGCTTTATCTTGCCGTTGCGCGTGCCAAGCATCAGGAAGGTATCGTCATGGTCGAGGCCGTCAACCGCCACGACCGCGCTCACCGTTTCGTCCGCACCGAGTTGAACGACATTTACTACCGGCACACCGCGAGTGTTACGCGATGTGTCCGGCCTTAACTCGAAGACCGTTAACTTGTGAACCCGCCCCCGGTTGGTGAAAAACAGGAGTGTATCGTGCGTGTCCGCGACCAGAAGGTGCTTCACCGGGTCGTCCTCGCGCGTGTTCATGCTGACCACGCCCTTGCCGCCGCGATGCTGGTTGCGGTATGTGTTCGCAGGTATGCGCTTGATATAGCCCGCCTGGCTCAATGTAACTACGACCTGCTCATGCGCCTCAAGTTCCGCGCGGCTGATGTCGTGCGCGTCGAGGCTGATGTCGGTCTTGCGGTCTTCACCGAACTTCTTGCGGAGTTCGCGAGTTTCCTTCTTGATCTCAAGAAGAATCTTCTTTTCGTCGCCGAGAAGCTCTTCAAGCCCGCGAATCGTCTCCTGTATCTGCGCGTACTCCTCTTCAAGGCGTTCGCGCTCAAGGGCGGAGAGGCGCCGCAACTGCATGTCAAGTATCGCCTGTGCCTGCGGCTCATCGAGGCTGAATCTTGTCATCAGCGCGTCTCTCGCGGAAGGCGTATCGGCGGCGGCCCGTATCAGTGCGATAACCTCGTCAAGGTTGCCGACCGCAATTCGCAGTCCCGCGAGGATATGAGCGCGCTGCCTCGCTCGCTCCAGCTGGAATTCCGCTCGCCGACGCACAACCTCACGCCGGAAGTCAATGAATGATTGCAGCGCAGCCTTCAGCGTTATTACGCGCGGCATGCCCTCGACCAGCGCAAGCATGTTCGCTGAGAACGAACTTTGCATGGCTGTGAGCTTGTACAGGTTGTTCAGCACTACCATCGGCTGCGTGCCAGTTCTCAGCTCGATCACGACACGCATGCCCTCGCGGTCCGACTCGTCTCGAACTTCGGAAATGCCCTGAAGCCGCTTGTCCTTCGTCAGGCTGGCTATTTTCTCCACCAGCGCCGCCTTGTTCACCTGGTACGGTAGCTCAGACACGATAATCTGCATGCGATTGGAGCGGCGCATCGGCTGTATCTCAGCCTTCGCCCGCACGATAATCTGACCGCGCCCTGTCGAGTATGCGTTGCGAATGCCTTCGCGTCCCATGATCGTTGCGCCCGTCGGAAAGTCGGGCCCCGTCACATGCTTCAACAGATCCTCGACCGTGGCATTGGGATGGTCGATGAGATGAATGACGGCGTTACAGATTTCCGTTGGGTTGTGGGGCGGAATGTTCGTCGCCATCCCGACAGCGATGCCGGACGCGCCGTTGATCATCAGGTTTGGCAGGCGCGACGGTAGCACGACAGGCTCCCGCAGCGTGCCATCGAAGTTGTCGATGAAGTCAACTGTGTTCTCGTCTATGTTGACAAGCATCTCTTCGGCTACCGCTCGCAGCCGCGCTTCCGTGTAGCGCATAGCCGCGGGCGGATCGTTGTCCACGCTGCCGAAGTTCCCCTGCCCGTCAACCAGTGGAAGGCGCATAGTGAAGTCCTGCGCCATCCGCACCATCGCTTCATAGACCGAATCATTGTTGTGGGGATGGTACTTGCCAAGCACCTCACCGACAAGGCGCGCGCTCTTCTTATAGGGCTGAGTGGGGCGCATGCCCAGTTCGTCCATGGCATACAGGATGCGCCGCTGCACCGGCTTCAAGCCATCGCGCACATCCGGCAGCGCCCGCGCCACGATTACGCTCATCGCGTAGTCGAGGTACGAAGTTCGCATTTCCTCTTCGATTTGCGTGGGCTTGATGAAGCCGTAGTCAGTCTTCAGCGTGGTCATAAGCGTCTCCTGTGGTCTGAGGCGGGTCTAGCTGCAAGCAATCAAAACCTGGTGATGAAATGGTCATTCAGCAGTGGCAATAGCGGGGTTGTGCGGCATTAAATTGAGAAAACCGCACAACCTAACCTAAATGGCAATTACCATAATAATTATAACACGAGAGCGAAGACTTAATGCGGAATTTCGGCGCTGTTCATGCGCTCCACGGCACGTTCCAGCAGCGACTGAAAGAGGCGGTCAAAGTGCGGCGGGACCTCCATTCGACGCTCCGGACGAAACTGCGCGCCGATGACCCAGCGATGACGTGAGCTTTCCAGCGCTTCTATAACGCCGTCCTCCAAAGAGTAAGCGGATGCAAGCAGCAGCGGAGACTTCTGCGCCTCACGTATTCCCGTGTGGTGGCGGCTATTCACGCGCACGAATCCGCCCGAACCGACGACTGCTGCCAACCTGCTGCCCGGCGCGATGTAGATGTGGTGGTAAGCAGAAGTGGCGATGTCGTTCTCATCAACTGCGATATGTTCCGGAACGGCTTGAGCGGGCTTGCCACCGAACACTGTGTTGAGGAGGTGCATGCCGTCGCCAACGGCATAGACGGGCAAGTCATCATCGAGCGCGGCGCGGAGCAGTGTAATCGCCGAATCGCTGCCACCTGCATCATCGCAGCACACCAGCGCGTCAACGAGTCGCAGCGAAACATCCGGCAGTGCGCTCTCTGTGGCATCCACGCGGAGCGGCTGGCCGCCAAGCCGCTCGATCGAAGTGGCGCACTCGCGCGCATGCTCGTCAGCCGATGCCAATATGCCTATAGTAGGCTTGTTCGTCCTCAAGAGTGCCCTACTTCAGGAAGCGCCGCAGACGGTTCTTCACCCTGTTTGCGGCGCTCCATCTTATACTTCTTTGGATCCGGTTTTTCATCCTGTTAGCGCTCTGCATAACGCTCCCAGGCTGCGCGCTCTTCCACTGCTCGTACCGCCTGCGCTTCTCCTGCTCATGCGCTTCGTGCCTTCTGACCAGGAGCACATGGCTGTCGTATCGGGAGCGCTTGTCCGGCGCCGACAGCACTTGATTGGCTTCGTTTATCTCTTTGAAGCGCTTGGAGGCGCCGGGTTCCCTGTTCACATCAGGATGGTACGTCTTCGCCAACCGCCGATACGCCCTCTTGATGTCTTCTTGGCTGGCTTCAGGAGTTACTCCAAGCACATCGTAGTAATTGCGAACGCTGTCAGACATCCTCAGTCTGCCGCCTGCCCGTGGAATCTAGGCTCCCGTCTCTCGCGAAAAGCCGTCAGAGCCTCCTTGTGCGCTGGAGTGAATCGCGCCTCTCGCAGCGTCTCCGATTCGCGGCGCAGAACCAAGGACATGTCCTTTTCCATGTAGTTCTCGTGGATGAGCCGCTTCACCTTTGCCAGATGCCAGTCCGGATTGTCCGCGATCTCTTGCGCCAGCGTCACCGCATCTTCCACCAGAGTGTCCAGAGAGCAAACGCGGTTCACAAACCCCGCGTCCTTCGCCTCCTGCGCCGTGATGAACCTGCCGGTCAGCATGTACTCCAGCGCACGCCCAAGCCCGACCAGATTCACCAGGAAGTGCGTGCTGCCGTACTCCGGCGTCAATCCGATACGCAGGAAGCGGAACGATATGCGCGCGTCCTCAGCCGCAAGTCGCACATCGCACGACAGCGGAAGCGTAATGCCAAGCCCGACAGCGACGCCGTTGAGCGCACAGACGATAGGCTTTGATTCGCGGGCGAGGTCAACCCAGCTGATGTCCGCCGGCCGAGCGGGTGCTTGGCGTGCCTGTCCTTCGCTGCTCACAAAGTCCTCGAATCCTCCCACATCCGCGCCCGCCGAGAACGCCCGTCCCGCACCCGTAATCACAATTGCGCCGATGCCGTCGTCGGCGTTCCACTCGCGCACCTGCGCCTGAATCTCAGACTGCATCACGCCGGTGAACGCATTCAGCCGCTCCGGGCGGTTGAGGGTGATTATACCGACGCGCCCGCGCGTTTCAGTGAGTATCTGCTCGTGCGCCATGCGATTGTCCTCCTGAATCTCGTATGTGAGCGGGTTAATTTTATCACAGACAAGATTCAAGATAGCCCGCTCTTAACAAGACTGCCGGCTGACGCTCGCATCACAATTTCTGGTTAAGAATTCTGCGCGCTCTCCTAAAGCTGGGCAGATGCTGTTCCATTATTTCAGGATTGAGCCTGCCCAGCACCACAAAGGATTTGGGTCCTTTTGTGTACGGTGAGGAACAATTACGGGTGGCGTGCTCCAATTTGTCCAAAATATCTTGCTTCCTGTGCCTCCGCTCAAGATCATTCAAAGGCGGTAGTGCATTTTCCTGAAGATGCTGACCAAAGTGTGAGCGCAATGTTTCTCGATCAGCAACTATCCAAGTCTCCATACAGGTAGTCATGAGCAACACGTCCTCGTCAACGGTACCGGACGGCTTTTGCCACCCATCTCGTTGACGTAGATGGTTCCAAGTCCTGTTGATGTCCGTGACTGGATCCTCGCTGTCAACTAACAGCATAATTGTGTCGCCGTCAGAAGCCTTTTCAAGTTCAGTTTTGAATCTATCGAATGCTTGATCTCTTCCACCGCAAGCCACCAAACTTGGATGTCCCTGGAAACCACACTTTTCGAATAGTTTCCGGAATCCTTTGCGGCAGTCAATCTTAAGGTTTTTAGAGTTACCTCCGCCCTCTAGACATACAGTTACCAACGCACCCCCCCCAATTGTCCGCTAGTCCACAATTCTCCTAGCCGATATTTATCGAGCCAATGTGACAGTTCAGATTCAGTAAGCCGTCTCATGTTAGTCTGCCCATCTCGCTTCTCGCAAACCACTACGGATTCATAATTCTCAGTCAGCGCGTCCACCAGAATGTCGGAGTGAGTGGTTACGATGAGTTGGCAGCGATTGGATGCTTCCACCAACAGATCGGCAATTCCGGGTATGAGGTCGGGATGCAAGCCCATCTCTGGTTCTTCTATCCCGATAAGTGGCGGTGGCTCAGGGTCAAGCAGAATTGCAAGCAGGCATAGGTAGCGCAGACTGCCATCGGACAGGCGGGTTGCGGGTATAGCAAAATCGCCTTCCGTGAAAAATATCTGAACTGTTCCGCCGTCGAAGTTTAACTCGAAGTCCGTAAGACCTTCGTAAAGGTCAGCAAGCTTTTCAATAAAGGTCGCTTTCGCCCTGGGAGTCTGTCGCAACTTATTCAAGAACATACCCAAGTTTAGGAAGTTCTCATTTAGCGGAGACCGCCTAACGTCAGTAGTCTTCGGCATCCTTAGTGCAACATCCCTTCCAAATCCCCACTCGCGGTAGAGGCGGATTTGTCTGTACCGGTTATTGAGATGCATGAGTTCGGGGAATAGATCAGGGTCCTTGAACTGTGCAATTATAGATTCGTCTGAAGCGACGTTTTCTCGCCGGAGATACCTTTTATTGTCCTGGCCTTTAACGGATATAACAGGGTGCCCATGCTGGAATCGATAAAAGAAGAATACGTCGCTTTCTCCAGCATCGGCTTCGTCATTTTCCACTCGCTCATCTACTATCTCGAAACTCTGGGCAAATTCGGAGAATTCAAGCGTGTGACGCAGATGATGTCTGCCTCTGCCTTCCGGATTAGATGCTACGACTTCCACAACCGCAGGCGAATGTGGGTCGCCTTTCCATATCCATTCCCGGATACCACCACCCATTCGAACCGGACCTGCGAGTGCTTGAGGCGCAGCTTGAAACAGTCCGATTACATCTAGTAGGTTTGACTTCCCCGATCCATTTGGCCCCACCAACACATTCAGCGGCTCCAAATCAAGCGTCATCCCTTCGGGTCCAAATGACAGCAGATTTTTCGCGGTGATGCTTTTCAGCAGCGACGGTTCGGCGCGTTCATACCCGTTCATGGCGAAACCTTCTCTTGGATTTTGAGGTGTTCGTATGCTATAAGATGCACATCAATTCGTACACTGTCAGAATATCACATAACGCCAAAGTACAACCTTGCAGGAGCTACCCGCCATGAAAATCACTGAAGTCCAAGCCGTCTATCCCAACTACGATCACCTTGCACCATCCTGGCGCACCCACTTCTGGCAGATTGTCGTGCGCGTGGACACCGACACGGGCGTTACAGGCTACGGCTACGGTGGCGGTGGAGTGGCGGGAGTCGCGGTTGTCAACGGCCACCTACGCGACCATCTCATCGGACGTGAGATTGAGAGCGTGGCGGACATTCAGGCGACTTACGACATGCTGTACATGGAATCGCTGCCCTACGGACGCAAAGGCTTGGGTGTGATGGCACTTTCAGGAATTGACCTCGCGCTTTACGATCTACTCGGCAAGGCGCGTGACTTGCCCGTGTGCGCCCTCCTGTCAGATGCGCCGAAACAGAGTATTCGCGCCTACGCGACTGGCGAGGATGCCGAGCGATACCGAGATATGGGATACACCGCCAACAAGTTCGGACACCGCTGGACAGGCAGCGACGCCGATTACGACACGGCGGTTCGGTCGGCGGCGCATGTGCGCCAGGTCTTCGGGGATGACGCGCTCGTGATGGTCGATGTGTACATGTCCTGGGACGCGGAGGTTACGCTTGAGATGGCTAAGCGACTAGCCGACTACAACCTATACTGGTTCGAGGATGTGCTCACCCCGGACGATCTCGACGGGCAGGCGGCGCTCGTAGATGAAGTGAAGCCAACGCTGATAGCGGGCGGTGAGCACGAGTTCACGAGACACGGTTTCGATGCGATCGCTCGGGCAGGGGCGATGGACCTGTGGCAGCCTGACATCACATGGTGCGGTGGTATCACGGAAGGAATGAGAATCGTGGAGATAGCGGAGAAGTACGGAGTGCCTGTCGCACCGCACCGGGGTGGGGAGGTCTGGGGATTGCATCTGATAGCCGGTTCCGCCTGCGCCGACCTCGCCGAATACCATTCCGACCACATTCGGGACGAGCGGGATATCCTATGGCTCGATGAGCCTGCACCCGTTGACGGTTACATATCGCCGACGGACAGGCCCGGATTTGGCGTAACGCTGAACGAGGCGATGCTTTAGTCGTGAAAAATTATGACCTCAATAGCAAAGCCACCAGCAATCCCAATATTGCCACTTGCAGCCCAAAGAGGATGTTAAATCTAAAGTTCATATCAGATCTCAGTTCGTCGAAGCGCGCATTCATCTCTAATCGCATCCCATCAAGGCGCGCGTGCATATCCGTCCGCAGGTCATCAAAGCGCGCATTCATATCAGAGCGCATATCGCTTAGACGCGCACCTATTCCCGACTGCTCCCCCTCGATTCTGCTGACCCTCTCTTCTACGGTCATTGCCACCTCTCGCATAATAGTGTTTACCTTCTGAATTATAATATACTATAGAATAACACACTCCAATGCAAGGTCAACGCAATTCGCCGTCCTTCATCAACTCTCGCAGTACACTCGTAGCATAAGCACCCTTTGGCAGGGCGAACTCCAAGACATAACCGTCATCGGTGGGCGTCAACACCGCGTCGTCTAGTCGCAGCCTGCTGATACGCCGCGCACCCGGTATATTGCGGAACTGAGCGTATTCCAGATCGAACTCCGACAGCACCTGCTCTTCTAGCAAGCCCGCATCGCCGCTGCTGATTCGCACTTTGCGTCCGAACAAAGGCAGTGTCGCGCTGATTTCCAATCGCCGCGCCCTTTCCGATTCAGACTCCCCGTCATCCACCACGAACATACCGCCACTGTCGTGCCTTTGCGCCCTTTCGCCCGTAAGCACATTTTCGTACAGCCCGCGCTCCATTCGTATCTTGAGCAGCCGGTTGAATAGATGGGACTGTAGCGCCGACTTGTAGAATCGCTGCATCCCGCGGTCGATACGCATCCTCTCGCCCCTGATGAGGCGCAGCCCGTCCTCGATGTTGGTGTTGAAGCTACCGAACCGTTGAGGCCCAAAGTAATTCGGTACGCCAACCTTTCGTAGATGCGCCAGCACTGACTCGGCAACCGTCTCACCGTCAGAGCGTGGGCTACGGACTCGCACGCTGAATCGGTTACCGCGCAGATGTCCAATGCCCAACTTGTTTTTATGGCGCGATGTTTCCAGCACCGACACGCCGTCCACGCTGTCCAGAGCCTGAAACGCCGGCGCATGGTCGGAAGGCACGCTGACCCACTGACGAGCGACCGCGTACTTGTCCTTCTGTCCTGCGTACCCCACTGCTCCGCGAGGTACGCCCGCGTCCGCAAGCGCAGACACCACATCCTGCGTGGTCATTCCGCGCTTCTCGATCAACGCATAGGCGTGCGCTCCAGCGCCGCTCGGCAGGTAACTGGGTATCTCTTCGACTATGAAGTCTTCTATGTTTGCCCGCAGGACGCCACCCGTTCCTGGCAGGTGGGCGCTCGCCGCCGGCAAGTCTTCCCACGAAAAGCGTAATTTATCGTCTTCGCGGTCGAAGTCTGTGGTGGTCTCAGTAGTGATGTCGCGCATTACGCCCTGACCTTGTACACCCAGACTTGAAACAGCACATCCGGCTCTCCCTTCGGCATGCCGTGGAACTCGTCCGTAACTTCAGCAAGCTCCCACTTCCCATCGGCGACCAGCTGCTCTTGCTTCTCTCGAAAGCCATTCTGCTCATACACATCTGGGCGGAGTGTGAATGCGATGCACCCACCCGGCTTCGTGACTCGCACCAGTTCGTCCAGTGAATTCGCAGGCGCGTGCCCCAGTGTCAACACCCCCACACCGAGGATGGCGTCATATCGATCGTTCTCGAAACCAAGAGGCTCGCCCATGACCATCTGATGCAATGCCCCATACACGCCCTTGGCATCCGCTACCTGCAGCATTCCGCTCGACATGTCCATTGCCTCGATGCCCGAATAGCCCAGCCTGTTAAGCTCCACTCCAACCAGTCCCGTGCCTGCACCCGCATCCAGTATCCTCGCATCTTTTGGCACGTAGCGCGCGAAAGTCTCTGCCGCCATGCGCGGCATCACATACCCGAAGTCATCCGCCAAGTCGTCATCGTACTCTTTCGCCCATTCATCGTATCGTTCTTCGAGTTGGCGATTATTCTCTGACGCATAAACCCATTGCACTCTGTCGCCGCTGTCCACGTTTTCACTGCTCATTGATTTAGTACACCTCTCTAATTCGGCTCTGATCAGTCTCAGGACATGCTAACACGGCAGCACGCAACATTTAGACGGGATGGACAACCAAGACTTATCTTGTTTATACTCACGCGGTTAAGACTAAAGTAACATCGTTGTTACTTCTGACTTGGAGGGATTGACTTTGGAACAGGGAAATATATCTTGGATGCTCGTATCTTCCGCGCTGGTGCTTTTCATGACGCCGGGGCTGGCGCTGTTCTATGCGGGATTGGCACGCAGCAAGAACGCATCTGCCACCATAATGCACAGCCTTATGAGCATGGGGATAATTGGCGTCGTTTGGGTTCTATGGGGCTATTCAATCGCCTTCGGACCGTCCATAGGCGGACTGTTCGGTGATCTAAGCCTATTCGGACTAAGCGGAGTGAGTGCGGAGGTCGGACCGGACGGCGGCATACCACCCCTTCTTTTCATGATGTTTCAGGGCATGTTCGCCATCATTGCCCCTGCGATACTCACCGGTGCGTTCGCCGAGCGCATGAAGTTCAGTGCCTATGTGCTATTCATGATTTTATGGGTTACGCTCGTGTATGCTCCCGTCGCGCACTGGGTTTGGGCCGAAGGCGGCTGGATATTGGAACTCGGAGCGCTCGACTTTGCCGGCGGCAACGTCGTTCACATCACATCGGGCGTCGGCGCACTGGCTGCGGCGCTAATTGTAGGCAGGCGCATGGGCTTCGGCACTGAGCCGATGGAGTCCCATAATGTGCCGATGGTTGTACTTGGCACGGGCATGCTCTGGTTCGGCTGGTTCGGCTTCAACGCGGGATCCGCGCTCGCTGCCGACAGCACTGCGGTCAATGCTTTTGTGGTTACCAACACGGCGGCTGCGGCAGGCGCTATCGGCTGGGCAGCATTCACTTGGATAAAGGACGGTAAGGCTTCGGTTATCGGAGCGGCATCCGGAGCGGTCGCCGGTCTTGTCGCAATTACCCCGGCCGCGGGCTTTGTCGGCCCAATGCCAGCCGTAATCATTGGACTTGTAGGCGGTGTGCTTTGCGCCATTGCCGCGCGCTTTCTCATCAACCTCAAGCTGGATGACGCGCTCTCCGTTTGGGGCGTGCATGGCATCGGCGGCACCTGGGGCGGAATTGCCACCGGCTTATTTGTAGGTGTGGGCTTCGGTACGCTGGATATTCCTCGCATTCAGCAGATAGGCATTCAGCTAATATCCATCGTCGCAAGCTGGGGCTGGGCGTTTGTGGTAACCGCACTCATTCTGCTGGCGCTGAAGTACACCATCGGTCTGCGCGTCTCCGAGAACAGCGAAGCCATCGGACTCGACCTTTCGGAGCACGAAGAGCCTGCCTACAGGTTCCAGTAATACTTGTGGAGCGACAGCGCTCCATCACGAAAGCACAGTCTCCTTTCCACACCGATGGAAAGGAACAGCGCGAGGGCATTCCAGCCCTAATGGATAACCCTTACCAAATTGGCACGGGGAGGTGAGACGTGAAGAAGGTTGAAGCTATCATAAGACCCGAAAAATTGACCCTTGTGAAGGATTCGCTCGGCGACGCAGGGTTCTATGGCCTTAACGCTACCCAGGTTACCGGTCGAGGCGGGCAGCGAGGCATCGTGCATACTGGGCGCGCCGGGCAACCCATCGTTGTCGATATGCTGCCCAAGGTCAAACTGGAACTCGTTGTGCGCAACGATGACGTCGATCAAGTGATTGACATCATCGTGGAATCCGCCCGAACCGGTGAAATCGGCGACGGCAAGATTTTCATCTACCCCATCGAAGATACAATCCGTGTCCGCACGGGCGAACGCGGCGACGCAGCTGTCTAATCCAAAGTCCCTTCCCCTTCGATGAGGGAATGTTAGGATGGGAGTGAAAATCCTTCCCTTCGTTCGTTCGTGGTGAGCCTGTCGAACCACCCGTCAACATTAGTCGAGAGATGAAAAACATGAAAATCACTGACGTCGAGTGCCTTGTTCTGGACCGCAGCTTCCCATTCGTGCGCGTCTATACGGACGAAGGAATTGTAGGAATCGGCGAGTGCTTCCGACGCCAGCCCAGCGTCATCAAGACACTGGTAGAGGACCTGCTCAAGCCCTCGTTAGTCGGCAAGGACCCTACCGATACGACTTTACGCTTTGACGACATGGAGCGCGCCGTAAACGGCTACGAGATGGGCGGCGCGGTCTGGTGTGCTATCGCGGGCTTGGACATCGCGCTCTGGGACATCAAAGGCAAGGCGCTTGGACAGCCCATAGCCAATCTGCTGGGCGGCATGAAGCGCGATAAGATTCGCATGTACGCGAGCTCGATGCGCCGCGACATGACGCCACTTGAAGAGGGACGCAGGGCTGCGTCATTCGTCGAGCAGGGATACTCAGGATACAAGCTTCACAGCGCGGTCCCCGGCGCGATGGACGATGCGAGAGACTACACTATCGCCACCGTTAGCGAGGTCCGCGCGGCGGTAGGCGACGACATAGACATCCTTGTGGATGTCAACGGCGCGTACTCGGTCCACCATGCAATGGAAATCGGCAAGGCGCTCGAATCGCTCGGCGTCTTCCACTTCGAGGAGCCACGCCCGCACTACGACCTCGACGGACTTGCCACTATCGCCGACGCGCTCGACATCCCCATCGCATCCGGCGAGATGATTTACACACAGTACGAATACCGAGACCTCATTCTCAGGGGCAAGGTGGACATTATTCAGCCAGATATCGTGAAAGCCCCTGGCTTCACCGAGTTCCAGCGCATCGCTGCCTTGTGCAAGGCGTTTGGCAAGCCCATCACCGTCCACAACACGCAGCCAATCCTGAGCACTGTCGCACACCTGCACTTCTGCGCCGCTTATGCTGATATAGTTCCATACTCGCAGGAATACAACATCGAGCCAATCTCCATCCGCGACGAGATTTCCGTACTCAAAGAGCCACTGCAAGTAATAGACGGCTATCTCGCCGTGCCGACCGGTCCAGGTCTAGGCGTGGAGTTGGACGAGGAAGCGGTCAGGCAGTTAGCGGCGCGCTGATTTCCACCTCCCATTCGCATTGAACGCGCCCTTCCGTTCATGGTGAGCCTGTCGAACCCACGAGTTCTAGCGCTGGGACGAAAAACGTCCCAGCGCCCATGTGCTACAATTTTCCTATTCGGCGCTGAAGCAGGTTATGGAGAGGCGCAATGGCAGCCACCACAACAATCACCGAGATACTGCCCTACAAGTTGCAACTGGAGGAAGGCGAACGGCTTGGCGCTCTTGAAGACCCCGGACCGTTGCCCGAAGGCATGCATCAAAATCCCACTCTCTTATACGCGGCAAATGCGCTCATATCCCGCTTACGAGAACTGCTCGGAGTATTCGTAGATTTCAACACCTTTGTCTATTTCGACCGCACGAACAGAAACCGCAGGGTATCGCCCGACTTGTATGTCGCGCTCGGCGTAGATACCGACGCCATACGCGAACGGCACGGCTACCTGATTTGGGAAGTCGGCAAGCCGCCCGACTTCGTGTTGGAGATTGCCTCCGAAAGCACCGCGCGATACGACTGCGCCGGCAAGCGAGACTTGTACGCCGAAATAGGCGTATTGGAGTATTGGCGGTACGACCCCACAGGTGGTGACTACTATGGCTTCCCACTTGTCGGCGAGCGACTGGTCGATGGCGAATACCGTCCGTTTGAAGCGCATACCGATGCCGACGGAGAAATCTGGTCTCATAGCCCCATACTCGACATCGACATCTATTGGGGAAACGACAGGCTGCGCGTGTACGACCCGGATAGAGATTCGTTTAAGCTTGACGCAGAGGAACTGGAACAGCAATACGAGGCAGAGCGCGCCGCTAGAATTCAGGCGGAAGCCGAGATTGCCCGACTCCGCGCTCAACTGCGCCGACAGCAGAAGTCCGAGTAGATTTAAGGTTCAACGCCTTGCTCACAGCGCCGGCGCCCCGTACTTTCCACGAAAATCAGCTGCCTGCTCGTAAGCGTACGCAACCCGCAGCAGCGTCTCCTCGCTGAGCGCCGGTCCCATTATCTGCAAGCCCACGGGCAGGCCGTCCGACATGCCCGCCGGAACCGACATTCCCGGTATTCCAGCGATGTTCGTAGGAATAGTGAGGATGTCGTTCAGGTACATCTGCAAGGGGTCTGCTGTCTTTTCGCCCAACTTGAAGGCTACCGTGGGCGAAGTCGGCATCACCACGGCGTCAAACTGCGTGAACACCTGCTCGAACTCGCGCCGAATCAGCGTCCTCACGCGCTGCGCCTGCAAGTAGTAGGCATCGTAGTAGCCGGCTGAAAGCGCGTAAGTGCCGAGCATGATACGCCGCTTCACCTCCGGCCCGAATCCATGCTGTCGCGTCTTCTCCAGCGCATCCCACACTCCATCCGCATCCTGAACGGAGAAGCCGTACTTCACGCCATCATATCGGGCGAGATTTGCCGATGCCTCCGAAGGCGCGATGATGTAATAGACCGCAAGCGCGTGCGGCGTGCTGGGTAGTGAGGTCTCTTCTACTTCTGCGCCTAGCGACCGCATCACATCGATTGCCTCTCTCACAGCGCTCTCTACTCCCGCTTCCAGCCCTTCGCCAAAATACTCGACTGGCACGCCAATCCGCAGCCCGTTCAAGTCCTCCACCAGCGCCTGTGTATAGTCCGGCACATCTACGCTCAGCGATGTCGAATCGTTTGGGTCATTGCCGGCGATTGCGCTCAGCGTAATGGCGCAGTCTCTCACATCCTTCGTAAGCGGCCCTATCTGGTCCAGTGAACTTGCGAACGCCACCAGCCCGAAGCGGCTCACCAGCCCATAAGTCGGCTTCATGCCTACGATGCCGCAAAGGGACGCCGGCTGTCGTATGCTTCCCCCCGTATCCGAGCCAAGCGAAAACAGGCATTCGTCCGCGGCAACCGCCGCCGCAGGTCCACCGCTGCTGCCGCCGGGCACGCGGTCCAGCGCCCACGGATTGTGCGTGGGATGAAACGCGGAGTTCTCGTTCGAAGAACCCATTGCAAATTCGTCCAGGTTGCCCTTACCCACCAGCACCGCGCCCTGTTCGTACAGCTTCTCCGTAACCGTGGCATCATAGGGTGGAACGAAGTTTTCCAGCATCCGAGAAGAGCAGGTAGTCCGCACGCCCTTAGTTACCATATTGTCCTTGAGCAGCATGGGTACGCCTGTCAAGGGCTGCACATCCCCGGCTGCAATGCGCGCGTCAGCCTGCTCAGCCTGCTGCATGGCAAGTTCGTCCGTCACGGTCACGAACGCCTTGACCCTGTCCTCCACCTGCGAGACGCGCTCTAGTACAGCGGTGGTAAGCTCAACCGAAGTGATCTCCCCCGCGTCCAGCAACCCCCGCGCTTCGTGCGCCGTCAACCCCGCCAAGTTCATCTTGCCCATAATTCTCCGTTCGTGCTGAGGTTGTCGAACCACCCAATCTTGTCCATCCTGTGTATCGATGTTAGCTCCCGTTAGTCCATGTTACTCCAAGACCGCCTTGACGCGAACAAGCTCCCCTTCGCGGTTCGGCGCGTTCGCAAGTGTCTCTTCACGCGAAAACGACTGTCTCGCTACATCCTCACGCATCACCGAAAGCAGGTCCACAGAGTGCCCCGTCGGCTCGAGGTCGCCGGTATCCACGCGGCTCAACGCCTCAAACTGCGCCAGAATGTCCGACAACTGATCGCGCATCAGCTCTACTTCGCCATCCGTCATCCCTACGCGCGCCAGCAGCGCAATATGTCGAACCTCTTCAGTCGTAAGCCGCGTACTCTCTGCCATAAGCCTGAAACCTCGTCATTCGCCACACACGATCACCCTAGCCTCACCGAACACTGCCTGAAAGTGTAACAAAGCCGACAGCACGCCTTCAACCAAAATCACATGGGCGAGAAAATTGCATAAGTCCCTTCCCCCTTGATGGGGGAAGGTTAGGATGGGGGTGAAAATGCCTGTACCATCGCTATATTACACTTATGCAAGAATCTCCATGGGCAGGATAGAGGAATGCGAACGCCCTCTGTCCTGCTCATCCTGTCCATCGATGTAAGTTTCCTACCTGCTATACCCCGACGCCTGCCTCGGAATATCCTGCGCTATATGCTCCATCAGGAACGAAAAGTCCCTGTACGCAGTCAGTTCGCCGATGTGCCTGTCAATGTCCCGCAAGTCTTCCTTCAGCATCGACAAATCCTCATGCACGTCATACGGCGCATCCGGATATGGCAGGCTGCTGTACCTGTCAGACGCCAGCGCCACCAGAGCACCCAGTTCCAGTAGCGCGCCGTCCCTGTTATTCGGCGCATCGTCGTACTGCGCCAATATCTGAGCGTGCTGACGGTTCGATTCGTTGCTCACCGGCGTAACCCAGCGCACTTCCACATCACCGAGGTTCAGCACATCGCCCCTGTCCGCATATTCCGCAAGCTCCATTTCATAGAACACCGTAGTAGCCGCGCCCGACGGAATCTCCGCGAACTCCTTGCGCGCCTGCGCGAAGTACTCGTCGGCGGTGATGCGATTCTCGTAGCCGATGATGCGCCACGACTCCACCACTTCGGGATTCCATGTAACCTGCGCTCGTGTCTGGTCGGCGAACGGAATCGATAGCGCGAGCCAGTTCTCTCGGCTGAAAGTTGCTTTCGCCTGTCCCGTATCGTCGAGATAGCGATACCAGCCGTTCCCGTGCTGCGCGAGTTGCTCCAGCAGGTAGTCGTTGTAGTTCTGTATGCCAACGCCTATGGTGATGAGCCTGATCGGGTTGCCGTTGTCGTAGTCGCCTGCTGATTCCAGTATGGCGAACGGGTTGGTGGCGTCCACATTCGCCACGCCGTCCGACATCAGGATGACATAGTTATGCGAGTCCGGACGCTCCCAGCGCGCTTCATGAGCGAGTTGCACACCCAGGTCCAACCCCGCCTGCACATTCGTCGAGCCGCTTGGCTCCAGCCTGTCGATGGATCGCCGCACCTTGCGCGAATCGGGCTTGTCATGCTCCACCGTCAAATTGTCGATAACGCCGTCCGTGAAATGCACCACCGCTATGCGGTCGTCCCCGCGAAGGCTTTTGCGTATGCTGTCTGCCGCGGTGCGCGCTATGTCCACCCTATTGCCTTCACGCATTGAGCCTGACGCATCCAGCACCAGCGTTACATTCAGAGGCCTGCCGTCATCGCGCAATTCCGGCGCTTGGAAGGCGATGCGCGCAAGCGCCATGCGGTCATCCAGCGGGTGCGGCATGACATGCGTATGGACGGCAAAACTGTCATCCCGCGAAGGCTGCGCGTAGCCATAGTTGAAAGCGTTGACCCATTCCTCCGAGCGCACCGAGTCAGGCTCTACATCGTAGCCTTCGCGCGCCCAGTTCAGAGCCAGGTGATACGAAGTGCGGTCGGTGTCGAGGCTGAAAGTGGATACCCTGTCATCTGCCGTATGAACGAACGGCGTGCGCTCATAGTCCGCGAATGTCGTCGCGCCCGGCTGACCGCCGCGAGGGCCTGCTGTCGACTGCGATTGCGCTACTTGCCCGCCCTTGTTATCCGTGGTAAACGTCCATACCTGTTGCGCAGGTGCAGGAGCAGAAGTCGCAGCCATTGCCGGTACGGGCGCAGAGGCGGCGCGTTGAGCCTGACCCATCGGCACAGGCGCCGACTGTGCGGCAGCGGGTGCTGGTGCTGCAGGTGCCGGAGCATGTGCGGGAGCAGCAGCCTGCGGAGCCTGTGGTGCAGCAGGAAGTTGCGGCGCAGCAGGCGCAGCGGCAGGCACTGGTGCAGCTGAACTACCGCACCCCACAACCGCCAGTCCAAGCGCCAACGCCAGCCCTATCGCCGCCAGATTTCGTATCTTTACCTTCATTTCTATCGACCTCCGAATCAAGGTTATTCGCAAGTAAAGACTTGCCGATTTAACCCTAGAACGATGCGGCTTCCGCTTTTGTTCCCCGAATTGGCACCAATTTCCACCCGATTCCTCAACATCTCACTATTCATCCCCTTCATCCTGTACATCCATGTCAATTCCCTCTAACATCTATCTGCATAATTAGAAATGGAGGAAACACAATGAAAGTCGAACAAATCGCGGAACTTTTGACCGCTCAGGACAAGCGCGTGTCGGTCGCAGAAGCGGACACCTGCGGGCTTATGGGATATCTGCTCAGCATGGTCCCCGGCAGCTCACGCTGGTTTCCCGGCGGCGTCATCGCATACACCGGCGGGCTGAAGCAGTCCGTCCTCGGCGTGCCGGATGAAGTATATGAGAACAAAGGCAGCGTCAGCCCCGAAGTGGCGATTGCGATGGCAGCAGGCGCGCGCGACCTCACATCAACCGACTACGCCATATCCGTAACAGGCGTCGCGGGCCCCACGGGCGGACGCCCCGGCATACCCATTGGTACTTTCTACATAGGCCTCGCAGGCCCCAACGGGCTGGAAGTGGCAGAGCGCATCGAGACCGGCATCACAGACCGCGACGAGAACAAGCGCGCGGCGGCACAGGCAGCCTTCGACCTGCTGGGGAAGCACCTTCAGGGGTAATCGTCTGGAGATAACGATAAATCAGAGATGAGCGCGGCGAGCGGTCAAGCGGAGATGATGTAGCCGTTGTTTAGCTCCAACAGCGCTCGCATCCTATTGACGAACAGGAACTTCTTGCAGTCAATCTTGATGTTCTCGATATAGGGAGCGAGAGCTTCCGAGACTAGGATTTCGACGCCTTCTTGCACGAGGCTGTGATAGCGAGAAGTGTTGCGCCTGCCGATATAGGTGTCAACTGACACCTCCATATATCGCGCAGATCAGGTGGAGACGCAAACTAAATCAACTGCGACGCGCCCGCCCTTGTTGCGGATGTGCGTCTGCGCCTGTTCGCTCAGAGTTAGTTTCACGGTCTATACCTTCACTTCCGCCACCTTCAGGATGCATGGGATCCCAAAATATAGGGGTGAGCATAATTGTCGTTCCTCTTATCCCTGCCCCCTTTGGGGGAAGGCTAGGAAGGGGGATATGAGGGTTAGACGAATCATACCCAACCCTAAAAGATACGGTGTCAAATGAGTAGCTGATTTGATGATGATATAATCACGCATGAACAGCGTCAAGAAGCACTTGGCTGTTCTAAATTCGTTTACACTACACTCAGAGATTCGGAGCGCGCTTAATGGTTTCCATCTCATTCGAAAAATTCACCCTGCCCAACGGCTTGGACGTCATCCTGCATGAAGACCACTCCCTGCCCGTTGCGGCGGTCAACGTCTGGTATCACGTCGGCTCCAAGAACGAAGAGCCGGGGCGCACAGGCTTCGCCCACCTCTTCGAGCATGTCATGTTCGAGGGATCTAAGCACCACAAGGGCAGCTTCTTCGACCCGCTGCAAAAAGTCGGCGCGAACCTCAACGGCTCCACCACGCCCGACAGGACGAACTACTGGGAGAACGTGCCTTCCAACTACCTCGAACTCGCGCTGTGGCTCGAATCCGACAGGATGGGCTTCCTGCTGGACGCGCTCGACCAGAAAGCGTTCGACATCCAGCGCGATGTCGTCAAGAACGAGCGCCGCCAGAGCTACGAGAACCGTCCCTACGGCATGGCTTACCTGACCCTCCAGCCTACCGTGTTCCCGGCGCCGCACCCGTACAACTGGCCCACCATCGGCTCGCAGGAAGACCTTGACGCCGCCGAACTCGACGATGTAAAAGACTTCTTTCGCCAGTTCTACGCCCCGTCCAACGCCAGCATCGCCATCGCGGGCGACATAGACCTGGACAACACACGCCGCCTTGTGGAGCGATACTTCGGCGATTTGCCCCCCGGACCGCCCATAAACCGCATCCACCGCATGGACTCCGAACTCAAAGGCACAGCCTCCCTAGTGCTGCGTGACCGGGTTCAGCTCCCCCGGCTCTACCTCGTATGGCCCACGGCACCCGCGTTCGACGACGAGCAGCCCGCGCTTGAAGTCCTTTCCGCGATCCTCGGCGACGGCAAGAGCAGCAGGCTATATCGCAGCCTCGTCTATGAACGCCAGATTGCCCGCGATGTCAGCGTCTATCACTACGGACAGGAAATCGCAGGCGAGTTCTTCATTCAGGTAACCGCGAATGCAGGCAGAAGCCTTGAAGAGATTGAGGACATAGTTCGTCAGGAGTTGGACACCCTGCGCCAATCCGGTCCCACCGACCACGAGTTGCAGCGCGCCAAGAACCGCATCGAAAGCCAGCATGTGCGCCAGCTCGAAAGGGTAGGGGGCTTCGGAGGACGCGCAGACCAGCTCAACTACTACAATACCTATACCGGCGATCCGTTCGGCATAAATACCGACTTGGACCGCTATCTCGCGGTGACAACCGACGAAGTCCAAGGCGCAGCCAAGTCCGCGCTCGGGGAAAACATGGTCAGGCTCACCGTGCTGCCTGAACAGCAGCTTGCCGCAGCCGACGCCGCGCTCGACCGCACCGAGATGCCGGGCGCAGCAAAGTCCCCCACCTTCAGCCCGCCCGTGCCCACGCGCAACACGCTTTCCAACGGAATGGAAGTCGTCGTCGTAGAGAAGCCTGGTTTGCCCGTGGTCGCACAGGGCCTGCTCATTCGCGCGGGCGGCATAACAGATCCCGCCGGAAAGCCCGGTCTTGCGAGCCTTACAGCAGCAATGCTCGCCGAAGGTACGCCCACCCGCACCAGTCGCGACATTTCGGACGAGATGGAGTTTCTAGGATCGCAGCTCCGCGCCAGCGCATCCCGTGAATTCGCAACCATATCCACCGAAACGCTGACCACTCACTGGCAGCACGCCCTTGAAGTCCTCGCAGATGTCGCGCAGAACGCAACCTTCCCAGAGAACGAATTCGACCGCGTCCGCAGTGAGCGCCTCACCGACCTCAGCCGCATCCCCGATAGCCCGCAGGCAATCGCAGGCCGCGCATCACAGGCGCTCCTCTTCGGCGCAGGCACTCGCTACGGTCACCCCGTCTCCGGCAACGAAAGAGCAGTGAAGTCGTTCACGCGCGACGACCTTGCGTTCCACCACGCAGCGCACTTCGCCCCCGAAGGCACAACCCTGATCCTCGTTGGCGATATCACCCGTGAAGACGCGGTCAATCAGGCGGAATCTGCTTTCGGTGGCTGGCAGTCCGGCGCTACGGCGGATGACAATGGCGACGCTGAAAGCATGCCGGATGACGGCACAACCACCATCTTCCTCGCTGACAAGCCCGGCGCACCGCAGTCCGTCATCCGCTCTGGTTATCTCACAGTGCCGCGCAATCACCCTGACTACCTCGCGCTCAACCTGTTGAACTACATACTCGGCGGCCAGTTCTCAGCGCGCCTCAACATGAACCTTCGCCAGGACAAGGGTTACAGCTACGGCTACATGTCCAGCATCGACTGGCTCACAGGCCCTTCTGCACTCACGGCAGGCGGTTCGGTTCAGACAGAAGTAACCAAGGAGTCCGTTGCTGAGACCATCAAAGAATTCGAGGAAATCCGCAGCGCCCGTCCGGTAACTCAGGAAGAATTCGACGACGCCATAAATGGCATCCTGCGCGGCCTGCCCAACCAGTTCGAGACGCACGGGCAGGTGCTCAACCAGCTCGTCCGCCTCGTCGCCTTCGACCTGCCCGACGACTACTTCAGCACCTACTCAGAAGAAGTCGGCAAGCTCACACTTGCGGACATTCACAGAGTCGCGGAAGAGCATATCAAGGCTGGCGCGCTCAAAATCGTTGTCGCCGGCGACGCCGAGCGCGTTGAAGCCGAAATGCAGGAGCTTGGGCTGCCACTGGTTCGGATAGACTACGAGGGCGCGGTGACCGGCTAGGGCGCAAGGTAGAATTCGCGATCACCGAATGTAACCCGCCGGAGCGCATTGTTCAGATGTGTCCGCCAGTCTTCTGGATGTCTTGCCTTATAGAAATCAACTAGGTCGGCTTCTATCCAAACGCCAATCCGCCGCTCCTTTTGCAGAATTGGTTCATAGTCATCAGGCAGCTTAATGCGTCCTTGCTTGTGCGCCTCAACGATACCCGGGATAACCTCACTTGCCGGGCGCATCCGTGCAAAATCCTCCTCAGCTAGCTCCCATGTGTCAGGATCTCTGGCAATACCGGCGTTGATGGCGGTCTCCTCGCCGTATTCAGCTTCTATCTCGACGAAGGTCAGGTCGCTCGCAGCGATCTGCTCGAAGGTCAATTTGGGCGTGTCAGGGTTGCCGTGATCGGCGGCTCCCCTTTCCGCCATGATTCTGGCGTATTCGTAGAACGACAACCTGTCAAGGTCGGGGTCAGTGTGATTACTCATAGCGCCTTCTCTCCCGAAGGTTTGCCTTTCGCAGACTTATGATGCGCTTCAAGTCGCCTCGCATGGTGTACACTACCATGTGAAGTCTGCCGTGAATGTAACCGGTTGCTACGAAGCGAATTTCCTCTCCACGCCGTACCCTCTGATACGCAGCGGTGTCCCAATCGAAGTTTTCGGCATCCGCAAAGTCAACCTCGTGCTTTTCTATGTTGGAAATCCGCTTGGTTTCGTCCCATTCGTATTTTTCTTCCATTGAGATATTATACTCTAGCATACCTGATTACATTCCATCGTAATAACGCCTATCGATTCGTCCTTAACCGAAAGCCACAAAAGGACAGAAAATGCAAAAACCCCACCGCCTGCGCCTCATGGACACATACCGAAACCTCTTCTACACGCCCATCTACACGGCGGTCGCGGGCGGCTTCCTCTACGCCGAGGGCTTGGACGTGATGTTCGGCACAGTACCCGCCGACCAACCTCCGCTGGACATGCTCCGACAAGGCGAGGTTGACATCATCCAGACCGGCATCAGCCGCAGCCTAATGGCGCTCGACGATGGCGACGAGGATGCCCCTCTGCATATCGCCGAAATCAACCAACGCGACGGCTTCTTTCTCGTCAGCAGCACGCCCACCAACAACTGGCAGTGGTCCGATCTCGAAGGCTCAACCCTTATTCCCATCGGCTTCACACCCGTACCGCTCACATCCCTCACCGCAGCCCTCCGCAAGCACACCGTTGACATCGACAGCATCACCATGCTCAAGGGCTTGTCCGCTGATGACGCCCTCGCAGCCTTCCGCCGCGGCGACGCCGACTACATCCACATGCCCAACCCGCAAGCTCAGACCCTCATCGAAGACGGCGCAGGCTACCTAGCCGCAGCCCTGAGCAGGGAACACGGCTACTTCTGCTATAGCTCATTTGCTGCCACTCCCGACTTCATCGAACAGCACCCCGACATCGCCCACCGATTCGTGCGCGGCTTCTACAAGGCGCAGCAGTGGCTCGACGCAGCCGACCCCGCGACAGTCGCCCAGCGCGTCGAGCCATTCTTCACCGGCATCCCCGCTTCAGTCCTGCAAGCCTCCATCGCCCGCTATAAGTCCCTCGAAATCTGGCCCAAAACGCCCGACATCGGCATTGATGGCTACGATGCGATGCGTCAGGTCCTCATAGACGGCGGCTTAGTAAAGGCACACCATCCCTACGAGCGCCTGGTTCGTCCGGAGTTCGCACAGCAGGCAATGAGCCAATGAAAATCCCTGTCAGAATAGCGGACATACAGGAAATCTCGCCCACAGTGAAGTCGTTCACGCTTGCCCTCGACGGCAATCCCTTCACCTTCCTGCCGGGTCAGTGGATAGACTGCTTCGCCGACATAGACGGTCGCACAGAAGTCGCAGGCTACTCCATGACATCATCGCCGACCGAAGACAGCTGGTTCTCCATCGCCGTCAAGCTTGTTGGCGACAACCCCGTAACCGACTACCTGCACGACTGCGCTAAGGTCGGCGACACCCTGACCATTGAAGGTGGCTCAGGCGACTTCCACTACACCGGTGCCAGCACACGTCCCATTGCCCTCATCGCAGGCGGCATCGGCATCACTCCCATCGCCAGCATCATCCGCTACATCGACAAGTCCGGGCTGCAAGTCTCCGCAACTCTCGTGTACAGCGCAAGCACCCCCTCCGAACTGCTATTCCGCGCCGAGTTCGAGGCCATCGCCGCCCGTAACCCAAACTTCCGCACACACTTCACCGTAACCCGCCCCCACAGCGAGCAATGGAATGGCAATACGGGAAGAATCGCCGCACCCACCCTTAGAGACGCAGGCATAGACTCCAGTCACAACTGTTACATCTGCGGCCCGCCCGAAATGATACAAGCCATGCTCGCCGCACTAAAAGAAATAGGCGTCCCAGAGGAACGCCTACATTACGAGCAGTGGTGGTAGGAAGAAACTAAACTTCCCACGCGCTCCGGTAGTCCAGCTTGTCGTCGCCCGTGCAGATGTACAACTCGCCGACAGGTACCGTGCGGTCTTGATTGCGGCAGCCGAACTTGGCGGTGCAGCGGTCCTGCGCGTTCTTGTACGGGCACCGCCACTGCGATACCTCCGTAACCGTGTCGGACATGCCGCGAAATATCGCGTCCAGCCGAGACATGCTCGCCCTGTAACGCGCCTTATCTACACCCTGCTCATTCGCCATATCAGTATGAGCGCCTCAACACCCTGTACTCGCCTAGCTCAACAAGTTGATGATGACTATTAGCAAGAGAACGACAATCGTTGCCAAGCCACTGATTATCGCAACCAGCAGGCCTACAAGAAGTTTTCGTAGTCCATCAATGGCCCTATCGGTTCGCTCGAAGCCCGCCTCGATAGTTCTGTCAAGCCTGTCGAAACCTGAGCGCATTTCCGCGCTCAAATCCTCAAGCCTCCTGTCGAACTGCTCGCTTCGTCCTTCTTCCCGACCAACCCGTTCTTCCAGCATTGCCATCAGACACTCACCTCATCCGCAATAATGCCGAACGGATAAATTATAACGTGACCTAATCCGACCCCGCCACAGGCACCGATTCCACTTCCTCAGCCTCGCCCACGCCCATGAACCGCTTTGCGAGGTCAACGCACGCCATCGCGTTCTCGCCGTAGCCGTCCGCGCCCATATCGTCCGCGAACTCCTGTCGCACCGGCGCGCCGCCCACCATGATGTTCACTGTGTCTCGCAGCCCGTACTCCTCGAACGCCTCGATAGTCCTGCCCATATTCGGCATCGTCGTCGTCAGCAGCGCCGACATACCCAGCACCTGCGCCTCGTGCTCCATCACCGCATCAATAAACTCATCCGGCTTCGTATCCACCCCAAGGTCATGCACGATGAACCCGGCGCCGCGCAGCATCATGATGCACAGGTTCTTGCCGATGTCGTGCAGGTCCCCCTTCACCGTGCCCATAACCACCGTGCCGATAGGCTCGATGCCCGAAGCCGACAGGATAGGCTCGATATACACCATCCCCGCCTTCATCGCCCGAGCCGCCACCAGCACCTCCGGCACGAAGATGATATTGTCGCGGAACTTGATGCCCACAACAGCCATCCCCGATATAAGCCCGTCATCCAGCACATCGTTCGCCGAATACCCCTCGGCAAGCGCCTGCTGCACCAGCTTATCAACCTCAAAGTGCGCCCCGACGATCAGATTGTATGCGATGTCGTGCATCAACGGAGTTGTCTCCTCGAACAGCCCCCGTATGTGCTTAACCTCGAACGGCTTGGTAACCCACTGCAATTCCTGCTCCAAGCCCTCGTTATGTATCGGCATCGCTCCACACCTTTCAGTTCGTCAGCTATCAGTAGCCAGTTGCACCTTTGCGATTTTATCAGGTGAGCATTGTGGCTGCCAATCAATCCATCCTGTCTATCCTGTAAGCTCCCGTCCCTCGGAGACCTTGCGCTCTTGTCCGACATTACGCCGTTCATTCAGCGTATCTATGAATGGCTTCATGATGTAAGACGCTCCATCTATCCAAAACCCCGTGAGCGTTCCTTCCGAGTCGTAGTAAGCGACCAACCCTTGCCCTAATGTCTCCCATTCGCCGTCGATTTCGCCGGCACGAACTTGCAGAACATCAACGTCCTCCAAATACTGCACCTGCACTTCGGGCAAGGTCTCCTCTCGCCGTTCAGTTACGTTCTGCCGATTCATTCCGTTAACCACGGTCTGCCCCCATACCTTTTCGCCAATCGTTTATCGAAATAGGCGGTTATGAGTTTCAAGTCGTTCACATCATCCGAATCGCCGGAAAACACCACCTTAATCCATTGACTCTGACCATGTATGCGCCCTGTCAAAATCGTCCTTCGTTCACCATTCGGTTGCGTTTCGACCCACGAGTCATACGGAGAGTCTATAATCTCAATCACCCATTCAGGGTTGATTTCCGGATGCCTAAGCGCAAGTTCCGACTCGGTGCTCCGCGAAGCCTTTGATAGAGCATTGTATCGAGCCAAGCGGTGGGGTGTCGTCATTTGTCGCTTCCCTTATCCTCCCCATCCTCTATATCCTGTTAGCCCCCGTCAGTTCTGTTCCCCGTGCCACTCCTTCACCGCGCGCGGAATCTCCAGCAGGTTCTCCAGCTTCGTCGCCAACGGAATAGCACACTCCGGCGCGACCAACTGCACGCCCGCGTCCAGGCACTTCCGCACCTCTTCGCGCACCTCCTCGGGTCCCCGAGCGTAGAGTGTCTCCGGATTGTTGATATTTCCCACAAGCTGAATCCCCCCGTCCACTGCATCCATAGCAGCCTGCGGGTCGTTCTTCGAGTCGAAGTGGAACGCCGCCATTCCTGTCTGTGCAATCCACGGCATCCTGTCCAGCGTGTTGCCGCAGATGTGCAGAATCAGAGGTACATCCAGCCGTTCCTCCATCTCCTTGTGTATCTCTAGCAGGAAGCGATGGTAGTACTCGCCGCTCACCAGGTCGCCCGTCGCGTGGTCAGGGAATGTGAGCGCATCCGCGCCGGCGTCAATCTGCGCCTGCCCGAATAGCACCGATATTTCCTTCAACTTGTCGAGGCAGCGCATCGTCATATCAGGGTCGTCAACCGTCATCAGAAGGAAAGTCTCCACGCCGAACACATGGTACGCCAGCGTCCACGGACCCATCGTCTTGCCGATGATAGCCACCTCGTCGCCGAACTCCTCCTTCAGCAGGCTGATAGAGCGCGTAATCGTGATATTGTCCCGATGCTCCAGGAACCCCGGCGGAATGTGAATGTCCTCCTCACTCTTCCATATCGGATTCGCCATCCGCACAGTGGGCCAGTTATCCTTCTCCTCCCACTGCATTTCGCACCCCAGCGCCGACGACTCCTGGATAATGGTGAAATACGGCATGATCGCGTCGAACCCAAGCTCCGTGTGGCCCGTCGCCGCCAGCCGAGCCGCAAGCTCCGGATCACGGCAAGCATCCGGAAACGGCGCATCCACCATATCCATAAGCTCCACCGTCGCCACATTAGTCGGATTCGCCACAGGCGTCCGGTCCACCGGCAGCCCCGCCAGCGCATTCATCACCCGCTCCCGCGGCGTCATAGTCTCGGTCAGTGTCATAGTACGCCTCCATTCACTTCAATCAATTACGCCGGTTTTCCTTAGGCAGTATATGAGCAATCTCACCACGCCCAATAGTACGCAGCTTGTCCAATATCTGAGGCACCAGCGTCCTCAGTGCATTCATATCGTCCGTTCCCGCCATAAGGATAATCACTCCAACGTCCGCAGCAGTCAGGTTCTGCTGGTCTTCGATGTCTTGGTCAAGCGTAATGAGAACATCAAACCCATCATCCCTTGCCAGCGCAAGTAGTTCGCCATTCACTTTGCCGAGCCAACCCATATATCGCACCGATCGCACATCGTGTTCAGCGGAAAGATAATGCCGAAAGCGTGGGTTCATGTTTTCATCAAGCAGCAGTTTCATCGGCGTCCTTCGCCAATCCTAATTTCGCTGCCGCAGTCTCATAAGCGTAGATCTCCATAATCCTACCTCCTATCTCCAGAGCCGCAATCGCCTGAGCGCGTTCCACAGACGGAAAAGCTTCGAGAAACTCATCGAGCGGATACCCGTATGACATATAGTTGAACAGCGTCGTGACGGGCACGCGTGACCCTCTGAACACCGGCGTCCCGCTCACCCTTTCCCTTTCGCTGTGAATAATGTCGTCAGCGTTGACTTGCTCCCTAGCCCTAATCTCCGCAACCGCCTGCTCCATGCCCACCGATGGAAAATACTTCAAGAAAGTGTACAGATTATATCCCTCGTCCAAGTACGCGAATAGGTACGCCAACGGCACATCCGTGCCCTCGAAAAAAGGTCCGTCCTTAGACACATCGTCGAGGTCAACGGGCGGACGGCGTGGCTTCCCTGCGTCGATTGTCTCTTGCCTCATCTTATCGCTTGTCGCCTGCGCCATAACGTCCTCTCTTATCAGTCAATCCACCAACTCCGCCAACCTCGGCCCAAACACTTCCTTGAACTTCAACAGCCGCTCAACCATCCAATCCTGAATGTCTTCCAGTGTCTCTTCGTCTTCATAAATGCTTCCCTCACGCGGAACCATTATGCCCGACTGACGGGTAAAGTGATTAGGCCGCCACCTGAGAGATTCGCCGAGTTCGGTTTCAATCTCATCCCTATGCTTTTCCATTTGATCAAACAATTTCCTGTCCAAGGCTCTGCTGCCGCTTCTGATAATTAGTTGAACCCAAACCTTGTACCCTGCAAAATTGCCGAAACTCGCTGAGAAATGTGCATTCTTCCCTGCCTGAGCCAGTGAACAGGTGTGTCCTGTACCCACATCTTCGACGGACAGGTCGGTGAAATCGGGCACCTCACTTTGCAGGCGACCTACAAGTCCCTGAAAAAATGTCTTGTGTCGCTCATCATGCCGCACTCCCGATCCTCTGGACATCTGCTTTATATTTCGCCATTCGCTTGGAATCGCTACGAGTTTGAAGTTGACACCCACACGGGAGTCGTCAATCTTCAGCGGCTCAACCTCGACACCATAGAATTCGGTATCATCACCTGTACGACGATTGAGCAGGTCAAGTGCGCGCCTATGTTCGTCGCGGAATTCTCCAGCAACCCATACAATCACACTGGCGTCGTAACCGCCTGCGTAAGTAAGCACTTGCCCTAGATGGCTATGGTCAGTAATTCCTAATTGATTTTCTATGGCAACGGAACGGTCTCTTTCCGTGTCGCGCGCTAAAATGTCCAAGGAATAAATGCCGACCGCCGCTTCCCGTTTCCGACACTCCAAATTCATGCCCAGCGCATCGCCAAGCAAGTCTATATTGTTCGCCAGCCAAGGAGTAAAGTCCCGGGCTTCATCTGGCCAAATATCACGGGGTCTGACCCTCTGCATTTTCCCCAACTTCAGTGCAGTCGTCATTCGTTCCCTCTAAATCCCATTTATCCTATCTATAGGTGTAGGTTCCCTCTACGTCGGCGGCGTGAACCCCAGCGTACCCGTCGTCATCTGCCCGCGCAGCGCCTCCGCTGCCATCATCCCCTCCACGCTCGATATGTTCCGCGAGTACGGCAACAGCAGCCGCATCAGCGCATCGTGCCGCTGCCCGCACGGGAACGCCACTTCAGTGTCGCCCACCTTGTTCATCTCGCCGTAGCGCAGGAACCCCGCCACCACCATCCGCAGCCGCACCGCCGGATTCGGTGCTTCCCCCTCCACCGACACCGTATAGACATAGGCATCATCTCGCTGGCTTCCCGTGACTTTGATCGTCAGCGGCGACCGCGAGTCTTTGATGGACATCTCGCCCTGCGGCGGCGCGAAATCAGGCGCCTTCCCCACCGCTTGGCTCATCAGGAACTTGATCGCCCGCTCGTGCAGTCCCCCGCACGCAAACCGCACCTGGTTCGTCGTGCCCTCGACCGCGTCCATGCCACCGAGCGCCACCAGCTGGTCGCGTATCTGCTCGATGCGCGCTTCCACGCCCGTCTTGCGACTGAATGTCCAGATGGTACACACGCCGTCCTTCACATACAGCCCCACGCTGATATTCTCGAAGTTCGGGTCCATCGGCACCAGCTCAAGGCAGTGCCCGTACCGCTCCAGCACATCCACCGCCCGCATCTGCGTTCCCATATCAACCATAATCAACCACCTCAATATAGTCTTCAGACCAGCGGTTCAGCCCCTTCGTTCTGGAGTTGGGCTGAAGGCAAAAGTCCCTTCCCTCTTGATGGGGGAAGGCTAGGATGGGGGTGACTAGACAAAATATCCTCCCCATCCTGTTAGCCTCGTCCCACAGCCTCCACCAGCGCCTCGATATGCGCCGGCGTCGTCCCGCAGCACCCGCCGATAATGTTCACGCCCACATCGTGCGCCATCACCTTGAACCGCTCAGCCATGTACTCCGGCGTCTCCGGGTACACAATCTCGTTCCCGACTGGCGCCGGAATTCCCGCGTTCGAGTGAATCAGCAGGTAGCCGTCCGTAGCCGCCCTCAGCTCCCGTGCCAGCTCCAGCATCACGTCGATGCCGTTCCCGCAGTTCGCGCCTACGATATCCGCGCCCGCCTCGTGCAGCTTGCTCACCGCCTCAGCCGGCGGCGTACCCATCATCGTGAAGAATCCGCGCGGTCCCTTGTCGAAGAACATCGTGGACATCACTGTCAGGTCGGTGTTCTCCTTCGCTGCTCGCACCGCAATCACCGCCTCGTTGACGTCAATCATAGTCTCGATATCCACGGCATCCACGCCACCCTCTGCAAGCGCCGTTATCTGCTCGGCGAATGCGTCATAAGCCTGTTCCTCCGTCAGGGGATTCTCCCGTAGCGGGTCGTTCAGCACCTCGCCCGTGGGTCCTACTGACCCGACTACGAAGCAGCCCTCCGGTGCCTGGCTGCGCGCGTGTTCTGCCGCAAGCCTGTTGAACTCCGCCGCCCTGTCCTGAAAGCCGTAGTGCTTCTGCCGCAGACCCGTACCGCCGAAAGTGTTCGTCAATACCATCTGCGAACCCGCATCGAAGTACGCCTTCGCCATCGACTGCACCACCTCCGGATGGCTCACGTTCCACTCTTCAGGGTCGCCGTCGCCCAGCCCGTGCGCCTGGAGATAGCTCCCCGTAGCGCCGTCCGAGATAATCAGCTCGCCCCGCGCCAGCCGCTCAAGTATCGTAGGTGATTCCATATTGCTCTGTATCCTTGCCTTCCCGGTACTACTTAGCCGTCATTTCTCATCAATCCAGTGATTAACCGCGCCTGGAGTCGCATCCCGCTCACCTGCGTTCTGCATATCCCGTATCCGCGCCACAAAGTCCGCCGGAAACCCCTCGTTGAACCGCGCTGCCACCGCATCAGCCGCATCCTGCGCCGTGCCATCCACATCACCGTAGTCTTGCCACTCCCACGCCATCAGGTAGTCGTCGCTCCCCATGCTTCCGTCGAACATCGCTATCGCATCCACGCCCTGCTGAAAGCGCGCATCCAGCGGCACACCGACAGGCGGCGCTCCATCATCCTGCGCCTGCACCTGCACCGGAATCTCCTTCCAGTACATTACCCTCACCTTAGCCATGTACTACCTTCGACCTCCAATTGCTGTCTTTCCCCTTGCGAATCGAATAAACCATTATAATCGAAGTGCAGAGCGTGAGTTCATCGGACCGATACCTGAGACGATTTCGCAAGTCTCCGATACTGTCATTCCGAACGCAGTGAGGAATCTGAAATCGTTGTATGCAAATCTGTTTCCAGCTTTAGATTTCTCGCTTTGCTCGAAATGACAAGGATGAATTACATTTGTGAAATCGACTTGATACCTGACTGCTAAAACAACCCGTCGCGCCCAGGATCCATCCCCATGAAGAACCGCCCCGCCGTATCGTAGTGTGACAGCCGCCCCTGCACCTGCTGATTGATGACATGCACATCCTGGAACCGACGCTGCACCGGATTGCTCTCGAATATCGCAGACGACCCGCACAGGGTATATGCGATGTCCACCACATCCGCGGCCTTTCGGTTGGCATGCGTGCTCGCCAGTCGCATGTGTATCCGCTCGTTCATCGTCAGCGGCTTGCCCGCCGCAACCGTCTTCCATACCGCACCCGCAGCCTCGCGCAGGAACGCCCGCGCCGAATGCCAGATAGCCTCCGCCTCGCCCACCTGTCGCTGCGTCGTTGACCAGTCTCGCAGCAGAGGCGTCGCCGGGTCCATATTCCCCGGCACCTTGCGATTCGCAAGCTCCTTCGCCGCATCCAGCGCAGCACGCGCAGCCCCCATCGCCACCGTCCCGAACCCGGACGCGAACAGCAGCGAAGTCGGTATCCGATAAACTGCCCCATCCTCACGAGGCGCGGCGGCAGGATCATAGGTCCGGTGCTTCGGGATGAACAGCCCATCCGCCTCGAACCCCCAGCTCGCCGTCCCGCGCAGCCCGTTCACCTGCCAGTTGTTCACCATCTCCACTTCATCTTTGGGAATCAGCAGTATCCGCATCGTTTCCCTCTGGATGACGTTCCTCGAATCCTCTCCCCCCAACGGATGCGACCGCGACGAGCGTCTCACATCCTCAGCCGCCGCCTCGTCGCCCGCATCCTGAATAGGCGTCAGCGCAGCGATCCATGTCGCATGGTCGCTCCCGCTGCTGAAGTTCCACCGCCCGCTCAGGCTGTACCCGCCGTCAACCTTGATTGCCCTCGACCGCGACATCGGCGGCCCATTCGTAATCACCGCGCGCGGATTGCTGTAAATCTCCTCCCGCGTCTTGTCGTTCATCCGCGTGGAGTTCGTGGCGAAGACATTGTTCTGGTTCATAGACCAGCCCACGCTGCCGTCAGCCTCCGCGAACATCTGCACAATTCGCAGAAAGTCCGGGTGGTCCAGCTGCGCCCCTCCAAGATTGCGCGGCATCAGCAGGCGGAAGAATCCCGCATCCGCAATCTCGTTCGAGACATCAGTCGGTATCTTGCGCTGCTCATTGATACGCCCCGCATTCTCCGCTACCAGCGCCGCAAGCTCACGCGCCTTATCGATGTAATATTCGGTGTCCCGCTCTTTCGCAACCATGCTCTATCCATCCTGTCAATTTATCCCTTCCCCATCAAAGGGGGAAGGTTAGGGTGGGGGTGAAAAGGTCTCAATCCTCCCCATCCTGTCCATCGATGTTAGCCCCCGTCCCTAAATCCCCAGCAACGCCTCAACATTCTTGTAAAGAATCGCTTCCTTCTCATCCTCCGTCAGGCTTGGTAAGCCCCTAAGCCATGACACCGGCCAGTCAATCGCCATGTCGAACGGCCAGTCCGTGCCGAACAGCACCCGCTCCACGCCAACGAGGTCGATCAGCATACGCAGCGCCGGTTCGTCATGCGTCAGGCAGTCATAGTAGAAGTTGCTCAGGTACTCGCTCGGCGGCTTGTCGATATGCTCCCGTGCCTCCGACCGCACCTGCCAGCCCCGGTCCATCCTTCCGATCCCGTAGCACACATACCCGCCCGCATGCGACAGGCATATCCGCAAGTCCGGGTGCCTGTCCATCACGCCCCCGAACACAAACGCCGCGAATGTAACCGTCCTGTCGGCGAGATTGCCGATGGTGTTCGGCAGATGATACTTCGACGAGCGCGGGCTGACGACCGTCGGTCCGCCCTGATGTATCAGCAGCACCGCGCCCAGCTGCTCGGCGGCGGTCCACAACGGCGCGAACTCAGGATCGTCATAAGTCTTGCCGTTCACATGGTCGCCGATCATCGCGCCCTTCAGACCCAGTTGCGTGACCGACCGTTCCAATTCCGCCACCGACGCCTTCACATCCTGCATCGGAAGATTCGCCAGCCCCGCAAAGCGCGTGGGATGGTCCTTCGTCAGCTGCGACACGTAATCATTCGCCTCACGCGACATCTTCGTTACCGTCTCGGCGTCCTTGTCGTAGTTGTAGAAGTACGCGTTGGTGGACAGCACATGCACATCGACCCCTATCGAGTCCATGTCCGCCAGACGCTCCTCCGGCGACCACGCCGTCTTGGGATTGTAATTGACCATCCCGCCGGCATCCGCCATTGTCCCGTACCAGTCCTCACCCTTCTCCGCGGCGCGGATAAACCCTTCCGGCGATATATGTGCATGAATGTCGATGCTTCTTACCAATTGATTCATCTCCTAATCAGACCGGACTGTTATTGCTCCTGAAGTGCAGGACGCAGATACTCGTTCCACGGATCATCCGAGTCGCCATCCCTGATGCCTTGAATCAGATCAGCCACTTCTCTGCCATGCCGCTCTGCAATCCGCTCTATTCCGGCTTCATCGGACAAAATGACAATAGCGTCTCGCAGTCTGTGTACATACCCGATGGTCTCGTGCAGCGCTGCCTCTCGGTCTTGCCGCGCCTTGATGTTTTCCAACCGTTCCAGCCAGTCAATGCCACGTTCTACTTCGTCGAAGGCATCTTCGTTTCCTATCGCAGTGGTCATGTTTCGGCACCCTCTCACTAACTATCTGCATGCCTCTGACACGCTCCGTTGGCGAATTGTAACACACGCACCAACCAGCCTAACTACTGTCTGACCGACTATGCGCGAACCTCTAGCGCTTCTGGACCGAAGCAACTTTTCGAGTCATCCACACCCGATTTGGGAGGAGTGCATATCCCGACACCCGTCCGGTTGACCGCCAACAACTATATTTCTTGACTTTACGCAAAGCCAATGTCAGACTAGGGCAGATGTTTCTGTCCGGACACCATTCTGCCGTTTGATGACAATTTCCTTGCCCTGATACAGATGATAATTGACATTCATACCCACACCTATCCCACATCTGACGACAGCATACTCACTCCAGAGGAGCTGATTGGCAAGGCTAAACGCATAGGCCTCGATGGAGTCTGCATCACCGACCACGATAGGTTCTGGGACCCGGATGACATACATGCACTGTCTCGCAAGCACGATTACCTTGTGCTGCCCGGATGCGAAGTGACGACTGAAGAGGGTCATCTGCTCGTGTATGGCTTGCAGGAGTACATATTCGGCATGCACAAAGCGTCCTATGTAAGGGAACTCGTTGACGACGCCGGCGGTGCGATGGTAGTTGCCCATCCCTACCGGCGCTTTTATCGCAAGCAAGCGCATACCAGCGAAGAAGCTTATCAGGAGATGCTTACAAGGGCGTGCCGCAATAAGGTATTCGGATTTATCGACGCAGTTGAGATTTTCAACGGACGCGGCTCCGACGAGGAAAACCACTTCGCGGGGGACATTGCCGACCGCTTCGGGCTGAGTGCGACCGGCGCCAGCGATGCGCACAGCCTCGAACAGGTCGGCACATACGCCACGCGCTTCCAGCAATCCGTGCGCGACCTGGACGACTTCATCGCCGAACTAAAGGCGGGCAGATTTAGCCCTTACTCCCTGCGAAGTCCCGCCACCGCACTTATCCGTGCCTGAAGCAGACCCAGCACACCCAGCAGTGAGCCATGCCAAACAATCTTCTAGAAATCAGCGACCTTCACACCTATTTCATCATGAAGGAAGGCGTGAACAAGGCTGTCAACGGAGTCTCTCTCTCCCTTGAGGAAGACTCCATACTTGGTGTCGTGGGAGAAAGCGGCTCCGGCAAAACCGTAACCGCGCTCTCGGTGCTCCAACTCGTGCCGTTCCCCGGTCAAATTGTCAGAGGCAGCATCACATATCGCGGGCAAGAATTGCTGTCCATGTCATCGGAAGAGATTCGTCATATCCGGGGCAAGGAAATTTCGCTTATCTTCCAGGATGCGGGCGCGGCGCTCAATCCGGTTATTCCCATCGGCAAGCAGGTAGAAGAGATAGTCCTCGAACACACGGACATGAGTCGCAGGCGTGCCCGCTCCCTTGCGATAGACCTGCTGGGTCAGATGGGCATACCGGATGCGAAGAACATGCTCAATCGATATCCCTTCCAGCTCAGTGGAGGCATGGCGCAGCGCGTCCTTATGGCGATTGGTGTCGCCCTCAAGCCCAAAGTGCTCATCGCCGACGAGCCGACGTCAAACCTCGACGTTACGCTGCAAGCCGAGATACTTCACCGCCTTAGTCAGCTCCGCGAAGAAAACCACTCCGCCATCATGCTCATCACGCACGACCTTGGAGTTGTAGCCCAGATGACTCAGACGGTCGCCGTGATGTACGGTGGCTCGATCGTGGAATATACGGACACCAAGTCGCTCTTCGCAAAGCCTCTGCACCCTTACACTTGGGGACTGTTCCAGGCAATACCGCGACTTGACACCGGGCAGCAGTCGCTTAGTCCGATTCGCGGCGCACCGCCTAAGATGATTGACGCGCCGGACAGGTGTCCATTCTTGGAGCGGTGCAGCAAGGCGACCAACCAGTGCCGCACGATGCCGATTCCGCCGCTTGTGGAAGTCGAGCCGGACCACCGCCTCGCCTGCTACAATCCTATTGTGTACAGCTAAGGTGCGCGCCTACGCTAAATGAACCCGATAGGCTCGCCGTCGGGGGATAGTGGGTTGGGAACGAGGATGTCGCCTTCCGTTGAGATGTGCCAGTCGAGGTCAGAAAGCGCAAATCGTCCCAGAATCACTTCATCCCCACATCCTTCAGGCAACTCGGACGCCACTATTTGAGTCAATCGCCCCTGCACTTCCAACTCCACAACTCCGAAAACGCGGCAAACAATCTCCTCACCGCTTGGCAGTTGGACTTCTCTTCCGTCTCTTAACTCCGTCAGATTCAATCGCTCCACCAATTCGGCAGGAACGCAAAAGTCGTACACATCTGTGTCAACCAGTGCTTCACAGACGATATCCTCTCCGTGTTTCTCTTCTGGCAGAAGGGACCTCGGCCAATTCTTCATCTTGACTTCGATGCTGAATGCGCCCATGCTCTTGTCCTTTACGCTTCAAGCGCACTTTAGATGTTCTCACTTGCTCCATCATAGGTAAAACCCCATACAAATCCGCTAGGGGAATTGGGGCATCTTACTCTATGACCGAAACGGACGGGGAATGAGTATTCCGTCCTTCGGTGATATGTGCCAATCCATTGTCGCAAGCGGCTCAGCGCCCAGAAGCGGCAGCGCGCCGCGTGGCAGTTCGACCGCTCTTACTTCACATTCTCGACCCTGCACTTCCAATTGCACTACTCCCATCAAACGCCAAATATGCCGACCTCCATCGGCAGTCCGCATTCTCTTGCGCCCCACGAATAACAGCCCTAGTTGCTCCACTATTTCAGCAGGCAGGCAAAGTTCGGATGAGCCTGTATCAACAAGCGCATCGCACACCACTTCCGCATTGCTCATGCCTTCCGGTACAAGGTAATCGAGCAGATTACGCATTCTGACTTCTACGCTGAAAACTCCCAAGATCCGTACTATTCCTTTCCTACTCCAGCCACGGCAAAAACTGCCGCCACTCCTCCTGGATATGTCGGTGATGGAAGATGTAGTACGGGTTTGGGCGCGGCGCGGCCGGCTTGGTGAGCAGCTTCATGTTGGCTTCACGCGGCGTGTAGCCCGCTTTGCGATGGTTGCAGGGAGTACAGGCGCTGACCACATTCTCCCATACGTGCGGCCCCTTGCGCGAACGGGGAATTATGTGGTCGAGTGTCAGGTTCTTGGATTCGGTGCCGCAGTACTGGCAACGAAAGCCGTCGCGGTAGAAAACGGCTCGCCGAGAAAGCCGCCTTCGCACCAGTGGCCGCTTGACCATGTAGATAAGCCGAATCACGGACGGAATAGGCACACGCTGTGACACTGTGGCGATATGGTCGTCACAATCGATTAACGTCTCAGCTTTGCCCCGGCCCAGCAGCACTATGGCACGCCGCGCGTTGCACACATTTAGAGGTTGATAATTCTGGTTCAGTACCAAAACAGGCTTGTTTATCGACATTATCAGCCCCGCTCGAACTTCTGATGTTAACGCTTACTCGCTCTTAAGTATTTCTCCCTAGCATTTCTAACGACTCCGCAAAGCCCGGAGTTATAAAGCCGAATCCGCTCAACGGCAGTTCATTGGTTTCTTCAACAATTGTTCGCACCAACACGGATTCGGTCAGCGCCTTTTCCAGCCCGGCTCTGACATTACCGCTCGCCCCCGGCATGTTGGTGCTTTCGAATGGAATGTCATAAGTGAGCCTGGCGAGCGCCAGAACCAAAACTACAGCCAGCACCGCCCCAAGTATCACGCCCAGCAGCAAGCCGCCAACGCGGTCTATAAGCGAAGATGCCCCAAGTGTTGCTATGCCTAATGACTTCCGAACAATCCTCCAGGCGAACTGAACGACTGCAACGGTCAAGGCGATCGTTACCGCATACACTACGACTATGATGCTTGCGCTTCCCCAGCCGAAACTGCCGCCAACCAGCCCCAGGGCATAGGCGACTTGACTCGCAAGCAGCCATCCGGCTAGCAGCGCAAAGGCATTGATAGCCGCGCCTAGCAGACCGATGCGGAATCCACGCAGCGCACCGATGATAACAAGCCCAATTAAAACTATATCCAGCCAGTTCATTACCCACGATTTTAGCATAGGACGGAGTTTACGGTGGTAATTTCCGCCCCATTCCATTTACCTGATCATGCCAGAAACAGAAAGGGAGCATCGAACCTGTCGTTGCTCCCTCTTTGTTATTCAGTATCGCTCAGCTCTATTGACGTGGTGGCTGAGGCGGGACCGGGTTCACCAATCCGTTTCCAAGCGAGATGGGGAGCAATTCGTCAAGCTCGTCCAATGTCCAGCGGCTATTCTTATGAATGCTGCGTATGACATGACGCGGCGAATACAGCGTCGCGGGCCAGCCGCTCGTGCCAATGACCTGTCCGGTAATCTCACACGCCTCGGATGACAGATACACTGCCTTTGGCGCGTTGTTCTCCGGCGCGCGCGCTTCGGCCGGTCCCATTATGGGCGCGCCCTGCGTCGTCTGTGTAGCGCCTGCCGATGCCGCTGCTGCCTGCCTTTGGGTCTGCCTCAACTGCTGTGTGCTCTCGGGGATGGTCTCCGTCATGCGGGTTGCGCCGCCGGGATACACCGCGTTGACGAGGATGCCATGCTCGTTGAGTTCGCGCGACAGCGCCCTCGTGAAGCCTACCATACCCTCTTTAGCCGCGGCGTAGTTTGCCTGCCCTGACGCGCCCATGCCGGAGCCGGACGAGAACAGAACTATCCTGCCGTAGCCCTGGTTAATCATGTGCGGAACGGCATGGCGCACCATGTTGTACGCGCCATAAAGGTGGACTTGCAATACCCCGTCCCATTCCTCTTCGGTCATGTTGAATACCATGCGGTCGCGTAGGATTCCCGCTACATGGTTGACCACATCGAGTCGTCCGAAATTGTCGATAGCCGTCTGAATAATCTTACCCGCAGATTCGTAGTCTGCCACCGAGTCGAAGTTGGCGACAGCCGTACCGCCACGAGCCTCGATTTCCGCCACAACCTGCGCCGCGGGCGCGTCTGAGCCGCCCACGCCGTCAACGCCGCCGCCGAGGTCGTTCACTACTACGGATGCGCCTTCGTCAGCAAGCAGCATCGCTACCCCCCGACCGATACCCCGGCCGGCGCCAGTAACAATCGCTACTCGCCCTTCCAGTCTCTTGCCCATGCTTGTTTCCTTTCTGTAAATTGCAGTTGTCGTGTAACAAAGAAGTGGGCTAGAGGCCCTTGCCAAAAATCTTGGGGAACAACTCATCCATCTCAGCCATAGTGAATGTGCCCCACTTGTGGATGGCATTCGCTATCTCAGGGTTGGAGTACAGGTATATGCTGCCTCCCCGGACGCCGAAGACATTGCAGTTCACGTTGGGCGCTGCGTAAGTGGAGAGATACACCGCCAGAGGCGCGACATTGGCTGGGTCATCCTCGCTGCCCTCACCCTCCCAGTCGGAAACTGGCGGCGACTGACCGATGCCTGCACGCTCAGCAGGTGACGGGGACGGACCCTGAGCAACTCGGAACTCCTCGACCGAGCCGGGGAACAGCCGCGTCTCAACCAGCGGAGAGATTGCATTGCAGGTTACGCCGTAACGGCCCAGGTCCCTGCCGACGGTGCGGGTCAGGCCTATGATGGCCTCCGAAGCGGCGGCATAGTTGGAGCGTCCAATGTCTCCAAGGCCGGCGTCCGAAGTGAAGTTCACCACGCGACCACTTCGCTGCTGTCGAAATAGTATGGCAGCGAACTTCGTCGGAGTGAAAGTACCCTTCGCATTAAATCGGATGACGCGGTCCCACTCCTCCGGAGTCATGCGATATATCATTCGGTCCTGGAGCACGCCGACGCTGTTGACGAGAACATCCACCTGACCGAAGTTTTCTACGGCAGAGCGTATGACAGCTTCGCCGCCATCCATCGTCGCTACATTGTCGTAGCTCGCGACCGCGTTACCGCCTGCCGCCTTGATTGCCTCCACGGTGCCGTCCGCGGGGTCGTTCGACGAGCCGCTTCCGTCAACATCGCATCCGAGATCATTGACGACGACTGACGCGCCTTCTTCGGCGAGCAGTAGAGCGGTCGCCCTGCCGATTCCTCGACCGGCTCCGGTAACAACCGCCGTCTTACCTTCTAAGCGGTTTCCCATGAATTCCACCTCCGTACTGGAAAGAATTATGTCTTGTCTAGCAAAAATTGTTCGCCTTAAACCTTAACATGGAGTTAATGGGAATTAACCTATTGTTACAGATTAGCGGCGCGCAACATGATACCTTATCGTCGCATGTTTGAAAAGTTTCTCACAATCGGTTTCATCTTACGCGGATATGCGGCATACGCAGGCTTAACTGCGCCTAAATTTATAGGAGGGTTGTCAGGTTGATACACCAGAACTTCGAGTGCGAACTCTACTTCATACGACACGGGCAATCGGAATCCAATGCGGACACGAAATACCTTCAGGGCAGCCTCGATTGCTCACTGACTTCTAAGGGATTCGAGCAGGCGCATCTTTTGGGCATGAGGCTCAAGGAAGATGGCATAACATTCGACCGCGTTTACAGTTCCAGCCTGCTCCGCACAATACAGACGACTGAGACGATGCTGGATGCAATGGGGGAGCCAGAGCGTGAATTCCCACTCATCGACGCTATTGTCGAGCAGAAGGCAGACGGATGGACGGGTAAGCTCGCGACAGATGTGATGACGCCTGAACTACTGACCTACATGCGAACAAAGGCGGCGCAGTTCGTTCCGCCGGACGGGGAGTCGTTCAGCATGGTGCAGCGGCGAGTTTCGAACTGGGTCGAGGATGAAATTCTGTGTAACGCCGACTTCTTAAGGTCAGACCGGCCACTTCGCATCGCTGTCGTGGGACACGGCATCGCCACGAAGTGCCTGATGCGCTACATTCTGGGGTTCGACGAGCAGTATGTCTGGAAGATGACGCTTGAGAACACTTCCATCTCACGTTTTCGCTTTAATCATGCGGGATGGATTCCCGTCTGCATCAACGATACGGCGCACCTACGCCGCATGAACGAGGTCGCCCATTCATTCGCAGAAGTATCGGAAGTCTCAGCTTAACGGTAATCGCGGGGAGATTCACGCATCTGCGGCAGGTAGTTGACAACCCAAGCGCTAGGCGGACAATTGACGCTTTGGGGATAAGAGGATGGAGCGGAAGACGGGGCTCGAACCCGCGACCTCATCCTTGGCAAGGATGTGCTCTACCAACTGAGCTACTTCCGCTTACTGCGTGGTGCCGAGGGTCAGAATCGAACTGACGACACCAGCATTTTCAGTGCTGTGCTCTACCTACTGAGCTACCTCGGCGCGTCCCATCATGTTAATCTCAGCACGCCGTTGTGTCAAGGAAACCACCCTGAAAATGGCGTTTCCTTTTAAGCGACAAGAGTCCCTTTCCCCTTGATGGGCTGACAGGGGTATGTAATGCCTGTTACGAGGGCGAATGAACGGCGGTGCAGACGATTCCGTCCCGACGGCACCGGGCCAGAGGCGAACACCCGACAATAGTCAGCGGCTTTCAACCACGTCAATCGGCAACAAGTGACTGAAAGGAATACATATGTTGAAGCTTGGAGATACTTCGCCCGATTTCACGGGGCCCAAGGTGTTAGGGGGCGACTTTACCCTCTCGGACCACCGGGGAGCAAACGTCGTTCTCTACTTTTTTGTAAAGGCTTTCACCTGGGGTTGAACCCAGCAGACGAGGGAGTTCGTGAAACTCCAGGACCAGTTCGATTTGACGGATACCTTAATCGTTGGCATCAGCACTGACAGCGTGGAACGCTTACAGAGATTCGGAGAGACTCACAGTGTCAAGTTTCCGTTGATCAGCGATTCGGGAGGCAGCATCGCCCGACTGTATGACGTGAGGCGATGGTTCGGACTGGGTACATCGAGAGTGACATATCTGATAGACAAGGACGGCTTGATCCGGGACGTACATCATGACGAGCTATTTGCCGCTGGGCACGCACACAGAGCGTTGGCGCGGCTGAAGGACCGCCCAGAAGACTTGTACTTTGATGGTTAGGTCCCTGCCCCCTTTGGGGAAAGGTTAGGGGGATATGACGAATTACGCTCAGCCCCAAGTTGCCGCCCCACGCTTTCTTGAAGCGCCATAGTTAGTGTAGAATAGACACTTAATGAAATTACGGGGCTTGCGTTCCGCCGGATGGTCGCATGGGACGATCCTAAGGCGAAGGTGGTGCTCTGTCTTGAGGTGCGTGATTGGCAGACTATGATGTAGTGGTAATTGGAGCCGGGCCCGGTGGATATGTCGCAGCGATTCGGGCAGCGCAGCTCGGCATGAGCGCGGCCGTCATCGAAGATGACAATGTCGGAGGCGTGTGCCTCAACTGGGGCTGCATTCCCAGCAAGTCGCTTCTGCGAAATGCCGAAGTGCTTGAACTGGTGAAGAACGCCGGCGAATACGGAATAACTGTCGGCGAAATAGACTACGATTACGGCAAGGCTATTGATCGCAGCCGACAGGTGGTCAGGCGGCTTACCGGCGGCGTCGGCTCGCTCCTGCGAAAGAACGGCGTCGAGCACGTCAGCGGTCGCGCCACTCTCCGCAGCTCGAATACCGTCGCAATTGACGGTTCCGAGCGCGCCATCAGCGCCGATAATATAATCATCGCGACAGGCGCGCGCGCGCGGCACATTCCCGGTATCCCGGTCGATGGCGAGACTGTGCTCACATCGCGCGAAGCCATAGTGCTTCGTGAAGTTCCCCGCCGCGTAGTTATAGTGGGCGGTGGCGCGATCGGCGTTGAGTTCGCGGACATCTACCATTCTTATGGCGCTGAGGTTATGATTGTCGAGATGCTCCCTAGGCTTGTTCCTCTGGAGGACGAGGAAATCAGCCAGCAGCTTGAGCGTGTCTTTCGTCGTCGTGGCATCGAATACAAGACGGGAGCGATGGTCAAGAGTGTAGTCGTCAGTGACGGTGCCGCTACCGTGACGGTATCCGATTCCGACGGTAGCGAAACTGAAGTCGAATGCGATAAGGTTCTGGTAGCCATCGGTGTACAGGGCAACTCGGACGACATTGGTCTTGAGGCGGCGGGCGTCAATACGGAGCGCGGATTCATCCTGGTGGATGACGAGATGCGCACGAATGTGCCGGGCGTGTATGCTATCGGAGATGTAACAGGGAAGTTGCCTCTCGCGCATGTCGCATCGGCTCAGGGCGTCACGGCTGCCGAAGTGATTGCGGGCCTAAATCCAATGCCGCTAGACTACACGCTAATGCCGCGCGCGACATATTGCAGGCCTCAGATAGCCAGCTTCGGCTTGACCGAGCAACAGGCATCGGACGCCGGATACTCCTACAAAGTAGGCAGGTTCCCGATGGCAGCGAGTGGCAAGGCGTTGGCTATGGGTGAGTCAAGTGGTATGGTCAAGCTCGTAGTGGACGATGAGGTTGGCGAATTGCTGGGCGCGCACATGATTGGCCCAGAGGCAACCGAGTTGCTCGGGGAGGTAGGGCTGTCGCGCCTTCTGGAAGGTACGACTACCGAACTTGGCTGGCTGGTGCATCCCCATCCGACCATTTCTGAAACGATCAAGGAAGCGGCGTTGGCAGTCGAGGGCGAAGCCATTCACATTTAGAGCGAAATAGCCACGCCAACAAGCAATGAGGTGAAAAGCCAAAGTGGAATCGACACTAGATAAGCAGCGGTTAGCCGAGTTCTACAGGCAGATGCTGCTGATTAGACGATTCGAGGAAGCATGCGGACGCCTTTACATGCAAGGCAAGATTCGCGGCTTCCTGCACCTCTACATCGGGGAGGAAGCCATCGCAGTCGGCACTATGGCAGCGCTCCGCCCGGACGACTATGTGATAGGCCACTACCGCGACCACGGTCACGCGATTGCCAAGGGAATGGACCCTAAAATCGCTATGGCGGAACTGTGCGGCAAGGCGACCGGCAGCAGCGGAGGCAAGGGCGGCTCCATGCACCTGTTCGATGCCAAGAAGAACTTCATGGGAGGCCATGCCATAGTCGGAGGGCAGATGCCAATCGCCGCGGGTCTCGCCCTCGCCAGCAAGTACCGCAGCGAAGACCGGGTAACCGTATGCTTCTTCGGGGACGGCGCCGTTAATCAGGGGGAGTTCCATGAGACGCTCAATCTGGCGTCCGTATGGAAACTCCCTATTCTTTTCCTGTTGGAAAACAACCTCTACGGTATGGGCACGCATGTTGATCGCTCCCGCGCGGGAGGCAGACACATCTACGAGGCGGCGAGCGCCTATGACATTCCCGGGGTACAGATAGACGGCATGGACGTACTAGGCGTCAACGAGTGTGTCTCCGAAACCGTCAAGTCAATCCGAAAGGACGGGGGACCGCGCTTCATCGAGGCGATGTGCTACCGTTATCGCGGTCACTCAATGGCTGACCCTACTATGTACCGTGAACGCGATGAAGCAGAGGAATTGGGCATCAAAGACCCGATAGAAAGCCTGAAGAACTTCATGCTTCAGTTTGAAGTTACGGATGAAGGGGAACTTGCCGGAATCGCGTCAAAAGTTGATGAAGCCGTTAATGAGGCCGTTGAGTTCGCCGAGGAAAGCCCCGCCCCCGATATGGACGCGATGTACACTAACGTTTACGTATAGAGCTGGAGTAAGAAATGGCTGAGATGATTCTCAGAGAAGCCGTCTCCAAGGCGCTCCGTGAAGCGCTGGAAGATGACCGCGTCTTTATTATGGGCGAAGACATCGGAGCCTATGGCGGCGCCTACGCCGTAACTCGCGGCTTCCTCGACGAGTTCGGTCCTGAGCGAATTATGGATACGCCCATTTCCGAGTCCGTAATCGTGGGCGCGGGTGTGGGATCCGCGCTGGCGGGATTGAGACCAATCGTCGAGTTGATGACCATCAACTTCAGTCTGGTGGCAATAGACCAGATTGTGAACCACGCCGCAAAGTTGCGCTATATGTCAGACGGTCAGTTCACCGTGCCTCTCATCATCCGCACCGTAACCGGAGGGGGAGGACAGCTCGCCGCCACCCATTCTCAGAGCTTCGAGAACTGGTACGCATCTGTCCCAGGACTGAAGGTCGCCGTGCCTGCGACTCCTTATGACGCCCTCGGGCTGTTTCGCGCCGCTATGAAAGACGATAACCCGATAATGTTCGCCGAACACTCGCTGCTCTACGGAACGCGCGGTGATGTGCCCGACGACTGGTACGAAATACCCTTCGGCAAGGCGGACATCAAGCGCGAGGGCGACGATGTAACGATAGTCGCCTACTCCCGCATGACGCATGTCGCCTTGCAAGCGGCGTCGATGCTGGAGGAGAAAGGCAGACAGGCAGAGGTGGTTGACCTCCGAACCCTACGTCCCTGGGACAAGGACACCGTCTTGCGATCGGTCCAAAAGACTAACAGAGTCGTCGTCGTCGAGGAGACTTGGAGGACGGGCGGTTTTGGTGGAGAGATTGCCAGCACCATTCAGGAGGAGGGATTCGATGACCTGGACGGCCCGGTTGCGCGCGTGGGAGGCATAGACGTGCCTGCGCCGTATAATGGCACACTGGAAGCCGCAACCATCCCTACCGCCGAAAGGGTAATCAAGGCGCTTGAAGACAACTACGGCATCTAGTCGATGGATGTTTGGGCAATCCGTAGCGATGCTGTCTATCCCCATGCGAAGTTCTTTACGCGACGCTTTCTTGTGTACTTGGGCGAGATGAAGTTGATGTTGCGTCAAAGCGTGGCTGTTAAATACCTTGCGCCATCGCCTCGCTCACGCTTTAATTTTGATATTCTGACTTATTGACGACAGGGGGTTTCGATTGGCAACCGAACTGACTATGCCACAGATGGGTTATGACATGCAGGAGGGCACTGTATTGCGGTGGCTGAAGGGTGAGGGAGATGCAGTGGCAAACGGCGAACCCATCGCCGAAATTGAAACTGACAAGGCCGTTGTAGAGTTCGAATCATACGCTGACGGCGTTCTACACCGCATAATTGTCCCTGCGGGAACGACAGTGCCGGTTGGTCAGCCAATTGCTGTCGTCGGTGGACAGGACGAACCTATCGAAGTCTCCGCTGGTCCCTCAGAAGACACGCCTGAAGACGAAGCAGATTCTGCGCCTGTCGAAGACGAGTCGGACGACGCGCCCAGCGCCGCGATCCCCATGCCTCCTGCAAGCGCAACAGTCCCCGAAGAAGCGCCCTCCACTGAACCTGCGCCGGCTGCAGATGAGCCACCAGCGCCTGCCGCGCCGTTACGCGCATCCCCCATAGCCCGACGCATCGCCGATGAGCGCGGAATAGACATCAGCAAGGTTACGGGGACCGGGCCAGGTGGACGCATTGTCAAGGATGATGTACTCGCTTACGAGGAGCCGGAGCCGGAAGAGCCTGAAATTGTAGATGAGCCGGAACCTGAAGTTGTCGAGGAACAGCCTGCCGCCGATATTGCTGCTGAGGAACCTTCTGAAGAAATAGAGGAACCCGAAGAAGAAATTGAACCGGAGATTGCTGAAGAGCAGCCGCAGTCTGCCGACGAGGTCGAGCCGGAACCGGAGCCAGTCGCCACCGCTGCCGATGGCATGGCTCTGTCGCGCATGCGCCAGCAGATTGCAAGAGTTACCGTGCGGAGCAAGCAAGAGAAGCCGCACTTCTACGTTACCTCCGAAGTCGATATGACGGATGCGATGAACCTGCGCCAGCAGATAAACAGGTCGCTTGAAGGTGAAGGAGTGCGTGTCACGGTCAATGACTTGATCATCAAGGCGTGCGCCGATGCGCTCAAGAAGCACCCCAAGTTCAACGCCTTCCTCGATGATGACGTCATTCGTCCCAACGACGATGTCAACATAGGTATTGCAATGGCTGTGGAAGAGGGCTTGCTGATGCCCGCGATAATGGGCTGTGAGCAGATGACGCTGAAGTCTCTGGCGCTGGCAAGCAAGGACCTCGCAGACCGCGCCCAGAACGGCGCGCTGCGCCCCGACGAATATACGGGCGGCACCTTCGGTATCAGCAACCTTGGAATGTTCGATGTCAGTACCTTCGTCGCCATCATCCAGCCGCCTCAGACAGCCATCCTCGCGGTGGGAACTGTCGCCAAGCGGCCCGTGGTCATAGACGATGAAATCGTCATTCGGCAGACAATGAACGCCACCATCTCCGCCGATCACCGAGTCGTGGACGGCGCTGAGGGCGCGCAGTTCCTCATCGAAGTGAAGAACGCGCTTGAAAACCCGCTGAGCCTGCTTCTCTAAGCTACAGGTCGTAAGATTGGTGGGCGTGCGACGGTTTCGTAATCACCGCTTATCCCACAAGCAACTTCGCCAGACTAGAGAGGAGGAACAGAGTATGGCCGCAATAGATGTGAAAGAAATCATCGGCTCTGCGCCTTCATTCCATGATTTGTGCCAAAATCCTCGAGGCGCTTATGCATGGAACATGGACACCCCCTCGAAGCATATATGGTACGACTACGACAGGGAAGTCGATGTGCTGTACCTGAGTTTCGGCGAACCTCGCCCTGCGGACGACAGCGAGTTCACCGACGATGATCTCATCATCCGATACGACAATGACGAAATCATCGGCGTAACCATCCTGAACGCGAGCAGGAGAAGTTGAGCGGATTTATAAACAAGTTCAATTCGACGGCGATTTTTCCTTTAACAAGCTCTTGATTGTGGTTAGCCTATGTGGGCATTGCTTGTTAGAGGAGAATTAGAGTGAGCGCCACAATCGTCCAGCCCAAGGCTTATCTGGTAACCAAGCCCTCCGTCAATTGGGAGCAGGTCGCTGCGTTCCTCGACGACGAGGGTGTGCCGGGCATTCCTGATAGCATCCGCGCGGGAGACGACGAGTCCGCCGCCATAGCCGAGATTTCGGCGCGCCTTTGCTACATGAGCTACGGCAGGGGCAGGCGTGACATCGCGGACTTCATCAACAACCTGCTGCATCACAAGGACGGCAGCGTCTTCGAGCATATCAACTATGGCTTCGTATTCACGGGCGTGTCGCGTTCCCTCACGCATGAACTGGTGCGCCACCGAGCGGGATTCGCGTACAGCCAGCGCAGCCAGCGATATGTCGATGAGAGCGGCGGCAGGTTCGTCGCGCCGCCCGCCCTTGACGATGCCGACAATGAGGCTAGAGCTAAGTTCGAGGCGGCGATTGAAAGCGCCGCTGAGTCGTATAGCGCACTGGTGGAGGCATTGGGAGTTGCGATACCGCGCGAAAAGTTCGAGTATGCGACGGACCATCGCAAGGCAATCAGGCAGGCCGCGCGCGCTGTGCTGCCGAACGCCACTGAGACCAAGATATTCGTTACGGCTAACGTGCGGGCGTGGCGGCATTTCATCGAGATGCGTGGGAGCGCGTTCGCGGATGTGGAAATACGCCGAATTGCCATAATGGTGCTAGAGGCGCTGCAAGTCGAGGCGCCGCTGCTCTTCGGGGATTTCACGATAGAAACGCTGCCCGACGGCTCCAAGACTGCGACGCCAAAGTTCTCGAAAGTCTAATTGCGGACTTTGTGCATCTTATCATCAAGAAGGTGCAGATAGATCGCAGGAGGAAGATATGTTCACCCGCAAGCGCATAATTATCGGGGTTATAGTCGTCGTAGGTATTCCGGGGCTGGCACTGGCTTGGTGGTTGCTGTCGCCGCTGTTCATCAGCACGACGGTCAATGAGGACTTTCCGCTTGCCGCCGGTGCGGTCGTCCCGGCGGATATGACGATGGCTGAAGCTGAAGAAATCATGATTGAGGCGGCAAGCCAATTCAACAATTACGATGAACGGGTGCCCGCTGAGATGGCGATGCCTGATGACCCGATGAAGATGAACGCATCGGTCGTGAAGGTGAAGTCGGGTAACTTCCGTGATGCCGATAGCTTCCACAAGGGGAGCGGCACGGCGACGATTTATCGTGACGCGGACGGCAAGAGCGTGCTGCGACTCGAAGATTTCAGGGTTACGAATGGGCCGGAGTTGCATGTGCTGCTCGTGCCGAATGCTGATCCGCAGAGCCGCGACGATGTAGAAGGCTACATCGGGTTGGGCAAGTTGAAGGGCAATATGGGCAATCAGAACTACTTCCTGCCGGACGGGGAAGATGGTTCCGGATATGGCAGCGTGGTTATCTACTGCAGGCCGTTCCATGTGGTGTTCAGCGTCGCGACTCTGAATTAGGGCGTTGACATTTCGGTATTTCAATTCGTCATTCCCGCGCAGGCGGGAGTCCAGTGGCTTTCAGACGACGTGAATGATACGAAATCGGCTATATTTAACGACTCTGGATTCCCCTTCTCACGAGAATGACGCAAATGTCAACAGAACCTAGTCTGTGTGGACACCCTCTCGCTATCGTCTGTTATCTCATTCGTGTGTGCGAGGAACTTGGCCGAAATTACTCGTAACAGCTGCTCCTCAAAAATCGGTTGTGCAAGCGTCGCCTTTGTATGGACTTGTGCGTCTTTGAGCTGAATGCCAACGTCCGCTGCGATGCTGATATAATGGCACAAGGCTTTGCGTGCTTGTCTCGTAACCGCCTGCATCTACCACAATCGACTGATGCCGAGTGATTATGCTGAAATCTCAGGAATCCGCCGCGACCATTTCCTCGCAATGGACGGGCTGTGCCGATGGCAGCCGCATTGTCGTGAAGGCGGGAACTGCCCTGCTTACCGGCGGGGGCGAGCACATTGACATCGAAGTGATGGCGGCGCTGGTTGGGCAGATCGCGCGCCTGCACTCGCGGGGGAGCGAGATGCTGCTGGTGTCGTCCGGCGCGGTTGCCGCCGGACGGCGCGTGCTGGGTGTGTCTGCCGAAGGAAGCAACCTGCCGCTGAAGCAGGCACTCGCCGCGGTTGGGCAGGGACACCTGATGCACACCTACGAGCAGCTGTTCAGCTGGCAGCAGATTCCGATCGCGCAGGGGCTGATTTCGCAGCGGGACATATCGGACCGCCTCGGCTACATAAACATTCGCAACGCATTGATGGAACTCGCGCGACGGCGGGTTGTGCCCATCATCAACGAGAACGATGTGGTCGCCATTGAGGAACTGACGGGAGAGGTATTCGGGGATAATGACAGGCTGTCCGCTCTAGTGGCGAATCTGGTTGACGCAGACCTGCTCATCATCGTGGGAAGCGTGGGCGGACTGTACACGGCCGATCCCAGTATCGATCCTGCGGCGCGGCTCATACCTATGGTGGAACGGCTGACAGAGGATGAAGTCGAGAGTCTTGGCGGACCGTCGTTTGATGCCCTGGGACGCGGCGGGATGCGGACGAAGCTGCAAGCGGCTCAGATGGCGGCGAACTCCGGTGTGGATGTATTCATTGCAAACGGCAGGACACCGAATGTGATCGAGCGCATCGCGGGCGGTGAACATCTAGGCACTTTCTTCCCCAAGAGAGTTGGTAGCGTGGAGAGCCGGAAGCGTTGGATGTTGAGCGGCCTTTCCATCAAGGGCGAGATCGGGATTGACGACGGGGCGGCGCGCGTCTTGCAGCGGCGAAATGGAAGCCTGCTGCCGGCCGGAATCACGGAGGCGAGCGGGATGTTCGGTCGTGGTGACCTCGTGTCGATCGTCAATGGAAAGAGCGTGCAGGTGGGGTTCGGCATTACGAATTACAGTGCGGCAGAGGTCGCGGCGATAAAAGGCAAGCATTCGCGGCATATTGCCGACATCCTGGGGGTTACTTATGGGGATGAGGTTGTGCATAGGAACAATATGGTGATTGTGTGAATGGTGATTATGTGAAGGCGAGAATTAACGTCGATGGACAAGATGGAGCGAGTAGGATGATTGATGAGCTTGAAGTGAAGGGGAAGGCGGCACGGAAAGCGGCACGAAAGTTGGCGAATGTCAGCGCAGAAGTTAAGAACGCTGCATTGCATAATGTCGCCGACGGGTTGAAGGCGCGCGAGGAGGAGATTCTCGCGGCGAACGAACGAGACATTGCCAATGGCAGAGAGCGAGGTCTTGAGGAGTATTTTCTGGACAGGCTTCTGCTGACGCCTGAGCGCATCGAGGGGCTTGCAAACGATGTGCGCGGGATTGCGGCGCTGCCGGACCCGATAGGCGAGATGATCGAGATGCGGAATGTGCCGAACGGCATGACCGTTGGAAAAAGGCGAGTGCCGCTCGGCGTCATCGGCGCGGTGTACGAGAGTAGGCCGAATGTAACTATCGACATAAGCTCACTATGCCTGAAATCAGGGAACGCTATCATTCTGCGGGGTGGGAGCGATGCTATCAACTCGAATACGGCCCTTGCCTCGCTGGTCAAGGACTCGATTGCGGACGCGGGTATTCCGGAGGACGCGGTGCAGGTGATGGAAACTACGGACCGCGCTGTGGTGGGGCAGATGCTGACGGCTAAGGGAATCATCGACCTACTCATTCCGCGAGGGAGCCAGGCGCTCATCAACCGAGTTGCTGCGGAGGCAACGATACCGGCTATCACGGGAGGCGTGGGTGTGTGCCACACTTATGTGGACAGGCAAGCCGACTTGAACATGGCGCTGGATGTCGTGGATAACGCGAAGGTGTCGCGGCCATCCGTGTGCAATGCGCTGGACACGGTGATAGTTCATTCCGAGCAGGCGCAGTCGTTCCTGCCTGCGCTGGCGAAACGGTGGAAGGACGTGGGCGTGGAGATGCGCTGCGATACGAGGGCGCTGAGCTTGCTGGGCGCCGCGAACGGAGCGAGGGCGGTCCCTGTTTCCGAGGAAGACTGGATGACGGAGCACCTGTCGCTGACGGCGGGAGTGCGCGTGGTGGATTCGCTGGACGAGGCGCTGGAGCATATCGAGATGTACGGCTCCGGTCATTCAGAGGCGATCGTGACCGAGGACCATAGAACTGCGATGCGCTTTCTGGACGAAGTGGACGCGGGCGCGGTATTCGTGAATGCGTCAACGCGATTCAATGACGGCGGGCAGTTCGGGCTGGGTGCAGAGGTTGCCATCAGCACGGACAAAATGCATGCGCGGGGGCCGATGGGATTGAAGGAGCTGACATCCTACAAGTGGACCGTGCTTGGAGACGGACACATCCGGGCGTAGAGAGCTAACAGGATGAACAGGATAGATAGGATGGGGTGGTAGATGGCAGACTATGACTTCGAGCGGGAGTGCCGCACACCGTATTCGGAATGCTACACGGTGCTTGACGGGGACCGGAGTGTGGGACGGCTGGACGTGCATTTTGCGGATGTGATTGTGCATGCGACGCTGAACGTTGACGAGAGTCTGACTGAGAACGACATGCATGATCTAATCGACATGGTGGACAATGAGTTGTTGGAGGCGGCTGGTATCGTGAGGCAAGAGGTTATCATCCACGTGCATCAGGGGCGAGACCTTGGAGTGTACAGCACGCGCGAGTACGACAGCAACGGCGGATTCCAGTTTCTGAGCTAGGGAGGGAGTGATGGCTACCAACACACAGGCTCCGCTGACATACCAAGAATACTTCGACCTTCCGGAGTCTGACGACCGATATGAGCTTATAGACGGAGAACTTTATATGGCGCCAACGCCTATACCGGAGCATCAGGACTTCCTTGCGGAACTGTTCACTAGGATTCGCACCTTTGTAAGAGAAAACAGTCTTGGTAGAGCGTATATTGCACCTCTTGCTGTGGCCCTTTCTGAATATGTCGTGCTTCAGCCGGACATGATGTTCATTTCCAACGAGCGATTGGGCATCATCAAATGGGGGCAGTATGTGCAGGGCGCTCCGGACCTGGTTGTCGAGGTATTGTCGCCGTCAACAACTCGACATGACCGCGTCGTTAAGCGAGAACTCTACGCCCGATACGGAGTTCGAGAATACTGGATCGCAGACATTAACCACGGAACAATCGAAGTGGACATCTCTGGTGGCGAAAGTTTCATAACCGCAGGCGTATATGGTGAGGGGGATACATTTGAATCTACTCTGCTCCCTGGCCTTGAAGTCGATATAAGTGCAGTGTTCGAAAGCGCGAGAATATAGGAGATGAAAAGAATGGCAGATTCTAACTGGGCTGAAGTTTACAAGGACCTGGGGGCGACTCCGGTAATAAACGCTATCGGCAGCGTAACGATGCTGGGCGGCTCTACGCCTGCGCCGGAGGTGCGCGAGGCGATGGACAAGGCGGACGCGGCGTACATACCGCTGATGGACCTGCAGGAACGCGCAGGGCAGGCGATTGCCGACATGGTGGATGTGCCGGCGGCGTACATCACGTCAGGAGCCGGGTCCGCACTGACGCTGGCGACGGCTGCGCTGATGGCCGGGGACGACGACGACAAGATACAGCAGTTGCCGGACACGACAGGGATGAAGAACGAAATCCTGATACAGCGCCGGCAGCGGTACGTGATGCACTACTGGTACGACAGGTGCTTGGAGCTTGCCGGGGCAAAGCTAGTGGACTTCGGGACGGACGAGCAGACGACTCGCGAAGACCTTGAGAACGCGATAGGGCCGAATACGGCGGGTGTGCATTACTACGCGGTAGAGCAGACTCCGGACCCGCAAGCGCTGTCGCTGGAGGACACTATCGAGATCGCGCACGCGCATGGCGTTCCGGTGACGGTGGACGCGGCTGGGCAGATATACCCGCTGGAGAACTTCGGCAAGTATGTGCGGATGGGAGCAGACTTCCAGTGCATCGCCGCCAAGTACATGGGCGCCCCTCAGTCCGTCGGCCTCGCGCTCGGCACTGAGGACATGATTCGTAAGCTGAGCTACCAGGCATTCGCGTCTTATGAGGGACGGCGGGTGCGTGGAGTGGGCAGGCCGCAGAAGATTGACCGGCAGGAGATGATCGGCGCTGTGGCGGCTACTCGGCGCTGGATGACGATGAATCACGAAGAACGCCTTGCCATCACTGAGAGCAGGACTCAGGTAATTATTGATGCTGTGAAGGATATCGAGGGCGTGAGCGCGGTGATGCTGGACAATATCATCGGGCATCAGCCGTTCGGACTCGACCTGCGGGTGGATGAGTCGGTAACTGGAATGACCGTCCAGGAAGTCGTGGACAAGCTCAAGGCAGGCGACCCGCCGATCTGGACGCGCGTGCGCGATTGGGAGGACTGCATCACTATCCACACCTTCGGCATGAGCGAGGGCGAAGAGCACGTTGTCGGAGAAAGAATAGCCGAGCTGTTCAGGTAAAGGCAGCCGCTCAGCAAAACTTGCTTCGGCTAATATGCCTCCGCTTAGTTTTAGGCGGAGGCATATTATTACATCCTAATAGCTCTGAAACAGCTCGCCCCACTCCGTCTGAAGAGCGGCGTTGACGCGGCTTCTGCCCTTGACAGGCAGCCAGTATCCGTTGTGGTACAGATTTGATGCAGCTATGGCGAGGTTCACCAATGGCGAGCGCGCGATTGCGTTCTCCAGCGGCTTGAACGGCCCCCAGTACACCGACTTCTGCCCGCTGCTGAACAGCGTATTCTCGCCTGCGCTAAAGCCCCAGTTCACGCCCGATATGTCCGAGCCGACGATTTCTATGTCGCGGATGTCGCCGCAGCCTAGTCCCATTTCGTGCGCCATCCAGATGAACTTTATGCTCATCGGGTCGAAGCCCATCATCCTGGCGGAGACGGCGTCGATGGCGACCTGATCGGCGCTGGCGAGTATCACATTCTTGGTATGCCAGCGCATGGCGCGCGGACCAGGCCCATCGCCGGCGAAAGTGCCGTCCGTGACGGCAAAGATGCCGGGGTGAATCTGCTTCTGAATCTGCAAGAGGTCAACTAGCGTCTCGTGGATGGCGGAGTGTGTCCAGTGACGATTGTGATTGAGCAGCCCGCCGAATGCGTTCTTCATCGCGCCCGTGATGGTGGTGAAGACGTGAGTCTTCATTGTGGGCAGATGCAGGATGTTCTTGCCGATAAATGTCTCGGGAATCTGGAATCCGTCCGGGTAGATGCGGTCGAGCGCGAGCATCCTGCCCTGCGGTTGGAAGTCAACCCACTTGGCGTCTTCTAGGTAGAGTGCATCCAAGCCGTGCATGCGCTCTACGGGCGTGTGCTTATTGTTCACCGCGCCCTCTTTGGCATCTACGACTACGGTGCCGTTGTGTGCCGGTATCAGGTCGTCGTAGCCGTCCGCCTTCAGCGCGCGTATTGCCCCATCGAGCTGCCAAGGCGATGTGGAACATGCAGGGTAATAGTGCTGCCAGGAGATATTGATTTTCAGCAGTGTGGCGTAGTCTTTAGGGAGTGCCTGCCGGTAGCCGGCGAGCCGCATTGCTTTGCCAATGTCGTCGAGAACTGTTTGCGGCGTTGTTGGTACGACGGCGACGGTCGGCGTCGTTGTCCGGCGGCGCTGTTCTACCGGCGCTGCTGTGGGCAGGGTTATGGTTGCCATTGCTGTGTCGTTTCCTCTATATCTGCCAAAAACGGAGGCTAACATCGTTGGACACGATGGACAGGATTATTCGAGGAAATCCCGCAGTTTCTTTGAGCGGTTCGGATGCCGCAGTTTCCGCAGCGCCTTGGCTTCGATCTGGCGGATGCGCTCGCGGGTTACGCCGAAGTCGCGGCCCACTTCTTCAAGAGTGCGGCTGCGCCCGTCTTCGAGGCCGAAACGGAGTTGCAGGACACGCGCCTCACGCTCGTTGAGGGTTTCGAGTACATCCCCGACCTGTTCTTTGAGAAGCTGGTAGGAAGCGGCGTCGGCAGGCGCGAGTGCGCTGCGATCTTCGATGAAGTCTCCTAGGTGGCTGTCCTCTTCCTCGCCGATGGGAGTTTCGAGTGAGACGGGCTCCTGAGAGATTTTCAGGATTTCGCGGACCCTTTCCGGGGTTACATCCATGCCTGAGCCGATTTCTTCGCTGGTCGGCTCTCGCCCGTATTCCTGAACGAGCCGGCGGCTGACGCGCAATAGCTTGTTGATTGTCTCAACCATGTGGACAGGGATGCGGATGGTGCGCGCCTGGTCGGCGATTGCGCGAGTGATTGCCTGCCGAATCCACCATGTAGCATAAGTGCTGAACTTGTAGCCTTTGCGGTAGTCGAACTTCTCGACGGCGCGTATGAGGCCGATGTTGCCTTCCTGAATGAGGTCAAGCAGGGACATGCCTCTGCCGATGTACTTCTTGGCGACGCTGACGACGAGTCGAAGATTGGCTTCAGCTAAGTGGCGTTGGGCGCGCCTGCCTGCGGTCTTTGCGCGGTTGAGGTGCCTGGTAAAGGCTAGTTCGTAGGTCTCTATCTGCTTGTGGTAGCCGGGTGTGTCGCTGAGTGTGGCGAGCTGGCTGATGTTGGGAGAGACCTCAAAGATGTCATGAATTTCTTCAGGAAGAAGGCGACTGTTTAGGGAAAGTTCGCGGATTTCCTCTTTGATGTCGTCGGGTTCGCGGTTGAGGATTTCGGCGATGAAGTTGAGCATCTCTTCGGGCAGTTCGCCGTTGAGAGCATCAGTGAGATCGTCATCGGTGAACACTTCCTGGAGGGTTACCGGCTTCGGCAAGGCGTGGTATCTGCAAAATGCGTCGAGCAGGTCTTCGGATGCCGATAGATTGACGAGGAACTGGTGGACGGTCTGCCATGCGCGCGGCCGCCTGCTCAGGATAGAGCTAAGCTCCTCTTCGACCTTGTCGATGTGCTTCCACTCTTCCATTTCGCGGGCGAGCTTGCGCTCGTCGGCGGCTTTAAGCAAGCCGACCCTGCCAATTTCGCGAAGGTACATGCGGACCGGGTCGTCGATGATGTCAACGTTTTCGAGTTTCTTGACCCACTCGCTATCAATATCCGGCTCTTCGGATTCTTGGTCGTCATCGTCATCATAAGCAACGCCGTTGCGGTCTTCGGACGCGCCGTTGCGTCCTGACAAGATGACCTCCGGCTCACCCATCCGGTAGCCGTCTTCCCTTGACTTGCTGGTCTGGATGAGGTCTCCGGTGGATACGCCATGCGGGATTCCCATCATGACATCATCTATGCCGTCGCCGTCCATGTTCGGGTTCATATACTCACTTGCCCCCTTATGCTAGTTAGTAGGTCGATCAATCTATCGGTCCGTCGTCAATCTGTGCGTTATCTTAGTTCGGTGGCCTTTATTGCAGCGTTGATGCTGGTTATTTCGTCTATCAAGTCCCTCGGTGGCGGCGTGGAACTATCAACTGCTGCCAGTAGCGCTTCTTGCAACTCAAGGAGGTGCTTGCGCTTGAGGTGCTGCATACATTGTACCAGCGCCTGCATGCCTTCGAGACTGTCGGCCGGCGCGTCATCATCGGCTGCGAGTGATTGCAGGTGGCTACGGAGCGGTTCATCGAGAGATGCCTGCAACTCGTCAATATCCACGCATTCGAGCCAGCGAATGTAGATTTCGCGGTTGGCGCTGCTGCTGAGATATTCAGATGAGAACTCGTCCAACTCCAGACGCAGATGCGGGCGGTTCAGCAGCAAGCGGAGCATGTAGTCTTCTCTTACATGTTCGCGGCTGCCGTTGAGGGCGGACTCAGTTACCTGCCGGTTGCCGGTGGGTTGGGCATTCTGCGCGTCATATTGGCGGCGGCGGGATGCGCGTGGAGGCGCAGCCGTGCGAGGGCGGGCGGCGCGCAGTTGCTCAACGGTCACATCGAGTGTGTTTGCCAAGTCCTGCTCGAATCGCTGGCGGTCGAAGGGGTTTTCGGTTACCGCGATCAGCGGGTATATCGCCTCGACGACTTGCGTCTTGCCATGCCCTGTGCCCGTGTCGAATCGGGAAGCGATCGCAGGTATGAGGTAGCTCATAAGCGGGGGCGCTTCTTTGGTGAGGCGTTCCCATTCGGCGGGGTCGTGTCGAATGAGTTCGTCGGGGTCCTTGCCTTCAGGAAGCGCGGCGATGCTGAGGGTAATCGGATCGCGCTGATAGAGGACGCCCTGCGAGCGGCCGCGGGATGCGGACTGGAGACCGATGACCTTCCATGAGGCTTCGAGGCTGCGTAAGGTGGCTTCCTGCCCGGCGGTGTCTGGGTCGAGGGCGAGAACGAAGTTGGTGGCGAGGGACTTGAGCTGCGAGACCTGGTTTTCGGTGAGGGCGGTGCCCATGGAGGCGACTACATTGGTGTAGCCGTGCTGGTGGGCTGCGATGACATCCATGTAGCCTTCGACGATGATGCCGGTGTTGGACTCTCGGATGGCGGAGTGGGCACGGTGGACGCCGTAGAGGGAGCTGCGTTTATCGAAGATGGGAGTTGCAGAGGTGTTGATGTACTTGGGATTGTATCCGGGAGCGTCCGGCGCAGGTTCGCTTAGTTGGCGGCCGCCGAAGCCGATAATGTTGCCTTGTCGGTCGTGGATGGGGAACATGAGCCTATCTCTGAAGAAGTCCCATGTCCTGCCGTCGTCATCTCTGCGATACAGAAGCCCGGACTCCACCGCATCAGACTCTGGCGCTCCCATGCGCGTGAGGTAAGTCTTGAGGGCATCCCAACTGTCGGGGGAGTATCCGAGCTGGAAGGCGTCAATCATTTCGGGGCTGACGCCGCGTTCCTTCAAGTAGTCGAGTGCGGCTTTGCCTTCAGGAGATTTGAGGCGTTCCTGATACCAGGTTGCGGCGAGGCGATTGGCGGCGTGGAGCTTGTCACGACGGTCGCTGTTTTGCCTGCCTGCTTGCGACAGCTCGACCCCTGCCTTTTGCGCGAGCATGCGCAGGGCTTCACTGAACTCAATGCTCTGGTGCCGCATGACGAAAGAGAACGCGTCGCCGCCGGTGGAGCAAGCGCCGAAACAGTGCCAGCTCTGCCGCTCCGGGTTGACGACGAACGAAGGCGTGCGCTCGGTGTGAAACGGACATGGCGCCTTGAAGCTGCGTCCTGCCTTCTGGAGCGCGATATAGCCGGACACGACATCAACGATGTCGAGGCGGGCGCGTATGTCGTCAACTATGGTCATATGCCAGTCGGCCAGTCTTTCAGTGTGTCGGTGGTTGCGTTGGATTAGGATCGGGTGGATTTCGTTGAGACGCCGCTTGCTTCCATGTCGTTCTCGGATGTACGCGAACTCATGGCGCGCTTCTCTAATATAGCATCTACAAAGGGCTTGAGCGCGGCTTCCGCGCCGTCGATAAAGATGGCGACGGCACGAACCGCGTCCTGGGCGTGTACGGTTTCGTCGTCCTTGTTGTAATGCACGATGATGCCCTCTGCCATTTCCTCGCCGACGGCGCTTTTCTCGCCGCTTTCGATTAGCAGGATATCCTGAGCCGTGTCATAAACGACCCGCGCCTGTGGCAAGGCGTCAATTTCAATAGCGACCTTGTTTAGCCGTTCTGCCATGGACGCCCTCCATATCTCTTTTCTAATCTGCTGTCCTGATAAGCGGTAAGAAACAAGCCGGTTTCAGGGTCCCCGTCGAAAACTACGCTTACCCATTGTCGCAATTGTGAGACTCGTCCAACGATAACAGTCCTTCGCTTTCCGTATCTGCATGTCTCAAAGCGGTCGTAAGGCTTTTCAACGATTTCCATAATCCACTCGGCTCTGATGTCCGAATGTCGTTCTAGCGTTTCCTCTCCATGCCCGCAGACTTTTCGCATTGCATCGAAGGCTCGACGCAACCTTGCGATTTCTTGTTGTTCATATTCAGATTCGAGATTGCTTAAATGACCCTCTGAAGTCTTCATAGTCTTGGGAATCTAATCGCCGGACTGCGAATTCGCTATTCGCGCATCTCACGTCGCCATTTCTGTGGAGGCAGAACCTAGAACTTCATCCAGCTCGGCAGCGCAGCAATGTTCTCCGGGAGGCGGCGGGCTGTCAGCCGTTGGGTCGTGGGCTTGGGAGTAGGCGTATTCGGCCAGCTTGGTCAGAGGCTCGCGGATGCTTTCGAGATGCCAGGCTATGTGCTCGATGGAAGCGCGCATGTCCACGAAAGAGTCGCCAACGGAATCCCAGTCGTGGGACGTCTTGAGCATGTTGTGCAGGTGATCGGTGAACTCCTTTTGCGCCCCCCAGAGGTCGCCGAGGTCGGTGCTGACACTCGCAAGCTCGCTGTCAAGGTCTTCGGGCAGTCCGAGCTCGCGGAGTCGGATGACCACATTGTGCGCCATGACCGCGGTGCGGCGCGCCTGATTGAGGTCGGCTTCCATTTCGGTTGCGGCGGAGTTCTGGTCCAAGGCTTTCTCTTTCTGCTATGACAGAGGCTAACAGGATATGCAGGACGAGTAGGATGTCCGCTATTCCGCGCCGATGGCGGCGTAGTGTGACAGGTACATCATCCAAGGCTCTCGAATCATTTCCAAGGCGTTCTGTTGGGGTGATTCGCTCATTTCGTTGATGTTCTCGAAGGTTATCTTCCAGATGTTGTCAACTTCGTTCTTCCACGGGGCATATTCAACACCGTGCGCGTCCCTCTGCATGGCTTCGAGGTGTTCGCGGATTCGCTTTATCTGGAGTCTGACCGTACGCAGTCGCACGCGATCTGCGGGGGTGATACATGTCATTATAGCAATCTTTCTGAGAAAGTCTTAGCGATGCCGGGAGCCAGTTTTTCCGCAAGTCGAATGGCGTACAGGTCGGTCATGCCCGATACATAGTCAACCACGGCTTCTGCCGGGGTGCGACTGCGCTGGGCGTATTCCGGCGGGATTTCGTGGGGACGCTCGCCGAAGTAGCCGTAGAGGAATCGCACTATGCGCCGGGCTGAATCTCCTTCCGGGCTGTCGTCATTTGGCAGATAAACGGTGTCGAACATGAACTCGCGTAGTTCCATGAAGGCGCTTCGCACTCCGTCTCCCATAGTAATGGAGAGTTGCCCTTCGGGGCATGCTCCATTTGTGCTATCACCTGCGCCATGCAAGCCGCTGACATAGTAGGAATTGTCTATGATGTCGCAGACGATTGTGTCGATCCGCTCTGAGTGGCGCCTGCCGAGTGTGGATGCGACCGATGCGGGAAGGTCGTCATCGTAGAGAATGCCTGCACGGAAGGCGTCGGCGAGATCGTGGTTGATGTAGGCAAGGGCGTCCGAGATGCGGACAATCTGCGCTTCCAAAGTGATGCCGTCGTCGATTGCCGCGAGGAAGTCTCCGCGCGGCTTCGAGTGATTCAGGATGCCCTGTCGAACTTCCCATGTCAGGTTGAGGCCGCGTCCCTCGCGTTCAACGCGCTCAACGATGTTCAGGCTCTGTCGGCTGTGCCTGAATCCGCCCGGGGCAATCTTGTCAAGTTCGTCTTCGCCGATGTGCCCGAAGGGCGTGTGCCCCAGATCGTGCCCAAGCGCGATGGCTTCAGCGAGATCCTCGTTGAGGTTGAGCGCGCGCGCGATAGTGCGAGCAATCTGGCTGACTTCGAGGGTATGGGTGAGGCGAGTTACATAATGGTCGCCGAGAGGCGCAATGAAAACCTGGGTCTTGTGCTTGAGGCGGCGAAATGCCTTGCTGTGGATGATGCGGTCGCGGTCTCGCTGGTATTCGGTGCGGACATCGGAGGGCGGTTCGGGCACGGCGCGCCCGGCGGATTGGGCGGACTTTGCCGCAAATGGGGAGAGGAGCTGCTCCCGTTCTTCCAAGCGGCGGCGAATCGAGGAGCGACTATTCGCCGTAATAAAAGGGACATCGTCTTGCGTGACGCTGCTCTCTAATGCCATTTGCGTACCAACTAAGAGCTATCTATAAGCAACACAGCATGAGATGCTGTGGCAAACAAATGCAGCGTGTACGCTGCGACCAAGGAAAGAACACCTAAATGGCAGTATAGCATAGAATTGATAAGTAGCGATGATGAATTTGTGGCAGTTGGCTAAGCGTAATTCATTCGTTGCCCCTCCCCCGGCAGAAGTAACTACCGATCGGTTGAGGATGCACCCATTCTGTGGACAGCATCAGAACGAACGATGGGAGTGGAGTATCTGTGTGGAGCATCTATTGGGATGGAATCATCGGCGGTGTTGGCGGGGCGGAAGAAGACACGCGGTAGATTACGGCTACTAGGGCGTTAAGCTCCTCCCCTTCTGTGCTGGTGCCCTGCACTTCGATGAGATTGGGACCGGGTTCGAGGGTTACTGTGGTGGAAAAGACCCCCGAAACATCAACAGGAACGGCGACTCCTTGTATGGTTACTGCGGTTCCCGCGGTGGTGCGCCCAATCAAGGGAATTATGGGGTGTGCAACGAAACTCTGGTCTTCCGGCTCGATGATGATAAGGAAGAAAGGCTGAGGCGGAAGGAGCAGCGACACGACTGAGAGGGTTGTGGTTTCGGTCGCGCCGTCTTCTGACTCCGCGTTGACAGTAATCGTATTCACGCCGGGAGAGAGGTCAACCACCCGGCTGAAGCGCCCGGTTTCGTCCACATCTGCCTGCTCGCTGTTGATTTGCACGGCGGTGTCGGGGCGCGCGTAGCCGTGAACGACTACACTGTCGGCACGGACTGCCGCATGGTCATCGGGTCCTCGCACATCCAGCAATCCTTCTATCACAACGGTCGGAGTTGGGCTTGGCGCCGGCGTGCTTGTCGGAGGTGGAGTCGGTGTGGGAGGAGGCGTAGGTGTGGGGATTGGAGTCGCCGTCGCCGTGGGTGTATCGACCGTGCGAGGGACTGCCGTAACGCAGGCGACGGTTATTGCCGCCAGCGTCATCGCAAGAAGCAATACCAAGAATGGGCCGAGTTTACTGATGAGAAGCGTCAAGGAGGTCGTCTCCGGGTGTCCTGGCTATCCGACACCCAGCATGAATCTGTAATGTTAGAGAAAGGTGGGTGACAAAGCACCCTAGATAGTTACCGAAATAATTCTAGCGCACTTTGCGGGTAGCTTGTCAGGGGAAATCTATCGCGCTGCGGCAACTTTTGGCGTAGGGAGGGAGGGCAAGGTCAGGACGAAGGCGGTTTGATCGTCGGGACCTGTGGATGTTGCGCTTTCGGTGGCGCTTTCGATAGTAAGGTCGCCACCGTAGCGGGTGGAGAGTGTGTGGGCGATGTAGAGGCCGAGTCCTGAGCTTGTCTTTTCCTCGCGCCGGGCAACGGCCGGAGTCCATCCGCGATCAAAGACATGCGGTCGATAATGAGATGCGACACCTGCACCGTCATCCCAGACATGTATGGAGAAGCGCGAATCTTCACGGGTGAGGCCGACTTCGACCTGAGCGCGCGCGAATCGGATGGCGTTATCCACAAGATTGGTTACGATGTGCTCGATCGCGGCGCTGTCCGAATAGACGATGCCAAAGTCCGGCGGGTCAGCCCACCATGTTATGGACTTGCTTGCTTCAGCGGCGACCGGATTGTAGCGGTCGATGATGCGGCGCACCACTTCAGACACCTCTACGGGCTGAGGCTCGAAGGAGGCGTCGGGCGCTTCGAGCTGGATAAGTACGCGGATGTTGGACATCATCAGCCGGAAGTTGGGCGCCTGCATTTCGATTTCGTCGAGCAGCTCGATTATTTCGTCATGATTGGCGTCGTTAGTCGCGCCGTTTTCGGACGCTCGGAGATAGGCGCGAAGCTCGCGCTCCTTGCCAAGTATGCGGCGCAGTGGTCTGCCGAGGTCGTGGTCGAATAACTCGAAATACTGCTGAGTTACGCTGCTCCAGTCCTTCGTTTCACTCTGGCTTTCCTCGCCGTCTTTCCGCATCACCTGGGGCAGCGCGAAGGCGAGCAGCAGTATCACCAAGCTCATTGCGAGGAGCGCCGCGCCTATGTAAGTGAGCGGCTCGATGCCCCACATGCTGGCAAACAGCGCCTCGCCGATAATGGGAGCGAGCACGAAGCAGGCTACGGCAGCGGCAAGTACGAGCAGCCCGAGCGCCTTCGCTATGGATTGTGGGGATAGGTCGCGCAGCATTTGGGATATGCCTTCATCAATGTGTATTGACAGTGCATTATACTACGGCTTCACAATGCGGTCGATTTCCAGTTACCTCGTAGAGATGGGCATAATTACCGTTTATCTTGTCCCTGCCCCCTTTGGGGGAAGGCTAGGATGGGGGATATGATGAATTATGCCCAGCCATAATGCGGAAGAAAATTGCATAAGTCCCTTCCCCTTTGATGGCGGAAGGCTAGAGCCTACCCTCGCGGAAGCCGGGGATGGGGTGAAAGTAATCGTTCACCTCACTGTGAATTGCACTAACGCAAGATTCTAACGCAGTAGCACGGATAGTGACTGAGCCATTATTCGGGAGGGACAAGGCGATAGCCCCTGTCGCGGATGTTGATTATTAGGTCGCCTGCTCCAAATTTAACTCCCAGAGCATTGCCGATAGCGACTTTGATCTCCCGTATTCGCACGCGTATTGATGCGCGTGGGTCTTCGCCCTCAGTGTATCGCATGAGCCTTGCGAATGGGACAAGCTCGCCAGGGCTGCGATACCAGGTGGATGCAAGCTCCTGCAAGATGTCGAAGCGCAATCCGTGCAACTCACCTATGGGAGTCGTGTCGTCGTCCTTGTGTACATAGACCATCTCGTTGGCTGTGTCGATGGAAATCTTGCTGCCAAGCCGAATGGTGTCGGGCGTCGTTCCCATGAGACGGCGCAATCTCATCACGACTTCTTCCGGGCTTGCGAGCTTGTCTATGAAGTCAACCTGAGCATCCCACTTGAGTGTGCCGCGCACCGCGATTTCCCTGTCCGGACCCTGTACATACTGGGTGAACATCAGGACAGGCAGCTGAGGGTGTTGCTCGACAATCTTCTGGAGTATGGACAGCCCTTTGAACCTATCAGAGCCGTGCTCACCGAAGCGCACATCTAGGACCACGCCGTCCGGCCGGTCTTCTTCGATGGCATAAAGCGCCTCCGCCTCGAAATCGTCCCCGGAAACTATGAAGTCGAACGGGACAACGACTCTGGTTTGCCAACCCTCATCGTCGAGGCGCTTGCGAACGCTTCGCAGGATATTGGAGTCCCATTCGTCATCGACTATAAGGATGCTGCGCTGAAGTCTGGACTCTGTCATGTCGAATGCCCTTCTTCCAAACGAGGCATTGTACCGGTCTCCGGTTCAATCCGATGCAAAAGGCCGATGTAAAAGCGCTGTCCGCAGTGAGCGTCCGAGGGTGTGTCATCAAGACGATTTCACAAATCCCTAATGCTGTCATTCCGAACGCAGTGAGGAATCTGAAATCGGTTTCTTCAAACCTGTTCACGACTTTAGATTTCTCGCTTCGCTCGAAATGACAGGAATACATTGCATTTATGAAATCATCTCGTCATCAGGCATTATAGCGACTCCATTATAGCGTTTTATAGAGGATTCGGTGTGGTTTTGCCGGCTTCCGGACGGCATAGATGGGCAAAACTGGCATAAAAAGGGCTGACAAACCGCTTTACACCACAGGATTTAACTGGTTGTTAACGTCTTTGCGTCAGCCCAATTTTCGGCGTATTCCTAAAATATGTCCAAAAGTGTCTTTAAGTTAGAGGTTAGCCTTCATTATTCTAGGATGCGTAGATAACAGAAAGGTAATGAAATGCAGGCAGTAGCGGACTCACAGCCCATCAAAGGGGTCCAGAAGGTTGAGCACCACGTGTGGGGACGTGTGCGCTCGGGCTTCATGATGTTCGTTCCGATACTCGTTACCTACCTCGTACTGCGCTTCCTCGTGGGTTACACTGACGGGCTGTTAGCGCCCTTGCTGAACCTTCTGCCCTTTAACGCTCCGGGACTCAGCCTTGTGCTGCTGTTCATAATCTTCTACTTCTCCGGTCTCGTGCTATCGCCGCGCGTGGGGAAGGTGACTATGGCGGCGCAGCATGCGGTGTTCAGCCGTATTCCGGTGGTGAAGAGCATATACGGGTTGACAGAGCAGGTAGCGGGCCACCTATCGTCGTATAACGAGTTCAGTCGCGTAGTGCTCGTGGAGTGGCCCAAGCCGAATGTGTTCGCACTCGGCTTCGTTACCGGGCAGTGCGAATTGAAGGGTGACGAGGGCGGAAGGATTGCGATATACATCCCGACCGTGCCCAATCCGACGTCGGGTATGTTCGCGCTGATGAGCAAATCCGAAGTGTTCGATACCGACATAAGCGTGGAAGAGGCGCTCAAGCTTGTACTTTCGGGCGGGATAGTGCTTCCGGATAAGTTGCAGCAGGTTGATGTCAAGGCGCGGTGGAAAGGTGAAGAGGATGAGAGCGTGCAGGAGCAGTTCTCGATTATATTGAACGAACATCGCAGCCATCGTCGGGGATACAACGGTTATAGATACCGCGACAGAGATGAGTTATATCGTATTCCTGCGAAGAGATTTGGAGACCGTTGGTAGCGCCGCGAAATGAAGCGGCTTTCAGTGTTAGCAGACAGGGGTTATCCAGTGCGTCCAATTAAAGTTACGATAGATGTGGACCCTCAAAAGATACCGGACATGGTGTGCTGCGATTATTCCCTGCATCCCAGTGACGGCACGGAACAGATAGCGGTTGCAGTCGCCAAGGCGCTGGGACTTGAGGACTACCTGTATCAGCCGGATCGCATTTACGAGCTGCGGCGCTGGATGTGGGAGCAAGGCAACAACGTATCCTTCTCGTCGCTTGTGGACGACTCAATAGTAGCGATGGAAGCGACGGCCGACTAAACAGCGCCGAACGCCTCTGACATATTGTGGTAAGCCTGCGATCCTATCCTCTACTATGGGCGAACAGGATAGGCAGCACTTTGACGGGTATTCTTGATACGCGCTGATTTTCAATCCGTCATTCCCGCCTACGCGGGAATCCAGTGCTGTAGAGGACTTGCTTGAATTGAATTATTCGCGCGTGTAGAGAATACCCTTTGACGCCCCCCTAGCCCCACGCAATCCATGCGAATTTTGCATTAGTCCCTTTCCCCCTTGGTGGGCTGACAGGGGTAGGTAAACTCCCAAAGTGCCCACAAATGTGGGATCAAAGTCCCTTCCCCCTCGACGGGGGAAGGTTAGGATGGGGGTGAGATCACAACTTCAAGCAAGTCTGTTATCAATGCCTACCCCTAATAATCCCTCGACGGGGAAGATTAGAGCCTGCCCTCGCGAAAGCAGGGGATGGGGGAGAGAGCGTATCTTCATCGTCCTGAACTGCACTAATGCAATTTTCTTAATGCATTAGAGGTGGGCATAATTACCGTTCATCTTGTCCCTGCCCCCTTTGGGGGAAGGTTAGGAAGGGGGATGCGATGGATTATGCCCATCCCTAAGTCCATGCGAAATGAACCGCCTGCGGGCTGCGCGTGTTATACTCTTGCGCGTGTAACGACAATCTTCGTGCAGTCTATGGGGGCGCAGTCCAACTAGGTCTGCTGAAAGGACGATAGAGAATGCTGGAACGATTCAAGGTGCCGTATGAGGATCAGGTGCGAGTGCCGGAAGATTCGCTGCGTGAGACGGTGGCCGGTGTGTTCGAGAAGATGGGTGTGAGCGACGAAGACGCCGCTATTGGCGCGAATACCCTCACGATGACCGACTTGCGAGGCGTGGAGACCCATGGCGTGTCCAACATGCTGCGCGCCTATGTGCAGCAGTATAACGAGGGCAGCCTCAACCCGCAGCCGAACTGGCGCATCATTAGCGAGGCGCCTGCGACCGCCGTGATGGACGCCGACAAGGGACTTGCTGTCATTCTGGGTCCGAAGGCGATGCAGATGGCAATAGACAAGGCGCGCGATGTGGGCGTAGGCGTGGTTACGATGTTCAACGCGGGGCACTCCGGCGGCATCGGGCATCACGCGATGCTTGCGGCGGAACAGGACATGATTGGCTTCGTGACGACCGCAGGCGGCGCGCAGGTTGTGCCAACCTTCGGCTCCGTCGGACGGCTGGGAACGAATCCGATCGCGCTCGCCGCGCCTGCTGCGACCGAACCACCATTCCTGTTCGACGCCGCCACCTCGAATGTAGCCGGCAACAAGCTGGGATTGGCGCGCAGGGTTGGCGCGTCCCTGCTGCCGGGCTGGATTACGGAAGAGGACGGCTCGCCCATTATGGAAGAGACGGACGTGCGCGGACGGGGCGAATACTGGCACCTGCCGCTTGGCGGAACGCGCGAGTTGGGTTCGCATAAGGGCTACGGGCTGGCGCTGATGTCCGAGGTGCTGGGGACGATGCTTTCCGGAGCGCTGCCGAGCATGGTTGACCGCGACGGCGGCTCGAAGCACTCGTTTGCGGCTTACAATATCGCAGCGTTCACGGATGTGGATGACTTCAAAGAGAAGATGGACCGTATGCTGAAGCTGCTGAAGGAGACGCCGCCCGCGCCCGGGCATGACCGCGTGCTCTACCCCGGCCTCTCCGAGCACGAAGAAATTGAAGACAGGCGAGCCAACGGCATCCCCTTACACAAAGAAGTCATCGAGTGGTTCGATGACATTTGCAGCGAACTGTCGATACCACGCCTGCGTGTAATGGAGTAAGCAAAAGTCCCTTCCCCCTTGACGGGGGAAGGCTAGGATGGGGGTGAAATCGCAAGAGCAGGCAGTTTCATCTTCGATATACACCCTCTCCCACAACCCCTTGATGCGAATCGACTTCCGCAATCACCTCAACCGGCGTACCGACAGACTGAAAAACTGAGGAACTGACTGACTATCTCACCACCCCTTGTCCCTTGCCATCAAGTAATCCTTGTAGCTGGCGTCGTGGTCGCCCTTCATAGCGTGCAGGATGCTTCGGTGACGGTATGCGCTCCAGAAGTCGGGATCGATTTCCAGGGCGCGTGTTAGGTCAGCGATTGCCTCATCGAGCTTGCCGAGTTCGGAATGCGCCAAGCCTCGATTGTGGTAGGCGTCACGATAGCCGGTGTCCAATTCGATTGCCCTGCTTATGTCCGAGATTGCGCTTGCGGCGTCGCCCGTGCATAGGAAGGCGATGCCGCGATTGTTCCACGCCATGCTGTTGTCGGGATCAAGCGCAATGACCTGCGTCATATCGGATTTCGCGTCCTCGTACCTCCCCTGATTGGAGCGCGCGTTGCCCCTGCGAAACCATGCCTGTGCGTCCTGCGGATTTCGCTCGATTGCCTGCGTAGTCTCGATGACTATCTGAGCAAGATGTTCCGGGTCGTGCTTCCCGCCTGTCCCAAGCTGCTGCATGCTAAAATATCCTTACATCCTATCCTGTTCATCCTATCCATCCATGTTAAGTTTTTTCTCCGTCCGTGTCATTCTGCCGTTTGCCGTCTTGCCGCTCGTGCTGCTTCTTGCATCTTGCGCGGGACGCGACAGCGCCGACGATGAACTGCTCATCTTCGCGGCGGCAAGCCTGACAGACGCGATGGCTGAAGCCGCCGCCGAGTTTGAGGCGAGCAGCGGCACGAGAGTGCAGGTCAGTTTCGGGCCCTCTAGGGCGCTGGCGCAGCAGATAGCGCGGGGAGCTAATCCCGACTTGTACTTCGCGGCTGGGCAGCCGCCAATGGACTTTCTCCAGGAGGAAGGGCATGTCGCTGCCGACGGCGTTGTAAGGCTGCTTTCCAATAAGATTGTGCTAATTACGGGGCAGGACGCGCCGAGTATTGGCGACATAAACGCGCTGGCAGACCCCGGCCTTAAGCGCATTGTGATGCCGGACCCTGAGATTGCGCCTGCGGGGAATTATACAAAGACCGCGCTACAGAACCTCGGGCTGTGGGAGCGAATGCAGCCGCAAATAGTATTCGCCAACGATGTGCGTGCAACGCTGTCCTATGTGCAAACAGGCAACGCCGACGCCGGCTTCCTGTACCGGACGGACGCCGCGACTGCGGACGATGTTGCCGCCTTGGACATAGTACCCGTGGACTCGTACCCGGATGTAGTGTATCCGGCGGCAGTTGTACAGGGTGGGAAGAATAACGAAGGCGCGAGGGCGATGTTGGAGTTCCTGAAGAGCGAAGCGGGGAAAGAGATTTTCCGCAGGCATGGGTTCACGCCGTTGGAGTAGGGGAGAGCGCTGAAGTTTGGAACTGCTGGGTATTCTAGCGCTGACGGTACAGATTGCGATCGTGGGGACTGCGATCAATCTGCCGATTGCGCTTGGCGTGAGCTGGCTCATCGTGAAGCGCCGGATACCGGGTCGGCTGGTGTTAGATGCGCTGGTATCTTTGCCGCTCGCCGTGCCGCCGGTGGTTGTGGGATACGCCCTGCTCTTGCTGCTGGGCAACAAGGGACCAGTGGGCGGACTGTTGAATGAACTCCTGGGCTTGGAACTGGTATTCACATGGTTCGCGGCTGCGCTCGCGGCTGCGGTGGTGTCGTTCCCCCTCATGGCGCGGGCTGTCATGGTTGCGATGGGAGGCGTTGACGAGCACCTTGAGATGGCGGCGCGCAGTCTTGGGGCGAGCGCAATTCGCGTCTTCTTCACCATTACCGTGCCTCTGGCGTATCGAGGAATACTTGCGGGCGTGCTTCTAGGCTTCGTGCGAGCAATCAGCGAGTTCGGCGCAACCATCGTGGTGGCAGGGAACATTCCCGGCAAGACGCAGACACTGCCGCTCGCCATATACTCTGAAGTGTTACTTGGGGACGATGCTATGGCGATGCGATTGATTGCCATCTCGGTTGGACTTGCCGTCGTCACGCTACTCGTCCACAACTGGCTTCTGGACAGAGCAGCGCGCAATAAGAGCTAACAGAATGCAAAGCTCGAAATGCCCTTCCCCCTTGATGGGCTGACAGGGTAGGTAAATTCCCAAAGTACCCACAAATGTGTCATCAAAGTCCCTTCCCCCTTGATGGGGGAAGGTTAGGATGGGGGTGAAATCGCAAATGCAAGCTCGGTCACTTTCAACGCACACCCATTTCAACCCCAAAGATGGAAGGGCTAGAACCTGTCCTGAGCTTGTCGAAGGGAGAAGGCAAGTTGCTTGACCTGAAGATACGCAAAACCTTCGCCGGCTTCACCCTCGACTGCGAGGCACGCTTCGACGATGGCGTAACCGCCATATTCGGACCGTCCGGCAGCGGAAAATCCACCCTGCTGAACTCGGTCGCCGGGCTGGTGCGCCCTGACGAGGGGGAGATACGGTTCAGGGGGGAATCTCTGTACTCGTCCAACGAAGGAGTGCATGTACCGCCCGAGAAGCGCCGGTTTGGCTATGTGTTTCAGGATTCGGCGCTCTTCCCGCATATGAGTGTTGCGGACAATATCCACTACGGCTACAAACTGACCGCGCCTGAAGAAAGACGAATCGAGCCGTCGCAGCTTGTGGAAATGCTGCAACTTGAGCGACTGATGGAGCGCAGTGCGGCGAATCTGTCCGGCGGTGAGCGTCAACGGGTGGCGCTGGCGAGGGCGCTGGCAACCTCTCCGCGTTTGTTGCTGCTGGACGAGCCGCTTGCATCGCTGGACGGCGGGCTGCGCGGGGTGATTCTTGGATACCTGAAGCGCATACGCGGTGAGTTGCGAATACCGATGGTGTACGTGTCGCACTCAATATCAGAGGTGATTGCGCTTGCGGACAACGCCCTGATACTGAGGGATGGCAAGGTAGTGGCGTATGGGGCGGCATCGGATGCACTCGTAACGCCGCAAGTGTCGGCATTCGCGCAGCTCGATACGCTGGAAAATTTTCTGGATGGAGTGGTCCGTAGGCGATACGACGATGAGGACCTGGCTGAGTTGGAAGTCGGGAATGTTAGTGTGCTTGCAGTCGGAGTGAGGCGCAATAAGGGCGAGTCGCTGACGGTTTCCATTCGGGCGGGAGACATCATTGTGTCGCGTCAGATACCGCCCCAGACCAGCGCGCGAAACGCAGTCCGGGCGCTGGTGTCGGAGATACACACGGTGGAGTCGCGGGTGCTGGTGTACGCGGACATCGGAACGCGAGTAGTCGTGGAGATTACCCCGAATTCTCTGGAGGCGCTGGAACTGCGCGAAGGGACCGAGATGTATCTCATCATCAAGGCTAACAGCGTAATCCCACTGGAAGGAAGCAGGGGCCAATAATCTTGCATTAGTCCCTCCCCCCTGATGAGCTGACAAGGGTATGTAAAGTTCCTTCCCCCTCGACGGGGGAAGGCTAGGATGGGGGTGAAATCGCAAATACAGGCGCGATCATTCTCTATGCTTACCCCTGCCCTGCCTGTAAACTCCTGATAGGAAAGGTTAGGGCCATCCCTCGCGGAAGCGGGGGATGGTGGGCGAATAGCAAATTCACCCACCTGAAAGGAAACGCTGTCATAGTATGCCCGTGACAGACGGAACAAGTCTGTGCCATTATCTCGTTGCGAAGAGTATCCACTGGAGTTCGCCGCAGTCCTCGCACCTGAGTCTTAGGTAGTAGCCTGTGCCGTTGGACGACGGACGGCTAAGAAGGGGCTGCACCTCGGCGAATGAGCTGAGGCGTTGGGGGGCGCCGTCGCCAAGCGCGCTATCTCGGCATTTGAAATTGCACAATGCTCTAACTGCCATGGTATCTCTCGCATTACAACTTTGGCGGAGGCGTTACATTTGGACATAATAACAGCATTGAACAATACGCGGGGAGAATGAGAAACAATTGCAAAAGTCCCTTCCCCCTTGATGGGTTGGCAAGGGTAGGCAAAGTTCCTTCCCCCTCGATGGGGGAAGGTTAGAGCCTGCCCCTGCGAAGGCAGGGGATGGGGGGTGAAATCGCAAATGCAGGCACGATTATTCTCAATACCTACCCCTGTCAGCCCTTGATGAGGAAAGGCTAGAACCTGCCCCTACGAAGGTAGGGGACGGAGTGAAATCGCTATTCATCCACCTGAATGGAAACCCTGTCGCGCCCCTCCCGCGCATTGATAAGGCGGTTGGGCTGGACTATACTGCCATGAAGATATTTCTTAGATTAGTCGAAGCGGAATGGAGAGAGCAATGGCAGTTGACATGATTGCGGAGACTGGCACATTTATGGTGAAGTCAGGTCTGGCGCGGATGCTAAAGGGCGGCGTGATAATGGATGTCGTTACGCCTGAGCATGCGAAGATTGCTGAGGATGCGGGCGCAGTTGCCGTGATGGCGCTGGAGCGTGTGCCTTCGGACATTCGCGCGGCAGGCGGCGTGGCGCGCATGTCGGACCCGGCGATGATAGCGGAGATTATAGATGCGGTTACGATTCCGGTAATGGCGAAGGCGCGTATTGGACACTTCGTGGAAGCCCAGATTCTTGAAGCGATGGGCGTGGACTACATAGACGAGTCCGAAGTGCTTACGCCCGCAGACGAGAACAACCACATCAACAAGCACGACTTCAAGGTGCCTTTCGTGTGCGGCTGCCGGGACCTTGGCGAGGCGCTCCGACGCATTGGCGAGGGCGCTGCGATGATTCGCACCAAAGGCGAAGCCGGAACAGGCAACATCGTGGAGGCGGTCCGCCACGCTCGCAAGGTTATCGGCGAGATGCGCCGCATCCGGAACATGACTGATGACGAGCTTATGGCGACCGCAAGAGACCTGCGCGCGCCCTACGAACTGGTGCGGCAGATTCACGATACGGGCAATATGCCCGTGGTCAATTTCGCGGCCGGAGGCATCGCTACTCCGGCGGACGCGGCATTGATGATGCAGCTAGGCGTTGACGGCGTGTTCGTCGGCTCTGGCATATTCAAGTCCGAATACCCTGAGATTATGGCGGAAGCCATCGTGAGAGCGACCACTCACTACAACGACCCGGAGATCCTCGCCGACATATCGAAGGGTTTGGGCGCAGCCATGCCGGGCTTGGATGTGCGTACAATGCCCGAAGAAGAGCAACTCGCGGTGAGAGGCTGGTAAATTGTCGAGACTTGTGCCAAAAATCGGCGTACTTGCGGTGCAAGGCGACTTCCTGGAGCATAGGCAGGCATTGAGTCGCCTTGGGATTGACGCGCCCGAAATTCGGCTGCCTCATCAGCTGGACGAGATTGACGGTCTGATAATTCCCGGCGGTGAAAGTACGACAATCGTCCAGCTAATCGACATCTATGGATTTCGTGATGCGCTGAGACGAAGGACTGAGGAAGGCATGGCGATCTGGGGCACATGCGCCGGGATGATAGTCATCGCCGACCGCCTGACGGACAGACGCCCCGAACCTCTGCGCCTCATGGACATCGAGGTCAGCCGCAATGCGTTCGGCAGACAAGTGGACAGCTTTGAGGCCGACATCGAGTTCGAGGATATTGAAGGGGCCCCGTTCCACTGCGTGTTCATACGCGCGCCGGTCGTGAACAGCGTCGGCGAATCCGTGGAAGTGCTGGCAGCCCTTGATGATGGCCGACCCATTGCGGTGCGTCAGGACAATATGCTGGCGACCGCGTTTCATCCCGAACTCACGGGCGACTCACGCATTCATGATATGTTTGTGCGAATGGCGAAGGACAAGTTAGAGGTCTGAACGATGGAAATTATAGTAACCCTTGAGCGTGATGAAGATGGTGCCTGGGTTGTAGAATGTCCTTCCATTCCGGGTTGTGTCAGCCAAGGCAAGACGAAATCCGAGGCGCTTGCGAATATACGCGAGGCTATCGAACTCTGCATTGAGGTGCGCGCCGAACAGGGCTATCCTCTGACCATCGAGACACAGCTGGTAGAAGTGTCGCTGTAATGCCGCCATTGCCCGACTTGAGGGGGAGAGAAGTAGTACGCAACTTCCAGCGCTTTGGCTGGAATATAGCTCGGCAGCGGGGAAGCCACATTATTATGGTAAAGCAAGGTGAAACGGTGACTCTATCAGTACCAAATCACAGAAGCGTCGCCAAGGGAACTTTGCGGAGTCTGATTCGCTCAGCGGGCCTAACGGTTGACGAGTTTTGCGCTGCCTTGTGAGGTTAGGCATCATACGAACCTACCGTGGGAGAAAATTGCATAAGTCCCTTCCCCCATCATCAAGGGGGAAGGTTAGAGCCTGCCCCTGCGAAGGCAGGGGATTGGGGTGAAAATGCCTGCATCATCGCTATAACCGCACTTATGCAAGACTCTCACTGTGTACAAACGGCGTTGGCAATCGGCTTACTTGTGATAAAGTATAAGTAGTCGTTGAGTAGGTCAATAACAGATGCCGAGGAGGTTCCTTGACTCAGTTGTTAAGAACACAGTTGGACGCTGACCTTGAATCTTTGATTGATACGCTGCCACCGCACATCCGAGAGTTGCTTCTTGAACGCGAGGATGTCAACGAGCTGCTGGAGGTGGTGCTTGACCTGGGAAGAGAGCCGGAGGCGCGCTTCCTGAGCGAGAGCCTCGTGATTTCGGACCGCGAGATTACGCAGGCGGACATTGACCATGTGATAGGGAGTGTCAGCTCGTTCGGGGAGGACAATCGCGCCGGGATCGAACGCACTTTACATAGGATTTCGGCTATACGCAACCGCTCCGGCAAAGTTGTCGGACTGACCCTGCGCGTCGGCAGGGCCGTGTACGGGACGATACGCATAATCGAAGACCTTGTGCTGAGCGGCAAGAGCGTGTTGCTGCTCGGTAAGCCGGGCGTGGGCAAGACGACGATGCTGCGAGAAATCGCGCGAGTGCTCGCGGACGACGCCCTGAAGCGCGTAATCATCGTGGACACCTCCAACGAGATTGCCGGCGACGGCGACATTCCGCATCCCGGCATCGGCAGGTCGCGGCGCATGCAGGTGCGCTCGCCGGCGTTGCAGCATGCAGTGATGATCGAAGGCGTGGAGAATCACATGCCGGAAGTTATCGTCATCGACGAAATCGGCACTGAAGACGACGCGGACGCCGCAAGGACGATTGCCGAGCGAGGTGTGCAGCTCGTTGCCACGGCGCATGGTAATACCCTCGATAATCTCATCATGAATCCCACGCTGTCCGACCTTGTGGGCGGCGTGGAAGCCGTCACGCTTGGCGACATCGAGGCGCGGCGAAGAGGAACGCAGAAGACGGTCCGTGAGCGCCGCGCGCCCCCTACCTTCGACATTCTTGTCGAAATTCAAGGTTGGAATGAAGTGGTTGTGCATGAGGATGTGTCGGATGTGGTTGACCGCATGCTGCGAGGCAATCCGATTTCGCCGCAGTTGCGCACGGTTGACGAGTTGGGGCGGTTGCAGCGCTCGCATGCCGAAACCAAGGTAGCTTCGCTGTTCAACGGCAATGGGGACGGACGTAGCAGGAGAGACAGGCGCGATTCGCAAAGACGTGCATGGGGCGCGCAAATGCCCGACGAGCATGCGGACGCCGCGCCTCTGAAGTCGGTCAGCATCCTGCCCTACGGCATCAACAAGGGCAAGCTGATGCAGGCAGTACGCAGCATCAATGCGCCCGTGGAGCTGGTTGCGGACCTCGGCAAGGCGGACATGTTGCTGACGACCAAGAACTACTATCGGCGCAGCACGCAGGCATTGCAGCTTGCGGAGCAGCGAGGCAAGCCCGTCTATGTGCTGCGGAAGAATACGCTCGCGCAGATTCAGCAGTTCGTCCAGGCGCTGATGCGAAAGCAGTCGCAGGACGCGCAGATGGAGTCGGAGCACTCCGAGGCGATAGATGAGGCGGAGCGCGCGGCATCACGACTGGATGAGGGCGAGATGCAGGTGAAGCTCAGTCCGCAGGCCGCGTATATTCGGCACTTGCAGCACAAGGTGGCGAACGAGCGTGGGGTATCGTCGTCGAGCGAGGGGCGAGAGCCTAACCGGCACGTCGTGATGTACAGGCGGTAGCGTTGCATGGCGGTGTTCATATCGTTCGAGGGCGGCGAGGGTAGCGGCAAGTCCACGCAGGCTGAGATTCTGACGGAGCGGCTCAGAGATAACGGACTGACGGTAGAGTTCGTTCACGAGCCGGGTTCCACTGAACTCGGCTGGCATGTGAGGGACATCCTGAAGCGCGGTCTGCCCGGCGAGCGTGACATCTCGGCTGAGGCGGAATTGCTTCTGTTTTCGGCGGCGCGCGCCGAGCTTGTTCTCAAGGCGCTGCAACCCTCCCTCGCACAGCCCAATACGGTTGTCATTGCCGACAGGTATGTGGACTCTACATCAGCATATCAGGGATACGGTCGCGGCATCCCGATTGAGCAGGTGGCAGTTGTGAACGCTCTCGCTACTCAGGGCGCAATGCCATGCCTGACCTTTCTTCTGGACCTACCGCCCGTGAATGGTCTGACGCGCATTGGTGATCTTCAGCTGGGATTCAGGCTTGACGACAGCGTTCTTCACTCGGATGAAGCGCGGGCACAGGAAGGAGCGCGCTTCGAGGACGAGCCGCTGGAGTTTCACGAGCGCGTGCGACTTGGCTATCTTGAACTGGTGGCGAATGAGCCTGAAAGGTTTTGTGTGATAGACGCCACGCTGCCCGAAAGTCGAGTCAGTGAGTTAATATGGGATGAAGTGTGCGGCAGGTTCCCCGAACTTGTGGCAGATAAGGAGAGCGCAAGCCAATGACGTCAGAGCAAATTGACCAGTATCTTAGCCTTCCGATGATTGCCGACCTCGCGACCGTGAACCCGGACGGGTCGCCCCATGTGGCGCCTGTGTGGTTTCGGTGGGACGGCGATGTGGTGAAGGTCTTCACGCAGACAACGGCGGTGAAGGTGCGTAACATACGGCATGATGCGCGGGTTTCGATTTCGATTGCGAAGCAGGATGCGCCGTATGGCTACGTCATCGTGAACGGCACGGCCGCAATCTCGAATGAGGGGATTCCGGATGAGGTGCGTGCGATGGCGATACACTACAAGGGCGAAGTCGAAGGGGAGATATACATCCAACAGGCTCTGCAAGAGATGGAGTTCTGCCTGCTCACGATTACGCCGACGAAGATAATCGGATGGCTTGACGAGTAGCAGAGGCAGGAATCCGGCGCAATGGAACGCCTGCCGAACTGAGTTGCCAGCGTCCGCAGAAGAACAATCTGGACGTCCCTAGTCTGTGAAGGGCAGGTCGCTTTCGGGGATTCCCCGCTCTTTTGCCCAGGCGCGCCACTTGGCGTTTGATTGCTGCATCGCCTCCCGCCGGGCTTCTTGCGTCGCCTTCGCCAGTATCTCCCGCTTTTTCGCTTCTCGGATTGCCTTGCCCTTTGCGAACATGTTTCTCCCCCAGTCTAATAGCGCTGCCAGTGGGACGATGAACGCCCAGTAGAGTTGCGTTGCCGCCGTCTCGAACCACAAGTACAGCACATGGTCGCTGCCAGAATACAGGCGCAGGATAGCGACGCTTACGCAGCCGATTATCCCGAATCCCCACGCCTGCACCGCAATTCCACGGTCGGACAGTCCCAGCTCGTCTATGTTCTCGGTATTCTCGGCATTCCCAATATTCTCCATACTCATTTTACTATATTCACCGCCTTCTTACATTTGCTTGGGAGCCTTAGGGACATTCCGATTGTCGGGACGTCCCGCATAATGTCACGGCGTTCCGTTTTCGAGGATGGCGCGGGGCGTGTCAATGACCATCGCTTTGGCTTTCTGATAGCCGACGACCCCTGACGCGACTTTGAGCGCTTCGCCTAGTTCCGGTGTGCGTGGCGGTTGTGGTGAGTGTGTGTCGGAGGACAGGATGTGCGCCATGCCGTTACGCAGCAGTTCGAGCGAGAATTGGTGCATCTCTTCGCCCCAGTGCCCAAGCAGACTGCCGCGCGTGAGCTGGCTCAGCATGCCCATCCCGATGTAGCGTTCGAGCAGCGCGGGCTGTCGTTGAAAGGCTTCGATGCGCTCCGGATGAGCGAACACAGGCGTTAAGCCCAGCGATTGCAAATCTAGTAGAGCGCCCTCCACGTAGTCATGCTCCTTGATGTCGCCGAAGAAGGGCATCTCGACTAGGATATAGCGCGAGCCGTTCATCGTGAGCGCCTTGCCTGCCGCGACATCATCAGGCAGCGCGGCGTCTATGTGGTTCTCCATGCCGAGCGTGAGGGACAGCGGGATGCCTTCGTCACGGATGCGGCAACCGAGTTCCGCGGTCAGGTCGCGGATGCGCTCCACGGATGACAGTTCGGTTACGTCCTTGCGGTGAGGCGTCGCCAGCATGCTGCGCGTGCCGTTCGCTGCGGCGATGCGCGCAATCTCGATGGAGTCTTCAATTGCGGCGGGACCGTCGTCTATGCCGGGCAGGATGTGGGCGTGAAGGTCGTGCAAGAGCTTATTAGTCTGTCAGTTTATCAGTAGTCGGGTGTTGTTCGACGGGTTCACCAGGAACAGCAAAGCCTTGGCGTTCAATCACCCCCATCCTGACCTTCCCCCATCAAAGGGGGAAGGAATCGTTGGAGCGGTTAGGTGCGGAAGTGGATGCGGCGGAAACCCTCGGCGTAGGGCATGTTCGCCATGCGTCCCTGATTCTGGGCATTGACCTTGACGAAATGGTCAACATCCCTGCCTGATCCTGCGACCTGGCTGGCGTGCTTCTTGAGCGCGTTTATCTTGTCCTCGATCGTATCCGTGATGTCTATGAAGGTGTCCGGATGCTCGGTTCCCCACATCAGGACATCGCCGACCTTGTGCGTCTCCAAGCCTTCCTGAATATGCTCGTTGTAGTGCAGGAAGTCGCGGGCATAAGGGAATACGGCGTCAAGCGTAACCTGCCCGGAAATGCGGTGGTCGCGGTGGAGGTAGAAGGTCTGGCGGAACGGATCGGTGCAGAAAACGACATCAGGCTTGTGCTTTCTGATTGCCCGGACAAGCTCGCCGCGGAACTTGGATGTATCTTCGAGTTCTCCGTCCCCGTATCGCAGGTATATGACCTCTTTGACGTTGAGGTATTCAGCGGCTGCCGCCTGCTCCTTCTCGCGGGTGGCAGCGAGCTTTTCGGTGGTCATATCAGGATCGCTCGTGCCCTTATCGCCATTAGTGCAGAGAACAAAAACGACTTCAGTGCCTTCGGCGACCCACTTGGCGACGGTGCCTCCGACACCACCCTCGGCGTCGTCCGGATGCGGAATGACGAGCATTGCTCTTTCGGGTCTTTCGAACATGTAGATTCTTGCCTCTCTTCAAGTGAAATTTAGTCGAGTGTCATGATAAGTCGTTTGTCTTGCTGGGGGCAAGAGATGGAAGAACTGACGCAGCTCTTCCATTCAGGTGGATGAACAGCGAAGTCACCCTCGTCCCCGCTTCTGCGAAGGCAGGCTCTAACCTTCCCCCTTCAAGGGGAAAGGGACTTTGTTACCTAGGATGTGTTGACATTTGAAGCACAAGTCCACTTCAAGCTCGAAAAGCCCTTTCACCTGTCATTCCGAACGCAGTGAGGAATCTGAAATCGTTGCATGCAAACCTATTTTCGACTTTAGATTTCTCGCTCCGCTCGAAATGACAAACGAAACTAAAGTCATCGGCGAAATGACAACAGAACCTAGAAGGAAGGGCTGATTGGTTAAGGGCTGCGGGCGGTTGGGTCGCGGAATGTGCCGGACAGGGGGTTGGGCAGGACGGGGACGCCTTCGGATGCGGCGGCCCGGCGTATTCGCTTGAGGGCGGCGGCGTATTCTTTGCGCGCTGCTTCTGTCGGCGACTGCACTGTGAT
>DAOUKP010000026.1:0-118864 GCA_034421195.1 Dehalococcoidia bacterium
GGGGTGTTGATGCCGCCCTTGCTCCGCCCCTCTGGATTCCCGCTCCCCGATCGGGGTCGAGGACATGCTGCGCGGGAATGACGATTAAGAGTGGTTGAGTTCTTGCCTTCGCTAGGGGTAGGCTCTTCGCGGGAATGACGGGTGGGGGTGGCTTCGTCTTCGTTCAATGGGCTTTGTGCAGGACTGTTGCCCCCTTCCCAACCTTCCCCCTGAGGGGGAAGGGGTGTTGTTGTGGAGGACTCTTCCTGTTCTTCTTGCTCGCGGAGTTCTTTGGATACGGCTTCGTAGTCGGTGGTGTCGTAGGTTTGGTATTCGTCGGCGTAGGCGTGGAGGCCCGCTAGCTGCTTTTTCTGTCCTACTGACAGGCGAGCGTCCTGTTGGTCTCGCCAGTATGCGAGCAGGTGCTCTTGCTTGATTCTGTCGTAGTTGGTGTCCCAGCCACGACGGAGAAGCTCTTGCGCTGCCGATACACGGTGGCGCATTGTGTACTCCTCTTCAGGGTATGCGTTTCTCATTACGTCGTGCAGGAAGAGGATGGCGTGTGAGCCTTGCTCTCCGTACTGCCTCAGCCTCTTGGCGAGGTCTGTGTGCAGGGTGTCGTAGTCGTTGGTATCTTCTGCGTCGTCAATGAGCTTGCGCCTGCGTCCGAAGTGTCCGTAGCCTCGTCTGAGTATCTCTCTTGATGCTGCCATTCTGTCTGAGGGCTTGATTCTGAGCTTGTCTGGTGTGAATGGCTTGTCTCTGCCTGTCATTACCTGGTAGAGGAACTCGGCTATGGTGTGTCCTTCGGCTGTCTCGCTGCGTATAAGCTGTGCCAGGTTGAAGTTTAGGATGTCCAAGTAACTAACAGGATGTGCGGGATGGGTAGGATTGTCACCCCCATCCCGGCCTTCCCCCGTCGAGGGGGAAGGGGTGTTGATACCGCCCTCGGTCTGCCCCACTGGATTCCCGCCCCTGCCTTCGCTAGGGGCAGGCTCTGCGCGGGAATGACGGGTGGTGGCGAGTTCTTCGGGTGTGGGGATTAGGCCCCAGAACTGGGTGTCTTCTTTGTCGGGCTGGTCTGCTGATCCTAGGCGCACGATGTATTTCATGGCTTCCATGCGGTGGCAGGTTTTGACGTCCGGGGTCTTGCCCTGCACGGTGTCGAACAGGAAGTCGGCGATGATTTTGCCATCGCCTGTGCGCTGTTGGATTATTCGTTGTAGGTTGTTTTGGTTGCACATGATAGGTTTCAGGGATCAGGTTTCAGGATGGATAGGATAGATTGTTTGTTCTTTTTGTCGATGACATCTATTATGCGGACGGATGTTTGAGTTGTCAAGGGGGGGGGGGGGTTGCCACAGAAGGCACAAAATTCACGGAAATGGTGGGGATGGGCGAGGGGGATTTCACATACTTTTAACAGGCGGGCAACATCCTGGCGAAGTATAAGGGATAGTGTGAAATGGGCAATATAATTCAGGATTGGTTTGACATTCGTGACTGCCATGCTATATTTGACTGGGTTGAATCGAAAATACTTGTCGGTTTGCAGAATTAACAAAACTGGGAGGAATTATGAGACGCATTTCATTGGTCTTGGGCGTTGTCTCGGTACTATTGCTGGTTGCGGCGATGGCATGTGGCTCGGCACCTGCGCCTACACCGCAGGCACCCGCACCACAACAGGCAGCACCCGCAGTTGCGCCTGCGCCCCAAGCACCGCAGGCGCCACAACAGCCTGCCGCGCCCGCAATGCCCGCGCCTGCCGCACCGGCGGCACCGGCAGCAGCGCCACAGGCGTTCAGTCCCGCACCGCCAACGGGCAGGACTGTCGCTACGCCGGTTCGGAGAGAGGCGATGATGGAGGAACCTGCGAGCGGGCCAAAGCAGGGCGGCATCCTGCGCTGGACGCCACAGGCATCGGTTGCGAACCTTGACCCTACGAGGCAGACTTCGTTCGTTACTCACTCGATCGTGTACCAGTGGTATGACTACCCGTTCGGCTGGAACCTGGACAGGGTGGCGCAGGAACAGATGGTGGACACATGGTCGGTGAACGAAGAGGCGACCGAGTACACATTCTCACTGCGTGAAGGGCTGGAGTTCCATGACGGCGACCCGGTTACGAGCGGGGATGTTACGGCATCTATTTTGCGCTGGAAGACGACTCCGGGACTTCCGGGGACGATGTGGGACCTTGCCGAAGAGCCGACAGTCGAAGAGGTTGACGAGCTTACTTTTAAGCTGAAGCCGGGCAAGCCTTTCGGTCTGTGGATTCCGTTCTGGGTATCGCTGCCGACATACGTGATGCCGAAGGATGTGGTAGAGCCACTGTCCATATCGGACATAATGACCGACTACACGGGGTCAGGTCCGTTCAAGTATGTTGAGTGGATTCCGGGCAACCGCGTAGTGATGGACAGGAACGAGAACTATGTGCCGCGCTCCGATGATGCCGACGGGGACGCGGGAGCGCGCATTGCGTATGTTGACCGCGTAATCAATCTGGAAGTGCCGGACGCGGCAACGAAACTTGCGGCTCTTCAGACGAAGCAGACGGACTTTGCAGAAGGACTGCCAAACGACTTCTACGACACAATAGTGAATTCGCCGGGCATCAAGGCGGTCGTGATTCCGCAGTGGGCGAGGCCGCAGCTTGGCACGAACAAGCGCAACCCACCACTGACCAGCCCCAAGGCGAGGCTGGCGATTCAGGCAGCGACCGATCCTGAGAAGTATCTGAGCGCTGCATACGGCGCACCGGAACTCTGGGACCTGGGCCCGTGCCTGTGGGCTTGCGGCGCGCAGTGGGGCAGCGACATCGGGTCTGACGAGTACTACGAAGTTGACCTCGACAAGGCGCGCGCGCTGTGGCAGGAAGCGGTGGACGAGACCGGATTCTCCGGAAAGCTAGTGCTGCTGACTAACACAGACTACTCGGACTTCTACGCATCGGCGCTGATAACCAAAGAGATTCTGGAATCGCTGGGCGCTGAGGTTGATTTCCAAGTGAGCGACTGGGCGACGGTCATATCGCGCAAGGAAGCGGCAAACGCCCGCGATACGGTGGAAGAGGGCGACTGGCACTTCTACCATACTTGGGGCGGACCGCTCGACCCGATAACGGACTCTGCCATAGGCCAGGCGTGGAACGGCGGATACCACAACGAGAAGGTAATCCAGCTGAGGGACGACTTCCTGAACTCGACTTCGATCGAAGAGGCGAAGGCGATTACGGAGGAAATCCAGAGGGTCTATTTCGAGGAAGACCCGGCGACGATAATGTATGGCTGGTTCAAGTTTGTGGTGGCGATGCAAGAGGACGTGCAAGGCTATGTGCCGCATAAGCGCATCATGATGCAGGGCATGTGGCTTGATAGGTAGCAGGAATTGACATCGATATACAGGATGGGATAGGTGTCAGGTATCAGCCTTCAGGGCACCCCCATCCTAACCTTCCCCCTTGATGGGGGAAGGGACTATCGGTACGAACAGAAGTTAAGAAACTAGGAGAGCGGGGGTGCGGCAGAATTGCGGCGCTCCCGCTTTTGAGCATCTTTTGTGCGATGACGAGGAATAGTCGCCTCAATAGCAGGCGGTTGGTCGGCATCTAGCAACAGTACGGCATTCAATCACGATAGGGTCACAAGAATGGGACGTTATACGCTTCAGAGACTGCTGGCGATGTTTCCTGTGCTGGCAGTTGTGGCGGTGGTTACCTTTTCTCTAATACATATCACACCGGGCGACCCTGTCGCGCTGATGGCGGGAGACGAGGCGACGCCTGAGCAGAAAGAGGCAATCCGCAAGGATATGGGGCTAGACAAGCCCATTTACCAGCAGCTGGCAATCTACTTTGCGGATATTCTGCGCGGGGACCTGGGCGAGTCGATATTCAACAAGTTCAAGGTTACGACACTCATCGCGCAGAGGCTTGAGCCGACAATCTTCATCGCAATCTTCTCGCAATTAGTGTCGATAATAATAGCGATACCGCTGGGCATCCTGGCGGCGTGGAAGGCGAACACGTGGATTGACCGGGTGGTGATGGTGATCGCGGTGCTGGGGCTGGCGATTCCGTCGTTCTGGCTGGGCGCGAACCTGATATGGGTGTTCGCGGTGAAGCTGCACTGGTTCCCGGCGTTCGGATATATTCCGATCTCCGAGGGGATCGTGCCGTGGATAAAGTCGATAACGCTGCCTTCAATATCGGTGGGCTTCATATCCGCGGCGCTGATAGCGAGGATGACGCGGGCGAGCATGCTGGAGGTGCTACGGGAAGACTATGTGCGGACGGCGCGCGCAAAGGGGCTGGGGGAGCAGGCGGTGCTGCTGGGGCATGCGTTCAAGAATGCGTCCATTCCGGTAGTTACCATCATCGGCATCGGGATCGCAGGACTGGTGTCGGGGCTGGTTGTAACGGAGGCGGTGTTCGGGATTCCGGGTGTGGGACGGCTAATCGTCGATGCGGTGAACCGGCGAGATTACCCTGTGATACAGGGCGTCATATTGATGTTTACGGTGGCGTATGTGCTGATCAACCTGGTCGTTGACCTCATTTACGGCTACCTCGACCCAAGGATACGTTACTGATGGCTCTCGAAGAGCAGGCGGTGGAAGGCGCCGCGATAGGACAGCGGAGCGCATGGGAGCGCAACCGCGAGAGGCTGAATGCCGTGCAGCTGGCGCTGCGGGGCAATCCAAACATGGCTATTGGGCTGTTTATCCTGTTGCTTGCCGTGCTGATGGCGGCATTCGCGCCGATCATATCTACGGACGATCCGAAGGAGCTGTTCACTGAGCCGAGGCTGCAAGCGCCGTCGGGAGAGGCTTACTTCGGGACAGACAGCGTAGGTAGGGACGTGTTCTCACGGACGATATACGGCAGCCAGCTGTCGCTGGCGATCGGGGCTTCTGTAACGGTGCTGACGATACTGTCCGGGGTTGTGATAGGCATAATCGCGGGGTATTACAAGCTGGCGGACAATGTCGTGATGCGGTTTATGGACGGGCTGATGGCGTTTCCCTCGTTCCTGCTGGCGATTGCGCTGGTGGCGCTGCTGGGGGCGAGCTTCCAGAATGTGGTGCTGGCGCTGTCGGTGGTGGAGACGCCGCGCGTGGTGCGTATCGTGCGCGGGTCGGTGCTGAGCTTGCGGGAGCGGCAGTATGTGGAGGGGGCGCTGGCGGTGGGGGCTAGGCCGCTGCGGATTCTGTTTACGCACATCTTCCCGAATCTGGTCGCGCCGTTGACGGTGCAGGCGACTTATGTGTTCGCGCTGGCGATACTTGTCGAGGCGGGACTGAGCTTCCTTGGCGCGGGAGTGCCGCCGGATATTCCAAGCTGGGGCAATATGATGGGGGACGCAAATCTGCTCAAGCAGCTTGCGCCGTGGATGATATTCTTCCCGGGTCTGTTCCTGTCGCTGACGGTGCTGGGGGCGAATCTGCTAGGAGACGGACTGCGCGATACGCTGGATCCGCGGCTGCGTGGGACGGGGTAACATTAACATCGATGGACAGGATAGGGAGGGTCGTCACCCCCATCCTAGCCTTCCCCCATCAAGGGGGAAGGGAATCTATTCTGGTGGCTCGGTGATTTCTAGGACTTGGTTGGCGGGGATGTTCTGGAGGGTTTGGATTGTGCGGCTGGGCCAGCGGACTTCGATTTTTTCTACGGTGGTCGCGCTGCCTAGTCCAAATTCGAGGTCGAGGCTGTCCATGGAGAGGTAGCTGGAGCCTGCGATGACTTCCTGGACTTGAGTGTGTCCTCCGGCGGTGAGATAGATGCGCGCACCTATTGCGTCCGCATTGCTGCGAGTGCCGTTGACTACCATTGCTCCTTTCAGACGCAGAGTCAGCCAGTTGCCATCGCCTCCACCGTTGAGCCAGACGAATATGGGACCCGGAGCGTCTCGCGTGGGCGCTCGACCGGCAGCGGGGTCGAAGGGGCCGGCGAAAATGGGGCCGCTGCTGTTGGTTGCGATGAGGTCCGCATAGCCGTCGCCGTTGAGGTCGCCGTGCGCGAGGCCCTTTCCGTTCTCGTGGAGAGCTGTGTCGATGCGGCGTATCTTCAGCAGAATGGGGTTCTCTCTCGCAGCATCGTCTTCCTCCAAGCCTTCGTAGTTGACGCGGGATATGTCGAGCAGACGGGCGCGGACGGTGATGTCCTCGAATGTGCCGTTGCCTAGGCTTCGCAGCATGCGCCCGGCCGCGGGGAATACCTGACCGCCGGGTCCCTCTCCCCTGCCTAGCGTAGAGCCGAACCAGTATAGGTCTTGGTAGCCGTCGTTGTCGTAGTCGAAGAAGGTCGCTCCGAAGCCGAAGTCATAGGCGGCAAGCCCTGTGGGGATGTGGTGCGCCGAGTTGAAGACTGAGGAGTCGAGAGACGCAGGAGGCAGCCAAGGACTAGGGATTACGGCAGTGGTGGGCGCTACATCCAAGAGGTTGCCGCCGCCGTCGTTGCGGAGGAGGTAGTGGGCGCATGTCCCCCAGCTGAACCTGCCGACATACTCGCAGTTGCCGCGCGGCCTTTCGACCGGCTCTTGCAGCAGCGGATGGAAGCCGATGTTGGTGGAGAAGATGTCGAGGTCGGCATCGGCGTCGTAGTCGCCAATGGCGAATCCCATCCATGAGCCTGCCAGGTCTATGCCAAGCTCGCGCGCGACGGGGGTGAAGCGGACGGCTTCGGAGGTGGTGTCGTTGCGGTACAGGTGCATTCGGTCGCCGTCGTTGGCGACGAACAGGTCGGGGTCTCCGTCGTCGTCGTAGTCGAAGAAGACGACCGCGTGTGTTTGTCCGGTCGGCTCCCCTGCCCGATTGCCCATATCGTCCACGCTCGCGGGGTTGTAGCCCTCGAACTTCTTGCCGGTTACAGGGTGTTCGTGGATGACGGGGTTGCCTTCCGGGTCGAGCATTCTTATCTGAGGACCTGCAACCCCGGCGTCATGGGCGATTTCGGTGAATGTGAGGTCGCCGTTGTTGATGTATAGCAGGTTGTAGTGGCCGGGATGGTTGTAGTCGGAGAAGGTGCGATAGTCGTCGTCCATTAGGTTGCCGACATATATGTCTAGCCAACCGTCGTTGTTGACATCGGCGCAGGCGATGCCGGTCGCGGAGCGTACATTCACGCTGTCGCCGAATGCAGATCGGGTGATGTCGCTGAAGCCGCCTGAGCGGTTGTTGAGGAAGAGGGTGTCAGTGTTGCCTTCCTGCGGCGAGCGAAATCCAAGTCCGTCATCGGGGTTGCCCCACGCGCCAACATAGAGGTCCTGGTAGCCGTCGTTGTCTATGTCGCAGGCTACGGCTCCGGTGCTGTGGCTTTCGGTAGCTTGCACGCCTGCCTGCGCCGCGACATCCGTGAATGTGGCGTCGCCCGCATTGCGATAGAGGCGGTTCGGCTCGCCGCCGCGCGAGGTTACATAGAAGTCCAGATCGCCGTCTCGGTCGTAGTCGAAGATTGCCAATCCGGGGCGATCGTTCCAAAGCTGGAAGTCGCCGTCCAGCGCGGTCTCGGCGACATTCGTGAACGGGACTACTTGCGTTGTCGGGGATGCGGAAGTTGCCGGGGCGCGGAGCAACTGTCCAGAAGAGTCTGAGGGTTGTGGCGTTGGGGTTGAGCGCTGCGCGAAGGATGCGATGTCGGCGCATGATACGACTACGAACAGCGAGATGGCTGTGAGAATTATGGGACGCCAGATGTTGATAGGCATAGACACAGTTATTCCATTATATCATTGACGCCTTACAATGAACGAACAGAAATTGACATGGATGGAAAGGATAGAAATTGCGGCTGGGTCTTATTATCGTGTTGACTTGCGTGCTGCTTCTAGGACTAGGATGCGGGTTTCAGGAACGCGCCGGCGTATCCGCGATAGAGACACCTGAGACGGTGGTGATGCCGGAGCATGCGGACTTGGCAGGGTATTGCACGAGTCTGCGGAACAGCAGCGATCCGTTCTTCGGGACCCAGCAGCGTGAGAGGCTGACGGCGGAACTGGAAAATCCGGCGTTCTCTACCCTTTCGTGGCGGGTGAGCATTATGCGAGAGCTTGCGCGGGACTACCTGCGGTTCGGAGAGGTGGAAGAGGCGATTCGCCTGCTGTCGGAGGCGCTGGAGGATGAACTGCGTGAGAAGCCGGAGGTGAGCCATGAGGCTGAATTGTTACAAGAGCTTGCGATTGCGAGCATGAAGATGGGCGAATTGGACAATTGCGTCAGTCCCGACGGGCGGCTGATATGCGCGCTGCCACTGGATGATTCAGTAGTTCACAGGGACAGGCGGGGCGCAAGCGCTGCTGTGGAATACCTGACGCGGCTGCTTGAACTTGAGCCTGACGACTTCCATAACTGGCGCGCTATGTGGCTGCTGAATGTGGTACACATGGCGCTGGGCACTTACCCGAATGGCGTCAATGCGGAATACAGAGTGCCGCCGGAGTCGCTTGAATCGGAGTACGACATTGGCAGATTCGAGGAGATTGCGCCTTACACGGGGCTGTATGCGGTGAACACGGCAGGGGGCAGCATCATCGAGGATTTCGACAATGACGGACTGTTGGATGTGATGACTTCGACTTGGGATCCCTGCAAGCCCATCACCTATTACCGCAATGACGGAGACGGTACTTTCACGTACGAAACGGAAAGCGCCGGGCTGTCCGGACAACTGGGCGGCCTGAATATCACACAGACGGACTATAACAACGACGGGTGGATGGATGTGCTGGTGATGCGCGGCGGCTGGATGAAGATGCGCGGGCAGATGCGGATGTCGCTTCTGCATAACAACGGGGACAACACTTTCAGCGATGTTACGGAGACTGCGGGACTTGCGAAGCCGGCTTATCCGAGCCAAAGCGCAGCGTGGGCAGACTACGATAATGACGGAGACATGGACCTGTTTTCGTGCAATGAGAGTATGCAGGAAGCGGGCGTGGAATCCACCGCGCTGATGTTTCCAAGCCAGCTATTCCGGAATGACGGCGAGGGGCGATTCGAGGATGTGGCGCAGGATGCAGGCGTACAGAACTGGCGATACTGCAAGGGCAGCGCGTGGGGGGACTACGATAATGACGGCTATCCGGACCTGTACATATCGAACTTCGGAGGTGAAAACAGGCTGTATCGGAACAACGGGGATGGCACTTTCGAGGATATAGCTCCCACTTCACGCCTGACTGAGCCGATTGACAGCTTCGCCACATGGTTCTGGGATTATGACAATGACGGCTGGCTCGATATTTTCGTAGCGGGCTACGGCGAGGATATAGGCGACGCGGCGAAGGACAGAATGGGAATGGAGAACGATGGGGCGAGACCGCGCCTCTATCGCAATCTGCAAGGGAACGGGTTCGAGAATGTTACGCGAGGGATGGGACTATGGCAAGTTCACCTTGCGATGGGGGCGAACTTTGGAGACCTGGACAATGACGGTTATCCGGACTTCTATCTTGGGACGGGCGCGCCGTCTTATGACGCGATTGCGCCGAATGTGATGTATAGGAATGACGCGGGCAATCGGTTTCAGGATGTTACTTTTTCGGGCGGGTTCGGGCACTTGCAGAAGGGGCATGGCGTGTCGTTCGGAGACCTGGACAGGGACGGGGACCAGGACATTTTTGTGCAGGTGGGAGGATTCTATCCGGGAGACGGGTTCGTGAACGCGCTATACGAGAATCCCGGGCATGGCAACAGGTGGCTGTCAGTGAAGTTGGTTGGCGCGGAGTCGAACAGGGCGGGAATTGGCGCGCGCATCAGGGTTGAGGTCGAGATGCAGGACGGTTCTAGGCGAGATGTGCATGCGGTCGTGGGGAACGGAAGCAGTTTCGGGGGGTCAACGCTGACACAGGAGATTGGGCTGGAAGCGGCGAGGCGTGTGGCGTCTCTGGAGGTGCGATGGCCGGCGACCGGCGTGCGTCAGGTGTTCGCCGATGTGCCGTTGGACAGGCACATTAAGGTGCGTGAGGGGGCGGATGAATATGAGGTGCTGGATTTGGCGGCAGTGTCGTTGGGGGTTAGGTAAATAAGTGTAGGTGTTGAAGACGACCGTGCTTGTGGATGCGATTCCCCCCATCCCCCGCTTCCGCTAGGGCAGGCTCTAACCTTACCCCATCGAGGGGGAAGAGAGTTATTGAGCGCCGTCAACAGTGATGGTTATGATGTCGATGCCGTGATACTTCTGGTGGCGGACGGAGGAGGCGTAGTGCCAGAGAAGGCGATATGAGACTTCGCGCTCGTCGGGCGCGGGAGGCAGTTCGCTCAGATACGCCAAGCGGTCTTCCATGTTGTCTCCTTCGAGCGCGGTTACGAATTCCATCTCGGCAGACAGGTCGTTCATGCGCGCGGATACGGTCATGCGGCGGGGTCCCGAATCGGATACTTCGGCTTCTTGCAGCAGGACGGCATGCGCCTCTTCGCCCGCCGCCGCAAGCCGTTCAGTGGCATCGGTGTTCCATCTATTGGCAGACGCGAATTCGCGCAGGAAGGCATCAATCCGAGGGAGCGCATCGGGGTTGAGTTCGGCAGTCAGACGCTTGCCGCGGGATCCCGTCAGGTCCATAAAGAGCATCATCAGAATGGCGACTATCGCGCCCGAAGTCATGCCGTTTCCGAGCAGCACCCCCCAGAAGCCGCCGAGCAGGTCTGAGAAGATGACCTTGCTCTGGAAGCCGACGCCAAGCCAGAACGCCAAGCCGACGACGGTCGCCTTGCGATGGTCAACACCGTCCTGGATTATCATCCTCATGCCTTGCACGAATAGCAGGGCGAGCAGAACGGTTATATAAGCGGCGGCTACCGGACCCGGTATGGCGATGAGAATAGCGGTGGCTTTCGGGAAAAAGGCGAGGACAAGGAAGATGATGCCGATGATCATACCAACACGACGAGATGCCACTCCGGTTACTTCGGTGAGCGATACGCTGGACGAGTAGGTGGTGTTAGGCAGTGTGCCGAGCAAGCCAGAGAGAAGATTGCCCACGCCGTCGGCGTTGAGCGCGCCTTGCACGACTCGGAAGTCTGTGGCGCGATGGTTACGGCGTGAAACCTGCTGGATTGCCACACCATCGCCGACGGTTTCGATAGCGCCGACGAGCGTAACAACTACGAAGGCGGGCAATAAAGCCCAGAACTCGATGCCGGGAGTGAAGTCAAGACCGTGCCAAGAGGTGAACGGGACGCCGATCCAAGGGGATTTGAGGACCACGGCGAGGTCGTACAGCCCGAAGGGAGCCGCCACCGCGCATCCTACAAGTATGCCGAGGATGGGAGACCAGAGCCGCCAAGACGGCGGCGCGCGCATGATGAGAAGCGCAATGACGGCAAGCGTCGCCAGGGCCGATATGGGGGCGGCGAGCGGCGAGACATCTTCGGGGACTTCTTTCAGCGTGTCGAATATGATGGGCATGACGGCAACCGCGATGAGCATTATGACCGTGCCGGAGACGACGGGCGTGAAGATGCGCCGGAGCAGCGAAAGGCGGGATGCCAGAAAGAACTGGAACAGGGAGGATACGACGATAAGGCTCGCCATGGTCGCGGGGCCGCCTTCGACCAGCGCGGTAACGCAGACGGCGATAAATGCGCCGGAAGTGCCCATGACGAGGACGTGACCCGCGCCGATGCGCCATAAGCGCGCTGCCTGCAAGTAGGTGGAGATTCCGCTGACGATGAGGGCGGCGAAGATCGCCCAGGGAATGTAGCTTTCGGGCTGACCGGCGATGCGGAATACGATGACGGCGCCCAAGACTATGCCGCCAAGGTTGACGAGCGCAGCCTGTATGCCAGTGCCAATTGCTACCAGCAGAGGTGGATTTTCGTCAGGTTCGTAGCGTATGTTCCCGTGAGAGGGGGCAGCGGACAATTTTCATACCTCAGGGCGTCGGATCTCAACCTCAGCTCGGCTCTGCGCTCTTCAGGGGCCATGCTCCCTTGAACAGTGCCGCAAAGGCAAACATCAGCGTTGCGAGCAGCGCCATTGCGGGGCCGGAGGGAAGGTCGGCGTAGAAGGAAAGGTATAGACCAAAGATAGCCGAGACCGCACCTACTATCGCGCCGATAATCATCATACCGACGAAGCGCCTCGCCAGCAAATAGGCGGTCGCTGCGGGCGTAATGAGCATTGCCATGACGAGGACGATTCCGGCTGCCTGTATGCCGATTACGATGACGAGCGCGAGAAGGGCTAACAGAATGTATTCGACCAACGTAGTTCTGATGCCGACGACGGATGCGCCAATCTGGTCGAAGGTGGTATAGACGAGCTGGCGGTGAAAGGTGTACAGACCTAGCAGAACGAGAGCTGTCAATGCAAGGGAGACAAAGACATCGGTCCGGGTGACGCCGAGCACTTGTCCGAGAAGGAGGTCTTCGATGTTCACGTTGACATTGGGCACCACGGAGAGCATGACCAGTCCGAGAGCGAACATTCCGGCGAAGACGATACCGATGGAAGTATCCTCGCTGATGCCGGTTCGCCTACTGACGGTGCCCATGAGCAGGGCTATGACGATCCCGGTGGGAACAGCGGCGAAGAACGGGCTAATGTTGAGAAGGACAGCAACGACCATTCCGGGGATAACGGAATGCGCGAGGGCGTCTCCCATGAAGGCGCGGCCACGAGTGATTACATAAGCGCCTATAACGGGGCACATTATGCCCACAAGCACCGACACGATGAGGGCGCGGACCATGAATCCGTACTGAAACGGTCCAATTATGTAGTCAATCATTACATACTCCGCATCTTCGGCATAGGTTCGCAGCCGGAATCAACTGCGCCGTATGACGCCGCAGGCGATTCGCTCGCCGGCTTCGGATTCTTCCTCTTCGTAGGCGTCGGGCTTCTCGTAAATTACGATTGCGGACCCGTCCGAGTCGAAAATGGAGCGGGCGCCGCCGATGTCGAGAGAGATGCCATCGGTGAAGAAGTCGGCGCGCGCAGTGCCGTCGCCAGCGGCGTAGATATTTGGCAGGTCGCCACCGTGCGCCCCTAGAGGTTCGCCGCCCTTCCAGCTGGAATGGATGAAGCCATGCTCCGCAGATTCTGGGTCGAAGTGGTCGCCTGCCGCATCGAAGTTCGGCGTACACTTGCCGATTTCGTGAACGATGAAGGCGTGTCCGCCAGGGGCGAGTGCTTCGGCCTGCACTTGTATCAGAACGCCGCCTGGCCCCTGAACGAGATTGACAGTTCCAATAACATCTCCATTCACGGAAATCAGGTCAGCGCGGGCAGTAGCACCGACATCCGAAACGGCTTCAGCGCCTGACCGACCTATGGCGAAGAAAATCACGGCGACTGCCAGTAAAACCGTAGGGATCGCAAAGACCGCAACATAGGCGGGGTTTATATTTCTGAACATCAGCGTTACTCCTCCGGAAACACTGAATTGTCGGAAGCCCATCGAGCCGGTTGGGTAACTATTTGCACCTAGGCGTGGTGCCTGTGGATAAAGTGATCGGTGGTGAACTCGATTCCGTGCGAGCCGTATAGTTCTTCAAGCACTTCGGGCGTGAAGGCTTCCTCCGGCGATCCGTAGGCGCAAACGTGGTGGTTGATGCAGAGTACGCTATCGAAGCGCTCGGCGAGGTTTGTCAGATCGTGGGTAGCAAGGAGAACGATTTTGCCTTCATCTCTCAGTGAACGCAGGACTTCAATAATGCCTTCCTGCGCGCCGACATCTACGCCGCTGAAGGCTTCATCGAGCAAAATGACTGTCGCCTCCTGCGCCAGCGCTCGCGCGATGAAGACTCTCTGGCGCTGCCCTCCGGAAAGTTCGGTAACCAAGTCGTTGCGGTGTTCCCAGAGATTTACGCGCTCCAGACAGAACTGGACCATTTCCTTGTCTTCTTTGCCCGGTTGGCGCAGCCAACCGACGTTCCAGTTTCTTCCCATCATCACAACGTCCGCCACCGTTGCGGGAAACACCCAGTTTATGCTATCGCGCTGCGGAACATAGGCGAGCGCACTGCTGAGCGCCGCGAGTCCGTGCAGAGTTACTCTGCCTTTCGCCACAGGAAGCGTGCCCGCAATCGCGCCGAATAGTGAGCTTTTGCCCGCGCCGTTGGGACCGAGGACACCCAACAATGTTCCGGCGCCAACCGAAAAAGTAATGTCTGTCAACGCGGTGTGGCCGCCGCGAACGACAGTTACATCCTCGACATAGATACCCGCTTCAGCAAGCAGCACTTCCTCATATGCGACTTTTGGTACCGCTTGAGTTTCAACTAAATCGCTTCTCATCGGTTACTCCGTCCGTCTGCAAACGCATAGGCCGCTGCCGAGGAGGGTATCCGGCAAACGGCCCATGCGGGGAAATGATTGCGTTACTTCAGAGCTTCAACAATACGCCCGACATTGGTGCGAACCATGTCCAAGTACGTTTCGGCACCGCTGCCTTCCGCTCCAAGCGACCCGGAGTAGAGACGGACGACTTCCGCGCCCGACTCGGCGGCTATCGCTTCGGCAAGCCGCTCGCTCACGGTGGTCTCACCGAATATCACGGATATGCCTGCCTCTTCGACTTCATGAGCCAGTTCCGCCATATCTGCCGGAGACGGCTCGACCTCCGTGGTAGTTGACAGTATGACGCCCACCACCTCGAAGTCGTACACCACCGCGAAGTAGCCGAGACTCTCATGAGATGTTACGAGGAGCTTGTTCTCGTCGGGAATCTCTGAGACCTGTTCCTGCGTCCATGTGTGAAGTTCGTCGAGCTGCGCGCCGTAAGCTGCCGCGTTAGCCGTGTACGTGTCCCTGCCATCGGGATCGAGAACCGACAGGCGGGCGGCTATGTCGTTGATCACGACCTTGACGCGAACAGGGTCGAACCAGAAGTGCGGGTCGTACTGGCCATGTCCGTGACCTTCGTGCTCTTCTTCTCCCTCTTCGGTGAGATGTTCGATTTCTTCGATGGCTTCGTCTGCGTCAAACTGGCCGGCTTCAACCTGAGCAATTATTTCGAGAACCATCTCCGGAAGATGCATTCCCTCTTCGCCGTGGTCCTCCTCTTCGCCGTGCTCTTCCTCGTCTTCATCTTCGTCACCGTGGTCTTCGTCACCGTGGTCTTCGTCCTCCTCTTCTTCCTCCTCATCGCCGTGGTGGTCCTCGCCCTCTTCAGCCTCTTCGAACGCCTCTATGGCTTCCTCAATCTCATGCAGACCTTCTTCGGCGGAGATTTCACCGTCCTCCACTTCGTGAACGACGTGGCTGATTGCCTCAATAATTTCAACCTCTTCGGCATGGGTTTCGCCGAACTCTATCGGCTCGATGACCTCCGCCACCTCTACGATGGACTCTTCGTCGCGAGCGGCGTTTTCCAGAAGTTCGTGAAGCCAGGATTCTTCAAGGCCCAGTCCGACGGCAAGTACGAGGTCCGCGTCGGCAATTGCGGCGACATCTTGCGCGCCGGGCTGGTAGGCGTGAGGGTCCGCGCCAGCCGGCAGCAGACTCCGCACATTTGCCCTGTCGCCGCCAACTATCTGTGCCCAGTCGGCGACTATGTTAGTAGTCGTTACGACCTCGACAGGTTCCACGGGCTGCTCCGCCGGCACCTGAGGCGGCGCGGTCGGAGCAGTGGTCGGCTGGGATTGAGCCGCGGGTGCGGCAGTAGGCTGCGCCTGAGTTGTGGGGGCGGTGGTCGGCTGCGCCCGGGTCGCGGGTGCGACAGTCGGCTGCGCTGCTGGCGCAACGGTTTCTCCCCCATCTGAGCAGGCGAAAAGAGCTATCAGAACTATGAGTGAAATGGGAAGGAACTTGAAGAATCGACCTTTATTGATAAACAGTCTCATTAAATTGCCTCAAAATCACGAAAATACAAGCAGACGAAATTTATGCAGAAGCCCGGCTCAGACGATAAGTCTGATGGATTTATTGATAATCAGTGTCATTTAGGAATGCATGTGCAGCGATGAGTGAAGATTCTGTGGCAGGCTTGCGCCACTTTCGATGCATTGCTCGCAGACGACGTATAGCTCAATTCGGTGTCCGACGATTTCACCGGATAGATCGCCTCCGATAATTCGCATGAGTCGCTCAACGGTCGCGGCTCGGAACTCTCCCACCTTACCGCATCTGACACAGACGGTGTGGTGATGATGTTCTACACGAGAAAGCATGTATCTGGGAGCGCCATCAAGCAGGTTCAGCCTACAGATAATGCCTGTCTCCAAGAAGAGCTTAAGCGTGCGAAATACAGTTGCCCTACCTATGGTTGGAAGTTTCCTGACCACATCTTCCGCCGTGAATCCCTCCTGCATTTCTTCGATTACCCGGACGATTGCTCGCCTCGGCACAGTTGAGCGATAGCCTCGATCCTCGAGGATCGCCATAATGTCAGGGCGCGACGATAGAACTGTAGTCATGATATTCAATCTCACTTAACATAGCAGTTATTGCGACTTAATATCTAATTGGAGGTATTTTCGCAGGCATTTTCCGCCATGTCAACCCTTTGTTTATGCAGCCATATTGTATCATAACTTTTATTCTTTAGTGATACTCAAACTCATTATTGAGCACCCGAAATCTCTTCATGGATGCCGTTTGTCACGATAAACGGCATTTGACGTTTAGGTGTGGCTGACATGCGTTTGTTTGCGGGGAGAATTGCGTGAAGTACAGCGCTTTGCCGGCGGTCTGGCTAATCGAGGGGTTCATCCGTTAAAATGCTGACGGCAAACTGATAGGAGGATACGCATATGGCAGTTATTGAGAAGCGAATAGAGGAAATGGGCATCACGCTGCCCGACAGCCCGCAGCCGATCGCCAACTATGTACCCGCAGTTCAGACGGGCAATCTGCTGTTCGTGGCGGGGCTGGGGCCGGCCGAACGGGAAGATGGAACTACGCCAAACGGCAAGGTGGGAAGCGACCTGACTCTTGAAGAGGGTTACGAAGCGGCCAGGCTGGTGGGGATTAACCTGCTTGCCCGGCTCAAAAGCACACTCGGAGACCTTGACAGGGTGGAGCGAATCGTGAAGCTGCTATCTATGGTGAACTGCACACCGGAGTTCACGCAGCAGCCACAGGTAGCTAACGGGTGTTCGGACCTGCTAGTGGAGGTGTTTGAAGACAAGGGACGGCATGCGCGCTCGGCGGTCGGGATGGCATCGCTTCCGAATGACATCCCGGTTGAAATCGAGATGGTTGTAGAGATACGAGACTAGGGCGAAAATCAACATCGATGGACAGGATGGATAGGATGAGGATATAGGGATGTTAGTTTGCCTCGCGCAAGCTGGCGATGAGGATGTAGATGACGACCGGCAGGATGAGGAGCCAGAGTAATAGACGCGGGGGCAGTCGCTTTAGCATGTTCATTTTGATTGAGCCTCGCGGGAACTTATAGGACATTCGATATTCCCTCAATTTTAACACGGATTCCGGCGGTGAAATGGGATACAGACTGATAGCACTAGACGTTGACGGGACAATTCGCAGCGGCAACAATCCAATCGCCGAGAGAACACGCAGTGCGATCGACGCGGCGCGCGAGGCGGGAGCTGTGGTTACGCTCGCGACGGGACGCGCCTACAGGTCGGCGATAGTCAACAGCGCCGCGCTGGACATCAACGTGCCAATCGCCACATCGCAGGGGGCATACATCGCCGATCCCAACAGCGGCGAAGTGTTTCGGCATCGCCCACTTACCGGAGATATGGCACTGGGCACGCTGGACAGGCTGGAAGAGCACATCGAATCGGGTAATACCGATACGCAGGTTGTGGGATACTATCCGGGCATAATGTATGTGGACAGAATGACCGAATGGGCGGAGTCATACGGTAAGCGCACTGAGATTGAGGTGAAGCTCGTAAGCGATTTGCGAGAGGTAGCAGGTGAGGGCCTCACCCGGATAGTAGCCGTAGGCTCGGACGATGGCATCGAGGCACTGGAACGAGGCGTAAAGCCTCAACTGTCTATGGACGTGCTTGTTATGAGGTCGCTGCCGCACTTCTGCGAAATTCTGCATCCAAGAAGCGGCAAGGAAGACGCGCTTGGCTGGATGTGCGAGCGCTTCGGGATCGCGCGCTCAGAGACTGTCGCATTCGGCAATGGGTACAACGATGTGCAGATGCTGGAATGGGCAGGTCTGGGGATCGCGGTCGGTGATGCCGTGTCGGAGGCGCTTGCCGCGGCGGACAGCGTTGCGCCGCCGTTCGAGGAGCACGGAGTCGCACAGGTGCTGGAGGAACTGCTGGACAAGGGATTGATTGGATAAGGTCAATGACACCGGATAGAAATGCGAGCAAGCCCAGAATCGTTGTGCTGGGCGGCATAAATATGGATGTTGTCGCCAATGTGCAGAGGATGCCGGAGGCGGGAGAGACGGTGCATGGCGATAAGTTCTTCATGACCGGGGGCGGCAAAGGAGCAAACCAAGCGGCGGCGGCGGCTAGGCTGGGTGCAGAAGTGCGGATGGTGGGTAGAGTGGGCGACGATGACTTTGGAAGAACGCTGCTGGATGCGTTGCGCTCTGAGGGAATTGATGTGGATGGCGTCGCGCCGGACTCGTCGAACGGCACCGGAGTCGCGGTGATAATGGTGGACGCTTCCGGGCAGAACTGCATCGCGGAGATATATGGAGCGAACAGGGCAAGCGACGAGACCCAGCTGGATGCCGCCAAAATGGCGATGGAGGGCGCGGACGCGCTTATGCTGCAAATGGAGACGCCGCCGGAGGTCTCTCTTGAAGCCGCAAGACATGCGCGGAGTATTGGGGTTCGCGTCATCTGGGACCCGGCGCCTGCGGCTGAAATGCCAAGCGAAGGGTTCCTGGTCGCGGACTTCCTGACACCCAACGAAACCGAGGCAGAGGCGCTGACAGGCATTCGCGTAACCGATGAGGAATCGGCACGGGAGGCGGCGGAAGACCTGATAGCGAAGGGAGTGGGCGCGGCGGTGATAACTCTGGGTGAGCAGGGAGTATATGCCATTACGGAGAAGGGGCATCACCTTGTGCCGCCATTTGATGTAGATGTGGTGGATAGCGTTGCGGCGGGGGACGCCTTTGCCGCGGGGCTTGCGGTTGCGGTCTCTGAAGGGTTTGACTTCGAGGACGCTTTGAAGTTCGGCGCCGCATCGGGTGGGCTGGCAGTAACGAAGCCCGGAGCCAGGGATGCGATGCCATTTCGCGAGGAAGTCGAGGCTGTCCTATCAGGTGAGGATTGAAGCGCCGCTGCTTAAGTTACTGAACAGAACTTTGTGCCTTCTTGATTCAGACCGTTGCTCCACTGCCTGCGAAACTGATAGACTTCTGCACTGTGTGGGTTTTTATATCCGCACAGTGCTTTAATTTATATGGCTTTATAGAGGAGTAAGCAAATGCCGAAAAGATGGAGACAGGCGGCGATTGTTCTGGTTGCCGTGGCTGCTGCTGCGGGGCTGCTGATTACGCTGCTGGCTGACGCAGACAGGTCAAGGGTGCAGGCGCAGACGGCGGATACGCCGACGCCAGCGCCGACGAGCGCGCCTGCCGAGGGGAATGGCTCCGTAGTGTCGATTTCTCCGATATTAGGAGGCAAGACGAACCCACCGCAGTTCGGCAAGATGGATGCCTTTCTCAACGACCTGATTGCGGAGGTTGAGCAGGGCGTGGTGTCGGAGCCGGCTGTCGCGGCGCAAGCGCCGTTCAGCGACGGCGGATCAGTGGGAGTTGGCGTCACGGTGGAAGCGGGGCACGAAAACGACGTCAAGCAGTATATCGAAACGAACGGCGGAGCAATTCGGCATGACGCTGCGGGTTACATAGAGGCGTATGTACCGGTTTCCGGATTAGGTGCATTGTCCGAACTGGAAGGCGTCACCAACGTGGAAACGCTGATTCCTCCGCAGCCCTTACAGGGAGATGTCATAGGCGAAGGGGCGCTGGTGCATGGCGCGGACGTCTGGCAGGCTGCCGGTTTCAGGGGAGAGGGAACCAAGATAGGCATCGTTGACATTGGATTCATTGGATTTGAAGACGCGCTCGGAACTGAGCTGCCGACAGCGGCCCGGGTACATGCCCTGTGCTACGACGAGGACGGCGATATTTTCTTCGACATAGCGGAATGCGAGTACGAAACATCGCATGGCACAGTAGTTACAGAGTCAGCGTTCGATATAGCACCTGAAGCGACATATTACATTTCGAATCCTAAGACGGTTCTGGAACTAAGGACGACCGTTGAATGGTTGGCAATCCAAGAGGTGGACGTAATCAACCATTCAGTCGGCTGGATATGGCTAGGCCCCGGCGATGGCACTTCGATTTATCCTTATAACCCGCTTGGTACTGTGGAAGTTGCGGCCGCGAACGGCATCCTCTGGGCAAACGCCGCGGGGAATGAGGGCGAATCGACTTGGACTGGGGGCTTTCACGATCCGGACGCAGATGGATTTCTCAATTTCCAAGGGGGCGACGACTGCAATGCCATCTTGCTGGAATCCGGAGATTTTCTCGTCGCCAATCTTCGCTGGGAGGATATATGGGGCGCTCCACAGAAAGACCTAGACCTCTTCCTGCTGGACCAGCGAACAGGTGAAGTAGTCGCCACTAGCGAATCGTTCCAATCGGTGTTCCCTCTTCCACTGGAGCAGATTGTTATCGCTCCTAAGGAAAAAGGGATATATTGCCTTGCGGTAAAGAACTTCGGCGGCATAGACCCGGATTGGCTTCAGGTCCAGGCTTTCACAAGCCAGACTCTGGAATACTTTATGCCCGGCTACAGCATAGCAAATCCTGCGGAGAGCGCGAATCCGGCGCTTCTCGCGGTGGGCGCCGCGCCGTGGAACGACACTACGGAGATTGAGCCGTTCAGCAGCCAGGGACCTACCACTGACGGCAGGATCAAGCCGGACATCGTGGGAGCGGACTTCGCTTACTCCGGAATCAGGGGACGGCGCTGGAGGGGGACGAGCCAGTCATCGCCGCACATCGCGGCTATGGCGGCGCTTGTGAAGCAGGTCTTCCCTGCCAAGAATAACGTGGAACTGGCGGAGTACCTGAAGGAACATGCGGTGGAGCGCGGGAACTCGGGGCCCGACAATACCTGGGGCTACGGGTTCGGCGTGCTGCCGCGCGCTGACGCGCCAACTGATATTTGCTTCACAGAAATAGAAGTTGACGAGGATATATTCTCGGAGACAGGGCCCATAACTCACGAAGTCATGCTCGAAGGCGAGTGGGGAGATTCGAGGTGTCTGTCCATCAACAGGCCGGATAGCTCGCGGGGACCCGGCAGTTATTACGCGCACTACTATACCTTCACGCTTCTCGCAGAGGCGAATGTTACGCTAGAGTTGAAGTCTGAGGAGCAGGATTCGTATCTCTACCTGATGGAAGGAACGGGCAAGGCAGGCAAGGTGATTGCGGAGCATGAAGAGCCGCTTTCAAACGACGCGCGGATTGAGATGAAGCTTGAAGCGGGTGACTACACCATCGAGGCGACGACGTACTATGCCGAAAAGATGGGGGCTTTCACGCTTTCAGTGGATGTAGCGCCGGAGGAGGCATTGCCGCCGGTGAAGCCGGAACCGGAACCGTCGCAGGGAGGATTCGTGGAAGTGAGCTACGGTTCGGACCACGCTTGCGCGCTGCATGGGGACGGATGGATCGCGTGCTGGGGGTCGAATCAGTACGGCAAGAGAACGCCGCCTGAAGGCGTTTACAAGTCGGTCAGCAGCGGCGAGCATGGAAGCTGCGCGGTACGAGAAGAAGACGGCAAGGTAGTTTGCTGGGGCATATTTGAAGTCGGTCTGGACGAGTCTGACGACGAAGAGTAGGCTGCTCACCAACAAAGGCAAAACATGAAAGAGGGCGGGCGCAGGATTTATCGGTCCTGCGCCCGACTTGTATGTATCGTAAGGTGAACGTGGCGCGTCAGTATGTGAGAGCGGGCATGCGCTCGGCGTCCATGTGAGTGAGCATCTGCTCGTTTATGCGCCTGACGATGCCGGGACCTCTATAGACCAGGCCGGTCAGAATCTGGACGGTGGTTGCGCCGGCTTGAATTGCGGCGAGAGCGTCCTCACCGGAGAATATGCCGCCACTTGCGTTGATTGCCAATCCACTGCCTGCTTCCGCTCTGATGTCGGCGACCATCTGCAACATGTCGGCGAAGACTGGCCTTCCGCTTAGCCCGCCCGCGCCAACTGCAAGGTGGGAGTCAGATGCGGGCCAAGTGTTAGCAACAGTGATTGCCTCAACACCCTGCGACACACAAGCATCTACGAGACTTAGCACCATGTCCTTCTGCTGGTTACCGGAGGACGGCATCACTCGATAAGGAGGTAACTTAATGGCTATGGGCTTTTGCCTCTCAGCGTTCACTTGGTCAAGTAAATCCATCAGTGCGGCAGGCCGTTGAAAGTTGTGAAATCCAAGCGCATTAGGACAACTGATGTTTATTTCGATTGCAGACACAAGTGGTTCGAGGCGGCGATGACACCGCACAATTTCATCTGCCTGAGTTCCAGATATGCTGGCAACGACAGGCGTACCTTCCAAATGATCCCGCGCTTCCTCAATCTGCTGCACGGCATGTCCCAATCCTTTGCTTGGGAAGCCGTAGGAATTTATCAGCGCTTCGTCGTCCACATAACGCAGGATCCGTGGACGTGGGTTCCCTTTGCGAGGATATTCGGTTATTGTTCCGCAGGTGATGTATCCAAATCCTAGTGATGAAAGTGCAGGTAGGGCAATACAGTCTTTATCGCATCCCGCTGCCAGACCAATAGGGTTCGACAATCTCATACCTGCCAAATCAACTTCAAGGCGCGGGTCCACAACTTTCAGTATTCGCGAAGCGGCCTGCCAGACATGGCGCGCCTTTAAAGCCTGTAGGACAACCATATGGGCTGTTTCTGGGTCCATTCTGAAAAGTAATGGTCGAACAATAGCCCTGTAGGCGTCGGGATTAAGAATTAGCAACTGCCTGAGCCTAAAAGAGATGCAAGGTAGCCATACGACTTCTAAAAATTAGATTAGCCCTTCGACCAAAGTAGTGAAAAGGTTCACAATCAATTCCAATGCATACTACACTAAAGTCCCTCAGTATGTCTATAATATGCCTACGATATACCCGCGATAAATATACATTAGTCTTATGAGAGGCGCACTGGTTGGCGTACAATTGGGTCCGTATTGCTATCTGACGTTCAGTTCGCTTGCGATTCGCAGTTAGAAAAGGCAGAAATTACTCCAGAAATTAATTGCGGCAATCTCCCTCAAGATAGAATACGCAGAATTTGGCAACAACAATCTTGTTCCCAGAGAGGTTGACAAGCAAATGGACATATCGTTCGAGAGAGGCAGCGAGGATTCACCGAAGGGGCATGCATTCGTGTACTTCAGGAGTTCAACGGATGCGGGCGACGTGTGGGCGAGCTACATAGTGATGCTGCCGATTACTGTGGATGTGGCTAAGTACGCGCCTCCGTTTCTGATGAGCCTGATACCGGACGGGAGCATGAACGACATGTCATCGTTTGCGTTTCCGCCCGCCCCTGAGCAGATGGGGAGTCTTGAGCAGATTCAGCAGTTAGCGGAGATGCGCGACGACGATGTGCTGTTCGCGGGAACGTTCAACACTTCGGACCTGCCAAGCATGATGCTTGCCGCCGGAGACGCCGTAGAGAAGTACACGGAACTGTACAACGCCGCTACCGAACAAGCAGGGCTGGCAGAGGGTACGGCTGAAGCGGGCGCGCTCGCTGAAGGCGGCGTTGGGATCAACGAGGTCATGTACGGGCTTATGAGCGACAGCGATAAGCTGGCGGAGCTTACAACACTCGTCGGCAAGTTGCGTTTCGCAGTGGACAGCAGCGAAGAGGCGCTAGTCAAGGAAGCGGAGACGGACATCGCGGCGCTGTCCCGGCACATGGATTTCGACCACAAGGTCGAGCGCATCGTGGAGGGCGTCAAGGAAGGCAGCGAAGACGCGCGAAGGCTGACGATGCTGTATGTGCAGCGATGCTACTGCATCGTGCAAGAAGATTACATTATGCTGGGGAATGTGGAGGAGCAGATAGCGGCGATTGAGAGTGGAACTAACATCGATGGACATAATGGATAGGATTTTGCTCTACGCAAGCACCTGCATTGCGTAGCGGGAGCGGAGCAAGTCGCCGGTCTCGAAGCGATTGAGGTTGAGCATTGAGATGTCAACGCACTCGGCAGCGCCGTTGGTGATCAGCTCTGCCATCGCCTTGCCAATCATTGGGGATTCCTTGAAGCCGTGTCCGCTGAAACCTACGGCGCAGTAGAGACCGTCTATGCCTTCTATGCGGTCCAGGATGGGATGCCAGTCGGGTGTAACCGTGAATGCGCCGGACCAGCCGCCGCGGAATACGGCGCGCGACATCGCGGGGATGCGCGTGGCGATCGCCTCGAATGTGGGCTGAACGACATCCATGTCCACGCCCTGATTGAAGGTGTCGGCGTCCACGAATTCCTCTTCGCCTGCGCCTATCATCGTGAGTCCGCCGATGTCGGGGCGAGCGGAGAAGCCGTTAAGGTTGTCGGCGACGATGGGATGGTCGGTGTCGGGTCCGGGTGGGCGGCGCAACACAACTACCTGATGGCGGAGGGGACGAATCGGCACATCGACACCGACTGCGCTCAACAGCCTGTCGCTCCATGGCCCGGCGGCTACAACGGCAATATCTGTCTCAACACGTCCGTCGGAGGTGAGAACGGCGGTAACCTTGCCGCCGGTTACTTCGATGCAGGTTACGTTTGTGCTGTCCTGAACGCGAGCGCCCATCTCGCGGGCGCGGTTGGCGAATCCGAGGGTTACGGAATACGGGTCGGCGTAACCGGACTCCGGCTCGTAGGCAAAGAACTCATCGCCTTCAACGGCGAGCATCGGAGCGAGTTCGCGCATGTCCTCGATTGAGACGATTTCGCTTGCTATGCCGAGTCGCTGGTGCATGGCAACGTTCTCGAACATCGCCTCTCTATCTTCCCTGCCCACTATGAGAAAGTATCCGGTGCGGGTGTACCCGGAGGGAGTGCCTGTGAGTTCCTCGAAGTTCTTGAAGATTTCGAGGCTCTGCCAAGCGAGGCTCGATGTAACCTCGTTGGAGTAGTGCATGCGGAGGATGGCTTGCGACTTGCTGGTGGAGCCTGAGGCGAGTACATCGCGCTCCAACAGCAGTGTGTTGGTTAAGCCCTGCTCGGCCAGGTTGTACAGGATGCTGCAACCCATGACACCGCCGCCGATGATTACCGCGTCCGCTGTGTTGGTCATGTTTTGAACCTCATTTGTAGCCGATCGGACTGTTTCAAGCCGTGCCTGTCATTACTTAGTCTGCAAGTTGCGTGTACCGTTTCCGAACAACGCGTCGTGCGTGTGGGTCGTGGAACTTTCCACGCACACCACCAGTCCAATCCCTTTGCTCAGGAATGTCGCTGGTGTCTATATCCTCGTCAGACATAGCGTCGAGATTGCGAAGGGCTTCCAATTCGATATCAGACATTCCTTGAGAGTCAGATTTGTTCTTCATATTGTCCCCTCTCATATCTTGTCGCCTTCCGCGCACTGATAATTCGGCCCGGCGAATCGCCCATTGGAACGGTATGGATGACAATTAAGACATGGTTTTTCACCTGCCCTATTGTCTTCCAGCGTTCCTCGAGTTCGTAGTCGTCTTCGATGGAATTGTGAAGCGGGTCATGGAAAATACGAACTGCCAACTCGAAAGGTATTTTGTGCTTGCGAAGATTGATACGCGCCTTGTCATCATCCCAGTCCCACAGCAAAGGACAATACCCCACCAAATCATGCATGACCGTTCCGAATAAAACTATAACACAAGCATTACATGGGCGCACTCAAGCGTATTTGGCAATGCTATAATCACCCCAGCGCATTATGAAGGGCGATATATGATTGGCACAAGGAGGCGAGATATGCCGAGGGCGACTCTTGACTTGCAGAATGTGGAAGACTTGAAGGCTGTGGGTGGCGAATGGAGGTACGCAGTCGGGCTTGTGCCGGGCGAGTCGAATCAAGGGCTTGTGGCGCTGAGCGAGGGCAGCCCTGCGCGCATGCCGGATTACGATGACTCAGGATGGGAGGTCTGCGACGACCTTGCGGAGTGGCGGACTCAGGGCTTGTCGTTCATCTGGTATCGCATCGGGATTACAATACCGGAGACTGTTGGCGGCCACGATGTGCGGGGAACGCGCTGTCTCATCGAGACTTGCATTGACGACTACGGCGAAGTGTGGGTTGACGGCGAGATAGACCTGACGCAGGGCGCCGTTCAGGGATTCAACATACCGCAGCGCGTGGCGGTGAGCGCGGACCCGCAGCCGGGAGACAAGCATACGATTGCGCTGCTGGCAATCAACGGTCCGATCGCGAGGCCGGGCGGCGCGGTGTTCGTGAGATACGCGACTCTGGCGTTCGAGTGGCGGGACCCACGATACTAATCGGAAACTGACAGGATACACAGGATGGGGAGGGTGAGATGATGGCAGGCTTTAACATTGAGGGAAAGGTGCAGACGGTGCTGGGGCCGATCGAGCCTGAGCAGCTTGGGGTAACACTGACCCACGAGCATCTGCTGATCGACATGTCGCCGCTCTTCGCAGAGCCGCAGCAGGCCGGGGCGAAGGGATTCTACTATGAGCCGGTGTCGCTGGAGACGGCGGGACGTATCCGTCACTGGGGTCAGCGGAACCTGGATAACGTTCAGCTCACGGATGTTGATGCTGCCATAGACGAGGCGAACATATACAAGCAATACGGCGGCGGCTCGCTTGTGGACGCGACCAGCATCGGCATCAAGCGGGATGCGGCGGGGCTTGCGCGCATATCGCGGGCGACGGGCGTGAATGTGATAATGGGAGCGTCTTACTATGTGGACGCGGCGCACCCGGCGGGCATGGATGACATGAACGAAGATGATCTCGTGGCGCGCATTGTCGCGGATGTAACCGCCGGGGTTGACGGCACGCTATACAGGTCCGGCGTCATCGGCGAGGTAGGCTGCTCGTGGCCCTTGATGCCCAACGAGCGCAAGGCGCTGAGGGCATCGGCGCGGGCGCAGCGAATTACGGGAGCGCCTATTCTAGTTCACCCGGGCAGAGACGAGACGGCGCCGCTGGAGATCATCGAGGTGCTGCGGGAGGCGGGCGCGGACCTGGAACGCACCATCATCGGGCATTTGGACCGCACTGTGTTCCTGCACGAAACACTGCGACAGATAGCTGAGAGCGGCTGCTACTTGGAGTGGGACCTGTTTGGCTCGGAGGAATCGTACTACGGCGCTAATCCTGCGATTGATATGCCGGGCGACGGCAAGCGGATGGACGATATAGGGTGGATTGCGGCGCAGGGCTACGGGCGCAAGATTCTGGTGGCGCACGACATCTGCACGAAGAGCCGGCTGGAGCGGTACGGAGGTCATGGATACGCATACATTCCGGGGCACATCGTGCCGCGAATGAGGTCGCGCGGATTCAGTGAGGACGCTGTCCAGAACATTCTGGTCAACAACCCGGCGTCCGCACTGACATTCGTCGCGCCGGAGGAGGTGAGCTAGATGAGGGGAAGGATTGTGCTGGTGGGCGGCGACGAGTTTCGACCGAGCTGCCGAGCAATGGACAACGAACTGGTGGAGATGACCGGGATAGAGCGCCCTAACGCGCTCATCGTGCCGACTGCGGCAGCGGCAGAGCGCCCGATGCTGGCGGCGGAAAATGGCATCCGGCAGTTCGATCTGCTGGGCGCCAGAGCGTCGTCACTGATGGCGCTGAACTCGGCGGACGCTGACGACGAAGAGCTGACTTCGGCGGTGGACGGAGCGGACATAATATACCTGACCGGCGGCAATCCGTCGAATCTGCTGGAAGTGCTGGAAAGGTCGCTGCTGCTGCGAAGGATGCTGGACGCAGTGGAGCGCGGCGCGATTCTGGCAGGCTCCAGCGCGGGGGCTATGGTGATGGGCGATCGGATGCGCTTTCGGCAGTGGGTCGGCGCGCTGGGGCTAGTTTCGGGCGTGGCGGTGCTGCCGCACCACGAGCGCGCGAGCAAGAGCCAGACGTCAAGAGAGGTCTCGGTGCAGACGGCGGAAGGGCTTGCGGTTGTGGGAATAGACGGGGCTACCGGATGCGTGAGCGAAGGAGACGGATGGCGCGTGCTTGGGGTGGGAAACGTTACCGTGTATGGCATTCGAGACTGGAACGTATATCGAGCGGGCGAGTATTTTGAGACCGCTTGATTTCAAGAGATGTCAGTAAAGATAAGAGGGAATTACTATGCGACTGGAAGGCAAGGTTGCGCTGATAACGGGCGCGGGCGCGGGCATTGGCAGGGCTGCGGCGGTGAGGTTCGCGGCTGAGGGCGCGCGCATCGTGGCTTCGGACATAGGCGAGGCATCCGCATCAGAGACGGCTGCGATTGTCGGCGAGGCGGGTGGTGAGGCTATCGCGGTAGAGGGCGATGTGGCGAGCAGCGCGGACGCCGAGGCGATGGTACGGGCGGCGATAGATGCCTACGGCAAGCTGGATGTGGTGCTGAACAGCGCGGGTGTGAGTGGCAGAATCGACCTGGGGGAAGACGCGACGCATGAGGACGTGTGGGACAAGGTAATGGATGTGAACATGAAAGGCACTTATCTGGTGTCTTGGCATGCTGTGCCCGAGATGGAGAAGGCAGGGGGCGGTTCTATTATCAACATCGGCTCCATCATGTCGCTGGTGGGGTATCCGGTGGGGATGACTAGCGGCTTCAGCCCGTACAACCCGTCAAAGGGCGCGGTGCTGCAATTCACGCGCAACCTGGCGGTTGATCTTGCGCCAAAGGGCATCCGCGTGAACTGCATCTGTCCGGGCTATGTAGAGACGAATATGACGCGCATCCTGACCGACGTCCCGGAGTCTTACGAGTTCTTGAAGGAGAGGCACCCGATAGGACGGCTGGGGCAGCCTGAGGACATCGCAAACGCCGCGCTGTTCCTGGCATCGGACGAAGCGGCGTTCGTAACGGGCGCGCCGCTGATTGTGGACGGGGGATATACGGCGCAGTAGAGTTTGTCAGTAAGTCAGTTTCTCAGTCTGTCAGTGGATGCTCACAAATGAGTACACGCGGCTTTTCCATGCCTCGAAGGCGATGTTGTTCAGCGTTTTCCGGTCGGGGCGATCTATGACGAGCCTACGAGTCAGTGTCTTATGGCTGAGGTCTTGCATCAAGCGGCAGCGGTCGGTGAAGCCGGAAAGGGTGGAGTCTTCGCCGCCCAGCAGTATGTAGTCTATGGCGTCGGCATAAGGATCAAGGACTGCCTTCGCCGTCTCGCAAGTCTTGTCATATAGTTCGCGGATGAGACGCTCGCGGCTGCGCTCAAAGCGGCGCTGGGACTGGCCGCCGGCGCGGTGCCGGTTCTTCATATAGCGTCCGGCCGTCTTGGTGGCGAGAAGTTTGTTGCCCTTCAATACGGCGACGGCGTACCTGCCGAGTCGCAGCAGCACGACGCCAATCAGGTAGTCATTCTCCATGAGCCGAATGAGCGGAGACGAGACGAAGCCGGAGCGGGTGATGTCGTCCACTAGCGGGAATGGCGGGCAGATTGCGAGCGCCCTGCCCTCTCCGATGAATAATGCCATCCCCGTGTCAGATTCGCCCACGGACTCAAGGACGACTTCTAAAAGATCGTCGTCAGGACGCTCAGAGGGAATCACATTGTCTTGCCGTGAGCGTGCCTGAAGCGATGAGGGCTTGAGGTAGAGCGTCCTTTCACACCAGCCTTCGGCGGCTACTTCATCGAGCAGACGAAGCAGGCGCGCCTTGCCGGTGGAATGACGCTCTACAAGTTCAAGCATGGGACCGTCGGGTGATCGTCGCGGGATTACCGGCTGCCGTTCGCAGCGCCGTCGGCCGTGAAATAATCGTAGCGCACCGATGCCTTGTGCATAGAGGTTTCGATATCCTCTTCAAGCATGTAGCCCTCGCCTGCCAGACTCTGAGCGGCTTTCTTCGTCTGACTCACATAGTCGTCCTTTGACGAGTAACGCTCGCTGATGGCGGCGCGTGGGTCGCCGACCGCGGCGCGCTGTGTTGGGGTCGCGGGGAACGGCAGCACCCATCCCGCTAGTCCGCCCGTGATGCCGATTACCAGACCGGGCGCGCCGATGTCGGGGTGGCGCAGATTCCAGCCCGTGTAGGTTGCCACCGGAACGGTGAGGTCGGGCAGGCGTATGCCGCCAATCTCGTTGCAGTCGTCGTCCACGTTGGCAACCAGCGCGGGGAACTCTTCTCCCGCGACGGGCGGCAGCGTGGTCGTGCGTCCCTGCTTGGCTTCTGGTCCGTAGTCGAGGCGCATCGCGCGAGTTACCTTTTCGGGGAACGCGACGCCCGGTATGCTCAGGAACTTTGGAGCGAGTGTGTGGGACTCGACAGCCGTGCCGTCCCCAATGCGCGGATGCCTGCTTGCCGGAGCGGGCCTGCCGCCTCGGACCCATTCGTCAAGATTTTCGAGGGAGGCGCGCAGCAGTGGGTTGTAGTCGATGATGTTGAAGGGGAGCTGGCCTCGCATGCCGTCCTCGCGCGTTCCAAGCGGCGGGAAGGAGTTGGCAGAGCCGTGCGGCGAGCCTGCGAAGTGGTAGCGGCGCACATAGTCGCTCTCTTCGGGAGCGTCGCTCATGTCGGCGAAGTTAGTGTGAATAAGAGCCGCGTCCCCGCGCCAGTATTCGGCGGAGGTGTTGGTGAACATGATCCGGGGCATGTGCCCGCGCTCGTGCAGCCTCTCAAGCAGGGAGCCACTCTCGCCGGTTACGGGGTCGGACTGCTCCGTGTCGGCGAACGGGAAGAGCTTGGGAATGATGTAGCAGACATCCTTCGATGGCTGACCGAAGCGCAGGTTGAACTCTCCGCGCATGCCTCCGGCGACATGCGAGATGATGCCGTCGAGAGCCATGTTGCCGTCTTCGTCTGTGTTCAAGCCCGTGTGGATATACTCGCGCAGGAAGCGGCCGCTCTGGGACGCGCCGAATGCGTGGGCGCGCCGGACGCCGCCGGCGCAAGGGTTGCCCTGCTCTGTCGATCCGTTCTTCAGGAAGGACACAATGTCGCGCATGGCGGCGAAGCCCAAGCCTACGATGCGGCTGCCTCGGGTGGTGTACACGAGCTGGTAGATGCGGCCCGGCTCAAAGCCTTCCTCCATGAAGATGTGGCAGGGGTCAGGCTCGACCGATTCGTCCTCGAATCGCATGAAGCGCCACTTGTCGCGGGCAATAGGCTCTGCCGGGCTGTTGGGGTGGTCGCGCACGGTTAGCGTAGCATCCGCCTCGTTCTCGTCGATTGCGGGGTGCGGCGCGTGCTGCCGGTCGGCGAGCAGGAAGAACTGGGTGAAGTGCGTCGCCTGGAACTGGCACATGATTCTGCCGGATATGGGATTGCCGTCGGCGTCAACCGCTTCTGGAGTCTGCAAGCCGATCAGCCCGACGCCTCGCGGCACATCAGCCTGCCAACCGCCGAAAAGCACGGAATAGCCGTGACGCATCAGGAAGCCGTTGCCGGGGTCGAGCGGGTCGGACGGCATTGTGGGCTTGCCGGTATCGTTGAAACGCCCCATCACGGTTTTGCGTCCTCTGTTGACGACATCGAATAGAACACTGCCGTTGCCGTTCTCCATGTTTTCAGGCTTCAGCAGCGTGAAGTCCGAAGAGAACCAGACCTTGCCGCTTGAATCTCGTGGGGCGAGTTCGAGGTCAACAATGCCTTCGTTGGCGGAGTGGAGAGGGTCAACGGCATAATGCACCGTGCCGTCAATCTGCTCATAAGCTCCGACATCGCCGAAACTCTTGCCGCCCGCATAGGGAGCGCGCCTGCTGATTTCCAGTTGTATGACTGCCACTTGGGAGCCTCCTTGTGTAGTTATTCAGTAGATCGGTATTTCAGTCCGTCAGTGTACCCGACTTCAGTTGACGAGGGCAGTCACAGAGATTGCCGTCACGAACCAGGGATGATTTTATCATCGTGTGGGCAATTTTCCCATATTGCCTTGTTGCAGGCGTTTAGAGACACCGATATAGGGGCGAGCATTTGACCTGCCAAATCGCCTGCGTTATATTGAGCGCACCATGAAGGCAAGAGAGGCGTGCGCATGACTCAAAGCGCGAGCGAAAATCAGATAGAGGTCAAAAACCTGTGGAAAGTGTTTGGCAAGAATCCGACGCTTGCGCTAGACGACAAGTATGCTTCTGCAAGCCGCGCCGATATCCAAGAGGAACTGGGGCTGGTGGTCGCGCTGCGTGATGTATCCTTCAAGGTGGATAAGGGGCAGATATTCGTCATCATGGGTCTTTCGGGCAGCGGCAAGTCAACGCTGGTGCGCTGCCTCATTCGGCTCATAGAGTCCACTCAAGGCGAAGTGCTGTTCGACGGCGAGGATGTTCTGGAGTACGACTCGGAGCAGCTGATACAGTTCAGGCGGCAGAAGATAGCGATGGTGTTTCAGCATTACGGGCTGCTCCCGCACAGAAGGGTGCTGGACAATGTGGCTTACGGGCTGGAGATTCGCGGTGTAGATAAGGAAGAGCGGCATGAGGCGGCGCTGGAAGCCATCGAGACTGTGGGGCTGAAGGGGTGGGAGGACTACCTGCCAAGCGAGATGAGCGGAGGCATGCAGCAGCGCGTTGGGTTGGCGCGCGCGCTGGCGGCGAACTCGGAGGTGCTGCTGATGGACGAGCCGTTCAGCGGACTCGACCCTCTAATCCGCAGGGAAATGCAGGACGAGCTGATTTCGCTGCAAAGCTCGATTCAGAAGACGATTGTGTTCATTACGCACGACCTGAACGAGGCGCTGAAGATTGGCGACCGAATCGCGATTATGCGCGACGGGGAGATAGTGCAGGAAGGCTCGCCGGAAGAGATAGTAACACTGCCGGCCGATGACTATGTAACTTCGTTCGTGCAGGACGTGTCGCGGGCGAAGGTGATACAGGCGAAGGCGATAATGCAGGAGCCGGATGTGGTGGTGAACGACTGGCAGGGACCGCGCGCGGCGCTTCACACGATGCGTACAAGCGACACCGATGTGCTGTTCGTGCTGGGGCGCGACAATATCTTGAAAGGCATACTGACGGAGGATCACGCGGGCAGGCTGGCGCGACAGAAGGTCGAGTCGCTGCGCGGGCTGGAACTTGGCGAGGTTATGACTGCGGACCCGGACGCATTTATCGAGGACTTGATACCGATGGCCGCGAGCACCGAGCATCCGATAGCGGTTGTGAACGAGGACGGCAGATTGCTGGGCGAGGTGCATAGAGGGGCGCTGCTGACTGGGATGTACGATGCCGAAACCGGCGACGAAAGCGCAGAAGGTTAGGTGGGGACATGGCCAATATAGATCCAACGACTGCGGGCGTCGCTACTTCCGATGGGACATCGACTGACGGTGGGGTCGTAAAGAACATTCTTGCTCGATACGGCGACCTTGTGTGGTATATCGGCGGCGCGGCAGCCGTGATTGTGTGCATTATCGTCTGTCTTGCGATGTGGGGACCCGGCATGAATTTCCCGGCGGAATGGGGTAAGCCTATCGGCTCACAAGTCGATGAGTGGATACTCTGGCTTACGGTTGAAGCGTCCTGGTTTTTCGACGGAATAAAGACCATCATAACGAAGGTTCTCGTTACCATAGAGGATTTCTTGCTGTGGATACCGTGGCCGGCTGTGATACTGCTGGTGGGCTTAGCGGCATGGAAGTTTTCAGGGCGCGCCATGGCGATATTCTCGGTGGTTGCGCTGCTTCTGCTGGGCTTAATGGGCAGACTTCCCGGAGGCACGAGTACGCTGTGGGAAGGCTCCATGGAGACGCTGGCGCTAATCATAGTGTCGGTAGGCATATCGCTGATGATCGGGATACCGCTAGGCGTGACGGCGGCGCGAAACTCCCTTGCCGACTCCCTTCTTCGTCCGATACTGGACGGTATGCAGACGATGCCGAGTTTCGTGTATCTGGTGCCGGGCATTCTGTTCTTCGGGCTTGGAAATGTGCCAGCGGTGATGGCAACGGTCATCTACGCGGTGCCGCCCGTGATTCGCCTGACGAACCTGGGAATTCGCCAAGTGGATAGTGAAGTGGTCGAAGCGGCACGCTCTTTTGGAGCTACACCGCTCCAGCTGCTCGCGAAAGTTCAGATACCACTAGCGCTGCCCACGATAATGGCAGGCATCAACCAGACGACAATGATGGCGCTGGCGATGGTGGTCGTGGCGTCACTGGTTGGCGCTGGCGGATTGGGCGAGGCGGTCTTGCGCGCTCTTGGCAGACAGGAAGCGGGCAACAGCGCAATTGCGGGCCTCGCAATTGTTATAATGGCGATTATCATTGACCGGATTACTCAATCGGTTGCGCGCGAGCGCCAAGACAGACTGAACGCAGGATAAGCGGGAGGGTATGAAATCGTGTAATAGGAACAAGGAGGCAAAAATTCGGTAGATCACGATGCCGTGAGACATACATAAACAGGACACACTGAATCGACATATACATATACGCTCAGCAAGGAGGAATATATTTTGTTTAGCAAAGGTAAGTTACTGTCAGTCACGCTGATTATGGCGCTAGTCGCCGTAGTAGCGATGGCATGCGCGTCGGAGCCTGCGCCTGCCGCTCCGGCAATTGATGAAGCGCAGCTAACGCGCATAGTTGAAGCTGCGGTTGCCAAGTCTGCACCCGCGCCCGCGCCACAGGTGTCGGCGGAAGAAATCTCGGCAATGGTCGAGAAGTCCATGATGGGCATGTCAGAGTCGCAGGTGTCGGCTGACGACATTGCGATGATGGTAGAAGAAGCAGTCTCGTCCGCCGCGATGGAGGGCGCAAGCCCCGAAGAGATTCAGGCGATGGTGGAAAGCGCCGTAATGGCTGCGACTGAAGACGCCGTCACCGCTTCGGATGTGCAGTCTGCGATTTCCATGGCAGTCATGGAAGCGCAGGAGGGCATGGTGACCAGCGAGGACGTGCAGGCTGCCGTCTCCGGAGCGGTCATGGAGGCCGCATCGAACTCGCTGACAGCGATGGAGATTCAGGACATAGTCGAAAAGGCGCTGGAAGAGCGCGCGATGATGGAAGAGGCGGCGAGCAAGGAAACCATCGTCTTCTCGGACCTCAACTGGACGAGCGCGCAGGTGCAGAACCGCATCGCGCAGTACATCGTGGAGAATGGCTACGGCTACCCGACCGACGTCATCCTGGGCGCTACCCTGCCTAACTTCCAGGGTCTGCAGAAGGGTGACATCCATGTAGCACTTGAGATATGGCTGCCCAACCAGTCAATTGGCTGGGAAAAAGCAGTCGAACTTGGTGAAGTTGTGTCAGTGGGCACCAGCCTCGTTGGAGACTGGCAGAGCACATTCGTAGTTCCGAAGTACATCGCGGACGCGAACCCGGACCTGAAGACTCCTCAGGACCTGAAAAAGCCCGAATACCAGGAGCTTTTCGCCACTGACGACAGCCGCGGCAAGGCGCGCCACGTGGCATGCGTAATCGGCTGGTCTTGCGAGCTGGTCAACACCGCGCAGATAGAAACCTACGGACTGAACGACTATCTACATGTGATTAACCCCGGCTCTCAGGAAGCGATGTTCGCGGAGATATACGCAGCGTTTGAGAAGGAAGAGCCGTGGCTCGGATACATGTGGGGCACGGGCGACCCGGCGCTGAAGCTCGACCTGGTTCGCCTTGAAGAGCCTCCCTACACCAAAGAGTGCTGGGACAGCGACAAGGGCTGTGCCTTCGCGGAGTCGCTAGTTCTCGTAGCGGTTCACAAGAGCCTGCTGCCGCGCGCACCCGAGGTTATCGGGATGCTCCAGAACTGGGAGTTCACGATAGACATCTACAAGAGCATCTTCCAGTGGATGGATGCCAACCCCGGCAGCGAGGCTTCGGAAGCTGCCGTATGGTTCCTCAACAACAACAAGGTCTGGGAAAGCTGGGTAACGCCTGAAGCGGCGTCGGCAGTAAATGCTGCGCTCGCAGCCGAGTCCTAGGTCCACAGGGAGATACTCGACGGTAGGCCTGCCGAATTGGGTCGATTGTGGCATAGTGGCAGAAATACCGGACTAGGTTAATAGGATAATGGAGGCGATGTGAAAATCGCCTCCATTATTTTTCGTCGGAGTGCAATACGGCGGATCACGTGATTTGCACAACCTGGATGCGATAGGCAGCGTTGTTAGCTTGGCAGTGCTACTACTATGTCGATGGCTGGACGGTCACTTCGCCGTCCGGGGAGATTGAACTTACGCGGGATGCGCCGCTGAATGCCACGGCGCGCTGGGATGTTTCGACAGTCTCGCCCGGCTGGACAAGCAGCGCGGTGCCGTTCTCGACCGCGCCCGCAAGACCGGCGTTGCCGAAACTGGTGAACGGCTCCAAGCCGACATTGTAGGTGCGGCCATACCACGGATAGCCGAAGCCACCGCCGAATGAGTGCCAGTACCAGAGGAACTTGAATACATCGGTGGGATAGCGGAAGCCAAAGCCCACGCCCGTGTTCTGGTTGGTGATTGCGTACCAGCCGTCGGGCATGTCGGCGATGTAGGACATGTCGTAGGAGCGGAAGCTCTTGGGCGGTATCCTGCTGAGGTCTCTTGGCGTGCCGTCCTTGAGCTGGGACATGGGCCAGGCGCTTCTAAGGCCGCCTTTCAGCTTAACATTTGGGTGCCAGTCGTCGCCTTCCTCGTTGATGAGGGTGCCGCCGGGGAGATCTATGACGCAATCTTCGCTGAGGAACGGAGGGCCAAGCGCGATGTGCTCGCCCCATACGCAAGGTACAGCTTCCTCACCCTCGTTAGTCAGGCGCGCCTCGATTTCCAGCACAGCAGAGCCGCTGCGAATGGTAAGGGTCTTCTCGAAGAAGAAGGGCATGCGAGCGGCGCGCACCCAGAAGCGCATGGAAACAACGTCAGGAGTGTCTTCGAGAATCGCCGCGTCCCAGGGCACGGTGTTGACTTCTGCATGAAGGCCCATGTCGGCGCCCATGTGCCGGCTGGGGAAGCCACCGCCGGGGAGAACCGTTTGCCAGCCGCCTTCGTACACATCCATCCACAGGCTTTCACCATAACCCGTAGTCGGTATGCGAACAGACGGGTCGCGGACGCCCCATGGTGAGCGCCAGAGGAAATCGGTGTCGGTGGGCTTGTGTAAGAACTGGTAGATGTCGGCGCCCTTGTCAATGAGGACTACGACCCTCAGCAATTCGTTCTCGATGACGGCTGTCTTGAGTCCGCGAAATGTCCATGCGTCGGAGACGCGGCAGCCGTAGTTGCGTTCGATCTGGTACTGAGTCATGTTTGTTACTCCGAAAATCTACGGGGCTATCCGAGGTCAGGGTAATGGAGCGCCATGCCCCTCGCTCCCGTTTCATAGCGGGTTATGTGCCAGCGTCCCAAGTTCGCGCTCAGTAGAATGTTTCTATCCGCGCCGCAGAAGGCGATGTTCGTAGGCGCCGCGATGATGGTGCCCTCGAAGTCGTCGGCAAGCACTTCGAGCTGACCGGCGCTGCTGAAGCGATAAATGCGGTCCGGGCGATAGCACGCGATATACAGGTTGCCGTCGGTGTCGAATGCGACGCCGTCCGGCACTGCGCCGGGTAGTTCCACGACTGTTCGTATATCACCGGCAGAACCATCGGATGTGATCTGAATTTCGGCAATGCGCGGCGGATTGAGGCTCATCGCCACGAACAGGCTGTCGCCGTTGGGCCCGATGCACAGACCGTTGGGGAACTCGCACAGCGTCCGCGTCCAGACCTCAGTATCGCCGCCCGGCTTGACCTTGAAGACTTTGCCGTTGTCAGCCTTCCAGTCGCCAGAATCACAGACGTACAGGTTGCCGTCCGCATCGAATGCCGGGTAGTTGGGAGTGTAGAACGGCTCGTCCGGCGCACCTGTGGCGTACTTCGATACGCCGCCGTCCGGGGTTATCTTCATCACCGCGCGGTTTCCAGTGTCGCAGGCGTAGATGTTGTGGTGCGCGTCCAATGCAAGCCCGAGTATGAAGCCGCCGGTGTCGGCTATCTGCGTTGCAGTTCCACTCTCCACATCAACACGATAAATCTGTCCGGCTTCGCCACCTGCGTAGCAGTAGCCGTCCAGTCCCCAGGCGACTCCTTCCACATGGTCAAGCCCGTCCACAAGCACTGAAACGTCCCTGTCGTTGTTCAGCAAAGCCATGCCTATTCCTCCTTGTGGGTCGGGCGAGATTCAGCTTCCAGAGTCTTGATAGAAGCCGGAATTGAGGAAACCACCGTCTATGGGAATGCCCACGCCGTTGATGTAACGTGCTTCCGGGCTGCACAGGAACAGCACCAGGTCCGCCACCTCTTCCGGCAGCACCTCGCGCTTGATGGGGAAGCGCTTCAGTCTCTGCGCCCTCAGTTCAGGCTCACGCTCATATACCATTTCGGTCATGGGCGTTAATGCGACGCCGGGACATACGGCGTTGACATTTATGCCGTACTGCGCCCATTCGAGACCAAGCTGCCCGGCGAAATTGATGAGCGCAGCCTTCGCCGGTCCATAAGCGCCGCGCTCCGGCACGGGGGACATGGCGGTAACTGAAGACATCAACACCACGCTGCCGCCGTCGCCCTGCTCTACCATCTGCCTGCCTGCCTCGCGGCAAAACAGGAATGCTCCCGTCAAGTGCGGCTGGAGCGAGAGGTTCCACTGGTCGAGCGACATATTCAGCACCGGAGCCTTGATGTTCGTGCCGGCGCAATGCACTAAGTAGTCCACCCGCCCGAGTTGGTTGACGACAGTTTGGACGGCGGCGGCTACGGAGGCTTCGTCGGTTACTTCGACCTGTACGGCAATGGCCGGACGGCTATCTGCGCCGATGGATTCAGCGACTTCGGATGCCGCCTCAGCGTTCATGTCAGCGACCGCAACGGCAGCGCCACGCACGGCGAACTTGCGGCATATCTCTGAGCCTAAGCCGCCTGCGCCGCCGGTAACGATGGCTACTTTACCGTCCATGTCTTGCTCCCAATCAGCGGTTCGTGACAATTCGCTACCTACGCCGCTCATCCCTGAGACGCGCCCGCGCCCGATGCCCATGCGCCAAGTGCCATGAATCCGCCATCCACATTCACGTATTCCCCTGTCATGAAGCTTGCCTTTTCGCTTGCAAGGAACAGCACAACATTGGCTACATCTACACCAAGCCCTACCCTGCCTATGGGATGGTGCTTACCCCACTCGGCGACTATTTCGCCCGGATCGCCCTCTTCCAGTCGCGCAACCGTGCGGACCATCTCGGTGTCGATGGTGCCCGGGCAGACGGCGAGCACGCGAATGTTCTCTTCCGCGTAGTCGAGCGCCATCTGGCGGGTTAGCGATAGCACGCCGCCCTTGCTTGCCGCATACGCAGGCACAAGCTTCTGAGACTGAAGACCTTGCACGCTTGCGGTGTTGATGATCGCGCCGCCGCCTCGCTTCCGCATTTCAGGAATGGCGAACTTCGACATCATGTAGTAGCTCTTCAGGTTCACATTGAGGATGCGATCCCACATATCTTCCGGCGTGTCTTCGACATTCTTATATGAATCCGGGGACTGGATTCCCACGTTGTTAAACAGCACATCCACCCCACCGAAAGCCTCGACCGTCTCAGCGACCACGCGGCTGCACTCGTCGATTCGGGCGACATCGGCGACTACCAAGAGACCGCCGGGGCCTAGACGATTCAGGTCCGCTTCGACGGCGCGTCCAGCCTCTTCGTTCACATCCGCGATAACGACGCTGGCACCCTCTTTGGCGAATTCGACGGCTGTGTCCTTGCCGATGCCATGAGCGCCGCCGGTTACGATTACCACCTTGCCGTCGAATGTGCCCATCATTTCCTCCACGGATGAATCCCAACTGATGTCAGCGACTATTGCGCCATTGTTGCAATCTGCCGATTAGGTGTCAACTGGCATTGCTTGGCGAGTAGTGTTTCCTTTTAGGTAGGGTGACTAGCAATTTCACCCCCATCCCAACCTTCCCCCTTGATGGGGAAAGGGACTTATGAGACAGACTCGTTTGCCAAGTCGAGCGCTTGTTCGGCGATGGTAGCGAGCATTCGCCATGTGGTCTCGTGATTTCTTGTGGCTTCCACATCGCCATAGAAACTGTCGAGCAGGACGTAGGTGCATCCGAGCGCTTGCAGTTGCTCAAGGTCAGCGCGGATCTGGTCTATGGAACCCTCACCTGCCAGCCGCTCGATGTCGCTCATTGGTGAGTCTGTAATCCGCAGGCGGATTCTGGGGCAGAGATCGGGAACCGGCATTCCCTCCTCATCGGCGATTCTCTTCAGCAGAGGGAAATCGGTGTCCCTCAAATGGTCAACGGTTATGCGGATGGGATGCCATGCGCTGCCATGCCGCACGGCGCGCCGCATAGCGGCGGCAGACGGGCCGCCAACCCATATCGGGGGGTGGGGTTGCTGCACCGGCCTTGGCGCGGTATTCACATCCTCGAATGAAACATACTTGCCCTCAAACGATGCGACATCCTCAGTCCACAGGACCTTGATGGCGTCCAAGTATTCGTCGGTCATCGCGCCGCGTCGGTTGAAGGGCGCGCCAAGAATGTCGAATTCGCCTTCGGCCCAGCCGACGCCGACGCCGAAGATGAAACGTCCACCACTGAGCCGGTCGATGTTCGCGCAGGCTTTCGCTGTTTCCAATGGGCTGCGGTACGGCACGATGATTACCGTGCTGCCAATCTCCATATTGGTGATGCCCGCAAGCCAGCCCAGTGTGCTGAGCGGCTCGTAGAAGGGCGCAGGGTATCGCTCAGCGACATCGGGCGTAACCGCGATATGGTCGGATGTCATGACAAGGTGATAGCCAAGTGCTTCAGAAATCTCCACTGTCCTGCGGAAAGAGTCCACATCCGCGCCGGGACCAAAGTTGATGAGATTTACGCCTACTTTCATTTCTCTCCTCCGAATTAGCTGTACATATTGGCGTAGTAAAGAAGGGATTGCCCGGCAATGTCAGCTCACTTCAAGAGCTTCCTTGCTCCGCCCAAGGGTTATAAGAGCCGAGATGCCAGAGCTGCCCTTCGGGATCGCGCACGGAGAACAGGCTGCCGCCGTAGGACTGCTCCTCAAGCTCATACACTATATTCGCTCCGGCAGCCTTCACACGCTCGTAGGCAGCCTCAATATCGCCAACCACGATATATGCGTTCTGCGTCAAGGAACCGTTCGGCGTTGGCGCGATAACCCTGTCGTCAGCGTCGTCGCGGTGTGAGCCGAGCATTATCATGCCGCTGCCCAGAGTCAGTTCTGCGTGCGCGACACCGCCGCTGCCGTCCGGAACGACGAGACGGCGCGTAAATCCAAGAACGTCGCAAAGCCAGTCAATGGCGGCGTAGGCGTCTCGGTATCGCATGCCGGGAATGATGGTGCCTTTCATGTCAGACTGAGCCACTGTGTCCTCCTCAGGAATGAATGTATGCGAAGAGTACGATATGGTGCGGCTCGATTATAGACTATGATTGCAGCGCGGATACAGCATGCAAGTCTCCAACATATCGAGTGCAGGTTTGTGATGGCACAGGACAAAAAGGAGGGAGGCGACTACTAGAGTCGCCTCCCAAGCTGAGTGGAATGGTTGGTGGAGACGGGGGAGAGTCGCACTCCCCGTCCAGAAGACTCTCCGACAAAGATGTACTACAGGCTTAGTCGGTAATTGAGTCTTGCTCTAGGAAGCACTTACCGACGGGTAACTTCTCAGAGCCAGCCGATGGGTTAAGCCAGTCGATATCGGCGTCTGTCAGGCTTTCCCCCGATAATATGGCACCCGGTCACCCCTCTCGGAGGGAAGAGATGGCGGATGTAGCCGCGGTTAGGCGGCTAGGGCAAACTCTTTGTCGTTGCCAGTTACTTTTTTGCCACTTTTAACGCGGTGCGTGGCGCCTCGGCCTGCAATCCTGTAGAGACGGTCCCCTGTCGAACCTGCGCGTCCCCACTTGTCAATCAATTATAGCATACCGAGAGCGGCGCCACACACCAGAGCGGCGCGAATAAGGAAAGGGGCAGGCGTAGTAACGCCTGCCCCTTACAGATAGCGGTTCACTCCCCCATCCTAACCTTCCCCCTTGATGGGGGAAGGAAATAAATTGGTTACTTCAGCGCTGCCACCAAGTTCGCCTGACGGCTGATGCGCTCGTCGTGGTCTAGGGCGAAGCGCTTGATGCCAGCATAGATGGAGTCGGTGTCGAGGTGCGCCTCAGCGATCACATCGGCCTCCGTTCCGCCAGTGAGCCACTGGTTGTCCCAGTCGGACACGAGCGAATACTCGTCCGTGAGGGGGCCTGCGTTCTGCACGGGCCACATGCGGCGGGTGCCGGTGGTTACGACCGCCATGTCGTATATCGCTTCCGGCGGCAAGACAGAGTCCTGATAGTCCTGCGGCTGGCGGTGGAACAGCTCTTCGCTGATTGCGGCGATGACCTTCACGTTGACGCCGTCCTCTTCGAGCTGAGGAAGCGCATTGACCAGATTGACCGTGGAGGACGATCCCTGCACTATGACATATCCCTGCTTGGGCTTGTCCGGGTCGAAGTCGCGTATGACATAGAAGCCCTTAGCTGCCGCCTTCAGGTCTGTATCGGCGAAGGTGCTGCGGTCTGCAACCGGAAAGTCCGGGCGCGCCACTTCGAGTACGAGTACGCCGACCTTGGGATCGCGCGCTGCGATTTCGGCTGCGGCGAAGTAGCCGGCTGCCACATCGTTGTAGTCCCAGAAGCTGAGCGTGATTACCTGTCCGCGAGGGAACAGCTTCCACACCTGCGGCGCGAAAATGCCGAAGTGAGTGCGCGCGTCCGCGGCGGTTTCGGGGCCGGAGTGGCCGGCTAGCACATTGAGCACGCCAACTCGGAACGGGCTATCCTGGTTCTGCTGGCTCCAGACGCGGGCCGGCAGGTACATTAGCGGCGTGAACGCGCCGTAAGTACCGCTTATCGCCCATACGCCCACATGCTTGTCGGGGTCGAGCGATGCCGACTGACCGACAAATCCGACTGCTGTGGAGACGTTGCCTGCCTCTTGGATGGCTGCCTTGAGGCGAGTGCCGGTTGGGTTATTCACTGGGTCGTAGTGTCCCCAGATTCCGCCATGCTCCACGTTGATGGATTCGGCGAGGTCTGCCGCCACGATGACAAGCCTGTTATCGGTAACATAGTTCATGTACTTGGCGATTTCGGAGATAGCGCGTCGAGTGCCGCGCACATTGCCCGGCTCCTCGAAGAGCTTGATGGAAACGTCCTTTTCCTCGCCGGATACCGTGTTCTTGACGCTTACGGTCTGCGCCTCGACGGGCAAGTTCTCTACCTTCAGCCGGTCGTCGAGGAACGGGTCAACATCGCGGTCTATGCGAAGCGCCATGTCGTCGTCAACGCTGTCGCCGATTTCGACGAGACGGTCTGCTAGCCAGTCACCCAGCCCGTTCTGCTCCAGGACCGACATCGCAACATCTATGTTGCGCTTGAACTCAAGCAGTCGTTCCCGCATATCGCTCGCGGCGTTGCCGCTTCTTATGCCCTCGAATTCTACGCCGAAGTGACTCTCGAAAGTCGATGCGAGCGCCGAGAAGTAGTCGCCGTTGAATGGGAAACCATAAGGATGGCTGGCGTAGCTCACAATCTGATCGCCGTATCCGGGGATACTGCCGTTGACCGCGCCGGGCCACCAGCCCTTCACGGTATTGCCAACGACAATCATGGGCCTGTCGTCAGTGGGATCCCAGTCCTCCATCGCCTTGAGGACGCCTAGCACCTGGTCGTAATCGTTGCCATTTTCGATGGTGAAGACGTTCCAGCCATAGGCTGCCCACTGGTCTTCGATGCGATAGTCGTCGTACTGGGGCTGAATGACGCCGCCGATAAGCTCATCGTCGATGCCCGCGTTGTTGTACGACAGCAGGATGCGTAGGCGCTTGCCTACCTGCTGCGCGACTGCCTGAGTCTTCATCTCCTGGGAGTGGCCGGAGGTCATGGCGAACTCGCCCTCGATAGCCATTATCTTCAGGCTGTCGGGCGCGCCCATCATGTCCCAGAACGCCGCCTTGCCCGCTGCTGTGGCGATGCCGATGCCGGATGGCCCGCCGTTGACGTCATTCGTCAGGTCTGTCGTCTCGGAGTGCCCAGCGAGAGAGCGAATTCCGCGAATCTTCGCCTGCGCCATTTCGGGCGCATCGGTCAGGTCGAAGTCTTCAAGCAGCGTTGCAAGCGCGCCTGCGCCTCTGCGGAAGCCAAGACAGTCGATGCCGAGCATTCCTTGCTTATGATCCACCGCGTATCGCGGATCGCCGGTCTTGGCATGCTTTCTCGCCAGAGCCTCGCCCATAATCATCCAGAGGGCGTAAGTTACGGGCGCGTTGTGACCGCCGGCGAGCATGAACCTATCGGAATAGGGGTGCTTGGGTCGGCGGTAGTCGTAGCGCAAGCCGCCGTTTTCGGGGCCCGCCAGGTGAGTCATCACCGTGTACGGCGTGTACGCGAGAGGACCGCCGAAGTGCCCTGTCTGCGAGTAGTTGCCCAGCAGGACGAGGGTCATTGCAGTAAGAAAGCCGACCTCTTCAAATCGGCTTTTGTCGTAATCGGGCAACTGAACGGGTGTGCCCGCCCTGCTACTGGTGAGGGCAACGCGGTCAACCGTCATGATGGAACCGTTTGAATTTGCCATTCTATGGTGCTCCCTATTCCGAATTAGGTTTCGTTTATATCGTGCGGATGTTTTGTCTGAGTTTTGGAACTCTGCCAATAAAGTCCTCAGACACAATCAGCCGCCGTGCAAGCCAACATAATCATAGCAAATTCGCGTGTTATGTTGCTACTACGGCAGCTGACATTGGTGAGCAGTATTGGTGGGATCCCACCCCCATCTCCTGTCTGCACAAGGGCAGACTCTAACATTGCCTCATCAACGGGGAGGGACTAACTGATGAGCGTTATGCCGGCTCGAACATAGGCAGGGACACTTCGCCTTCGCCCTGGTCTTCCCAGCGAACCTTGACGCGCATACCGCACTGGATATCTTCGATAGGATTATCGACGCCCACGATGTTTGTCATAATCCTGAAGCCCTCGTCTAGGTCAACATAGGCTACGGCATACGGCCCAAGGTCGGCGAATGCGGGATGCCTGCTTTGCATCACTACGCTGAAAGTGTACACTTCGCCCTCTCCCTTGGAAGTGCGCCAACTCAGGCCATCCCCGCCGCATTGCAGGCAATACTTGCGCGGGTAGAACACGACCTCGCCGCTGTCGTCGCAGACCTGATATATGAGTTCGTGCCGTTTGGTCGCCTCCCAGAACGGCTCTGTGTCCGGCTCGGGGAATCTGGGTAGTGGTCGCTGTCCTGGCATGGCGGATTCTCCTGTGAGTTTTCAGTTATCGGTCGTCGGGTGCTATCAGGATTTACAAGATAGATAGGATGTTGTTTTAACCCCCATCCTAACCTTCCTCCATCGAGGGTGAAGGGACGATATTTTCGTCTAGTCGGCGGCGAGGATTGTAACGCCCGTCGCATGGCGCGAGCCAAGAGAGCCGCCGTTGCCGACAGCGACCGCCAGCTTGGGGTCGGCGACTTGCGCGGTGGATTCGCCGCGTAGTTGGCGGGTTGCCTCGAACAGCAAGAATACGCCGCGCTCGCCGGGATGGTTGGAGGACAAGCCCCCGCCGTCAGTGTTCATAGCCGGTCCGCGAGGATCGTCGAAGCCAAGATGCCGCTGGCTCACGTAGTCTCCGCCCTCACCCTTCTTGCAGAATCCGAGGTCTTCGATCATGCACATCACGGTGATGCTGAATGAGTCGTAAGCCATCAGGACATCAATCTCATCCGGCGTAACGCCCGCGTCAGCGAACGCGATGGGGCCGGACTGCGCGCCCGCGCTAACCGTAATGTCGCCGCCGTTCTCGCGATACTTCGTAGCTTCGCCCGTGCCGATAATCCAAGCGGGCTTCTTGGCGCAGTTCGCGGCGACTTCCGGAGAGGCGATGATGACCGCGCCGCCGCCGTCCGAAATCATGCAGCACTCAAGCAGATGGAGCGGGTGTGCTATCACGCGCGAATCAACTACATCCTGAACGGTGATTTCGTTCACGCCCACGAATTCGAGGTCGGTCATAGCCTTGACCGCCTCCGGGTTTCGCATGGCATGGCGGCGAGTAACGACCGAGATTTCGGCGAACTGCTCGTCGGTCGTGCCGTACTGGTGCATGTGCCGTCTCTTGACCATGCCGTAGTTGGCGATGAGCGTCTGGCCCCAGGAGTCTTCCATGTTGCCGGCGGGTGTTGCCGGTCCCTGGCTCGTGCCGCCTGCTGTGCCGATGTTGCGCCTGTCGGAGTGCGCGGTGGAGCCGTAGGTGAGCAGGGCGACTTCGCACTTGCCTGCCGCAATCATCTTGGCGGCGTGGTTAGCATGGAACTCGTAGGACGTGCCGCCGACCGCGGTGTTGTCGATAACCTTCGGCTTCAGCCCGAGATATTCGGATATGCCAAGTCCGCCTATTCCCTGATGCGTGCCCGTGTCGTACACGGCATCGATGTCCTTGCCTGACAGGCCGGCGTCCTCAAGAGCCTTGATTGCCGAGGCAGCCTTGATTTGCAGCGCGCTCGTGCCGGGGCCGACGACTCTGAGCGGGTATTCATGAATGCCGACAATCGCGGCCTCTCTTCGCTGGGGCATTTTGTCCCTCCATTCGGTCAGTCGATGTGTTCGTCTTTTCTGATTTCACGGAGACCTAACTACCGCCAATCAATAATCTGAAAGTTTCCGGATGCTTTGATTCGCCTCGCCTAGAAACTTGATTGACGGTTGTTCGTCTGTTAGCGTGAATAACGCTGTTGCAGCGAAATCACGGACGGCGAAAAGGTAGCATACAGGGGCAATTCAGTCAACGGAAGTATGCGCCCGAATCGTCATATTCACGAGAGGGCAGAGCAATGCTCAACACTTCTCTGCTTGCAATTCATATCGTCTCCGGGTCTGTCGCGCTGCTGACTGCCGCGATAGCGCTGATTACGCAGAAGGGAGGAGCCAGGCATGTCTGGGCCGGCAGAGTTTACGCCGCGGCGATGACTTCGGTGTTCCTGACCTCAATACCACTGGCACTTCTCGGCAGCAGTATCTTCCTCCTGCTGATTGCGGTCTTCAGCTTCTATCTTGTATTCGCCGGTTGGCGCTTCGCTCGCAACTACGAAGGCAAGCCTCACCTCGCCGACTGGGTAGCTATCTCCGCGATGGGGTTAACCGGTCTAGGCATGTGGTGTTATGCCGCCGTATTAGCGAGAGGCGGCAGCTCGCAGTGGATTACAATGACATTATTCGGCTTCATCGCCTTGGCGCTGAGTCTCGCAGATGTACGTTTCTATCGCGCGGCGAATGCGAGAGGCACACAGCGGATTGCCCGACATCTGACGAACATGATGGCTGGAACTATCGCCACCGTTACGGCGGTCCTCGTCGTAAATTTGGAAACCAATCCCGTTTGGCTTGGATGGGTATTGCCCACCATACTGATAACTCCCCTGATAGTATGGTGGAATTTTCGCATCACGCGGCGGCGCGGAAACCGCCCAGCGCACGGCTGACGGCTAATCGAAAAATCTGATTAGGACACGAAATGAAAATCGGACTGCTTACGGACACGCATCTACCCAACCTGATTAGAGACTTGGACGAACTCGGACCCGAACCGGCTGAATTTTTCTCTTCCATGGACTTGATTATGCACGGTGGAGACCTGATATACACGCGCGTGCTGGACTGGCTGGAGCAGTTTGCGCCGGTGATATGCGCTAACGGCAACAATGACCCTTATGACGATCATCGATCAGAAGAAGTGCAGGTGCTGGAGGTGGAGGGCTGGCGCATCGGCATGGTGCATGACTTGGGCAGCGAGCATCTGCCGATGTCTAAACTGCGGGAATTGTTCCCGTCGCCGGTGGACATCATGGTTGGAGGGCACACGCATCAAGAGGTGCTTTACGAGCGCGAGGGCGTAGTCATCATGAATACTGGCAGCATCACATTTCCGCGCCACAAGGAGCTACGGTTGGGCGGCGTCGGACTGCTGGAACTGGAACCGAGCAGCCTACACGCGGAGATTATCCCAATTGGGGAGACATCCGGTCGTCCCAATCCGTGCGAGGCACTGTCGCTGGATGTGAAGCGGGACGGAAGCTAACAGGATGGGGAGGATAATTTTTCTTCTCACCCCTATCCTAACCCTCCCCCATGATGGGGGAGGGAATGAGTATGGAGCTAGGAGGCGGCTGCGTTCGCAGCGGAGAGCGCGGCGTCAAAGTCGGGCAACTGCGCTATCTGCGGCACATACTCCACATGTTGCACCACGTTGTCCTTGTCCAGCACGAAGACGGCGCGCGCAAGAAGGCCGTTCTCCTTCACATGCACGCCATAGCTGTCGCCGAACTCCCGCGACTTGAAGTCGGATGCAGTTACCACATTGTCAACATCGTTGGCTCCGCACCAGCGCGCCTGCGCGAAAGGCAGGTCCATGCTGATGGTCAGAACGACAATGTCGTCGGACATCGATTTGGCGAAGTCACTGAACTGCTTGGTCTCATCGCTGCACACGCCGGTATCGAGTGAAGGGACAGACGCAATAATCTTGACCTTGCCCGCGTAGTCATCAAGTGTAACCTGACTCAGACCTGCTCCCGAAACGGTGAAGTTGGGAGCCTGCTGCCCTACTGAAATCTGGGGACCCAAGAGGGTCAACTGGTTTTCACCCGCGGCGAAAACTCCGGCTCGCTCTTCCATTTGGTCATCTCCTTATATCTTCGAATGCTTGTTGTTTTGCTGCGGATAAGTCTAATTCATTGCGGTGCGCGTGGCAACTTGTGAGGACGATGACAGACAGATAGAGGGATTTTCTGGTTCTCCGTCAGAGCGTGCCTTCCGTGCTATAATCGCTCTACGGAGGTAGGGATTTCCGCAGCACTTGCGAATACGAGGAGGCTGCCTTGGATACGGCATCGGTGCAGTTAATCAGCACTCTGGTAATCATAGTGGGCTTGCTGTTTGCAATGTTCGCACTTATGTGGCAGATGAATTCGCAGAGCAACAGGCTGGAGGCGAAGATTGACGCCCAAGGCAAAGATATGGACGCCCAGGGCAAGGAACTCGAAGCGAAGATTGACGCGCAGGGCAAGGAACTGCGGACGGAAGTCATAGCCCAAGGCAAAGAACTCGAAGCGAAGATTGACGCGCAAAGCGTAGGCATCGATGCACAAGGCAAGGAACTCGAAGCACAGATTGACGCGCAAGGCAAGGAACTTCGGGCGGAAATTATAGCGCAGGGCAGAAGGGTGTCCGACTCGGAACTGGAGCAGGCGCGGCTGAATGGCATAAATAGCGTGCTCACACAGTTCGCTCATACACACGAGGCGCAAGCAGGCGACGACTAATCGGCATCCGCGCCACACGAAATGCTGATTCAACAGACGCTAGAGACTCCCCCATCGTTTGATATATTCGCCCGTCTTATCTCTAATACCTTTTCTTGCCAGTCTTCTCCTCGAAGAGCTTCCACGTATTGTCGTTGAATGGATAATACTTGCCCGGAGAGCACTGCTCGACTTCCAGTTGCGCCTTGACGACTTCCTCGACCTCTTCGCGCTGGTGGGCAATCTCGATTACCTCGTCAACGATAGATTGCGGCACAACCACAACGCCGTCATCGTCGCCGACAAGCGCGTCGCCGGGACGCACCAGCACACCGCCGCATTGAATCGCATCGTTGACCTGCCAGGGCCAGAACTCGGCGGGGCCTTGCTTCGCCGTCAAGCTCGCCGAATACACGGGGAAGCCGTACTCTTTCAGGGAAACGCTGTCCCGCACGCCGCCGTCCGTAACGAGACCGCCCGCTCCCAACTGCTTCATTCGGAGGAACTTGATGTCGCCGCCGACTGAGCTGTACTTCCAGCCCATCGCGTCAATGACAAGCACTTCGCCGGGTCCGCACATCTCGATTGCCACATACTCGGCGGAGTCCGCGCCCTTAGGCTTGTCGTCCGCAAGGTCAGGACGATGTGGCACGAATCGCAGCGTTACCGCCCTGCCCGCCAGATGCTGCCCTTCTTGCAGCGGCACGGCGCCCTCTATGTAGCTCATGGGCCAACCCTTCACCCATTGCGCGTCAATGAGCGTTTGCGTTGGGATGGCACGCAGGACTTCCAGTATTTCGTCTGTAATGTGCGGCATCTGGCACCTCTTTCGAGTCGATCAGTCATTCAGTTCTTCAGTCTGTCAGTCGGTTATCAGTGGGTTGCGCTGCGACAGGTATTTTATCGGCTTGCGGGCGGCGGCACAACGGGAACTGACAGGATGTACGGGATGGAGAGGATGGTTGTGCTAAAGCGAAGCATCCAGCGGAATTGGTAGTGGTTCAATTTGAAATGCTGCGCAGTCTATTCAGCAGTACACAATTCGCACTGGGACACTATCCGAGTTCGTGCCGACTGAAGCAATTATGCTGCTCACAGAAAAGTCACAGAAAAGTCATAAATATTCATCGCTATATCACACTAAAGTCATCTAGTAAGTGCTATGATTCATTCGCTCCTTGCACCTAAGAGGCCGGAAGTGTCTCAATCTGAATGCTGAGCAGTCTATTCGGTGATGTTGAATTCAAGCTGAGACACCATGCGGATATTTCTTGACTATCTCTTCCGCCATAGATAAGACGATTTCACAAAATACGCCGCGACTTCTGATGGCGTTATCTCGCGTCTATCCTCCTCACTTTTTTGCCTTGCAAGTGCTGTGCGCCACTCTACGCGGGAGAGATTCCGTAAAAGCCCTAAAAAGAAAGGAAAAACGTTGTCCGTAAATACACATAAGACTTCAAAGCGAATTCTGAGCCTGTCTCTTGCTGTCGCAGTCTCCGCTACGCTGCTTTTCGCGCTACTTTCAGGCGGAGACAGCGACAGCGCACAGGCACAGACGGGCGATACGCCCACTCCCACTCCCGAGCAGAATGACCAAGCCCTTGATAGGGCAGCGGCGCTTGAAGGCAAGCTCAAAGCGTCCCAGTATCCCAACATGGATTCCAACCTCAATCAAATCGTAGAGCAGGCGCAGACAGGACAGTTCACCGCGCAGGCGGCTGCCGCCAACGCGCCTGTGCATAGCGGTGCATCCGTTGGCGTTACTCTCTACATCACAGAGAGTTACGCGCAAGAAATATGGAACTGGCTCGACGAGAGCGGCGCATCTCCGCGCAACATCGGCGTGGACTACATCGAGGCTTATGTGCCGGTGTCGCTGCTCGCGGAGGCGTCCCGGCAGGAAGGCGTCGTCAGCGTCCGAACCATCGTCCCTCCGGGGCCCGCGCAGGGCACAGTTGTCAGCGAAGGTTCAGCGGGGCATGGCGCGCCGGCGTGGCATGCCGCCGGATACAAAGGCCAGCGATTCAATATCGGCGTAATTGATCATGGATTCGAGGGAATTCAAAGCCTTCTGGGAACAGAGTTACCCTCATCAGTGAATGTGCGTTGTTACAGATCAAGGTTCTCCACTTTCAACACGGACGACATAGCAGATTGTGAAACCGGCGGTAAGCACGGCACGGCAGTGACGGAAGCAATTTTTGACGTTGCGCCAGAGGCCACCTTCTACATAGCGCATGTTATCTCAAAGGGAGATGTGAGCGACGCAGTGGATTGGATGATTTCACAGAACGTAGATGTCATAAACATGTCCATATATTGGTCGTGGGATGGTCCTGGTGACGGTACAGCCCTTTTCAGTGATAGTCCACTTAGAAGCGTGGATAAGGCTGTCCAAAATGGCATCGTATGGGCAAGCGCCGCAGGCAACACGGCACCTGGCGCATGGTATGGAACTTACAGCAACCCCGATTCGGATAGGTTTCACAACTTCAGTGGAAATGACGAATGTAATTCCGTGTACATTGAATCTGGGGAAACCTTTACCGCCCAGATAAGATGGGATGATAGTTGGGGTGGAGCGACTCAAGATTTAGACCTATGGCTAGTTGATCCGCCAGCAGACGGCCATTTCGATTTCTTCGATACAGTTTCATGGAGTTTCGATGACCAGTCAGGCCAAAACAGCGATATCCCATTCGAGATTTTGACTTACACCCCAGTAATTGGCGGAACATACTGTCTGGCAATTCCGACACCGCCATTCTTTGAGGGCCAAATAACAGCGTCCTGGGTACAGCTGCAAACTTGGGGTGGACGGGATTTAGAATACGCTATAGTAAGCAGAAGCATCACTAATCCTGCCGAAAGCGCCAACGCGGGCATGCTCGCCGTAGGTGCTTCGCTGTGGAGTAATACGTCCACAATCGAACCGTTCAGTGGACGCGGACCTACGAACGATGGCAGAATTAAGCCTGATATTGTGGGCGCGGACGGCGGACAATCGGTAACATATCGTTCATCGGACCGTCCCGATGGTGACTGGTATGGTACAAGCCAAGCATCCTCCCACATCGCAGGTATGGCTGTCTTGGTTAAGCAGCGCTTCCCTAACTACAGCCCACAGCAGGTCACGCAATACCTGAAGGCGAACGCCGAAGCACGCGGCGCGGTGCCCAACAACACCTGGGGTTACGGCTTCGCCAAACTGCCAGCACCCGCCGCTACGACTCCGACGCCTGAGCCTACTGCCACGTCCGAGCCGACACCTGGGCCTACCGGCACGCCTCAGCCGACACCTGATCCTTCTGCAACTGCTGAACCTACACCCGAGCCTACTGCTACACCTGAGCCGACACCCCAACCAACCGCCACACCTGAGCCGACACCGCCACCGTCGTCCGACTACAACATCGAGGACCACGCCTGCAATGCCGACGACCTCGCCCATCTCGATGGATATACTCTCGATAGCACCTTCGGACCGGAGTCTTATGAAGCGAATTACACTGGCGTTATAGGGTATTACAGGAGCAGATTCGTCGCTGACAATGGCCCGACTATCGTATGCCTTGGGACGCAGTACGACAGAGTCGCCAACGCGCGATGGGACAGCCTGAACTACTCGACAGTCTTGCAGTACGCAGCCACAGCAGTCGATGAAATCTTCGACCACGAGCAAGCCTTTGTCTCGTCATACATCGGAGAGGACACTCTGGGTTTACTCTTGGACTATGAGATTGACGACAGTTCTTTCAAGTCATCTGAGGTCATATTCCTTGACGCCGCGACTTTAACCGTCACTACGGTTCGCGCTATACAGAGCGACAGCGACGACTACCCGGACATTTCGACAGCGGATGGCATAGCCAAAAACATCGCCGCCCGCATCATTCCGGATGATACGGCGACGCAGAGTTCCAGTAGCTTGCTTAAACTTTTCGGTTGGCTCGATTGAGCGGTGGAGTATTGACTACCCGCGGAGGGCGTGGAAGTTGCGCCCTCCGCTATCCTCCAGGTCGTTCTATACTGTCCATAAATGTCAATCGTAGCGTTTCCGTTTGGGTGGGTGAATAGCAATTCCACCCCCATCCTAACCTTCCCCCCCTTGATGGGGGAAGGAACATTTGTCACCTAGAGAGAAACGCTATCAATGTCAATTCGAGTGTGGACAGACGTAGGATATTTGGATATAATTACGAGACGTGGAAAGCCGACAGCGCTTGCCGAGGTGGTGGAATTGGTAGACACGCAGCGTTGAGGGCGCTGTGGCCGCAAGGCTGTAAGAGTTCGAATCTCTTCCTCGGCACCAATATATTACATAAGGCGACGTAGCCAAGTGGTTAAGGCGGAGGTCTGCAAAACCTCTATCGGCGGTTCGAATCCGCCCGTCGCCTCCATAGCAATTCAATAAAGCCCGCGAATGTTCGCGGGCTTTGCTTTTGCGAAGGCTAACAGGATGAACAGGATAGATAGGATAGGCATCGGCGCTTTGATATAATTCAATGGAGCCTTGAATAGCGGCATATTAAGGACAAGGACAGAAATCGTGTCAGACAGCAACGCATCGACAGTAGATTTGGACGCGCTGGCTTCGCTCGCCAAGCGGCGCGGGTTCATATTTCAGAGCAGCGAGATTTATGGCGGCATCGCCAGCACCTGGGACTATGGGCCGCTTGGCGTGGAACTCAAGCGCAACATCAAGGACGCATGGTGGCGGAAGTTCGTCTGGGAACGCGACGACATGGTGGGCTTGGACTCGTCAATCCTGATGAACCCGGAAGTGTGGCGCGCGAGCGGACATGTCGATAGTTTCACCGACCCACTGGTTGACTGCCGTGAGTGCCGACAGCGGTGGCGCGAGGACCAACTTGAAGAGCGCAAGTGTCCTGCATGTGGCGGCGAACTGACAGAGGCGCGCAACTTCAACTTGATGTTCAAGACATTCATAGGGCCGGTGGAGGACGACACGTCAGTAGCGTTTCTGAGGCCTGAGACGGCGCAGGGCATATTCGTGAACTTCGAGAATGTGCTCAACTCGTCCCGCAAGCGGCTGCCTTTCGGCATCGCGCAGATCGGGAAGGCTTTTCGCAATGAGATTACGACAGGTGGCTTCATTTTTCGCACACGCGAGTTCGAGATGATGGAGATCGAGTATTTCGTGGAGCCGGGCACTGACGAGCAGGTTCACGAGCAGTGGATCCAAGACTGCCTCGCCTGGTACGCGGATCTCGGCGTGAGCAGAGACAGGCTGCGAGTACGCGCTCACGACGCAGAAGAGCTTTCCCACTACTCCAAGGCAACCTTCGACATAGAGTACCTGTTCCCCTGGGGTTGGGGCGAGATTCAAGGTATCGCCAATCGAACCGACTTTGACCTCAAGGCGCACTCGGAAAGAAGCGGACATGGCCTTACATACTTTGACCAAGCCGAGAACAGGCGGTTTACCCCTTACGTTGTTGAACCGGCGGCAGGCGTTGACCGCGCCGCGATGACCTTCCTCGTGGATGCCTACACCGAAGAAGAAGCGCCTACGGCGAGCGGCGGCACGCAGACGCGCGTGCTGCTGAAGCTGCATCCGACCATCGCGCCCGTAAAGGTGGCGATTCTGCCGCTGAGTCGCAATGCGAGGCTTGTGCCGCTCGGACGCGAGGTGTACGACACCGTCCGGCGCAGTGGCGCGGTTGACGGCTTCGTACAGTACGACGACGCGCAGAGCATCGGCAGGCGCTACCGGCGGCAGGACGAGATTGGCACGCCGCTGTGCATCACGGTTGACTTCGACTCGCTCGACGACAACGCAGTGACCATCCGCGACAGGGACACGATGGAGCAGGCGCGGGTTCCGATTGCCGAGCTGGATGCTGAATTAGGAGCTAGGTTGCGAGTGTAGTCACGATGCGAATCCTGCACTTTGCCGACCTCCACATTGGCGTGGAGAACTACGGCAGAATCGACCCGAACACCGGCCTGTCCTCGCGGCTCGGCGACTTCCTTCGCACGTATGACGAACTCGTCGATTACGCGATAGACAATGCGGTTGACCTGGTACTCTTCGCCGGGGACGCTTACAAGAGCCGCGACCCTTCACAGACACACCAGCGTGAGTTCGCCAAGCGCATCGCGCGACTCTCGGATGCGGGCATTCCGACATTTCTGCTTGTGGGCAACCACGACACGCCGCAGGTTATCGCGCAGGCGACCGCGCTGGAAATCTTCCCCACGCTGAATGTGGCGGATGTTCATATCGGCGACAGACTGCAAATCTACATGGTGGAGACACGGGACGGGCCATTGCAGGTTGTCGCGCTACCGTGGATTAAGCGCAGCGACTTTCTGGCGACCAATGTGGCGCGTGGCATGACGCATGGCGAGATTAACCAAGCAATCGAGCAAGGCATTTCGAGAGCGATTCAAGTGCAGGCAGAATCACTCGACAGCGACATTCCGGCAGTGCTGGCAGGGCATGTAACCATCAGCCAATCGACGCTGGCGTCCGAGCAGACTATGATGCTTGGGCATGACCATGTGCTGCTGAACAGCAATGTGGCGCTGCCGCAGTTCGAGTATGTTGCGCTGGGGCACATCCACCGCCACCAGGTGCTGAGCCAAAACCCGCATGTCGTGTATTCCGGCAGTCTTCAGCGCGTCGATTTCGGAGAAGAGAAGGACGACAAGGGATTCTGCGTAATAGACCTTGACCCGTCCCAGCCTCAAGGCTCGCGCCTTACCAGCTTTGAATTCGTGAAGAACGGCGCGCGCAGATTCCTCACGATCGATGTGAAACTCGAATCAGGAGACGATGACCCGACTGCGACCGTCGTCAAAGCGATTGAATCGGAAGAGCTGTCGGAGGCAATTGTGCGGCTGCGGCTTACGCTGCCTGCCGAACTCGAACCGCTGCTAGTCGAGGGCAGCATCAGGAATGCGCTCGAACCGGCGCATCACATTGCATCGATCTCAAAAGATGTTGCCGACAGGGCGAGAACGCGGCTTCAGAACGCGAACACGCGCGGCTTGTCTCCACAGGACGCGCTTCGCTTGTACTTCGACACGCGCAATGTTCCCGAGGACCGCGCCGGCGTCCTGATGAAGTATGCCGATGAACTCATTGCGGAGCGTGAGTGAACTTCGCTGGGCCAGACCGCAGAATCTTAGCGGGGAAACGCAGCATCTTATCTGTAAACGAAGCTAACTCAATGAAGTGTGCGGAGGGGAAGAAATGAACATCGTGTCCGCGGTGCCTGCCATCGGACCGTTCTCGATTGCGCGTAACTGGCTCGTCCTGCCTTGGTTGATATGCTTGCCCTTGCTTCTGATAGCGGCGGCGTGTTCACAGCAGAGCGCGCCGACCGACCCAGCGCCGGACTTCGAGATGACGCTGTACGGCACTGAGACCCGGCAGGCGGGCGAGACCTTGCGGCTTTCGGAACTGGAGGGCAAGCCTGTGGTGCTGAACTTCTGGTTTCCTTCCTGCCCGCCGTGCGTTGCCGAAATGCCTGAGTTCGAGCGCGTGTTTCAGAAACACAAGACTTACGGGGTCGAGTTTATCGGCGTACAGCTTGTGGGCATAGACACGGCCGAGGACGGGCAGAACTTTGTGAATGAGGTGGGCGTAACATACGCGCTGGGTCCTGATGAGGACGACATCATCACCAAGTACAAGGTGAACGGTTTTCCGATGACTGTCTTTATCGACAAGGAGCAGAACATAGTGAGGCGGTGGCAGGGTGTTCTCAACGAAGAGAAGATGGAAGAGATTCTCGGCGAAATCATAAATTGAAGCTAAGGATGCTTGACTGATGTATATCCCGCGCCATCGCCAGAGCTGATTCAGACTGAGTTATGAGTCTGACCGACACATTCCTGCTAATCGTGCGGTGGCTGCATCTCGTCTCTGCCGCTGCCTGGGTTGGCGGCAGCGTTTTCTATCTCATAGTTCTGCGACCTGCGCTTCGCCGCTCCCCGGAGGGGTCCAGGCTCGTCAGCGCCGCAGCCGCGACTGAGTTTCGAGCGCTAGTCGAAACGTGTGTGTATGTTCTGATTGCTACGGGTGTCATACTTACGCTGCATCGCCTCACGCCGGGGGTAGTGGGCGCGCCCTATGTCGCCGTGCTGGGAGCTAAGATTGCGCTGTCCGTGTGGATGTTCGCGCTGGCATGGGGCAGGCGCAGGCGCACCTCGATTACCGAGGCGTTCCGCGAAGAGCAGGCGCCTCCAACGAGCGCCTTGGGCCGAATCCTGCGAGCGATATCCGGCTATAACACGATTGTCATATTTGGGCTGGCGATTTTCCTGCTTTCCGACTTGTTGAAGACACTGTATGAGCTGGCGCTGAGATAGCGACAGCATCCGTATGCGCTGATACGCTACAATGCAGACCGAACTTAATGCGCGGAGGACTTTGGATGCGAAGGAAGCTGATGGACATCCTCGTGTGCCCAACTTGCAAAGGGCAATTGACCCTTGACGTCAAGGAAGAGCGCGACGGAGAGATTATTGAGGGCAGCCTATCGTGCAAATCCTGCCACGTGGTCTATCCCATAGAGGACACGATTCCGAACATGCTGCCGCCGTCGCTGCGGGATTAGGCGTGTAGCATAATCTATGCTAACGGTTGCGTTCCAGTTCCTCGCCAGCGACGGTCTGGAATGCTTGGTCGAAAGTTTTGATTTCACTGACGCCGTTTCTGATGCAACTAGCGAGATGGCATAGGTCGCGCGCGCTGAGCGTGGGATATCTGTGATGCAGTCGGTGGGCGAGATCGACGTCTTCTTTTTCGAGCGGCCAGACCTTAACTTCAAATCGCACAATCAACGCCATAGCCGCTTCAATAAAATCTACCCTTTCCACTGGCAGTTATGCGTGTAGCAACTCTTGCAAGACCTCTGCCGATGTGAATAACGCGACATTGTTATGTTCTGCGTTTAAGAAAACATCTCTAGCTTGACGCCTTAAGGGATGTGGTCGCCCCACCGCGTACATGAACACATTGGTATCTACGAACATCAGACGCTTTTCCATCCCGACATCTTGCTTTCATTGATGACCTTCAAGTGCTCCTCCCAATCGGGTTCACGGTCAGGACCATCCAATGTATCGCAGTATCGAAAGAAGGCCTCGAGTTCCTCAGCCGACTTGAACGGCTCAGTAGTTGCGAATGGTTCGTGGATGCGGCCTTCTTCATGAACTTTGCGACCTGAGCCTTCCTCGGCCGTCAATTCATCGCAGAGGCGAAAGAACTCTCTGATTTCTGCCTCGGACTTGAACCGCCTACCCTGCTTATGCTCTTTCAGAAGTCCGCGGGAATTGAGGTGCAACTGAGCGGCTTTGATCATCCACTCGCTTAGCGTGACGGCATCCCTTTCTGCCTGCTGACGAAATCGCTTATGCTCTTCGTCGGGAATGTCTATCTGAATTTTTGCCATTGGATAGCACCGCCCTTTTGGTATGCCTTGCAAGCATGTTAGGCATGGTTATCCTGCAAGTCAATTTGCCCATGCCCCTGCGACTTTTACCATGCCGCCGTCCTGCCCTCCCAGTGTCCGCAGCATTTCGGCGACGGTCAGCTCGCTCACCGGATGCTTGAGGTGGGGCGCGATGTCGGCGAGGGGCCGCAGAACGAACAGGCGGGCGCTCATCCGCGGGTGCGGCAGGGCGAGCGGCGGTGTGCGTATCACAAGGCTGCCGTATAGCAGGATGTCCAAGTCCAGCAGGCGCGGGGCGTTGCGGAAGGTACGATGCCTGCCTACCTCCGCTTCCACGCTTAACAGTCGTTCCATCAGCTCGAACGGCGTTAGGCGCGTTCTTATGCGGCACGCGGCGTTATAGAATGGCGGCTGGTTGCGGAAGCCTTGCGGCGCGGTTCTGTACACGGGCGAGGCGTGGATGTCTATGGCGAACTCCCGCATCAAGTCCGCGGCGGCGTGGAGGTTCTGCACGGAGTCTCCGAGGTTCGAGCCAAGCCCGATGTACGCCTCACTGAGCATCGTCTCGGCTCCAGCCGCGCACCACGGCGTCGCTCATCCGGGCGACGCGCGCCATCTCTTTGACGTCGTGAACGCGCACGATGTCGGCGCCAAACGCTACGGAGAGCGCAACGGTCGCAGCCGTTCCTTCAAGCCGCTCTTCTACCGGAAGATCCAGTACATAGCCAATCGTTGACTTGCGGGACATTCCCACGAGGAGCGGCGCGCCCAACGCTCTGAATTCGTCCAGCCTGCGAAGAATTTCAAGATTATGTTCCGCCGTTTTGCCGAAGCCCATACCGGGATCGAGTATGACATTCTCGCGCTTGACACCCACCTCGACTGCTGCGTCCATCATCTCCTGAAGCCCCGCGATTACATCGGGGACAAGGTTCGCGTAGCGGGTGTGCTTCTGGTTGTGCATCAGCACGACCGGCACACCCGAAGAGGCGGCAACTTGTGCCATCTCAGGGTCGCGGCGGAACCCCCAAACATCGTTAATCATCGCCGCGCCGGACTGAAGCGCAGCACGCGCGACCTCCGCCTTGTATGTATCAACGCTTATGGGGATGTCCAGAAGCGGCGACAAGCTCTCGATTACGGGAATAACGCGGGACATCTCTTCGGCCGCCGATATGGGGGCGGCGTCAGAATAGATAGATGCCGGACGGGTAGATTCGCCGCCGATGTCGATGATGTCCGCGCCCTCGGACTGAAAGCGAATCGCCTGTTCAATCGCAGCGTCCGGGTCGCTGTTCAGGCCGTCCCCGGAAAAAGAGTCGGGAGTTACATTTAGCACACCCATGATGAAAGTGCGCCTTCCCCACTGGAAGCAGCGGCTTCCAATGTTCGTTGGACGTAGGGGCGTTAGGGAACGAAGTTTCATGTTCTCCAATCTATCGAGATTTGAGGTGCTGATGAGTCTAAAGCCGGATTTCAGCGTGTCCCATATTGCCGTAATCGCAATTGCAATGCCTGAGTATAGCACGCCTCAGACTTATGACTCTTGAATTTGGGGATGTACGCGCGATTCCTGAATTATCTTGCTACACATAGGGCTTTCTGATACCGTTTCAACTGGTGGTTGGTGTTCTTACCGCATTTCATGGCATCGCCTTCCACACACTTCGCCAGACCCCGGAATAGCTAAACCTATGGTAGTTCGCAGAAGAGTAGATGACGCGCTGGACGACCTCAATGAGAGGCGTGAGCAAGGTCGCTTGGGCGGCGGCGCAAGGCGCATCGAGGGGCAGCACCGGCGCGGCAAGCTGACCGCTCGCGAGCGCCTTAGTCTTCTCTTCGACGAAGGCAGCTTCGAGGAACTCGACGCTTTCGCGCAGCACCGTGCCACCGAGTTCGGACTGGCGGAGCAAAAATCCCTGGGTGATGCGGTCGTTACAGGCTACGGCACGGTCAATGGCCGACTCACATTCGCATATTCCCAAGATTTCACGGTGCTGGGTGGCTCGCTCTCTGAAGTCGTCGGCAAGAAGATATGCAAGGTGATGGACCATGCTGCGAACAGCGGCGCGCCCATGGTGGGACTGATAGACTCGGGCGGCGCGCGCATTCAGGAAGGTGTGCTGAGCCTTGCGGGATATGCCGACATCTTCCTTCGTAATGTGCGCTCGTCAGGAGTGATTCCGCAGATTTCCGCGATCCTTGGACCCGCGGCGGGCGGCGCGACATACTCCCCTGCACTTACGGACTTCATCTTCATGGTCAGGGGTACGGGGCAGATGTACATTACTGGGCCTGACGTTATTCGCGCCGTCACAGGCGAAGAGGTCAGCCACGAGCAGTTAGGCGGCGCGGACAGCCACGCCTCTCGAAGTGGCGTGGCGCACTTTTCCAGCGATTCGGAGGAAGCCTGTATTGCTGAAGTCCAGCGGCTGCTGAGTTTCCTGCCGCAGAACAACATGGAAGACCCGCCCCGCTATGACGCCCTTGATGACCCGCAACGCAGGGATGAAAGCATACTGCACATCATTCCGGACAACTCGAACGCTCCCTACGATATGACGCAAATTATCGAGCGCGTTGTGGACAATGGGGAGTTTATGCAGGTGCATGAGGCATACGCGCGAAATGTCATAGTAGGATTCGCGCGCATGGACGGCGGAAGCGTAGGTATTGTCGCACAGCAACCCTCGCACCTTGCCGGCGTGCTGGACATAGACGCGTCAGGCAAGGCGGCGCGCTTCGTGCGCTTCTGCGACGCGTTCAACATTCCGCTGCTTACATTCATTGATGTGCCGGGGTTCCTGCCGGGTACGGACCAGGAATACGGCGGCATCATCCGTCACGGTGCGAAGCTCATCTACGCCTATGCGGAGGCGAGCGTACCCAAGATTAGCGTTCTCACACGCAAGGCTTACGGTGGCGCATACATTGTGATGAGCAGCAAGGGACTGCTGGGCGACATCAACTACGCGTGGCCGACAGGAGAGATTGCGGTAATGGGGCCGGAAGGCGCGGTCAACATCATCTATCGCAGCGAGATAGCATCGGCTGACGACCCGGACGCCATGCGCTTGGAATTGGCGCAGGATTACGGCGAGCGTTTGGTCAACCCTTATGTTGCCGCAGCGCACGGGCTGATAGATGATGTTATCGACCCGGCGGACACCAGGCGAAAGGTCATCAGGGCGCTGGAGATGCTGGCGAACAAGCGAGAGACGCTGCCAAGGCGCAAGCACGGGAGCATTCCGCTATGACTCAGGATATGGCGAGCAATATCGATCCAGCGAAAATCGCTGCTATTGCGGCAGCGGTGCAGGCTTACCTCGATGGCGAAATGCGAGGCAGTCAGAGCCAATCTCCTACTATGAGTGGGTGGCGCGAAGTTGCCTTACCCTTTGGCAATGATGCCTTCGCCCTGCGAAGACGCGCTTGGACCGGGCGCGATTAAACACTTAACGCGATTCAGAATATGGCTTCAAACTCCGTTAGAATCACTGACACTACGCTCAGGGACGGCCATCAGAGCATAATGGCGACTCGTCTGCGCCTAGAAGACATGGTGGACATTGCGCCCACGATGGATTCCGCGGGATTTGACGCGATGGAGGTCTGGGGTGGCGCGACTTTCGATGCGGCGACGCGATTTCTCGGAGAAGATCCATGGGAACGCCTTCGAATCCTGAAGAGCCTGATTCCTAATACGCCCCTGTCGATGCTGCTGCGCGGGCAGTCGCTGGTAGGCTACCGCAACTACGCGGACGATGTGGTTGACGCATTCGTGGCGCAGTCCGCAAGCGCGGGCATTGACATCTTCCGCGTGTTCGATGCGCTCAACGATCCGGCGAATGTGCGGCGGGCGGCGCAAGCTGTCAAGGGGGCGAACAAGCACCTCCAACTGGCAATCTGCTACTCCGTTACCGAGGAAGGAACGCTGGGCGGTCGCTTTTACAACCTGGACTACTACCTGTCGAAGGCGAAGCAGTTCGCCGACCTGGGCGCGGATAGCATCTGCATCAAGGATATGGGGGGACTTCTCGCGCCCTACGATGCCTACGAACTGATAAGCGCGCTCAAGGAAACCGTCGATATTCCCCTGCAACTACATACTCACTACACAAGCGGCATGGCGACGATGACGGCGCTTAAGGCTATAGAAGCGGGCATAGACGGGGTGGACACATGCTGCGCCCCTCTTGCGCTGAGGACAGCTCAGCCCGCAATCGAGCCTCTTCTATTTGCGCTTCGTGGTGGCGACAGGGAGCCTTCCGTCAACTTCGACAAGGTGTTGGAGATTGACGATTACTTCGAGCGCATTCTCCCCAAGTACCGGCAACATCTTGAAAGCGCGCGCGTCTCGGTCATAGATGCCAGAGTGCTGGACCACCAGATTCCCGGCGGCATGATGAGCAACCTTGCCTCTCAGCTGCGTGAAGCGGGCTCGTTGGACAGGCTTGACGAAGTGCTCGAAGAGATACCGCGCACACGCAAAGACTTGGGCTATCCCCCACTGGTAACGCCTCTAAGCCAGATGACGGGCGCGCAAGCGGTCAACAATGTGCTTTTCGGGCGCTACGCAATGGTGACCGGCGCAGTGAAAGACTATGTCGCCGGAAAGTTCGGCACGCCGCCCGGCGAGATTCTGACCGAACTCCGAGAGAAGGTGCAAAAGGACACGGACGCCGCAGATGCCGCATCCGCAACACTGCCGTCGGAATTGGACGCCGCGCGGGACGCAATAAGCCATATCAGCGTGGATATGGATGATGTGCTGACATACGCCCTCTACCCTGCTACCGGCATGAAATTCCTGCGAATCAAGCACGGTCTCGACCCTATGCCGGATGAGATGAAGCCGGACGTGGACGCAGGGAAAGCGAAAGCGCCGATAACTCCGGCCGAACATCCGGAAAGGCAAGGCAGCCGGTACACACGCTCTTTCAGCGTTTATGTAGGTGGCGAGCGATTTGAGGTTGATGTGGAGCCGCACACCCCTGAACGCGGAATGCGTATCGCGCCGGCTGTCGCTCCCATTCCGCCCCCCGCGCCGACACAGCCGTTCGGTGCGACTTCAGCCGAGACGATCCCGGAGGAACGGCAGCAAGAGTCGGGAGGAGCGTCTGAAGCGGCAACGGATAACGAAGTTCCGGTTACGGCGCCGATACCCGGCGTGGTTCTGCGCTACGCGGTTGAAGTCGGGCAAAGCGTCGCGGAGGGCGACTCGATAGTCGTGCTGGAAGCGATGAAGATGGAGAATACGCTGCCGTCTCCTGCTGACGGCAAGGTGAAGGCATTAGTAGCGGATGTGGGCGCAACGGTTGCAAAGGACGCCGTACTCGCTGTAATCTCAATATAGTAATCATTAACCAACTATAAACAATCGGCAATGAACTGGCATACCGGTCAGCGAAAGGAGTCGGCGTGGACAATACACAATCAATCGATGCGGCGAAAGAGCACTTCGGAACGGTGCTTCAGCAGCAGTTGGAGCGGGTCGAACGACTGAAGGAGGAAGGCGACTGGGTTGATTATTCGTCTGTCAGCCCCATCGTCATCGGCATGCTCGGCGGAGACGGCATCGGCCCCACCATCAGCGACGAAACGCAGAAAGTCCTCGAGTACCTGCTGCGGGACGAGGTCGCGTCCGGCAAGGTCGAGTTCAGGGTGATCGACGGGCTTACAATCGAGAATCGCGCCGCAAAGTTGCAGTCCATTCCTGACGACGTGCTCGCGGAAATCAAGCAGTGCCACGTAACCCTGAAGGGCCCTACCCATACTCCGGAACAGGGTGACGGGTGGCCGAACATCGAGAGCGCCAATGTGTCGATGAGGAAGGAACTCGACCTGTTCGCGAATGTGCGCCCGGTGCGTGTGCCCAGCCAGGGCATCGACTGGACGTTCTTCCGCGAGAACACGGAGGATATGTACGCCGTGGGCAGCCAGGGGTTAAATGTCTCTGACGACCTTGCCATCGACTTCCGCGTCATCACCAGCCAGGGATCGGAGCGCATCATAGACGCCGCGTTCGCCCACGCACAGCGCACTGGCAGAGAGCGCGTCACAATCGTGACGAAGGCGAACATCGTCAAGACGACGGACGGCAAGTTCCTCGACATCGCGCGCGAGGTAAGCGAGCGATACCCCGGCATCGAGTGGGACGGCTGGTACATCGACATCATGACCGCCGCGCTCATCAATCCCGCGCGCCAGAAGGACTTCCAGGTTCTCGCGCTTCCCAATCTGTACGGCGACATCCTAACGGACGAGGCAGCGCAGATTCAGGGCGGCGTGGGCACGGCGGGCAGCGCGAACATTGGCAAGCGCTACGGCATGTTCGAAGCTATCCACGGCAGCGCGCCGAGGATGGTGGAGACAGGCAGAGCGCAGTTCGCCGATCCCAGCTCGCTGGTGCGCGCAGGCGCGATGATGCTTGAGCACATAGGATTCGAGGCAATCGGCGGCAAGCTGCACAAGGCACTGGACATCTGCGGCCAGTACGAGCGCAAGATGGTCATGACCGGACGAGACACCGGCGTTACGAGCGCAGAGTTCGGCGAATACATTATGCAGACGGTAGAAGACCCGAATGTTGAGGCGCGCTGGGACGAGTACGTCAAAGCGGAGGGATAGGTTCTGATTACAAACTCCCTTCACAGCCCATCTTTGAAGCTCTGTGAGGGGAGTTTTATTGAATGCTTAAATGAGGAATAGGGTATATGATGGTGTTGAGGAGGTGCGAGTATGGTTATGACGACGGAAGAGCAAAGGCGCGCGCAATCAGAATCGCACGGAGAGCGAGTTAGCAGGCTGGAAGCCATCATAGAAACTGTGCTGCCTCACCTTGCTACGAAAGAGGATGTGGCAAGGTCGGAGACGAGAATCATATTGTGGGTGGTTGGAACGGTCGTCGGAACAGGCATATCGGTCGCCTTGGGATTGGGCGGGTTGCTTGTCCTGCTGCTAGACTAATGGATTACAACAGGAGTTTGAACAAACCATGCGAAGCAAAGTAACGGTTGTGGGTGCAGGGAACGTGGGCGCGACCGCCGCGCAGCGGATATTCGACAAAGGATACGCCGATGTAGTTCTAGTGGACATCGTCGAGGGACTTCCGCAAGGCAAGGCGCTCGATATTCTGGAGTCCGGCCCGGTGCTAGGTTCCGATGCTAATATCGTTGGCGCCAACGGATACGAAGAGACTGCCGATTCGGACATTGTGGTCATCACATCCGGCATCGCGCGCAGGCCCGGAATGAGCCGCGACGATCTGCTCCTCACAAACATGCGAATCGTGAGCAGCGTTGTCGCCGATGTGGTCAAGCACTCTCCGAACTGCATCCTTCTTCCCGTAACGAACCCCCTGGACGCGATGGCGCAGCGCGCCCACCAGGTCAGCGGCTTCCCCAAAAACCGCATAGTGGGCATGGCCGGCATCCTCGACACCGCGCGCTTCCGGACATTCCTTGCGGAAGAACTGAGCGTGTCGGTTAACTCCATCGAGGCGTATGTACTTGGAGGTCATGGAGACACGATGGTTCCCGTAGTGGGCAGTACAACGGTCGGCGGCATTCCCGTCGCCAACCTCATCGAAGCGGACCGCCTTGAAGAAATCGTGCAGCGCACGCGCGACGGCGGCGCGGAGATTGTCAACTACCTGAAGACCGGCAGCGCATACTACGCCCCGTCCGCGTCCATCGTGCAGATGGTCGAAGCGATACTGCTCGACAAGAACGAGATTCTGCCCTGCACTGCCCTGCTCGAAGGCGAATACGGCATCAACAACCTGTTCGTGGGCGTTCCTGTCAAACTGGGAGCAAGCGGTGTCGTAGAGGTCGTCGAGTTCACCTTGACCGCGGACGAGACTGCGGCGCTGAAGCAGTCTGCGGACGCTGTGCAGGAACTCGTGGATGTGATGGCGGCGAACGAGAGCTGATATAGATGCACAAGATAGAGGGATGACGGCGCGTTAGCTCTCCGATAGACACACCTACCTCTTTCTGTGCATAATGACGGCATGAGGTATCCTTGGGCGAATACGCTGCTTCTGGCGCTGATAGGCGTTGAGTTGGTTAGCGGCTTCTTTGGGCTTGTGTCGAACTCGCCCGACGAAGCCGTTTTCATACTCACACACAGGATATCCGGCTGGGGAATCATCGTAGTTCTCGCGTGGAAAGTCGTGAATGTGGCGCGCTCTTTGCGCTGGCCCCGCAATGCCACGCCGCGAACAGCATCAATTGTCCTCGCGGTCGCGCTTGCCGCTACTCTGGCTCTGGGTTTCGTGTGGTCGTTCGCCGGGCCTGTATCGCTCTGGCTGTTCAGCGGCGTAAGCTGGCACATATATATCGGCGGCGCCCTGATTCCCATTCTGATATGGCATGCCATCTATCACACACGCGGTGTTCCGCTGCGTTTCTGGGCGGACAGGCGGACTTTCCTGCGCTTTGCGGGTCTGGCAATAGTGGGCGTGGCGCTCTGGCGGGTGGGCGAAGTCGCTGCAAGCGTTGGTGGGCTGAGTGGCGCGTCCCGCCGATTCACCGGCTCTTATGAGGCGCGCAGCTTCTCAGGCAACGCCTTTCCGCTGACATCGTGGTTCAACGACAATCCTAAGCCGATCAAAGCAGACGAATGGCGGCTGGACATCAGAGGCGCTGTGGAGAGCCCTATGACGCTGCGATACGAGGATATTGCAGCCGACGCTGAGATGACCGCTACGCTCGACTGCACGGGAGGCTGGCATTCGACGCAGATTTGGCGCGGCGCGGCATTGTCCGACCTGCTACAAAAGGCGCGCCCAAAGGAAGACTCCGCCAGCGTAACGATTCGATCCGTTACCGGCTACTATCGCAAGTTCTCAATGACAGAAGCGAACGGCTATATCATAGCAACGCAGGTCGGGGACGAAACCCTGTCGCACGGGCATGGCTTTCCGGCGAGACTGGTGGCTCACGACAAGCGAGGCTTCGAATGGGTCAAGTGGATAACTGACATCGAGGTGAACCGCACCGGAAAGTGGCTGCAACCGCCCCTGCCTCTGCAATAGACGGGGACTAACAGGATATACAGGATTGATAGGATAAGGTGTGAGAAGGATGGCGAATGAAGAGCAGATACAGGTGGTGATGAACGCGCTGGCTGACCCACTTGCTTGCCCGGAGTGCGGCGTGAGGGTCCGCTTCGGGGACCTCGAGTGCCCACGCTGCGGCGAGGATATCTACGACCAGCTCAAGGCGTGGGCGGAGTGGCTGATTGACGAAGTATGCGCCGACTAAGGCGACACCCCAATCGTTGAGAGCATCCTGCGAGTGGAGATGATGTGCTTGTTTAGGCGCATCGCGGCGGGATCTATGCCGAGCGCGAGGCCTATCATCTGGGGCAAGTGCAGGATGGGCAGGTCTATGGGCTGCTGCGCCTGCTTCGCCGCTTCCGGCTGGTAGCCGTCGAGGTTCAGATGGCACAGCGGGCACGGCGTAACCATTGCATCCGCTCCCCTGTCCTTCGCGTCAAGCGTGTGATTGGAGACCATCTTCATTGAGTTCGTCTGGTTGATGGTGAGGATGGGGAAGCCGCAGCAAAGCGTCTTGCCGGGGAAGTCCACAACGGTCGCGCCAACCGCCTCTATCACCTGCTCTAGCGCATCCGAGCGCTCAGGGTTTTCAGAGAATCCCAGCGCGGAACTGGGGCGCACGAGGTAGCAGCCGTAGAAGGGCGCAGCCTTGAAGCCCGTCAACGGACGCACCACCATAGACCTGAGCTTTTCGATTCCGATATCCTCGACAATAATCCAGAGCAGATGCTTCGGGTCGGCAGTTCCCTTGTACTCCAGCCCTTCCTCGGCGAGATCCTCATTTACGGAGGAGAGGTAATCGGCGTCCGATGTGAGGCGCTGGTTGGCTTGCGACATTACACCCTGGCAGGTGCTGCAAATCGTGAGCAGCGGCAGCCCTGAGCGTTCAGCGAGCGCGAAATTGCGAGCATTCAGCGTGTCCCCGAGACGCTGGTTCTTCTCCTGAAGAACGCCTGCGCCGGTGCAGGACGCGCTTTGCATTGGGCCTGCGTCCAGTTCGATGCCGAGCATGCGGCACACTTCAATTGTCGAGGTGTAAAGTTCGGGAGCAGCGCCCTGCGCTACGCAACCGGGGTAGAATGCGTACTTCATTTCCTACTTTCAGCCTTTTCACGGTCTTCAACTTTTTCAAAGATACGCTGCACGTTCTCGACGCCGGGACGCTTCTTGTGAATCATTGGCGGAACTTTCCCAGCCTTGAAAGAGCGTGCCGCAACGGGGATGAGCTTAATCAATTCCTTGAAGTTCGTCTTGCCGAATGTGTTCACAACCAGGCTAGTTTCATCAAGCCAGCCGCTGTGCTCAACGGAATTGGCGAACGCCTCCGCGTGGCGCGCGCCGTATGTGTTCGTGTAGCCTGCTTCAATCGCACTGTCTCTCAGGGACATTATGCGCTCCATAGGCGCGACGCCCTTGGGGCAGACTTCTACGCACTGCATGCAGCGGGTGCAGTCCCAGATGCCGCCGTACTCGTTCAGGCTGCCCAACCGCTCCGCGTCCGCGTCATCGCGCGGGTCGGCAACGAAGCGGTACGCCTTCGCGAGCGCGGCAGGTCCCACGAAGTTCTTATCGACTTCAAGCGAAGTGCAGTCCGACACGCACGCGCCGCACATGATGCAACTCATCACTCCTGCCAGATGCACCATATCCTCGTTCGGCGCGATATGCTCCGCTTCCGGCTCGGGTCCGCTGTGCTGCATCCAAGGCTGGATCGCGCGAACCTTGTCCCAGTGGATTGCCATGTCCGTTACGAGGTCCTTGACGATCGGCATGTTGCCCATCGGCTCAACGACAATAGGCTCATCGTCGCTCATCACGTCGATGACCTTGGTATTACAGGCAAGCCCCGCCTGCCCGTTGATCCGCATTCCGCACGATCCACAGATGGCGCTTCGGCAGGAGCACCTGAGCGTCAGGCTGCCGTCCATTTCTTCACGGATGCGAATCAGCCCGTCGAGCACAGTGGCAGAATCGTCCATTTCCAGCTTGTATGTCTGGAATCGCATGCTTTGACTGCCCTCTTCGGGATTGAATCTTTTGACGCTGAAGGTTACTTCCATGTGCTAGGTCCTGTTAATTATGCAGTGAGTCTATTGCGATTGGAGCGTCCCTATCTATCGCACAAAGGTTGCGATGACGATGAAAAGTGGGATAAGCGCGACGCCTATGCTGAACAGCCAGCGCATTTCGGTTCGTAGTTCGCGCGCCATAGCATCCATTCGATCTAGCAAATCAGCGTGCGTTATGATGTCATGCCCGCCAGCTTCATGTGACTGCTTTTCTTCTCGTTCTGTACCAGTTGCCATATCGAATCGCCTTCTGAGCGTATGTCGCTAATAGCTGCGTACTTGCGGCTCCCAATCCGTTATGACGACCGGCATGTAGTCTATCTGAGGCCCGTCCTCAGTGTGCTTCACCATTATGTGGCGCAGCCAGTTCTCATCGTCCCTGTCCGGCGCGTCGGTTCGAGTGTGCGCTCCCCTGCTCTCCTTGCGCTCAATCGCGGAAAGCGCAATCGCCTCGGCGCAGTCGAGCATAAAGCCCAGTTCGAGCGTGAACAGCAGGTTCGTGTTGAATGTCTTGGACTTGTCCGGCACTGCAACGCCGTTAAAGCGTTCGCGCAGTCCGCGCAACTCTCCGAGCGCGGTCTCCATGCCGTTGTGCTCACGATAAACGGCGAGGTGCTGGTTCATCGTATCGCCCATCTCCCGGCGGATTTTGCCAAACATCTCACCCTCGCTGTCATTATCGAGCAGGCGCTGGATGTTGACGCGATCATCTTCCGCGCTGGCATCCGAGACGGCAGAACTGTGCGGCTTGGACTTTGCCAATTCCGCGGCATGTTCGCCGGAGCGCCTGCCGAATACAAGCGTGTCGAGCAGCGAATTCGCCCCAAGCCTGTTGCCGCCATGCACGCTGACGCAGGCAGCCTCGCCCGCCGCGTACAGGCCGCCAATATCGGTCTGGCCGTCCACATCGGTCTTGATGCCGCCCATCTGGTAGTGCATGCCAGGACGAATGGGTATTGGCTCGTGCAGTAGGTCAACATTGGCGAAGTCACGCCCGATCTCGCGAATCTGGCTCAAGCGCTCATTGATAACCGCTTCGCCAAGATGTCGCACATCCAGTAGAACGCAGCCGTCAATGCCCCTGCCCTCGTTGATTTCGGTCTGCTCCGCGCGGGAGACCACATCGCGGGAGGCGAGTTCCATCATGTTGGGAGCGTAGCGCTCCATGAAGCGCTCGCCCTGGGCATTCAGCAGGTACGCGCCCTCGCCGCGAGCGCCCTCGGTGATAAGTACACCGCTGCCCTTCAGCGTAGTGGGATGATACTGCACCATCTCCATATCCATAAGAGATGCGCCAACCTTGTACGCCGCGGACATGCCGTCGCCCGTACATATCAGCGCGTTGGTGCTCGGCTCGAACACGCGCCCAAGTCCACCCGATGCGATGATGACCGTTTTCGAGCGCACCACATGGATTTCGCCACTGCGAATCTCCATGATGACCGCGCCCGCGCACTCGCCATCCTCGACGATAAGAGAGAGCAGGAACCATTCTTCGTATATGCGGACGCCCGCCTTCATCACTTGTTCGTAGAGCACATGCAGCAGCGCCTGTCCGGTGAAGTCGGAGACGAAGAAGGTGCGCGCCTGTCGCTGTCCGCCGAACGCGCGCGTGCCTAGCCGTCCCTCGTCGTCGCGGTTGAAGATGACGCCCATGTGCTCCATCGAGATAACTTCGTCGCCCGCCTCGCGGCACATCACGGAGATGGCGTCCTGGTCGCCGAGGTAGTCGCTGCCCTTGATGGTATCGAAAGCATGCTCGCGCCAGTCGTCGCCCCTGTCGGTAAGCGCGGCATTGATGCCGCCCTGCGCCGCATTGGAGTGGCTGCGAACCGGATGCACCTTAGTCACGACGGCGACATCGGCTCCCGCCTGCACAGCCGAAAGAGCGGCGCGCATGCCCGCAAGCCCGGCACCGATTATCAGCACATCATGGTCGAACATATTCAATACCTCATAGGAGTGAATGTCCGATAGAAGTTATCATATTGCGCCTGCTTTCACAAGATAACGACGGGCAACTCTATCCGTCCGCGCATTTGCTGACAGCGGAGCGAATAGCTACATCACCTTATGGCCGTTCGGCGCATAGGCAGCGAGGTCGCGATTGCCGGGCAGGTATTCGGCGCGTCCTTTCGGCCTGTGCATTACGCCGTTTTCGACCAGTATCTCGCCCCGCTGCATCGTCAGTATAGGCTGCCCTATGACGTTCTTGCCCTCGAACATCGTGAAGTCTGCGAGGCAGTGCTGCGCCTCCGCCGACAGCGTATGCTCGATCGCGGGATCGAAGAGCACGATGTCCGCGTCCGTGCCAGCGTCCAGCGAGCCTTTCTTCGGGTACAGGCCGAATATCTTGGCGGGATTTTCGCACATGACCTGCACGAGGCGAGGCAGGGTGATGCGCCCTCTGTTGACGCCCTCATGGTAGGCGACGCACAGCATCTGCTCCGCCCAGTTGCCTCCGAATGTGGCGTCGAATATCGAGGCTTCGTCATCGGGATTGCTTTCTGCGTCATACGAAGACTTCTGCGACTTCTTATGCCCGCAGAAGTCGCTGGCTATCGTGTCAATCAGGTGGGAGGAAAGCCCGCGCCACATCGCTTCGTTGTCCTCGCGCTCCCGCAGCGGCGGTCCAATCTTCGCGAGCGCGCCGAAATCCAGCATCTTCTGATTGGTCAGGTCGAGGTACTGCGGGCAGGTCTCCGCGAAGAGCTGAACATCCCCACCCCTGAACCGTTCCAGCACGCCAAGCATCTCCCTCGCGGACAGGTGAACGATGTACAGCGGGCATCCTGTAACCTCCGCGTATGTCGCCGCGCGGTTCGCCGCCTCTATCTCCAGACTGCGCGGCTGAGACGGCGCGTAGTGCTCCCTGCCCGTGTGCCCTTCCTCTGTCATTTTGTCCACAAGGTAGTCTATGCAGTAGCCGTTCTCCGCATGCACCATGGCGATTCCGCCATCCGCAGCGGCGAGCTCCATAGCCTTCAGCATTCGGTCGTCCGGCATCATCATTCCTCGGCGCGGGTAGGTCATGTACATCTTGAAGGATATGACACCCATGCCCATCATCTCTGGGACCTGATCCTCTACATCGTCATCGCCAAGCAGGATGGCGTGTATGGCGTAATCCAGATATGAGGTTTCAGCAGCTTCGTCCATGAACTCCCGGATGATGTCGGAAACGGTACCCTCAACACCCTCGCGCCGCCTGTTCGCAATGAACGGCACGACTGTCGTGATGCCGCCGAACGCCGCGCTCAGCGAGAATGTCTCGATGCGGTCCGCATAAACGGGGTGGTTGTGCGCGTCAACGATACCGGGCATGACATATAGACCTGACGCGTCGATTATGCGGCGGGCGTCTTCAAGCCTGTACTCCTCGGCGTCGGCGCATATCTTGCCGTCCTTCACCACGATGTCCTCGCGCGTCACGCCTGTGCCGCGAACCGCAAGTCCGCCGTGGATGATGTAGTCTGCGCTTCGATTGGTCATCTGGTCCTCCTGACTTGCCGCGCTCTACTGATTCCCTCACTACACTTAGACGACCCTAACGTGCTGTCAGTCGTTCCTCTCTACCTGCCGCCTCATCGACCGCAAGCGCTTCCTCTGCACGCTCGTTCTCGCTTATCTTCGAGCGTATCGCCTGCTGCGCGCGGTTCCAGTATTCGCGGTTATCGGTAACGAATCTATGTGACTCGAAGTAGTCGTCCAGCAATCCGTTGACCTGCGGCACGACATAGCGCGCCACCATATCCCAGCTTCGGCGCGTATTCTCACGGTTCGCCCAGTCATGCACGAATCCTATGACGCAGCCGAACCCGCCGGTAATTTCCATCATCTCGCGGATTCTTGCAACGAGGTCGTCAGGCGTTCCAATGACAGCAGTGCTCAGTTCGGAGAATGCCACGCCGTCCACTGCTTCGTCAGGGGTCTTATAGATTGTTCCCACGCCGCCCGCAAGCGTGCCAATCGAGTATTCATTGTTATGCCTCATTAGGCCGTGCTTTGCCTGTTCCCGCGCCTCTTTGCGCGTCTCCGCGATGTGCCAGTTCAGCACGATGCGCCAGTCCTTGCGGTCAACAGTGTTGCCATGCTTTGCGGCTGATTCCTCGGCGAAACTCCACTGCAACGGCAGCGCCCTGATTCCGTCCTGGGTCAGCGAGCCTATCGAGAGCACTCCGGCGCGGTGCTTCCCCGCAAGCGTCATGCCCGAAGGGCTTACGATAGATGCCACCGCGAACTCCATATCTTCCTGCAGCGGCTTGAGTTGCAGTTTCGCATCCCGCAGCTTGAACCACTCCGAATCGTAGCTGAAGCGCTCGTTCTCCGTGAACAGGCGACGGATAATTGCCATCGCCTCATCCTGCCTGTCGCGCAGCACCATAGGATCGATGCCAAGCGTGTGGGCGTCCGACGGCAGCGCGCCTGGTCCCGAGCCGAATATCACACGCCCGCGCGACTGGTGGTCCAGCTGCACCATGCGCTGCGCCACCATGAAAGGGTGATGGTAGGGCAACGACACGACGCCCGTTCCCAGCTTGATGCGCTGTGTACGCTCCGCGGCAGCGGCGAGAAACAGCTCCGGCGATGCGATTATCTCCCAGCCTGTCGAATGATGCTCCCCGCACCAAAACTCTTCATATCCAAGATGGTCGAGGAGTTGCACCAGCTCAAGGTTGCTCTGAAACTGAAGGGTGGGATTTTCTCCAATTGGGTGGTGTGGCGCCAAAAAGGCGCCGAATCTCAGATTTGCCAAGTTCGTCCTCCTGAATCGGCATTCAATAGGACACCGCATGAAAAGCGAGCGTCCCGATGAGTTTGCTTGATTAGTAGCCTACGGCTGAATCTGATGGAAGCCCGATTTGCGGGATTCTACATCAAGGGAATTGTAGCATGGCGCGGGTAGAGAACAAGGTGTGAGTTGCGATTCGGCGAATGAGTGCGGATTTGAGTAGCAGGGGACCCAATTTCAATGCGTTGCCGGCTTTGCGCCCGCTCGCGCAACGCTCTTTGGGCGTCTCCACTGCCAAGAATGTTGCGAACCGCATTGAACTTGGGTAGCATTGTGGGGGTGTCCTAAACTAGCCTATAGTTTCGCAGGCAATCACTGCGGCTATGGGCGCTCTGAAAAGCATCACGCCGAGTACGAGCAAACATAACTGGAGCGCTTATGAATCAGAAGGCGAATAAAATACTGGTCGTTGACGACGAGCCTGACTTGAAGCCGTTAGTACTCCAGCGCATGAGGCGAGATATTCGTAGGGGCCTCTACGAGTTTTTTTTCGCGGGCGACGGGATTGAGGCGATCGATGTGCTCAGCGAGATCAGCGACATTGATATGATTGTCACTGACATCAACATGCCAAGGATGGACGGTCTCGCTCTGTTGGAACGGATTCCGGACATCAATCCCAATACTCACTCCATAGTCGTCTCCGCATACGGCGACATGCACAACATCCGAACGGCAATGAACAGGGGCGCTTTCGACTTTGTTACGAAGCCGATTGACTTCAACGACCTGCGCGTTACCATCGAGCGCGCGATTAAGAACCTGCATGAATGGCGCGAGGCGGTTTCATCCCGCGACAAGCTGACCGCGTTGCAGAGCGAGTTGGGCGTCGCCAACCAGATTCAGCAATCTATACTTCCCACGAATTTCCCCATACACTCCGGATACCAGGTATATGGGAGCATGGAGCCTGCGAGGGACATCGGCGGCGACTTCTTTGATGTCGTGCGCCTGGAGGACGAGTGCGTCGGGCTTGCCGTCGCGGATGTTTCGGGCAAAGGCGTGCCTGCCGCGCTGTTTATGATGTCCAGCCGCACGATGATGAAAGGGTCGGCAATCAGCGTGCGTGAGCCGGGCGATGCGCTCGGAATGGTCAACTCTATGCTCGCGGAGGATAACGAGGCGCAGCTTTTCGTAACCGTCCTTTACGCCGTGTACGATCCGGAGACGGGAGTATTCACATACGCGAGCGGCGGACACGACGCGCCGCTTCTGGTGCGTCCCGACGGAAGCTCGGAGTTGCTTCCCCTGACGGGCGGCATTGTGCTGGGGATTATGCCGGAGTTGGGGTATGACCAGAACAGCATCGCCGTATCTCCAGGCGATACCTTGTTCTGCTATACGGACGGCATTACGGAAGCGATGAACGAAGCGGGCGAGCAGTTCGGTATGGAGCGCATGCGACAGGCATTCGCCGAGACTCCGCCAAGAGACGCGCAGCATGCCGTTGAGATAATGTTCGACGTGGTGAACGCCTTTGCCGGAGACGCGATTCAGTCCGACGACATAACCTGCCTCGCGCTCTGCCGCCTCGGATAATCGCACATCCCTTGCGTCAACTGCCCAGAAATACTTGCGTCAGTATGTCGGATTCCCTTACCGATTGCGGAGTGCCGTCATGCACGACCCTCCCCTTGTCAAGCACATAAGCCCTGTCAACGATTTCCAGCACACCCTTGATATTATGCTCCACCACAAGGATAGTGGTGCTGAGTATGTCGCTTATCTCGGCAACCTTCTGGAACACTTCCTTGACCACTATGGGAGCAAGCCCCAGCGTAGGTTCATCGAGCAGCAGCACTTCGGGCGCAGCCATCAGTCCCCTGCCAAGCGCAAGCATCTGCTGCTGTCCTCCGGACATCTGACTGGCTAGGTCGTCCTGCTTCTGATGCAGAATGGGGAATAGCTCCATGACGGATTCCAGCCTGCGAGCCTTCTCCGCGCTGTCCTCGAGGTAGAGGCATCCCATTTCAAGGTTCTCCTCGACGGTGAGATGCGTGAACACTCGCCTACCCTGCGGGACGAAGGAGATTCCCTCTTTCACTATCTCGTGCGTAGCGGCTTCAAGTCGCTTCTGCCGCCAATAGACCTCGCCGCCCACGACGGGAGCAAGCCCCATGATTGCCTTGAGCACGGTGGACTTGCCGGCGCCGTTGGGTCCCATCACCGCGACGACTTCGCCTTTTCGCACGCCAAGGGACGCTTCATCCAGCGCGATCACGGCTTCGTAATGCACGGAAATGTCAACCAGATTCAGAAGATAGCCGTTCATGCTTCAAGTTCCCAGATACGCCTCTATAACCTCTTCACTCGACAGAACGACTTCCACATCGCCTTCTGTGAGCAGCCTGCCGCTGTCCAGAACTATCAGGTGATCGGAGAGTTCACGCACAATTTCCATGTTATGCGAAACGAAGATTACGGTGCGGCCCTCGTCTCGAATCTGCTTCATTATGCCCTTGATTCGTTCCAGCATCTGCGGGAACAGCCCGGCGAACGGCTCGTCGAACAGGTAGATGTTCACATCCAGCGCCAGGGCGCGTCCGATTTCCAGCAATTTGCGCTGCCCGTAAGAAAGTTCCATAGCCAGAGAGTCTCGCTTCTCCCACATGCCGACCTGCTCAAGAATGTTCTGCACTTTCTCTCTGTGTTCCCGCCTCGACCGCTCCATCAGCGAGGGAAATACACGGCGATTGGTCAGTACGACCATTATGTTGTCCCAGACGCTAATCTGGTCGAAAAGCCTCACTTCTTGAAAGGTGCGCGTCATGCCGTGTCCGGGCGTTTCGTGAGCCTTGACGACCCTGAGACTGACGCCGTCAACGATTACCATGCCGCCGTCCAGTGGCAGCGTGCCGCTCAGAAGATTTATCAGCGTTGACTTGCCGGAGCCGTTCGGACCGACAATGCTCGTCATGCCCTTGCGCGGAATGGCAATGGACAATCCATCGACAGCCTTGACAGCGCCGAAATGCTTCGAGATTCCGTCCGTCTCAAGCGCGAATTCGCCGGCAAGTTCATTGTTTCGCCCATCGTTGCTAATAATCATAGCCTGTACTTCCCGACCAGCCCTTGCGGTCTGAACAGCATCAGCAGCACCAGCAGAATACCTAGCACAGCCTGACGCGCCTGCCCGATAAACTCGGTTGGCAGGAACGGCAGAAAGCGCATTCCTTCTTCCAGCAGCACGAACGCCATCGCTCCCAGCAGCGACCCCCATATTGTGGCAAGGCCGCCAAGTATAACGATGGAAACCAGCAGAATCGACTCAAGTAGGATGAACGAAAATGGATCGATGAAACTCGTCCAGCTTGCGAACAGTCCGCCCGCAAGCCCCGCAATCATGGCGGATATTACCCAGACTGCCAGCTTGTAGTGTGTCGTCTGGTAGCCGAAGACTTCTATCGCCTCTTCGTCCTCTCGGATGGCAGTCAGCACCCGACCGAACGATGAGGTTACGATAACCCACGCTATCAGCATAACAATTGCCAGGACTGCCAGCACGAATATCATGAACTCCAGTTCACCGCTCAGCGTCCAGCCCCCCAGCTGCGGCCTGGCAATCTCATGTATGCCGAACGCTCCCCTCGTCAGCCCACGCGCATTCAGAAATACGTTGAACGCGATTATCGCGAAGCCGAACGATACAAGCACATAGATGTCGTCCCTGAAGCGATTGAACACGACCCCCACCGCGAGGGCAACCAATCCGGCAAGGAGCACGCTGACGGGCAGCGCGGCGAAGAACGGCCACGCGAATGTCGTCAGGGCTTCCGTTCGCAGCTGCTCATACGCCGGGTTCGAGCTGAGGATAGCCATCGAGTAGGCTCCGATACCGAAGAACCCAATATGCCCTACCGACAGCAGCCCGGCGTAACCGACGACCAGATTCAGGCTGACGGCGAGCATCGCCCAGATTGCGAACACGGTGCCCACCGTTATCGCGAAACCTGCTCCCTGCCACAGCATAAACACTACCGCCCAGCCAATGACGAACAGGTTTGCCCAAAACTGTATGTTGCCCTTCGACGCTTTCCAGAACTGTCGAGGGTGACGCAGCAACTTGAGGTTTTCCATCAGGGGCTGAAAGTCTATCCGCATAAATTACCTTCTTGGCAGAATGCCTCTCGGCCAGAACGACAGGAAAAGAATCAGAAGCACAAAGGAAATCGCGTCCTTCCACTCGCCTGCCAGGTCCCAGATTCCGAACTGCTCTATCAGACCCAGCACAAAGCCGCCAAGTATAGCGCCGTAGAGGTTGCCGATGCCGCCTACCACAGAGGCTATCCAACCCTTTAGCAGCAACAGCAGCCCCATTCTTGGCTGTATGGCGGTGTCGTGGCCGCTCAATATGCCACCCATCGCGGCGTACACCGCGCCCACGAAGAACACTATCGCTATGACAACGGTCGTGTTTATCCCTACCACCTTGGACACTTCCTCGTCGTCCCCAATCGCCCGGACCGCCTTGCCGAACGATGTCTTCTTCAGGACAAGAAGCAGCGCGAAGAACCCCGCCAGCGCGACGCCGATAGCGAATACGTTGAACCCCTTGAGGTTCGCTCCCGCGATGTTCCAAGGCTGACTGCCGAAGGTATCCGGCAGAGGGCGCGGCGCACTCTGGAAGACGATAATCGTCAGCGCGGTCATCGCCAGCAATATGCCCAGCGTAGCAACCAACATAACCAGCGGCGACCTCGCCCGCTCGCGCATACGCATATACAGCCCTCTGTACAGCGCAAGCCCCACGACGCCCGCCAGTAAGCACGATACGCCCCAGCTCAAGTAGAGGCCCGACCCAGGAGAGCCGAATATGAGAAACGCGCAGTAAGCGCCCAGCCCGCATCCGGTTACCACTCCGACAACCAGAACCGGCGTTGCGCCGGCATCGGAGAACGCCTTCCGATAGCCAAGACGAATCAGCCAGTACACGCTGACAGCCACGAACACGCCTATCGCGGGACTCAGGATGACATTCATCTGCGCCGGAAATGTGAGAACGAACCACATATAGACTCCGGCGGCAACTGCAACGGCGCCGTCCGCAATTCGGATAGTGTTGCGGCTCGTGCCTTGTCTCCGAAATCGTGAATGCAACGCCTCGTGAAACGCCCATGCCGCAACGCCTGCCGTAACCGCGGCGAACACGATATTCACTACCGGCTCGTTCACTTCATACCGACCGCCAAGCGTGTCGAACGAGCGCAGGTAAAACACACCATAAGCGCCCAGCGCCGCAGCCGCGCCATAGTACAGGTCGAAGAACCAGACCGTGCTGTAAACCAGTGTGAAGCCAATGGCAATCAGCGCGTACACCGCGCCCACAGCCAGACCGTTGAAGGTGAACTGAAGCGCCTGCTCGGGCGACTGCGTGATCTTCCACACGATGTACAGAGCAGCGGCAACGGCAAGCGCGACCGCCAGAGTTGAGCCAGGATCTTCGCGCAATCTTAGCAAGGGTGTCTCCAATTCCGGTGGGCAAATATGCTCGCGCGAAATTGCCCTTCGACAGGCTCAGGGCGAAAGGCCTTCTCTTTCATCCGTTTGGTGAGCCTGTCGAACCACGAAGTCGGTTATACGAGTTACTGGGACGGCGCGGGTCCAAGCACCTTGTAGCCCTGATTGTCCTCGGTTCTCTCGGCAGTAGGCAGGATTTCGACTACGACATTAGCGAGACCAACGACCTCGCCATTCTCGTCGAAGCTGTAATTGTTGCCGATAGCTCCGCTCCAGGTTACATCGTATAGGCAGTCTCTGAACCCGTCGGCATCCTGGTCGTCTTCAGTCTGCTTCAGGCACTCGGCGGTGATATACACATCGTCGTAGGCGGAGCCAAGATACCACTGGAGCGTTACATAGTCATATCGCTCCCTGAAGTTCGCGATAACTTCCTGCGCCTTAGAGTTCGCCGGATCGAGGTCCGCCGTAATCGCCTTCATTCCGGTCGCGGCATCCCCGGCTATCTCAAGAGCCGTAGTGCCGATAGGAACGATGTCCGAATAGATTGGCCCCTCGTACCCAAGTTCGCGCGCCTGCTTCACGATTGTGCCGCCTGTGAACTCCGACTGCGCCGCCACATGCAGCCCGTCAGGATTCGCGTTCAGCAGCTTGGTCAGCTGAGACCTGAAGTCCGTTACATCAGAAGCGTACCGCTCCTCTGCGACAATCTGTCCGCCCCGATTCTCGAACTGTGCCACCGATGTCCTTCTCACGCCCTCCGCGTAGTCGGTCGCCTCCGTGATAGTCGCAAGCGTTCGCACACCGTCCGCCCAGAGCACATTGCCCGTGTCTATCCCGACCTGCGCGTCGCTCATCGAGGTGCGGAAGATATAGTCGCCCGCGTTAGCGATGTCCGGATTAGTGGCTAGACCGGAGAACATCACCACGCCCTCCTCTTCGGCGAGCGGCGCGGCGCCAAGCATCGCCCCGCTGCAAGAGGTGCCAAGGATAATCTTCACGCCGTCAACATCGGTCAGCTTTCTGTATGCGGTAATAGCGTCCTGGGCATTGCACTTTTCGTCCTCGACGATAAGCTCGATCATGCGCCCGTTTACGCCGCCTGCCGCATTTATCTCATCCACCGCCATCTGTTTAGCTTGCACGGCAACATTACCGTAAGTCTCCCCTGGGCCCGTAACCGACTCCATCACGCCTATCTTGTAAGGCTCATCACTGCCCCCGATCTCCCCGATGGCGTCGCAAGCGGCAAGCCCAAAGCTGAAAACCACCGCCAATAGTAGAAACATTGCTCCTTTAATGCGCGTGATCGACATGACGCCCCCTCTCTGAAGCGAACTGGCGTTTGCCTCAAATCCAATGCCTTTTCCACTTGACGCATTTATATCACCTAATGTGTCCTATCGCAATGATTACTGCTGTATGTAAAACAATTTCCGCTATCCGGACTGCACAACCGCGACATGTCAGGCTAGACGTTTATGCACTGCTGTCAGACATAAAGAGGCTAAATCATAGACGCAAATTTGCTTCAAGTTAATCGACACGCGCCAGTAAAATACTGGGGTAAATCGCTCTTTAACTCACGGACACTCTTCGAGTTCATTGTCCAAACAGTCGCGATCAGGCACGAAAGCGAGGAGTGGAGAATCACAGAGGTGTACGAATGACCGAGGAGACGAGACAGTCCGCAGAATACACAATGGGCTACAGCGACGAGTTCCAACTGTTGCTCAGCCGTCGTAGTGTCGAAACCCACGCCAGTCATCTGCTGCCACGCCTGAAGCCAGGGCTGCGCGTTCTCGATTTCGGCTGCGGACCAGGCACGCTTTCTGTGGGATTAGCCAAGGCAGTGGAGCCAGGCGAGATGCACGGCATCGACATGGAAGCGTCCCAAATCGAGATGGCGCGGTCCGCCGCCGATGCAGGAGGGCATACGAATGCCACCTTCCAAGTCGGCAACGCGCTGGAACTTCCCTTCGAGGACGACTATTTCGATGTTGCCCACTGCCATACCGTACTGATGCACATCCCCGATACGCAAGGGGTGTTGGCGGAGGTGAAGCGCGTTCTGAAGCCCGGCGGCATCATCGCCAGCCGCGAGCTGTTTGGCGGATCTTGCTTCCTGGAGCCTAATCGGGAAGAGTTCGATACCGCGTGGCAGGTTTTCCTCAGTCTGCTAGGCGCGAACGGCGGACACCCGGAAATGGGCAAGGAACTCAAGAACGCCTTCCTCGAAGCGGGGTTCACCGACATCCAGGCCACACTTTCCTTCGATTCCTTCGGCTCGGCTGAAGACATAGCTTTCCTGCACAACTTCATCGGCAGCTGGTTTTTCATGCCGGAGGTGGTCGCGGCGGCAATCCAGTACGGCTTGGCTACCCAGCAGATTTTCGACCAGGTTCGCGTCGCGCTAGACGAATGGAGCGAGGAGGCCGGCGCTGTCGGAGGCCTGGCGTTCGGAGAGTGCCTTGCAAGCAAGCCGTAGCCGGGAAAGAACCATTGGAAAGGCGTTAAACGGACTGTCGAATTTCACAGCGAGTCGCACTCGCCGGTCCGCTAATGGCGGCAGTGAACTCGATTGACGGATGCCTGAAGATACCTTCCCAGCGGAGTAACGGAAATGAGCAACAGGCCGGTCAACTCAGTGCCTAGCGAAGGCGAACAACCCCAGCCCAATCTGCTCAAGCGGATCGAGGGGCATATCCAAGGCAAAACCGTCGCCGGTCTTCTCGACCTGGTGCCTGCGATAGTAACCCTCCTCGTCGTCCTATTCCTGGTTGATAAGACGGACGGTTTGATCAGACCTCTCCCTTTTGTTGACGAGAAACCATGGGACTTTCCCGGCATAGGGCTGGTTGTCGCCATCGTACTTTTCTACTTTATTGGGCTGCTCGTTTCGACGCGATTCGGACGCAGAATGTCGGGGTGGAAGAACAATCTCATCGGCTGGATCCCGGTCATCAGGAACATCTTCGGAGCGACTCAGCAGGTCATGACATCCTTTACATCCCAGTACACCTTCAGTCGCGTCGTTTTCTTAGAGTGGCCCAGAGAGGGAATGGTGGCGATGGGCTTCGTGACGGGCCGGGCTTATTCTTCAAAATCGCCTGACTCGATAGCCATCGTGTACATACCCACCATCCCCAATCCGACTTCAGGGAACATGGCTTTAGTTATGGAAGATGACCTGATAGAGACTGATCTCGCCGTTGAGGACGCCATGAAGCTGGTATTCTCCGGCGGCATCATTCTGCCGGAAGTCCTATCGCTGGCAAGAATGCCGCGAGAGAAGAGTGAGCACTTTGAACTCATCGGACAGTTCGAATCGGAGCCGACCTGCCCGTCAGCATTTCAAGCTTCAAAGACTAAAGGACGGCGCTGAGTCCGATCTTTACGCCAGGCGTCTCCGTCCTCAGTTATAGAAGAAATTGCAGTAGAGCCTGCCCTCGCGGAAGCGGGGGATGGGAGTGAAATTGCTATTCAGCCACCCAAATGGAAACACTATCGCCAAAGCGTAACTTGTTGACAGGTTTATACGCGTAACCTAAAGTGTTAACAACAATTTAACTCGTCAACCCGCCGACTGAAGCACTGAACATGAGCGTTTCTAGGAGACTGCATCGATGGCTACTCGACTCTTGGACAGGATCGACAAGCCCAGCGACTTGGACCAGTTGACCCATGACGAGCTGGCGCAGGTAGCTCAGGAGGTACGCGACACAATAATCTCGGTCATTACCGAGCGCGGCGGGCACCTGGCGTCCAACCTTGGCGTGGTCGAGCTGACTTTGGCTCTGCATCGCATCTTCGATAGCCCAAAGGACAGCATTGTCTGGGATACCACGAACCAGCTTTATACGCATAAGCTGGTAACCGGCAGGCGCGACGAATTTCAGGACATTAGGCTTCAGGGCGGCATTTCCGGTTTCGGCGAGCCTAGCGAAAGCCCTCACGACACGCTCTGCGCCGGTCACGCAGGCACTGGCCTTTCCATCGCTCTCGGCGTGGCGCAGGCTGCATCGGCTCGCAAGACCGGCTCCTGGACCATCGCGGTCGTCGGGGACGGAGCTATGACTTCAGGCTCCAGCTTTGAAGCGCTGAACAACATTGTGCATCTCAATCCCGAAAGAATGATTGTCGTGCTCAATGACAACGGAATGTCCATCTCCGAAAATATCGGCTTTCTCACCAACTGGCGCAAGCGGCTGATAACCCATCCCCAGTATCAGGCAATGATTCGCCGCATGACCGAGCTTTCCAAGAGAGTGCCGACCGGCGAGATAATCTACCAGCTCGTGAAGAGCCTCAATGACGGCGTCGAAAGCTTCATCTTGCCCACTATGTTCTGGAATGAAATGGGCTTCCGGTATCTGGGACCAGTGGACGGACACGACTTCAGGCAGCTTGAAGATACGCTCAGACAGGCAATGCAGTCCACGGACGCCGTGCCGGTTGTTCATGTGGTAACGCACAAGGGACATGGATTCGAGCCTGCCGAGGACGATCCCGTAAAGTTCCACCAGCCAAGCTCTCCCCTGGGGGCTTCGACCGGCGCGCCCACCTATTCAAAGGTCTTCGCCCAGACGATAAGCCGGCTGATGCGAGAGGACGAGTCTGTCGTGGGAATATCCGCGGCAATGCTGGAGGGCACGGGGCTTGCGGAAGTAAGGGTGGACTTCCCTGACAGGGTTTTCGATGTTGGCATAGCGGAGCAACACGCCGTCAGCATGGCGGCTGGGATGGCATCGACGGGGATAAATCCCTTCGTGTCCATTTACTCCACTTTTCTGCAGCGAGCGTTCGACCAGGTTGTGCATGACGTCTGCTTGCAGAACCTGCCGGTAACCCTGATTGCGGACCGCGCCGGCATCGTCGGCGAGGACGGCAAGACCCATCACGGCGCTTTCGACATCTCATACTTGCGCTGCCTGCCAAATGCCATAGTCGCCGCACCGTCGAACGAAAACGACCTTCAGCACCTCATATACACTGCTTACAGGCACCAGGGCCCGTTTGCGATACGCATCGCAAGAGGGACCGCCACCGGCGCGCCCCTCGACGAAGAACTCAAGGAACTTCCCCTCGGCAAGGGCTATGTATTGAGAGATGGAACGGATGTCGTCATATTCGCCTTGGGCAAGCCAGCAGGAGCAGCCCTTGAAGCAGCCGAAAAGCTTGCGGACTTTGATATTGACTGCGGCGTCATTAACCCGCTCTTCGTGAAGCCTCTCGATGTCGAATTGCTGCTCGAAACGGCGCAGAAGACTCGCCACATCGTTACGGTCGAGGAGAACGTCCTGGCAGGCGGCTTCGGCTCTGCCGTGCTCGAAGTGCTCGCCGAGGCTAACCTTGATGGCGTTTCCGTGCATCGCATCGGCATGCCCGATTCTTTCGTTGAGCATGGAACCGCCGACGCTCAGCGCCATGAACTTAGCCTAGATGCGGAAGGCATTGTCCAGCAGGTACTTGAGACCTTCTACCCCGGCGGGCAGCCGCTGTCCCCTCACGGCAAGGCGAGCGACCAAGACGCAGCCGACTAAGCCCCCCTCCCTTCAACAATCCCCAATCTCACAAATGAAGCCCGCCTCGTCAGACATTGACGAGGCGGGTCAGCATTTTCCCTCGAACTATTTCACACAGCCTTATACTCTGAGACGGGGCTGCGCTGCGTGTCTGATGAACCCTACTTGCGAATCGAAGCCGTCATGCCCCAGCGCAGTCGCGGATCGGTGCCGCTAAGCCGAATGTCGGCGGCATAAGTAACCGAGCCTTTTATCTCTTCGCCAAAACGACTGACTCGCGAAATCGTCCCGTTCATTTCGAGTTCCGGTAGCGCATCGAAACTCACCTTCACGTTGTCGCCTTCTGAGAGATTGACGACACTAAGTTCGTCGAGGTCCACTGTGACCAGTTCCCATTCCGAGGTGTCTGCCAGACTCATCACGAATTGCCTTGGACCGACCTCCTCGCCTGCGTCAACATTCAGTGCGACGACCACGCCGTTGAACGGAGCGCGCAGTTCCGTATCTGCCACGCCGATATGCGCCGCCTCCAACGCTGTTTCGGCCGCAGTGATTCTTGACTCCGCCGAAGCAATACGCGCTTCCCTGCGCTCTTCGTCCAGCGGGTCCCTTCCGGCTTCCAGCTTGTCAACCTGAAGCTCGGCATCCTCCATCTGCTGCCTGGCGAGGGCAATTTCCTGCGCGTTCGGCTGCAAGTCGGCGACCGCAGCCTTGGCAACTTCCAGATTCGCCATAGCCTGCGCTACTTCCGCATCGTCAGGGAAGTCGAGTAGGGCAGCCAAAGTGGCATTGGCAGCATCCAGATCGGACTGAATGCTTGCGGCGCTTGTCTCTGGGCGGTCGGATTGTGCGATTTCCAGCGAGCGCTCCGCATCGTCAAGGTGGTTGCGCGCACTGACAACCTTGTTCCGCGCTGCTTCAACTGCCGTGCGGCTATCAATTTCAGTTGTCAGGTAATTCTCTCTGGCAGCTGAGAAAGCGTTCCACGCGTCTTCGTAGTCCTTCTCGATGCAGCGCATTCCCCTCGGAATAGTAGTGATGCCGTCGCAACTCACTAAGTAAGTGCTGGGGAATGGATGCAGATACAGCATTCCAAAGACTTTGAGTTCACTCCAGCGCGTATCCGGGTTATCCACAAAATTGTTGTTCTTTATTGGCGCGTGCCTGCGATTGAAGAGTATAGCGAGGTCAACATCCCACGCATCGAACAGGGCTTCGGGCGTCATCAGCAACTCTTCAGAGTCAAGCTCTATCCCCATGTAGTGATTGTGTACCATCTGCCAATCGAATTCGGCGTCTTCAAGAGCCTCTTCCGCCACCCTGATCGCTTCCGCGACTTCCAGTTCAGTAGCTTCCAGGTCCCTCTCCGCGTTTGAGAGCAGAGCCGTGGCAATGATTACGGCGCCCTCCGCGTCCTGAACAATCTTGTCGAAGTCCTGAGCGTCCTCAAGGGCGTTCTGAAGGTCAAGGATGGCAAGCCGAGTCCTGGCTATGCGAGCATCCCGCGCAGCGACGCTTGCGCGGCTGTCGGTCGTCTCCGCAATATCCGAGGTGCTTGCAACCCCCATAGCCATAAGCAGCGCCTCTTCAGCCTGCTCCACAGCAAGTTCCCCTCTCGTAAGGGCTTCGGCGTACCTTGCCTCCAATACCGCCCCTTCCTCACTCACGGACGCGCCGGGCCTTCGATTCGCGCCCGACAGATGCAAGTACCGCTCCGTCGCGTCCTGAAGTGTCTGCCGTGCCTGTTCCAGACGTCCGGGGCGCGTCTCGTCATCAATCTCGCGCTCCTTCTCTATCGCAATTTTCAGCGTATCCAAATCGGCGAGCGCGCTGTCCACCGCATTCTCGGCCCTTTGGAGCGCAACCTCCGCGTCTGTTGTGTCAAGCTTGACCAGTAGCTGCCCTTCCTCGACGGAGTCGTTCTCTCGCACCAGCACTTCGCTGACCATTCCACCTCTCGGCATGCCAAGGCTGGCGCTCCTTATAGGAACAACCACGGCATCCGCCCTTACAACAGGAGCAACGCTCACCGGAGCCGCGCTGAGAGCGCTCTCGTCTGGCTCGTCGTCGCGCAGAACGAAGAAAAACACCGCCGCGCCAGCGATGACGGCGACCACCACAAGCGCAATAATTGCCACAACCAGTCTATTCAACAGAGTTCTCCTTCCGATGCGCCGGCGTGTATGTCAGCGACATCCTGCCACCGGGCGCGCAGCGCAAACTTATGCGCTGCCACAACCCAACATATGCAACAGGTGGCTCAATCAACCTATCTTACGACCACCTTTGCTTCAAAGTAAATGCAATATATGAACATAGAACACTGAATTTTGCATCAGATGCGCCTCCTTCTTACTATTATAAGATAGTGGTAAGACTTCGATGGACGCCGTATAATTAGAAGCCAATGATCCAACATTGCCCGCGGCTACTCACTGACAGGGAGCGGACTTATGGCAGCGAAAATAGACTTCAATTGCGATATGGGCGAGAGTTTCGGCATGTACAAGATGGGCTTCGATGAGGAGGTCATCAAGCACATCACTTCCGCGAACATCGCCTGCGGCTTCCACGCGGGGGACCCGATGTGGATGCGTCACACTGTGCGTTTGGCAGAGACTCACGGCGTCGGCATAGGCGCGCACCCCAGCTTCCCGGACCTCAACGGCTTTGGCAGACGCAACATGATAGTCTCTCCCGATGAGGCGAGGAACGATGTTACTTACCAGGTCGGGGCATTGCAGGCATTCACCGCCGACAAGAAGCTCCAGCATGTAAAGCCGCACGGCGCGATGTACAACATGGCGGTCAACGACGAGTCGCTCGCGCAGGCAATCTGCGAATCTATGCTCGAAATCGACCCCGATATGATTCTGGTCGCGCTCGCGGGTTCCCGCTGGATTGACATCGCGGAAGACATGGGTCTGAAGGTCGCCCGCGAGATTTTCGCAGACCGCGCGCTCAACCCGGACGGCACGCTTGTCTCCCGCTCGCAGCCCGGCTCCGTCATCCACGACACAGGCGAAGTCGTCGAGCGCAGCCTCCGCATGGTAACCGAGGGCAAAGCCACGGCAATCAGCGGCGAGGAGATCGAAGTGCAGGCTGACAGCCTCTGTCTCCACGGCGACACTCCCGGCGCGGTCGAAATGGCGGCAGCACTCAAGCGCGAACTTGAAGCGGCCGATGTCGAAATCCTGCCGCTCGGCAAGATTCTGGATTGAGCGCCGTGTTGTACGACAAGCCACTGTTCTTCCCGGCCGGAGACCTTGCTCTCGTCGTCGAACTCGGCGACGCCATCAGCACCGAGATCAACCGGAAAGTTCGCAGCCTGACGGACGCGCTGGAAGAGGGAAGCATACCCGGCGTCTTCGACTTTCTTCCAACCTATCGCTCGGTCCTCGTGTACTATGATCCACTCATAGTAACCGCAGGCGAAGTGCGGGACGGCATCAAGCGGCTGCTGGAAAGCGCCGAAGTAACCGACACAGACACGCGCCATATCGTGCATATCCCTACATTGTACGGCGGCGACATGGGGCCTGACATCGCCTTCGTCGCAGAGCACAACGGCATTGACGAGCAGGAAGTCATTCGCATTCACTCCGGCGCGGACTACCTCGTGTATATGATGGGATTCAGCCCCGGCTTTGCTTACCTGGGCGGCCTTGACGAGCGGCTGGCGACTCCTCGACTTCAATCGCCTCGCACCGTGATACCGGCGGGCGCGGTAGGCATCGCCGAAACGCAGACGGGCGTGTACCCGATGGCAAGCCCCGGCGGGTGGCAGCTGATCGGCAGAACTCCGCTGAAGCTATTCGACCCCGCCCGCCCGCGTCCGGTGTTGCTGAGCGCGGGCGACTATGTGCGCTTCGTGCCAATCGAATCTCAGGAAGCGTATGACGACATCCTCCTACAGGTCGAATCCGGCGAATATACGGTTATTGAAGAGTACGAATGATGAGCACACCCACCCTGAAGATAATCCAGCCCGGCATGCTGTCCACTATTCAGGACAGAGGACGCTACGGCTACCAGCGCTACGGTATGCCGACTGCCGGGGCGATGGACACCTTCGCGTTGCGCGCCGCAAATGCGCTTCTCGGCAACGATGACAACGCCGCCTGTATCGAGGCGACCGTCCTGGGACCGCGCGTCGAAATTCTCTCGGACACCACGATTGCCGTCACAGGCGCGAACGTGGCTCCGCGCCTGGATTCCGAGCCGATACCAATGTGGCAGCCCGTTGCTGCGAGCAAGGGCAGCAGGCTGGAGTTTCGCAGCCCGAAAGATGGCATGCGTGGGTATCTGGCGGTCGCGGGCGGCATTGATGTTCCGGAGGTAATGGACAGCCGCGCCACGTACATGAAGGCTGCCATCGGTGGCGTAGAGGGCCGGCCCCTGCGCGCGGGCGACATCCTGAATGCTCTTGGAGATTCTCCGGAGGCGCTGGCTACCGGCCGAAACTTCCCAGCGGACGCCATTCCAAAGTATGGCAGCGCCCACGAACTCCGGGTGGTGCTGGGTCCGCAGCAATCGGCTTTCACGCAGGCAGGCATAGACACCTTTCTGAGCGAAACCTACACGGTCTCCATTCATTCTGATCGGATGGGCTATCGTCTCGAAGGCGAGCCGGTTGAGCATACAGACGGGCCGGATGTCATATCGGACGGCACTCCACTGGGTACGATCCAGGTCCCCGGCGACGGGCAGCCGATCATCCTGCTCTCCGACAGGGGCACTACCGGAGGTTACACGAAAATCGCCACCGTTATCAGCACGGACCTCAGCAAAGTCGCGCAGGCAATGCCCGGCCACACCGTAAAGTTCAAAGCGGTATCGGTGGAAGAGGCGCAGGAAGCATATCGAAGCCGGGAAGCGCTGCTGCAATCCATCAGGCGCGAGGCGACGTCCGGCGCGCGCATCGCCGTTGTAATGGATGACGCCATCTCTGATATACTTGGCGACGATGGCGAACCACTCGCGCTACCGGCGACAGCTGAGGAAGCAGGCGGAGTTCGCAGAGGCACGGCGCGAATAGGCGGCGCAAGTTTCGAGTTCCAAATCGATATAAGACGGCTGGACGCCTGAGAATACGACAAAAGAAGCGATAGAAGGAGATATTGATGTCCAAGAGGATAGCCATTTTCGGCGCGGGCGCAGCAGGCAGCTACATCGGCGCATTCCTGACACGCGAGGGACACGACATCACCCTGATTGACATGTGGGGCGAGCATGTGGACGCCATGAACGCCAACGGCCTCCGCGCGTCCGGCAGCCAGGGCGACTTCACCATCCCCGTCAATGCCGTCCACCTTGCCGATGCGTGGCAGCTCCAGCACAACTTTGACATCATCTTCCTTGCCATGAAGTCCTACGACACCGAATGGTCGAGCCATTTCGTGAAGCGGCTGCTGGCTCCGAATGGCGTCGTGGTCAACAGCCAGAACTGCATGAACGACCAGCTTACCGCATCCATAGTCGGATTCGAGCGGCAGATTGGCTGCGTAATGTCCAGCATCACGGTCGCGCTCTGGGAACCGGCGCATGTAACACGCGGAGGTGCGCCCGGCCGGGACCGCGGGCACGACGTATTCCGAGTGGGTGAACTGCACGGCAGAATTACCCCACGCGTTCAGGAAATCGCTGATATGTTGAGCTGCATTGACGGCTCCCGCGCAACTTCAAATATCTGGGGGGAGCGCTGGTCCAAGCTCACCACCAACTCTATCGGCAATCCTGTCGGCGCGATGACAGGGCAAGGATCCGCAACTTATGCCGAGAATCCCCGCACCCGCCTCATCCAGGTTCAGATTGCCAAAGAATCAACGCAGGTCGGGCTTGCTCTGAACTACGACATCGAGAAGATAAGCGGAGTTTCCGCCGAGACATGGGCAAACGCGGACCAGGGTGACATCTACGAAGAGCTTGACGCCATCTTGCAGCCCAAGCCTGGCGCGGCGGACTGGAAGTCTTCCATGTCGCAGGATGTCGCTAAGGGACGCCGCACGGAAGCATCGTTCATGAACGGCTACATAGTGGCGCGCGGACGCGAAGCCGGTGTTCATACGCCGGTGAACGCCGCCATCGTTGAGGTGATGCAGGGCATCGACAACGGCGACATCTCGCCCGACCCGTCGAACGTTGAGCGCGTTCTCGGCATGGCAGGACTGTAATTGCTTGTGTCGGCGCGCGTCCCGGGAACGCGACTAGCTTCAATCTCCGGTGCCTTCAGCCATGCTTGAGGTCCTTTCCGAACTCTCCCACTGGCTTGTAGGCTTCGCCGGGAGCGAATGGGCAATCGCTGTCATGGCGGTGGTCGCTTTCGTCGAGTCCATCTTCTCGCCCTTTCCGCCTGACCCGCTCCTCATCGCGGCGTCGATCGTCAACCCTGAAATGGCGATTGTACTCGCCGCCATCGTAACTGTCGCGTCTGTCGCGGGCGCGCTCGTCGGCTATTGGCTTGGCGCTCGCTTCGGCAGACCCGTCCTTTACAGATTTGCCTCGGCAGAGAAAATTGAACGAGTCGAGATTCTCTTCAATAGGCACGGCACCTGGGCGATCCTATTGGCGGCAGTCAGCCCTATACCCTATAAGGTATTCGCAATCGCAGCGGGCGCGATGGAAATGAGATTGAGGCCGTTCATCGTCGCCTCTCTCATTGGGCGAGGCGCGAGAATGTTTCTGTGGGCAATTCTGATTCTATTCTTTGGCGAGGCTGCATTAGAACTCATCGAATCAAGAGGGCTGCTGATAGGCGTTCTAGGGGGAGCAGCTGTCGTCGCAGCCTTTGCCCTATACCTGCTGTATATCAGGATACGCCGCCGCCGAGAGGAAGCCGATCAATATGCCGCGCAGCCGGACACTCGCTGAACTCGCCCGTTTTGCGGCGCAAGATCTTGCTCAAGCCATGTCCATCGCCTGCCTGTACTGAAGAGCCTCCGCGAGATGGGACACCTCGATGACCTCGCCGCCGGACAAGTCAGCGATCGTCCGTGACACCTTCAATATGCGATGAAATCCTCGTGCCGACAGGTTCATGCGGCTCATTGCAGTCTTCATCAGCCCTTTTGCAGCTTCATCCATCTGGCAGAAGTTCCATACCTCGTTCGGCCCCATCTCCGAGTTATTGAAAAACGCGGAATCATCGAACCGCTCCCGCTGCCTCTGAATCGCCCCTTCCACGCGCTCCCTCACATGGGCAGAGTCCTCAGCATCACTCGGCTGGGTCAGCTTCTCGTATTCCACGCGCGGCACATCCACGAACAGGTCTATGCGATCTAGTAGCGGCCCGCTTATGCGCTGGCTGTACCGCGAAATCTCGCTGGGCCTGCAAACGCACTGCTTGGCAGTATCGTTCAGGTAGCCGCAGGGACACGGATTGCGCGCGGCGACCAGCATGAAGTTTGCAGGGTAGCTTATCGTTCCCTGCGCCCTGCTTATCGTAACCACGCTGTCCTCGATAGGTTGCCGCAGGACCTCCAGCACATTGCGCCCGAACTCCGGCAACTCGTCCAGAAACAGAACGCCGCGATGACTAAGCGTAACCTCACCTGGACGCGGTATCCTGCCGCCGCCGACAAGTCCCGCGTTAGAGATGGTGTAGTGCGGCGCGCGAAACGGGCGCTCGTCTATGAACGGTGTCGAGCTTGGCAGCAGGCCACTTACGCTGTATATCTTGGTAACATCAATTGCCTCATCGTAGGTCATCGCAGGCATAATTGACGGAATGCAGCGCGCGAGCAGCGTCTTTCCGCTTCCGGGCGGTCCAGTCATCAACAGATTGTGGCCGCCGGCAGCTGCGACCTCCAGCGCCCTCTTGGCATGCTCCTGACCGCGCACATCCGCCAAGTCAACTTCCCTGCCCGACCTGCCATCCAAGTCGCGCTGCCCCAGCAGACCGTTCGCCCCCGAAACATCATCGGAAACGGACTCAATCACGCTCTCGCCGCGAAAATGCCGCACCAGATGTCCAAGCGTCTCTACGGGAAATACCCGAATCCCTTCCACCAGTGCAGCCTCGCCGGCATCGCACGCGGGAACGAACACCGACTCGAACCCCTCCTCACGCGCAACCGCCACCATGGGCAACACCCCATTGGTGTGCCGCAGCGTGCCGTCAAGCGACAGTTCGCCCAGGAACATCGTCGAGTCCGGTGAAGCGGGCACCTGTCCTGAGCTGATGAGCACCGAGAGCGCAATTGGCAGATCGTATGCGGGGCCTGCTTTTGGTAAGTCGGCGGGAGCCATATTCGCGGTGATGCGACGCATCGGAAATTCGCAGCCTGAGTTGCGTATGGCGGCGCGAACCCGCTCCCTGGCTTCCTTGACCGCCGCGTCCGGCAAGCCGACTATCGTGAATTGAGGCAGCCCCGGCGAGATGTCAACCTCGACCTGAATAACATACCCTTCCAATCCGACCACGGCGCAAGTAACGGCTCTGGCAAGCAAAATATCTACTCCAAGCGTGAAATCAGCCTGCCTATAATTATCACTAACGGTTCACGCAGTCAATCCACAATGAACATTTCACATATTTGTCTTAACGGAAATACGGAAAACACTTACACCGACCACACGCCGATCGACCCCGGGCCTATCAGCGCAGGTTCGGTATTCTCGCTCACGTCCGCGATATAGATTGACGAAGCGCTTCCATCCGCCAACGGTCCCCGATCCTCCAGTCGTCCAGGCACGCCCGCGAACAGCAGTTTGCTGCTGTCCGGCGACCACAGCCGATGAGACTGTCCGTACTGGTCGAAGAACATGAACATCGTCAGCTGCTCTCGGCTTGGCAGAAAGTCCGCAAGATATGTGATCTCGTCACTATCGAGGTCCAGCACTGCCCAGCGAACGGAGCCTTGAGCATCCTCCGAGGGCGTTATGTACGCTATCTTCGATCCGTCTGGCGACCAGAAAAAGCACAGCATCGGCTCTTCTATGAGCACCCGCTCCGCAGTCGAGTCCGCGTCCAGCAGCGCGAGCCGGTCATAATAGCCGCTGCCGCGATTCAATCCGCTTAGGACGGCGAGTTGACCTCTGCCCGGCCTCCATGAGATAGCGACCAGTCCCTCGACCTCACCGACAATTTCCGCGCCTCCCTGAATGGTCGCCACTATTATCGCCTGCTCAGTCTCACTCATCTCGCCGCACATAGCGATGCGTCCGTCAAGCTCGCTGACTGAGGGCGCTTGATAGCGCATAGACATCACCGGCACTTGCGCCGGCTCCGGATCGCGGAGCCTTATCAGGTAATGCAGCTCACGCGCATGGACGAATATGTACTCCGAGTCCTGGGACCAGCAGAAGTACAACGGCGCTCCGTCCAGCAAGCGTACCGGAGTTCCCGTGCCATCCGCGCTAGCCACCATTAGAGACATTCCGGCAGAGAGCGTCTGCGCGATGAAGGCTACCTTGCTGCTGTCCGGCGACCACATCAGGTAATGCGGCGTGTGCTGCGCTATGGCGTCCGTGCCAGGCTCGTTTGTGTAGATAGTGGTCGCGGGCTTTCCCGGCGGACGCGAAATCACTCTGAACGCGCCATGTCCATTGCTGCCGGCCGCGGGATACGCCGAATACATCAGCTCCCCACCGTCCGGCGACCACACGGGCCACGCGCAGCGATGCTCCCTGGGTGACACAGCCAGGTACGGCACGCCCAGCACATCCTGGCTTACCACCCTAACCCTCTCGTCGCTGCTGACAATCGCGATACGATTCACTGCGCCCGCACCACTCCCATTTTCCCGGCTTTCAGATACTCGATCACATCTATATCATAAGGCAGGTCGATTTCATGCCGATGAGACGCGCTCAGGCTGCGTACATCCTCATGCAGCCGTCCCGCAAGACGGTTGTACATGATCTCCGCCAGCGCAGGGAGCGATGCCACGTCCTCCGCGTTATATCTGACCAGCGTATCACGCGCCGCTTCGCTTCCTTGCTGCCACATCCGCCACAGCAGCACCGCGTCATAGCCGCTCAACGCGCTCAAGTCAGAGGGTCGTCCCACCTCAGCCTGCCGCTCGATCGACTTCAAGCCTCCGGAGAAACCCGCGCGTTTCAGCGGAAAGCGCAGATCGATGTGCGCGACGCCACGAAACATGCTGCCAAAGTAATGCTCGATGAACGGCAAGTCGAAAGCGGCGCCGTTGAATGTAACCAGCAGATCGTACCGCTCCACCGCCTCGCGAAAGTCCGCGAGGTTCTCGCCATGCACATACGCTGTATAACCGTCCGCATCGAGCACGCCAATCAGCGTAATGATGCTGCGCTCAGGCGAAAGTCCGGTCGTCTCGATGTCCACGAATGCGGCGCGCGGTCTGAAGTCCGCGTACAGCCGCCAACGCTCTCCGGCAGGCAAGACGCCATCGAAGTATGCGGAGTCCCGAGCGTCATACCGCTCGGCGGACCGTTCCACGAGAGAGCGCAGGTAACGCCGGTTGCCATTTATCCTCGCCGGCAGCTTCTCCGCGCCGAGAAACGCCTCCCAGCTTCCTATCCCCGCATCCCAGATTTGCCTCTCGGTAACCTTGCCCACTCTCGGCAGATGGATGAAAGATTGTTTCAGCAAAGTTGCACTTGTATATGGTCTGGCGCATCAACCTGCCGCGGCCTGCGCGTATCGAACCACTCCACCCCTGTAAATGACGCGCATCGTCACAAACTGCCAACTGGCAACGACGATTAGGGCAAACGCGAATCCCGTAACCATCAGTATCAAGGGAGCGCCAACATAGTCCGCGAGCACGCCGTTAAGGAGATTGAACGACGCCATCATGCCGCCGATGTGGACCGAGTATATCGCGCCCACACGCCCGCGAACGCCATCGGGAACGATTGTCTGTATCATCGTATGAGTCAGCGTCATGAAGGCTGCCGAGCTTACCCCAAGGAATATCGCGCTCGGAAGCGCAGTGGCGAGATTCGGAGAGAGTCCGAGAGCGAGCGATGACAGGCCACTTAGCGCGCCAAAGGCAAAGAAGAGCCGCCCCTTCGTGATGTCACTGCTGATTCCCGCCAGAATTATCGCCGACGAAAGCGCCCCCGCTCCCACGGCCATCATCAGAACGCTGAACCCCGCTCCCGATTCGGTCAACAGTTGCGTAATCAGGCGCAGGAAATTCGCCCCTTCGCCTCCGGAGTCGAGCAGCCTGGTTGACAAAACCGGAAGCAGCGACTCGAACGACATAACAAGACCGCAGTGGAATATCGCCATCACCACAACCGAAAATAGAATCGGCGTCTTATAGACGTAAATCGCGCCCTCGGAGAAGTTCCTCGCGAAGCTCTGCCCCTTGTCGATCCTCCCGGTTGACGCCGTCCGGAGCCTCATAGTCTGCACTAGGCTGATGACATAGAAGCCGGCGCACAGGAATATCGCTCCGGTTGTTCCGGTCGTCGCGAGTAGAGGAATAATCGCGAGCGGACCCAGCAACCGTGACCCATGCATCGTCGCCTGATTCAGCGCGATCGCATTGAGCAGCAGTTCGCGTGGGACAAGGTTGGGGATTAGCGCCTGTCCCGCGGGCATCTGGGCGGCGCGCGCCGACCCATTCACAACGGATAGTACCACGATGTGCCATATCTCGGCGCTGCCGCTCAGCATCAGAAAGCCAAGCACGACATTGTGCAGCACATTGATGGCGAACATCACCCTCAGAACTGTGCGCCGGTCAAAGCGGTCCGAGAGATAGCCGGTGAACGGAGATACCGCAACGCGAGGAATCATCGCAGCAAACGTGACTACGCCGACCCAGAGCGACGAGTCCGAAAACTCATAGACGATCCATCCGCGCGCGACTATCAGCGCCCACGCCGCAGCGCCCGCAAAGAAGTTAGCCGTCCATAGCGTCTGGAAATCTCCATACTCTAGGGCAGCCAGAAATCGACTGGCAACTGCGCGACCCCGTGTGGGTTTACTAGCCATCAACCCTCCCATCCAGTGTCGAAAGGCTTTCGGCACACCCAGCGATTGCGTTTACAGCGGAATCACGACCAATATGGTGGGAGATCAGACCACCTCCACGCATACGGGACGCACACCGTTGATGATATAGCCCAGACTGTTCCATCGCGTTTCCAGCGGCTGCACATTTCCTTCTTCGTCAGTCGCCCTCGCCACAAGCGTATAGCGCCCTGCCAACTCAGGAGACCATGCAAAATGCCACTGCTGCCACGAGTAGCGATAGCGCGGACCCACGAGGTCTGCCTCGTTCCAGGTCTCTCCGCCGTCGTCGCTTATCTCAACCTTGGCGATGTGCGCGAATCCCGACCATGCCATTCCGTTTATCACATGCGACTGCATCGGCAGTTGCGTGTCCGGCTCCGGCCAGCTTATCAGGGACTTGACATGCATTTGAGCGACCGGCACCTGTTCGCCGTCATCGCCCTCCACAATGTAGCGGTCTGTCTGGAAGAAGCCTACAAAAGGCTCTTGCAGCACCGAAATGCGCCTCAGCCACTTCACTGAAGCCATGCCATACCAGCCCGGCACTATAAGACGAACCGGATATCCATGTTCCCTGGACAATGGTTCACCGTTCATCTCATACGCCAGTAGCGTGTCCGGGTGCATTGCGACATCTATGGGGAGACTTCTGAGATACGGCTGTGTGTCCTCACCGGGCGCGGGTTCGCCAACGTCGAAGCCTTCGAACAGCACCTCGACTGAGCCGTCGCTTATGCCGGCGCGCTCCAGTACGTGGCGAAGCGGCACACCTGCCCATATAGCGGTGCTGACCGCGCCGTTCTGGAAAGGATTGCCCGGAACTTGAGGTTCGAGGTCACTACGATTATTGCCGGCGCACTCCAGCGTAACCGGCAATGTCTGTATTGGGAAGCTACGGAAATCCGTCAATGTCAACGACAACGCATTATCCACATTGCCGCCCAACTCCAGTTCCCACTGCGAAACGCTTTCGGGAATCGAGTAGTGATTGCGGATGTAGAAAAGGGGATTAGGGGTAAGCCAACTTTGTAATGTGGCCTGCGGCGTCTCGCCTATAATCGGCTCGCGCTCGATTGTAACGAGACCCGTTCCTTCAGGCTGAGCACTCAGGGTTTCACTCCGCTCCCTGCCGAACTCAGCCCTGCTACACTTGCAAGTATTCATCACAACCTCCAATAATCTCTATCTGAAAATGCGGCATAAGCCTCGTTGGATACTCTACATTATTCCATGTGAATCAACAAGCATCAAGTTGAATCAACACGCTAGAGCTGGGCAAAATGCCGCTTCAGGGCGCTTTTCCGCCGAAGTCAATAGGGCTGTCTTACACTTATTGATACTCAGAGGCAGTCTCAATAAGCCAAACGGCGCTCCGATTGCCAAAATGGGCCTGTTATAGCCCCTTTCGCCGGATTATACAGCAACCGCAGTAAAAGCGGACGCACAGTATCCACGGAAGCCCCTCGACTTCCGAAAAATAAGTGTCCGAACGCCGCCGTGTCCTAGGCGGCCTTATCCACCACCACTCCCCTTAGCCGAGCTATCTGACGCGCCTGGTATGCCAGCGCCGTCAGAAGCGTATGCAACTCTACGTTCGCCTTCCCACGGAAGTAGTGCCCCTCTAGGGCGCAGCCTATCTTCCACCAGGCGAACAGTCGCTCGACGCCGTGGCGCCCTTCATACTCTTCTTCCCACTCAGGAGCGCCCCTGCGGATTTTACCGCCGAATAGGCGGATGTCCTCCTTGGGGTCCACCTCTACTTCACCGGCGCACGGCAGCATCTGCCCCTCGGGGATATGGTTCTCCACAGGACAGCAATACAGATGCCTGCCGGTCTTTATGTCCGTGCAGACGTATTCCATCTCTATCCCGTAGCATACCGGAACCCCGTCATCAGTGTACTTGCCGCGCCGAAGCTTGCTCTTTGACTTCTTCTTAACGGTATCAGGGGTGCTGTGCCCTCCGAGTGCAGGAATGCATTGTTCGCCTTGGAGTCGTATGCCTTGTCCGCCGAGACGGACTCAGGGGCGAACCTGTCACCCAGCATCTCCCTAGCTTTCTCCATCACCTTGGGAAGCATCGGAGAGTCGCCGGTGTCGCCAGTCGTGACGATGCCAGCCATGAAGTAGCCGCGGGTGTCGGAGATTACGTGATACTTGTAACCGAGCACCAACTCCGATCCGCTCTCTGACTTCACGCTATGCTTGAAGCCCAAAGACGCCTGCGGGTCCGTAACACTCCAGCGATTTGAGTAGGTCTTTATTGTTGTTGAATCTATCGCGACGCTCCTGCCCAGGTCGGGCACGAAGTCGAACTGACGGCACGTGAGTTCCGCCATGCACTCCTCGAGCAGCTCTACGCATTCGGGCTGCTGAAGCTCTTTGAATACCCGCCCGAATGTCCTTCGGGACAGGATGTAATACAAGGGGAGATTCCCCATGTAGTCGATGACGTCGAACCCACACAGTTCGCACAGCGCAGGGTTGTCGTTCAACTCCCTGACAATCCCCTTGATCGTGGGGATCTTGCGCAGTTTTGCCACGATGTGGGCGAGAACCATCGGTTCCCTGCGCAGTTTTCTGCGTCCGACCGGCTTTTTGTCCGACATTATTTCCATTATCCTCTTCATACTTTCCGTCTCCACCATCCCTTCGAGCGTCTCCCGCTCGTTCGTAAAATAGGGATGGGACGGAACCTCTTCACAGCCGCCTCGCCTGGTATTCACCGCTTAGGTGACTCTCCCTGGCAAGAGGCTGAAACCACGAATATGAGACTATGCTCCTTTAGGTTCCCGATCCCTCGCACCTCCTTTCAGTGGTCAGGCCTGTTCGACTGACATTTTCGGTCATGTCCGTTCACCTTCCTTTCCAGATAGGTTATGGAGCTTAATGTCTCTGACGTAGTTGGAAACGACGAGGAAGTCCTCTAAGCCAATCCTTCCCCCTCCCCCAGCAAGCCCTCTGAACCGACTGTGCATTCCCTTACTTAGGCGCAGGCGGAATCAGGGGGTTGCCTCTTTGTGCCTTATCGGACCCCACCGTCCGAGCCACTACTCGACGACTATCTCTCCAACCATTCCAAGAGCCTGATGAGGGATGCATATCAACTCGAACGTGCCAGGTCTGTTGAATGTGAACGGGACAGTCTCGCCCGCGTCAATTGAAACGTCGATTTCCAGCTCATCGACGGTAAAGGTGTGGAATTCGGTCTCGGCGGTAAAGGCGAACGTCACTTCCTGACCGGTCTCGAAACTAAACTCAGCGGGATCGAACCTGTACTCGCCGCTCCCTCCGAGGTCTCTGTTGATGACTTGAACCACGCTCTCGGGAATTGAGGGAGTGGGGGACGGCAGGGCTTCCCGGGTTGGGGTCGAGACGGCAGGCTCCTGCCAGCTGCCATTCGAACCGCAGGCCGCAACTCTGACCATCAATAGGACTAGAATAACCACATAAACTGACGTCCTGGTAATAAACTCTCCTTCACGGGCACTTCTGGGTACCTCGACGGCGGACTCTTTCTGGTTCTGCTTCTCCGATTACAAGAGTCGCACGGTCGCATAATGAGACCATTAACAACTGCTGGACCCGTGTGAAGAAGCTACGCCGATTCGTGAAGCCGCCGCACGATTCTGGCTTGCGCGAAGTAGAATGGGCATCAGACCGTGTAGATAGCATCTACTATTACTTTATGTCATACTTAAATGATACAGACATTGAGACAGTGTGAAGTATTAGTAGTAGTGTGGACTTGGCTCCGATGAACGAGGGTAGAAGGGATGTGGCGATGTCCATCAGTGACATGTACGAAAAGGAGCTCGCCAATCTGCGCAAGGAGAATGAGCGCCTCCACGAACGGCTGTCTCATCTGAGCGATCTCAGCCGCAGGATAACGTCCAGCCTCGAACTGACCGCCGTCTTGCAGGACATCGTGGAAGCCGCCTGCGACTTGGCGGGCGCCAGATATGGCGCCATGGGCGTGTTCGACGCATCGGGGCGGGTCCAGACGTTCGTAACCCACGGCATCACGCCGGAACAACGAGAACTGCTCGGTGACTTGCCCAAGGGCTTGGGGCTGCTGGGGGTGCTTCAGCAAGACCAAAAGCCCCTGCGCCTGGCCGACATCTCCAAACACCCGCGATCTATCGGCTTCCCCCCTGGCCATCCGCCAATGAAGAGCTTTCTGGGAGCGCCTGTGCGCCTCGGAGAGGAACCGCTGGGCAACCTCTATCTCACCGAGAAGGTCGCCGGCGCCGAATTCACACCTGAGGATGAGGAGATCCTCGTACTGTTCGCATCCCAAGCGGCCCTGGCTATCCGCAACGCCCAACAGTTCGAGGCGCTCGAAGATGAGCGACGCCGTCTCGAATCGCTCGTGCGCCTGTTGCCCGTCGGAGTGCTGATGATCGAAGCCGGCAGTGAGCGGGTGCTCATGGTGAACCGAGAAGCCGAACGCATCCTGGGTATCTCTTACCAGCAAGGGGACGCCTTGGGCGACCGCAATCAAGGAATGTGGGAAACCCCCGATGGATCGGAGATTGGCGAAGACACTCCGATACTGCGTGCGTTGACCAGGGGTGAGGTCGTCCGGGCGGAGGAGGTAGTCCACAGATTCGCAGATGGACGGAAGGTCTTTACGCTCGTGAGCGCCGCGCCCATCTACGGAGAGAGGGAAGAGATTGCCGCGGCCGTGTCGATCATCCAGGACATCTCGCCGCTGGAGGAGATGGAGAGGCTGAAGAGCGAGTTCCTGGGCATCGTCAGCCACGAGCTGCGCACCCCGCTGACGGCCATAAAAGGCTCAGCTGCCACCGTGCTGGGCAGTCCCCATCCCCTGGACGAAAGGGAGGTAGGAGAGTTCTTTCAGATTATAGATGAGCAAGCGGACAGGATGCGCGACCTCATCAACAATCTGCTGGATGTGACCCGCATCGAGGCCGGGCAACTATCGGTCACCATCGTCCCTTTCGATCTCCGGGAAGCGCTAGAAGAGGCGAAGTCTATGTTCGCCCTAAACGGCGGCTACCAGGAGATCAGCATAAAGATGCAGCCTGGACCTACCCCGGTGGATGCCGATCGCCGCAGGATTGTCCAAGTCCTGAACAATCTTCTGGGCAACGCCGGCAAATACTCTCCCACTACCACTACCGTTAGAATCGAGGTGGAATGGGAATCCGATACAGTAACCGTTCATGTGCGTGACGAAGGTCGCGGCATCGAGCCGGCCAGCCTGCCCTATGTCTTCAGGAAGTTCTACCAGGCGAGCGGAGAGCCGGAGAACGGATTTCGCGGCAGCGGTCTAGGCCTGACGATATGCAAGGGCATCATAGAGGCGCACGGCGGCCGAATCTGGGCAACCAGCCCCGGGGAGGGCCAGGGAACGACCTTCAGCTTCACACTGCCAATTGCTTCCGGGCATCATTCTCCGACGCTGGCAGATGTCAGCCGGCGTACCTACCATATCGGGAGGGTGTCCGAGGCAGGGGCGAAGACTAAGGTCCTGGCGGTCGATGACGAACCGCAGGCTCTGCGATACATACAGAGCACGCTGCAGCGCGCAGGTTACAGGCCCATCGTTACGGTCGATCCGTCTGAGGTATTGGGGCTGGTCGAGGTGGAGGAGCCGCAGCTCGTTTTGTTGGACCTCATGTTCCCCAATGCTAGCGGCTTCGATCTTCTGCAGCGTATCCGGGAAACTTCCGGCGTACCCGTAATCTGTGTAACGGCCAGAGACGACGAAGAACATACGGTGCGGGCGCTGAGGTTAGGCGCCGACGACTACATTACCAAGCCCTTCTCGCCGCCGGAACTGCTGGCAAGGATCGAGGCGTCGCTGCGCCGTCGGGTGCTCGTGGATCAGATAGAGGTCCGACCTCCATTCGAACTTGACGAAATGATCATCGACTTCGCGTCCCGCCGCGTTTCCGTATCCGGGGAAGAGATTAAGCTCACTCCGACCGAATACAAGCTCCTCCATGAACTGGCTACTAACGCCGGTCGGGTACTGACACACGACCAGCTTCTGCAGCGGGTATGGGGCCCGGAGTACTCAGGAGAAAGCCAGCTTGTGCGGGCGATAGTGCGTAACCTCCGCCGCAAGCTTGGAGATGACGCGCGCAGGCCTCGGTTCATCTTCACTTTCCCCCAGGTCGGATATCGAATGGCCACACCACACTCCTCCTGACCTGTCGGGAAATTCGTGTCCACCCCATTGGCCGGAATTAGAGGCTGCCGTCTAATTGAGCATTTACACGATTCTCACACGAACCGCCGCTTCGTTCACACGCCAGCGACAAGGAGCGGTTTACCCTTCATTAAATTCTCAATGGAGGTGAAGACTCATGAGCGACAAGCGAGAGCAGACGAGAAGCATGGTACCGATCAGGCCCCGATCAAGAGGCATGCGCTCACTCTTCGACGATTTTGATCGTCTGATGAGTGGCCCCTGGGGATGGCCGCCGCGTATCCGCCCCTTAACGCAATCCTTCGGATCGGCTTATGCGTGGACTCCCGACATCGATGTGTTCGAGAAGGACGGAAAGTTCTTCGTTCGGGCCGACCTTCCGGGGATCGAGCGGGATGACATCGAAGTGTCGGTGCAGGACGACATGCTGGTCGTTAGCGGCCACAGGGAAGAAGAGAAAGAGGTACAAGACGAGACCTACTACGGCTTGGAGCGTGCTACGGGTAGATTCTACAGGGCTATTGGCTTACCCGCCGGAATCGACCCCGACGAGATCGATGCATCATATAGGGACGGCGTGTTGCAGGTCTCGGTCCCCAAGAAGGCCGCGCAAGAGCCGCAAAAGGTCCAGATCGAGGTCAAATAACTCTATACGCGAAGCGTCCGCCGAGCGTATATCGCCAATGCGGGCGCCTCGCGCGTCCTTCAGAGACGGGAACTATCGGCAGAAAATCAATGGGCACATGCAGGCGCAGAGTTCTCGTAGCCGAGGCTGACAGAAGTGTGAGCAGGATGATGATGCTGTCCTTGCGTGCCGCCGGGCTGGACCCGGTCCACGTATCATCTGGCGCTGACGCTCTGCGAGTGCTGGACGCGATTCAGGTGGAAGCGGTAGTCATCGATCCCGATCTCCCCGACGACCTTGGAAGCCTGGTCATGAAACGACTCAGAGACGCCTCTAAGCCTCCCCGAAAGCCTCTTTACTGGGTAGTCGTATCGGCGCAGGATGTAGAACATGTTACCACGCTTTACGGCCCCCTTGGCGACCGATTCCTCGCCAAGCCCTTCGACCCTTGGGACCTGATCAACATCTTGCGAGCGCTGTCCGGCTAACGCTGGCACATCTTTCTGGTGCTGTCTTCCGATGCCAGCCCCGGGAGCCGTATAACTTCCGCACGGCAGCGAGAGCAAAGGAGATTCACTATGGTCGCTGAACGGTTTGAAGTCCCGGCTGAAATGCTGAACAAGAAGTGTGCCCCCGACAGTCTCGACTTCGAGACCACTGAGGAGCTCACCTCTCTCGAAGGAATGATAGGGCAGGACCGGGCGTTCAGCGCTCTTCAGATGGGACTGGACATTCAGGAGCCGGGTTTCAATCTCTTCATATCGGGACCGCCGGGAACCGGGAGGAATACGGTCTTGAGGACGCATCTGGAGCATGTGGCGTCGGGAAAGGATATCCCTCCGGACTGGGGCTATGTCTATAACTTCCAGGATCCCTCCCAGCCTGAGCCTATCAGTCTGCCGTGCGGCATGATACGAGTTCTGGCGGCCGATATGAGCGAGTTGGTGGACACCGTTCGTCGGGATGTGCCCAAAGTCTTTGAAAGCGATGACTACAGGGAGCGCATAGAGACCGCGATGCAGGGTCTTGAAGCCAGGCGTCGGGAGATGAGCGAGGATCTTGAAAAGACGGCCATCCAGGCGGGATTCACCCTCAGGTCCACGCCCGGCGGCATAACACCTGTGCCCGTGAAGGACGGTCGCCTCATGTCTGATCAGGAATACAACGCCCTGTCCGAAGCGGAGCGAGATTCGATAAACGAGCAGGCAAGCCGGCTGCGGCAAGCCATCGGGCGCGTGCTCGTTGACATCAGGAGATTGGGCAAGAAGGCGCAAGAGGAGGCGCGGGAAATCGACAAGGAGATAGTCCGCTTCACTTTGACGCCGATAATCGACGAGTTGCAAGAGAAGTACGCGGACCATGCCGCTGTCGTCGCCTATCTGGACCACGTAGAGGCGGACATGGTAGAGCATCTCGATGCCCTGAAGCCGGATGACCCCGCTCAGGCTCTGCCGAGGTGGTCGCCTATCGACAAAGATCCCTTCGTCAAGTACAAGGTGAACGAACTTATAAGCAACGCCAACTGTAGCTACGCTCCGGTCGTCTTCGAGCACAACCCCACCTACTATAACCTCTTCGGGCGCATCGACTATCGAGCGCGAATGGGGACCCTCGTAACCGACCATATGATGGTCAAGTGCGGCGCCATTCACCAGGCGAACGGCGGCTTTCTGGTCGTGCAGGCACACGATCTCCTCGCCAGCCCTCTATCATGGCAGACGCTCAGGAGAACCCTCCGAAGCGGGGAGTTGCGTATCGAGAACATGGGGGAGCAGTACAGCCCGCTGCCGACATCAACGCTGCGCCCAAAACCGATTCCGGTGAACGCCAAGATTGTAATCGCCGGCACTCCCGACATACTGAGGCTGCTTCAGATGCTGGATGAAGACTTTCGTCACTATTTCAAGATTGTGGCTCACTTCGACACAGTGATGCAGCGAAGTCCGGAGAATGTCGCCAAATACGCCTCCTTTGTGGCAGCACGCAGCCGCGAGGGAGGTTTGAAGCCGTTTCACAAGACAGCCGTGGCGCGGATCATTGACCACTCCAGCCGGTTGGCGCAGCACCAGAATAAGCTGACGACGCGGTTCATGGACGTTGTCGATATACTGACCGAGGCCAACTACTGGGCGAACTCGGCCGGAAGCGGCGCGGTAATGGGCGAACATGTAGGGAAGGCGATTGAGCAGCGCCGGTACCGTTCGAGCATGACGGAGGACCGACTCCGGGAGATGATCGAAGACGGCACCGTGCATATCTCGACCGATGGAGAGGCTGTGGGACAGGTCAACGGGCTGGCGCTGCTGGCGTCCGGAGACGCCGTATTCGGAAAACCGAGCCGCATAACGGCGCGCGTCTCGCTTGGTCGGGGACAGCTCCTCAATGTGGAGAGGGAGACGAAGCTCAGCGGCAAAATCCACGACAAGGGCTTCATGGTTCTGGCCGGTTACCTGCGAGGCAAGTACGGCCACGACAAGCCTATGTCGCTGAACGCCAGCATCGGGTTCGAGCAGAGCTACAGCGAGGTTGATGGCGATAGCGCCTCCTCCACGGAGCTTTACGCCCTGCTGTCCGCGATTGCGGGCATACCCATCGCGCAGGGAATCGCCGTAACCGGCTCAGTGGACCAGAACGGCAACGTACAGGCGATAGGGGGCGCGACTCAGAAGGTCGAGGGCTTCTTCGAGGTCTGCAAAGCCAAGGGATTGACAGGCAGACAAGGCGTATTAGTGCCGAGTGACAACCTGCAACACCTTACCCTGAACGATGAAGTGGTGACAGCGGTAGAAGAAGGTCGCTTTCACATCTATGGAGTATCCACCGTTGACGAAGGTATCGAGGTTCTGACCGGAATTCCTGCGGGCGAGCGCCAGGAAAATGGAACTTACATTGATGGAACAGTCCACCATCTCGTGGAAAATCGGCTGCGGGAGATGGCACACGCAGCCCGGGAATTCGCCGCCATCAGCGTACAGAACCAGGACCGGCATCCTGCCGCAGAATAGCACGGGCCCAATGATGGGGCCATCGACCCGGAAATAGCGTCCCGTGGATGCGTACAGGAAGGATGTGGAAATGATTCAAAAGGGTGGAAGGCCCCTGCCGGTACGCCCGGAATGGACTTCCCAACGCGCCTTCATCGTTTCGTCAGTCGCGGCGGCTGTTGGTCTGGGAAATCTCTGGCGCTTCCCTTACATGGTGGGCGCAAACGGCGGCGGCACCTTCATCATCTGTTATCTCATCTGCATTCTGGGCATCGGGTTGCCCCTGTTTACGCTGGAGACCACCGCGGGCAGCCTGACCGACCGGGGGCCCGTGGGAGTATTCCGACGGATTAGCGTGCGCTACGGGTCATGTTTGGGCTGGCTTGTCGTAGCCGTGCCTGTCGTCATGATGAGTTACTACTCGGTCGTTACGGGATGGACCCTGGGATATCTGGTTGATTCAATCCGTGGCGATCTGAAACCGTTCGAGGATTTCACATCAGGCTTTTCGTCCGTCTGGTACTTTCTTGCTGTTGCCGTGCTGGTATTCCTGGTCCTCCGACGGGGTACAGGCAGCATAGAAATCCTGAGCAAGGCGCTGATGCCGGCACTGGTGGCAATGGTTGCTCTGCTGGCAATATACAGTCAGACTCTGCACGGGAGCGCGGAGGCGATGGCTTTCTACACCTCCTTAGATCTGGCACTTTTTCTGGATCCCCAAACCTGGCGCATGGCGGCGGGGCAAGCCTTCTTTTCACTGGGCGTCGGCACAGGAATCCTTATCACTTATGGGAGCTACATTCCCAGGAATGTCAACATCCTGGCTTCCTCTGCTGCCGTTGCCGCCACAAATTCGGCTATCTCCCTGACTGCGGGTATCGCGGTTTTTTCCATCATATACACTTTTGGAATCGCGCCGGATACCGGCAGTCAGCTTTCCTTTACGGCGTTTCCACAGGTTTTCGGCGAGCTGCCGGGCGGCAGAGTCTTGGCTCCGTTCTTCTTCGGGGCGCTGTTTGTCGCGGCATTCAGCTCATGTTACAGTCTGCTCGCCGTGGCGACAGCGCCGCTGCGGTACGAACTTGGTTTTACCGATAACACGGCTGCCCTGATTGCCATCGTGGCTACCGTTGCACTGGGAATACCTTCGGCGTTGAGTTTCACTCCTGTTGACCTATCATTTTCGGGACGGCCCTTTCTTGAATGGGCCGACCAGATTACCAGCTCGGGAGTTGTCGTGGTGGTGGGATTGGCCGGAGCAGCCCTCATCGCATGGAAACTGCCCCGGCGGGCAATGGCGGAAGAGATGACTTCGGGATGGTGGCAAGCCGGGCCGCTGCGACTGCTGCCCTATGGAGCAATCGTATTGGGGAGGTACTTGCCAGCGGCTGCGCTGGTGGTGCTGGCTGTTACGGCTATCTTATAGCACCGGCCATGCCCGGACGCGAAGACTGCACTTGCTATTGCGGTCGAATCACCAGCACCGGGTCGTCGGAAGCTCGAATCAACGCATTCGCTACGCTGCCATTTAACCACCTCGACAACCCGGACCGCCCATGCGTGGTCATCGCAATCAGGTCGTTTGGTGTCCGGTGTGCCAAGTCCAGTAGTGCCTGGGCCGGCGACCCTCGGAGCACCCTGGTTCGGACGGTTATGCCTCTGCTCTTGAGGTCCCGGTACAAGCCTTCGAGATACACGGCGGCTTCCTTGATCCGATCGTCGGTGATCCTTCCCAGCTGTGTGTATGCCGAGTAGGCATAGATCGGATACTCGATATCCACAACCCTCACCAGAAGCACCTCGAGTGAAAGCGCTCTGGCGAGCGCCTCGACGTAAGGAATCGCCTGCTCGGCGAGTTCCGAACCGTCCAGTGGAAGCATCACTCTCTCAAGGCGGACTCCATCTCCTCCTAGGTAAGCCTCTGCCTTCTCCGGCGCAATCGTCAGTATAGGTGTGGACGAGGTGTGGACTACCCTGTCGGTCACGCTGCCCAGAATGGTGCGGCCAATCGCGTTCCTGCCGTGGGTTGACATCGCTATCATGCCGCATTTCTCTTCAGCGGCGACTCGAAGGATCTCATCTGCCGGCCTTCCGAGGGTGGTCTTGATATTTGTCTTTACACACTCGTCCTCCAATCGGCTGGCAATCGTCCTAAGTTGGTTCGCGGCATGTGCCAGCGCGCCGGCCTCAACCTGATCCTTGTATATGGCATGAGATGCTGCTGAGGTAGGATAGTCAATGGCGTCGGGGTCCACCACGCCATGCAATATAAGTGGAAGATTCGTGCTTCTGGCAATCTGGCAGACGTATGGCAGAATACCCTCGGCCACATCGGTGCCATCCAGAGGGATCAAGATGGGCCGGGACAATACTCCGGCGCTAGCCCCTACGGTGTTGTCAGTGTTGTCAATCTCAGTCATGGCATATGCCTCCTAAGTGTGATGAGCTTATTCAAGCTCGACTCTAAGGGAGAGATGTGCAGGTTGCATCAATGGCAAGCACAGCCATGTGAAGATAATGTGACAATAATTCCCGCGAGAAACCATGTAGTGGGCCGCTGTGCAACTAGCGAGTTGCAACCGTTCTTCAACCGGACTTACTCTTAGAATCTCCCAAAGAGGCCCCTTGAGCGAGTTTTTCACGGGTTCCTGACATCAGGGCGCGGTCTCTTGATGCCATGTCAACATGCAAGGACTTGAATGATGAAGACCGACTCGATCCCGATCGAAGACAAAGACTGCCGCTGCCATAGCGACGACAAGGCTGTAAAGGAAATGACGGAAGCGCACCCCCCACTGGTTGAGGCCCTGCTGGATTCCGAAGCCTATCAGCACGGCGATTCCCCGGTCGAACTGATCGAGACTCACGTGTCCTATGTCTTCTTCATGGGCGACTATGTGTACAAGGTCAAGAAGCCCGTCAACTACGGCTTTCTGGACTTCACATCTCTGGAAAAGCGCCGACGCTTCTGTGAACAGGAAGTTCGGTTGAATAGGCGATTGTCTCCGGAAGTGTATCTCGGGGTCGAAGAGATTCGCGAAGAGGACGGAAGATATTCACTTGAAGGTCCAGGGCGAACCGTGGAGCACGCGGTGAAGATGCGCCGGCTTCCACAGGAACGCTCCATGGACAACCTTCTGCGCCAGGGCCGGGTATCTCCTGATGACATCAAACGGATAGCAGTTCGGATAGCGCGATTTCACCATTGCGCTGCAAGAGGCCCGGAGATTACGGCACACGGTGACATCAATGCCGTGCGGCGAAACGTAGAAGAGAACTTCGCCCAAACGCGGAGGTTCGTAGGCTCGGTGCTGTCGCCGGACAGCTATGACGAGCTTGCGGCATACAGCCGTGCTTTTATGAAAGCCAGCAGGCACACGTTCCGGCGGCGGGTGGAGGAATGCCGCATCCGAGACTGCCACGGCGATCTGCATACGGCCCATGTGTTCCTGCTGTCGCCTTCAGTGGACGGTGATCCGGACGGAATCAGCATCATAGACTGCATCGAGTACAACGAACGTTTTCGCTGCTCTGATGTTGCCGAAGACATAGCGTTCTTCGCTATGGACCTGGACCGCCACGGCAGGCAGGATCTATCCCAACTTTTCGTCGAGACATACTCGCTAGAGTCGGGGGATCGGAATGTCGGTGAATTGATGGACTTCTTCAAATCCTACCGGGCATGTGTGCGAGGCAAAGTCATGAGCTTCATGTTGGATGATCCGGACCTGCCTGATGCGGCGCGAAAGGACGCATTGGAAAGTGCGAGAGCCTACTTCCGGCTGGCGCGTTCCTATGTCCCGGCTTTCCCGCAGCGCGCTGCGATTCTGTTCGCCGGGGTCACCGGTACGGGCAAATCCACTGTGGCGCTGGACCTGGCGCGGCGATGGGCGATGGCTTACATTTCGTCGGACTTGACCAGAAAGAGCCTGGCTCAAATGGATTCGAAAGAGCATCGATACGAGCCATTCATGACAGGCATCTACTCTTCAGGATTCTCTGAGCTGACCTACCGGGCGATGATAGAAACGGCAAAGGAGTATCTCCTAAAGGGCGAATCGGTGGTGCTAGACGGCACCTTCCGACATGCCGAAGAGCGGACAAGGATGGTGGAACTGGCTCGGGAGTTGGAGGCTGAAGTCTGGGTCGTGGAGTGCAGACTGCCGGAAGCGGAGGCGCGCAGGCGGTTGGAGAGGCGCTATGAAAAGGGCGACTCGGTTTCTGATGGACGCTGGTCGTTGTTCCGTCAGCAGCTGGCGCAATGGGACGATGTGAGCGAGGTGCTTCCGGAACGCCATCTCATATTAGACACAAGCGACTGTGAAGAAGAAACCATGCGAAGTCTCTTGCAAGCGTTATACGAGGGCATTCTCCCAAGCAGCCTAGCCTACTTGGAAGAGTAAGCGCTTGCGCGTCTGTTAAGCGCGCTCAAGAAGTAGTTGGACGCATTCAGAAGAGCACAGAATCTTCACTTCATACGCGGCTGTGTTGACGCAGCACTGATAACGGGACACATACGCTGTCGGGTATGGAGGTGCATCATGAATATGTCCATCAGGTTTCCAACCGCATACACGATTCTCTTTGTGCTGATAGCTCTGGTGGCGCTGGGTACATGGTTCGTCCCGGCCGGCGAGTACGATCGCGTCGAGAACCCCGCACTGGGGCGCGAGGTGCCGGTGCCTGGCACCTACGAGAGGGTTGACAGGAACCCTCAGGGCATTGTCGATCTGTTTATCGCGCCAATCGCGGGCTTCTATGATCCTGACGAAGGCGGTGCGCGCGCGATCGATGTGGCGCTGTTCGTGCTCGTCATCGGCGGCTTTCTCGGCATCGTCACCAAGACGGGAGCGCTACAAGTGGGCATAGGGCGCCTGATGGCGTCTATGTCAGGACACGAGAGATGGTCCATCCCAATCCTGATGGCGGTCTTCGCGGCCGGCGGCACCACCTACGGCATGGCCGAGGAAACACTCGCCTTTTACGCGCTTCTCATACCGATCATGCTCGCGGCAGGCTACGATTCAGTCGTCGCTGCCGCCGTGATTCTGCTGGGCGCCGGAATCGGAGTGCTTGGCTCGACCATCAACCCGTTCGCCACCGTCATCGCCGCTGACGCCGCCGGCATCCCCTTCACAGACGGCATGGTATTGAGGTTCGCTTTGCTGTTCGTGGGATGGTTGGCATGTACGCTGTTCGTGATGCGCTACGCGGCTAAGGTCAAGGAAAATGCTTCAAGCTCCATTGTCGCCGACCAGCGCGAGGAGATTGAGGCACAGTTCATGAGGGACAGTAACACCGCCGACGTCGCCGGACTCACAGGCAGGCAGAAGATAGTGCTCGTCATTTTCGGGTTGACCTTCGCGGTAATGGTCTGGGGAGTTGCCTTAGGTGGCTGGTGGATGGCACAGATGACCGCGCTGTTTCTCGCCGCCTCGATACTTATAGGCGTCGTCGCGTGGATAGGCGAGCATAACTTCACCGATGCTTTTGTTGACGGAGCGCGCGACCTGCTCGGAGTGGCGCTCATCATCGGCATCGCGCGAGGCATCGTCGTCGTCATGGACGCGGGAAAGATGACCGATACCATCCTCCATTCGGCCGAAGACCTGGTGACTGGTCTCTCCTCGATCATCTTCGTCAACGGCGTGTTCGGGGTCGAAGTGGTGATGTCCTTCTTCGTGCCGTCCACTTCCGGACTCGCCGTGCTGAGCATGCCGATCCTTGCACCCCTCGCCGACTTTTCCGGCGTTGATCGCGCTCTGGTCGTGACCGCCTATCAGTCGGCGAGCGGCCTCGTCAATCTCATAACCCCGACTTCGGCTGTCGTCATGGGCGGGCTGGCGATAGCCCGCGTGCCTTACCAGCGGTGGCTGCGTTTCACCTGGCCGCTGCTGCTGATCCTGATAGCCATCATCGTCGTCGGGATGAGCGTTGCCGCGTTCATCAGCTAGGCGGGCCTTGAACCGGCATTCGGCCTTGTTATTCCTCTAAGGAGGCAGAGGGCAATGACTGAACTGGGAGTACATTCGGAAATGGGCAGGCTGCGTAAGGTCCTGGTGCATCGCCCCGGACTTGCTCTCAGCAGACTCACCCCGTCCAACAGGGAAGAGCTGCTCTTCGACGACGTGATCTGGGTCAAGCAGGCGCGCATCGAGCACAACGCCTTCGTGGACATCATGCGCTACCGGGGCATCGAGGTATTCTTCGTCCGGGAGCTGCTCGAAGAGACGATACGCGACACAGAAGCCCGCAGATGGATACTGGAGCGGAAGATCCGGCCGGAAATCGTAGGATTCGGGTATTATCAGGACTTGCTGCCCGCCATGATGGAGATGGGCGCTGAGACTCTCTCCAATCACTTGATAGGTGGCATGAACGGCGCAGAACTTCCCTTTGATGTGCCCGCCTCGCTCTCCCACCTTATGGAGCCGCAGAGATTCGTGCTCCAGCCGCTGCCCAACCAGCTGTTCACTCGCGATCCGTCGGCGTGGGTTTACGGCGGAGTGACGCTACATCCCATGCACTGGCCCGCGCGTCGCCAAGAGACGCTAAACATGGCGGCAATCTACAAGTTCCATCCGATGTTCAGGGATGCTGATTTCGAGTTCTGGTGGGGCGACGATCTCGACCATGACTACGGTCTGGCATCGGTGGAGGGAGGCGATGTCATGCCCATCGGCAACGGGACAGTGCTGGTCGGTCTGGGCGAGCGTACCACCGAACAGGGCGTCGGACTTCTCGCCCGCGCTCTGTTCGCCAAGGGCGCCGCCGAGCGCGTCATCGTCTGCGCGATGCCGCGAGAACGCTCATACATGCACCTCGACACGGTCTTTACCTTCTGCGATAGAGACCTGGTTACGGTCTTTCCCGACGTCGTGGAGGGAATCAGGCCATACAGTCTGCGGCCAGTCCACGGCGACGGCGCGTTCGAGATAATCGAGGAAGACAGCGACTTCCTGAGCGTAGTCGAGGAAGCGGTCGGACTGAAGAAAGGTGAGTTGCGGGTGGTTCGGACCGGCGGCGACCAGTACGAACAGGAGCGAGAGCAGTGGGACGATGGAAACAACGTGCTAGCATTGGAGCCGGGCGTCGTAGTCGCCTACGAACGCAATACCCACACTAATACCCTGCTGCGTAAGGCCGGCATAGAGGTTATCACCATCGAAGGCAACGAGCTGGGCCGCGGTCGTGGTGGCGGTCACTGCATGGCATGTCCGCTTCTGCGCGATCCGGTCACCGTGTAACATTGCCGCGCACTTCGTCGGCATAGCAGAGATGGAGGTGACTGACGATGCGGACGGTAGTGGCTCTCGGTGGGAACGCCTTGCTGCTGCGTGGGCAGCCCCTCACGGCCGAGGCGCAGCGCGACAACGTACGCGCCGCCGCCGAAGCGTTAGGCAGGATTGCCGCAGGAGACACCGAACTGGTAATTACGCATGGCAACGGACCTCAGGTCGGCCTCCTCGCACTTCAGGAACAGGCGTACAATCCGGCGGAAGCCTTTCCACTCGATGTCCTAGGCGCAGAGACGGAGGGCATGATCGGCTACATGATTGAACAGGAACTAGGTAATGTGCTGCCCTTTGAAGTGCCCTTGGCTACCATCCTGACGATGATAGAGGTCGATCCAAAAGACTCCGCCTTTGCGAACCCCACCAAGTTCATCGGCCCCGTGTATGGTGAGTCGGAGGCTCGCTTGCTCGCAGAGGAACACGGCTGGTCGGTCAGGCGAGATGGCGATAGCTGGCGCCGGGTAGTCGCTTCGCCGCGCCCCAAGCGGATATTCGAGTTGCGGCCTATCGAGTGGCTCTTGCGGCATGGCACGGTCGTAATCTGCTCCGGTGGTGGCGGAATCCCAACGGCATACACTGAAGATGGGAAGCTGCATGGCGTCGAGGCTGTGATCGACAAGGACCTCGCCACCGAGCTTTTGGCGCGTGAACTGCATGCGGACCTGTTCATCATGGCGACGGACGTGGATGCGGTCTATCTGAACTGGGGCGCTCCCGGCCACCGTGGAATCCGCAGAGCAGCGCCTGAGCACCTGCGACAGTACCACTTCGCAGCCGGTTCCATGGGGCCGAAAGTTGAAGCCGCCTGCCAGTTCGTGGAGCTTACGGGCAAGAACGCAGCCATCGGCGCTCTTGGTGATTTGCCGGCCATCTTCGCAGGCACGGCGGGCACTACCATCAGCAGTCAGGCTGCCGGAATCATATACCACTGAGCAGTATGATAAGGTGGTGTCGCTCTCCATATTCGAGCCGAGTCGCCGCATTTGGCCCCTCGTGGTTTGAAGAAGGGATTGACGCGCCTGCCGGGGCACGGCTTATCGCTTCAATTGGGAATTATATCGCAAACTACACATACTCCTGTTCCCCGCGCTACGCCCTTTCATCTTTGTCTTCCTTGGTCGCGCTGAGATAGCGCCACTTATCGGGCGGAGTTACCCCTAACACCACCTGCGCGATTTCCTCTGGTGAGGCGTCGATTCGCGGCGGCATAGGCTTTGTTGCAGGCCTCCAGTCTTTGGCGACTTCCTCTTGCTCATTCGCTCCCTCCGTACAGTCAGTTGTCTATGCTGGACATATTATCATACTTGATAGTATAGCCTATCAAGCGACTCGCCAAACACGACCACTTGGGAACGAATCCAACGACTTGTCGATGTTTCCCACCATTCCGTTCCCCTTTGTTATCAAGAATTATGATGTTCTGTTTGCTCGCCGTATCTGCCTGTGGTACTATCCCCAACGGTAACGGTTATCTCATACAAGATTGGCTAGGTATATGCCCTAGCGGGTTTGCCCTTTCAGGTGGCGCGTTCTGCGCCCCTGAGTGGGCTTGTATGGGATGAGCGACCGTTACCATTCGCGCAACCTGCACCACGAAGGGGCAACTTCCTTTGGTAACGCAATGGTCGGCGGTTCAATCCGCTCCGCATCTTGTCCCCTTTGCATCCTGCATTCCCCCTGACCTGTCACCTCGTTCATCGAACCACATCAAGCCCATGATTTGTGATACGAAAGGTGACACGACTTGAAAAAAACCATGCAAATAGCGGTCGCGCTGGCTATCGTCTCCGTCTTTGCCGTTGCGATGATGGCAGGCGGGGAAGCCCTGTCTTTCAACAGTGGCGACTTTCACGTAGTCAACGATGCACCGCCCAACCAATCTCAACCGCAGGACTTTGCGGGCGCAGGCTCGCAGTTCTATCATTTCGGCGCAGACTACATGTGCCAACTCTACACAAACTTCACCATCGAGTGCTTCGGTTCTGACGAACACGGGATAGTCTCTGATGTTCCGACCGTTACCGGCTTCACCAATATAGACGGCGGCGACACCTACGCTTGCGCCTTCAACGAGATAGTCGGGTTCAATTACTGCTGGGGAGCGATAACTCGAAACCCGACCACCTCTCCACCTACGGCGCAACCTACTGTTGCTCCGACCGTTCAGCCGACCGTAGAACCTACCGCTACGGTAGCCCCTGCTGGAACCGTAGTGCCTACTGAAACTCCTGCCGCAACCCCTGTTGCGACCGCGACTGCCGTTGCAACCGCGACGGCAGTGCCCACTCAAGTACCTGCCTCGACTGCAACCGTAACTCCTACCCATGACCCTTGCAAACTCCCACTGCCCAATGATGGCTTTACGCTTCCACGAACATTGAGCGGCAGTTGGATTGAAGAGTGCGTGTACCCGTTGGACATTCCTGATGTTGAGGACGGAGACCGATATTACCGATGGGTCGGTTTCGTTGCATCTAGCACTGCCGGAGATTGGATTGCGATTCTTACTTCGGAAGAGGACACTTTCATGCGCCTTTGGGAGCGGGATGCTACGACCGAACAGTGGACACTCTTGGATGAGAATGACGATAGAGAGGAGGGTAACACTAACTCCCGAATCCAATGGACTCCAACCGCAGGCAATTCGTATGCTCTTGACTTGACCACCTACACCGCCAACACTCTTGGCGACTTTGAGTTGACCATAAAGGGCGCTCCTGGTTCCAGTTCGCAAGGCTTCAGTAGCATGGAGGATTCTCTCAACCCGAACACAATTCCCCTTGAACGGCGACAGTAACCTGTTGAAAATATCGCTGTAAATCACGAGGGCGGGCGAGCCTTGCGACAATGCAGGGCTTGTCCGCTCTCTCTCGACTGTTTTGAATAGGTGGTGCATGGACATTCCTGAAAGCGCAGTCAGTCACATCCTCAATGTAGTGTGGACTACGATATTGGCTATTTGGGGGCGTCTTGGTGCATCCTCGCCCCCTTTGCTCGGTTCCTTTGTAATCGCCTTAGCCACCCTCGCGTACTTGGCATGGCGTTTGCGTAAGCATCCTCAATTAACTGAAAAGGACATCCATCGCATAAGGGTTGTTGCTGTTCTTGGCGGCGGCGCATCAGTCGAAGGCCGACAGGTGACCAGCGTTGGCGTCGTCGAGCACGATGAAGTCGGGGCACAGGCCCTCAGGGAGCTGGGCTTCTCCGATGACGTCGCCGACATGGTCAGCGGCCATGTCGCTGCGAAGCGATACCTCGTCGCCACTGACAAGGACTATGCGTCGAAACTTTCCGACGTCAGCGTCGAGTCCCTTCGTCTCCAGGGCGGCCCCATGTCAGCCGGGGAGGTGCAGGACTTTACACGGTCACCCAACTGGCAGTCCATGGTACGCGTCCGCACCTGGGACGATCGCGCCAAGCCCCCCGGTGCCAATGTCCCCGGCTTCGAGAGCTACCGTGAACTGATCACGGCACACCTATCCCGCCAGCAGGGAGGCGACTGACGTTTCCGCTCAGCGGTCCGCCACCCAGAAGTCATCATCCCTCTTGTCGAACTTCCCGTGCCCCGCCAGATCGTCCAGCCATACCCAGGTCTTGTTCAGCCACCTCCATCGGAAGTTCCTGATGAAGAAGCGTGGTATCGCATACATCTTGTGTGGCGGTTTGGTCCACGCGCACCTGCGGACGCACGTGCTGCAGGTGCTCCCGACACGGATCTGGAACGTGCTGCACTTCTCTGCATCCACTTTCCACGAGAGCACTCCCTCTGAATTGCTCTTGGCCAGGGGATCGAAACTCCGGTCGCCCGTTGTGATGGCTTTGGTGCCACACTTCGGAACGCACTTCTGACATGCGTTGCAAAACTCGGTGATGCCCGAGTCCACGGCTCCGGCGGGCTCCAGCGGAAGGTCGGTGAAGATCTTGGAGATTCGGCAGCGCGACCCCACCTTTGGGTTGATCAAAAGACCGTGTCTCCCAAGCTGACCGAGGCCCGCGTCGATAGCCAGTGGGATGCTCAGGGCCGTGTCGTTAGCCATAGGGATGGCGTTATACCCCAGCCCTCGTATGAACTCAGCCGTCATCCATAGCGTCGGCGCCATCCGGGCGTATGCCA
>DAOUKP010000027.1:0-67461 GCA_034421195.1 Dehalococcoidia bacterium
ATCCCGATGGTGCGCTGGCTCAATGCGCCAAGGGTTACGTCGGGGGCGCTGGAGTGGGACCACTCGGTACGGAACTGGTGGTCGGCCATCCAGACGCTGGTCAGGCCCATCTCTTCAGCATAGGCCACCTGGTCAAGCATGTCCAGGAACCGGTCAGCCTCGTAGGAGCGGGATGACGGCCTGGGGACCTGCATCTGATAGAACATGCCGATTTGCATGGACACGCTTCCTGCTCGTGACTCCTTGCCGGGCATCCCGGCAAAATTGGTTCTCTCGCAAATGGGGAGAGGAAATCTCTCGTGCCACCCTGTGGATGTGAAAGCCACGATGAATGCGGCCTGCCTTTCATATTACTACAAAGTTGGGCTGCCGGGTGTTCCCGCGGGCGCAATCCAGGGCAATCGCATCTTGCGATAATTAGAATACTTATTGCGCTCACTACCAGTAGCAATTTTCAGCCCGCGTGGTTCCCCTTTGGCATGCGATAGCCCATCCTTGGCTCTGTGAAGATAAACACTGGATTGGCTGCATCATCGCCCAACTTGCGTCTGAGCCTGCGCATGTGAGTTCGAACAACTTGAGGATCACCGTTTCTGGTTACGCGCCAGACTCGTCGCAGCAACTGCTCGTGAGTCACCACTCTGCCGGCATTCAACGAGAGTAGGCGCAGCATCTCGTATTCGATGGGAGTCAGATGTACCGACCGGGCGCCTACCAGAACCTGCCGCTGAGAATAATCGACCCTCAGGGTCCCCAGGTGAAAGGCCTCTGAAGGCTCGACTCTGTCAAGTTCCGACGCCCTTCGCAGCGCGGCCCTGATTCTCGCCGTAAGTTCGGTTGGTGAGAAGGGCTTAACCATATAGTCTGCCGCCCCCAGATCAAGAGCCCGTTCGATATTCCGGTCCCGGCCGTACGCAGAAAGGAAGATCGCAGGTATGTCTGAGATAGCTTGGATGTCTTGCATCAACTCCAGGCCGTCGGTGCCTGACAGTACCGCATCCAGCAGCACCAGTTGAGGCTTATCCGACTCGATCAGGGCGACTGCTTCCTCATAGTGCGACGCAAGGAGCGGCACGTAGCCGGCTTCATACAGGATCTCTCTTACCTCCCTCGTCACTTCGATATAGGTATCCTGTTTGAGTTCACTGAGACCAGCGCTGCCTCTAAGTCCACATCTCGCCTTTCACCCGTACTTAACACTTGTTCTATTATAGGCGCAGCCAACTGGCAGCGCCAGTATTTTCAGACAGCCGCCGACCCATTCCTTCCCGGTCCAGAGCCTTGCCATAACCCCGCTATGGCATTAACATTGGGCAACCTTCTCTACGGGTATAACTAGGCGTCCTACGCATTGCGCTTGGACTGTTTGGAGGCATTGTGCCTCCCTTGCGGCGCATTGCGGATACCTGGCTACCCGTAGAGAAGGAAGCCTACATCCAGCCATGAGGGAGGTATCCGTGTTTTGCACATCCTGCGGTTTCCGAATTACCGTTAACGCCAACTTCTGCTCTAACTGCGGCAAGGAAAAACCAGCCGAACCAGCCGCACCTCAGCCCAAAGTTAATCATCCTTGGATGACCGCACAGCCTTCCCCTCAAGAGCATTCCCAAGAAGTGGCTAAGCAGCCATCCCAACAGGACAGGGGCGAGATGCCTGAAGTTCTGAGACGAATACAGGGATGGAGCACGAAGAAGAAAATACTGTGGGGAGTGGTCGCGGGATTCCTGTTCTTGACATGCGTAGCCGTTGCTGTCGCAGAACCTGTTGAGGATGGAGTAGTGAATCCTAAACCTAAGCCATTGCTAGAAACTCTTCAGGCGGAATTTGTTAGCAGGGGTTTTGAATATCACAATTCGCTTGAAAGTCTAGGCATAGTGACAGAGACCTGGCGACATCCAGATGGCGGCAATCTCAGATTGAGCGATGGTGATGATTATAAGTCGGTAAAATTGTCGTTCCCCTTGCTGGATACTACTCTGACAGATGAGCAGCAAAATGCGATGGGGGATTTTGTCGAGATGGTAATTCCCACTTGGGCGGAAGGCGGACAATGGGTAACTGAAAACTTGCCCATTACCATGCGTAATCCTGTGCCGACATCAGCAGACGATGCTGCTTTTAGGTCGAAAAACTTTGCTAAAAAGCATCATCCAGATATAGTTGGCAACCTCGAAGCAATATCAGTTCGATTGACGAAGAACCATTTTGATGAGCGTCCAGTAGGTGTTGTCCTAATTGTTGACCTTTATGATTGATGGAGTGAATTAGGAACAGGACATGATAGATTCTTACAGACGGGTGTTCACAAACTATGCGAACTTTAGCGGACGGTCAGGACGCGCAGAATACTGGTGGTTCGCCCTGACCATCTACGTTCTGTCTGCCGTGTTTTACGGCATAACTTTAGTCTTGATACCGATGCTCGGTTACTTCGCCCTGACACCCTTAATACTCCTTGCAATAGCCACAACAATTCCGTACCTTGCTGTTACAGTACGGCGGCTGCATGACACAAACAGGAGTGCGTGGTGGTTGCTCTTGTGGTTGATACCCTACATCGGCGCGATTATTCTGCTGGTATTGATGGCGTTCAAGACACACCCACATTCCAATAAGTGGGGAGTGCCAGCAAGCGGTTAATCCTACCTCCTTGGCGCTGTCTAGGCGTAGAGGTATAATTAGGGTAGCGGTGAGGCGTTTGGTTACTTTGCCGTATAATTCCCCTATTTTCCTTTATTGTCGGTATCCTTCTTTCTTCCTGGGCAGTGTATGCCTTCTATGTGTTCTATCCACAGCGACTGTGGTTTCCTATAGGAATACTGGTCGGTTTCCTCGTCTCTTCCATTCTCGGAGGGCTTTTCAATTCCCGCCTGAAGAAATAGCTCACTAAGCTGAGGAGGATAAGGACGTTCGGAGCCAGAACACCCAAGACCGGGGACATGGCGAACAGAAACGGAGTGCCTGTCAAGCCGCCGGACAACTAGGACGGCAACACCACGCTCCCCGATTAGTCTGAGTCGGTATAGACACGCCCGCATTCTATAGGATGTTTACTCATACGATCCAGAATGCACCGTAATCGTTGGACGCTCCGTTTCGAAAATCGTCAGGTCAATCTGCTCGCAAATCTAAGCAATGAAACATGTTCCCGGAGAAAACACGGCGATGTACTGAATTCCTAATCGGGTGTATAAGACCGCGGCTCTCCCGCGCCCAGCTCCGCGACGCGCTCATCGGCGCAAGCGAAGCAGATGATCACGCTAATGTGCTCGAACTGCTGCCGCGGAGTCCCGGACTTGCCCTGGCGCGAGCCACGTTGCGAACAGCCTTTAGGAAAATCAGCGGATCGCTCTCTTCGAGCGCGTCCGTCAGGTACTCGATGATGGTCTCGTCGTCCGTGAAGAACTCGTCGCTGTCCCAAGAAGAACAGCTTGCTCCGCTCACAGCGACACCTCCGGACGGTCTTCAACGGGTAGTGAATCATTCTGAAATGGACCGGAAATGAACGGCGTGATGCAGACCCGTGAGCAGGTCTAACTGGCGGCGATGCTCTGAAATGAACTCGAAATGAAAGAAGATACTTCAGAATCTACATTCGATGCCGATCTTCCGCAGGGCCGCATGCTCACTGATGAAGAAGACCGGTAGATGAAGGAAAATCTCGCCCAGAGAAACTTCGGTATGAGCCTTGATGAATTCACCGAGGCTTGGAAGGCAGGCAAATTCGACGACGACCATGAGAGGCATGGCGACGTCATGTTTCTAGCGAAGATGCTTCCGGAGTATTGGACACAGTGACCATCAGTCGAAATCTGACTTCTCCATCTCCACCGGCTTCCCGTCGATCCGCGTGAAAGTCGGCGTCTTCAGCCAGTTTCCGTAAAAGTCATCGCCGCCAAATCACTGTAGAGCCTCTGTATTCAGGCAGGATGACTCATGCCTGTTGCGTCTGGAATGGACACCCCTGCCGCGCCTGGTGGCGCAGCGGGTGGGAATTGATCCAACTTACTGCCCCAAACCTTGTTAGGCTGACACCTCGACAAGAGTTTCGATAGCACTGACATCGGTTGTGGCGCGGGCCATATCCAGGTCGTACATACGCTGTAGATTCAGCCAGTAGTCGGGGGTCATCCCCAGCGCCTTGCCGATTCGCAACGCCGTGTCTGCGGTAATTGACCTGCGACAGTGAACAATATCGTGTATACGTACTTGGGGCACTCCTATCGTCTTCGCCAAGCGGTACTGCGTAATGCCCAGCTCGCTCAGCATCTCAGACAGGTGCTCTCCCGGATGTATCGGTTCAAGGACAGTCATTGTCTCCCCTTTAGTGATAGTCGGTAACCTCAATCTCCATAGCGCCGCGTTCAGTCCAGACAAAGCACACGCGCCACTGGTCATTGATGCGGATGCTGTGCTGGCCTCGCCTGTTGCCTCGCAGTGCTTCGAGGCGATGTGACGGCGGAACGCGAAGGTCGGTGAGCACCACGGCCGCCACCACTCGTTGTAGCCTCATCCGTGCTCTACGCTGGATGTCGGGCGGCAATCGCCGCACCGTCTGTCCGGTGTAGAGGCGTCCAGTATCGTCGTTCTTGAAGCGGTTCACAGGTCTTGAGCGTAACGGTGGGCATTACTAATGTCAAGCATAAGCAGAGCTGGGTGTTGCGAGTGAGTTCTTTTATATCGGGTGGGAAAATCGGCGTTTCAGCACAATTCCGGCAAATCCGTCTCCATAATCTGAGTAGTTAGTACCGACTGAATTTATGAAGATCTATGTTGTCGGGGAAGATATACTAAGGGCACGGCAAGTGTCTGCCGAGTGTCAAGGGAATTGTAATTTTCGGCCTTTCTAAATGCAGTACAATTACCCTAGGAAACTCCATCGCCACCTCCTGCGAAAGGCAGATACATTGAGGATTCTAGCCTACAGAATCGCGAGTCCCGACCGGTGAGACCGTGTTTCTCCAGCCTTCTCGTTCTCTTCGCTGCACTCGCCGGACCGACCGCGTGTCTTTCGGATTATCAGACGACTACGTCTGATCTTGCTGGTGACACGCTGTCAATCGACAGGAGCATGATGCTCAACGGCATCATCGTCGCGCTCTCGCAAGCAGTAAGGACCGACGAAAGAATCGAAATCCGGCACTCGTATCAGGCGATGAATGCGGACGTGGCACTCTATCCCGTTGGACTGCCCGATATATTGAACGATCAGGAGTCCATAGCCCGGATAGACAAGACGGTCGCCGAAAGCGGGAACCATTTCGTTACGACCTTCGTCTGGAGGCAAAACGCCGGAGACACAGATACCGCGGACATATACCTAGGCTCCCTTGTCGTTTCCGAGCCTGAACTATCGGGTGAAGGGCAGATTGTGTTGGGGGAGGAGTATCGATCGCGCATCACTACCGGCAGCCACTACGCCGAAGTTCCCCTCAGGTGACATCGCACCTGTGAGCGACAATTAAAGCTGCAAAAATCTCGGTAACATTTCCCGATGAGGCAACAGGCCGGCAAAAGTTATTGTCGCGTATCAAGTTCCACGATTTCCTGGGCGATCACCGGAAATTTCTGGAGAGTGGCGACAACGATGGTCTTGCCTGATTCAAGCGCCTCCTTAAGCTGCTTGGAAGTGGTATCAATGTTCTCGACAACACCTAATGTTTGCTCAAACTGCCTCATCGCCGCCTGAAGCTGTCGATCAAGCACTCGTCGATCTGAAATAACCACGGCTGAAAACGCTGCACCGCACCACATTCGTCAGACAGTCAGCCAACTTGTGCTCCGTGAAGGAACTGATATGGCAGGGCATCCTCGCGCAGACACCGTTCGACCCTGAGCTTCACATCATCGACAGTCTCCCCTTGCCCGCATGCCGGTTCGCTCGCGCATACAGATGCCGACGCTTCAAAGGCGATGCTGCCATCGGATACGACTCCTTGGCTCGGCAGACATTCTACGGCTTCCGTCTCCACGCGCTAGGGGCGTGCCCCGGTGTCATCGTCGGTTTCAGCATAGCCGCCGCTAACACTCACGAGACCGCCATCGTTCCAGAACTCGTTTCCGGTCGTTCCGGCACGCTCTTGGGCGACAGAAACTACTGGAGCCCTAAACTGATGAATGAGTTGGCCAGCCGGAAGATCGACCTCCTAGCTCCTTTCAAGAGCGCCAAGCACGACCCCAAACCGCGCGCAAGCGCATTTCTCGCTCGTCTCCGCTATCGGATAGAGACGGTGTTCAGCCAGTTGGCAGATCGCTACCATATCAAGCGTGTGGGAGCGAAGGACATGTGGCATCTCAACAGCCGACTTCTCAGAAAGGACCTTAGCCATACTATCGCTTTCTTGCTGAATCAAGCTCGGGGTAACCCGCCTCTACAAATCTCTAAACTCCTAAACTGAAAACCCGCACATCAGGTTAATTAGTAGCTTACGGCAACGTCGCAAGACGCCTGGCGTCCGTTAACCATTGTTCTTCTGACGCTCCTGAGCCGTTACCGCCGACCCAACCCGAAGGGCCATCGTGTCGGCTTTCTGACGGGAGACCTGAGGAACTCTTCCAATTCCTTATGATCCAGCACGATCTGGTCCGACACGCTCGCCGCGTCGTCTATCACCCAGTTCGGTATGTCCTCGCGCAGGTCCCGAAGCGAGCGAGTGTCCACCCCAATCAGCACATGCCTGCCGGAAAGAGTCCACTGACCGGTCGGTGGATGGCGCTCCTTGGTGAATCTGTCCGCGCTCAGCAATCCCAGAAGAACCTTCTCGGAACGCTCATATGCCCTGCTCTGCACGCCGCTGAGTGTGACGGGTTCCAGCCACGCCGGAGTGGGCACTCCTTGTGGCAGGCTTCGCTCAAACAACCGGCAAAGCAGGTTCGACGACATCTGAAGTACATCAACGTCTCTGTACGCGTCCTCGGGCATCGTCTCCAGTATCGTGGACATATCCTTCAGATACTGCCGGTAGAACGACGTGGTCAGCGTGTCCTGTATCCTGGAAACGGACGCCTGAAGCCTCTCCCGCGCCGCTGGCCTGTTGCCCGGGAGTGAAGTCTGCGTATATATCATCATGCTTCGCTTGATTATCTCGGGCTTGAACCGTCTCGTATCGACATTCATCAGTAGCGCTATGCACGGGTACTCGTCGCCGTGCGAGATTTCCCCATCCTTCACGACCTCATCGGCATACTGCCGGAATCTGTTGTTGGATACATCGTCGAAGACGACCGGGTGCCGCCTGAACTCCTGCCGCAGTCCCCTGACCCGAGAGGGAGTGAAGAGATTGTTTGGCACGAATCCCTTCTTGCCATAACCGAACATCGAGATCATCAACGTGTTCGTCAGGCTGCTCTTGCCGCAGTCGCTCCGCCCGTACAGTATGGCGAACATCGGCTGCTGGAACTCCAGTCCCTGACGGATGTTGGCGTTTCTCAGGTCGCACATGAAGGGAGCGAAGTAGAACCAGGACATGAAGCCGAAGTAGTCCCGCTGTAGTCTCTCGACGTCGCCGACGAAGTCATCACGGTAGTTGTCGAAGAACTCCAGAAGCAGCTGCGCATCCCGCCGAACGTCTTCGGCCTTCACATCGAGGTTCAGCTCATCGCCTTGCAGCGTGAAAGTTCCACGCCTGTTGTATGACAGTGATGGCAGGGAAGCGCTTTCGTCGTCTTCCTCTGGACGCGCCACGGGCATCCGCCGTGCCTGCCTGACCACGGCGGGAGTGATAGGAATGTTTGCAGAGCCGTTCCGGCCACGGTCCAGATCGGGCATTGCGGCGCGCTGCACATTGGGCACGTTGTTGACGTTTACGAGGATACTCGCCGAACCGTACTCTGCCTCCTGCTCCGTCTCGGGCGGCACGTACATCGTGACATCGCGGCCCGTCTTCTCCACCTCCTTGAATATCGGTGCTTCATCAACCGGCATAGCGCCCGCGACGGTGGGTTTGTCCCTTAAGACCAAGCTGCTGACCGCGGTTGCCAGCACATCCTCGTACTGGCCGCAGTAGTGCTCCCAGGCCAGGTCGTCGTTGTCATAAACCACGAGAGTTTCCGCCTGCCGCCCGGAGAATGCCGTCTCGGACAGGTTCGCCGAACCGACGACAACCCTTTGCAGCCCGTCACGCTCAAGCAGGTATATCTTTGCGTGGGCAATGGCGTCCTTCACGACGAAGAAGCGAGCCCTGCCGTCGGCAACGCGATCATGCAGAATCTCCCGCCTTTCAGAGCTTACTCCGGCTATGGCGACGAAGCCCCTGCTGAGCCGCTCGTCTATCTGTTGCTGGAAGTGAATGATCTGACGCGGTTCCCGTCCCAGAATGCCGCCATGCCCGAAGATGCACTCGAAGCGGCCGTAGTCGTAGTCGCGCAGCAGGCCCATTATCATTGGAATGCTCGCGCTGTAAGTGAGCGCCCTCATCGAGGTGAAGCCGCCAAATAGGCTGTCGCGGTCGAAGTGTCCGGTATCCTCGGAGCGTGCGTACAGCACGCTAAGCACAGGACTCTTGGTCTTGGAGTCAGGATCGTCTAGGAGCAGGCCGCGCTGCGCGAAAGTACCGTTCGCTGGATTTATCATCGTCAATGTCCCGGAGTTTAATTTGGGCGGATTCTATCATGGTGCTTGACGGAATCTGCTAGGCAGCGCACTACCTATGAGTTGCGCCATATAACCGATAACAGAAACTAGGCATCCAAGGAGAGTCTTAGCAAGAGCTGCCCACTTGATCTTCATGCGGGCTTATACCGAGAGTCTCCGATGTAATTGCTCACTCTGATCTGCTGAAAGTCCAGCGAATGTCTCCGGCAGGTCCGCCTACCTTACGGGGATATCCAGCCCCGCTGCGGCTTCTATCTCTATCCGTACACCTTGCTCTCAGCCCAGTTCGGAAGCATCAGGACAATCAATTCGTCGCAGTGCTACAGCCAGCCGATGTCGTATTCATACCACCACTCGTCATCCTTTCTTTGAGTTCGCCCTGCTCAAAAGTGGTTGCGCGCCGGATGAGGTTCTTCACGTCGGGGATTCCCTGAAGGACGATGTCTGCGGCGCGAAAAACAGCAGGCTGCGAAGCGTATGGCTGAACCGGCATGGGGTTGGCAATGAGACCGCTATCACACCGGACGTTGAAATCCGGGACCTGAATGACCTTGTAGCGATTCTGCAGGGATAGCACAGCTCCTTTGGTGTCTGCAAGCTTCTAAGTTCCCAGAAGTAATCTCAGCACCTCTGCCGTGTCGGAAAAGTCCTTGAGGATGTGGCTGGGATTGAGCTTACGCAGTTCGTCAATGGGAAACTGCCCCGTGCCGACGGACAGCGTCTCAACTCCATTTTCCTGGCCGGCTACAATGTCCGATGGCGTGTCGCCGACTACGAAGATTTCCCCAGGGCAATAGGACCGTCCAGAGCGCTCCTGGCACTCTGCAATCGCAGCGGCGACAACCTGAGCCCTATCCATGTAGTCGCCTCCGAAGCCCCCTTCGTCAAAGTATGTGTCGAGACCGAACCTGCGAAGCTTTATGAACGCAGCCTCTCTGAAATTGCCGGTCTCCAAACCCAGTTGGACGCCTGGGTTCGAGGCGAGCGCATCGAGCAGGACGGGAACTCCCGGGCATGTCTCGACCTCAGGCCAGGTCTCCAGAATTTCTGAAAGGTGTCGAAAGTAGGCAAGTTTGAACCTGGGCAGATCGGGTAATTCGTCCTGACCGGGCGGCCCCAGGCGCCACTTTCGAGCGATGTCCCTCATCAGTGGCATGTCCAGGCCGCCGGCGAAAGTAACGCCACGAAAGGCGTTTGCGATGCCGTATATCTCTTCGAAGGCGCTATCGAGTGCTGCGGTGCTGGCGCCCCTGGCGCTGATAAGTGTCTGATCGACATCGAAAAGAACCAGTCTCTGCACGATTTACTCCATCTTATTTCGCTCGGTCTCGATTAGATTCTGTCGATAATTCGCAGGACTTCATAGTAGCCGTGGGGGAGAGCGGGGCGCTCCTATCCGTTCCAGTCCGGGAACAGAGACGGAATAGGCCAATCGGGGTTAGGTCTCCAGAACTCCCACCCCTGACCGAAAGGCATAGTACCAGCCTCCCACCTCTTCAGAGCGAGATACCCTTCCTCCCTGATTCGCCCCGCCTGCTGTTGGGTTATCAGGCCCATGGACACCGCGTGGTCAAGTTCTTCTTCGTCCTTCCAGCGCCATTCGTTCGTGTCAGGCCTGATAACAATGTCCAGAAAGTGGTCAACGAAGTCGATTCCGTACTTCGTCCTCTCGTGCTCACGCTCAAGGTTGACATACCACCGGTCAAAGCGTTGACATCTATCCCAGAATCCAAGAGAGGCGTGATTATCTCCGGGGAGCATAATCCGGAGCATGTCGCTCTTCCACTCGCGGTCAACTAGCTCCCACTCACCGACTGGCATACGCCCATCAAGCCTACCTGAGAAATCCCGTATCTTGTAAGTCGTTCCGGCGGCGAGATAGAGTACCAGGGCTTGTACCGAGTCGCTTACGACGGTCACGGGCCATGCGGCCTGAATCTTCTCCTCCCAGACGCTGCGCATCACTATCCGGTCGCCGGACTTCCAACGTCTGCTACACTTCATTTCAATCTATCGCCAGCCACATTCACAGCCTTCGGTGCCAGTTGATAAGTGAGGTCCGGGCCACATCTTCGCATGCTACAGTAATTCTGGCGTGATGGGGACGGCATTTCTTCGACAGGAATAAATATGCACCAGTTCAAAATCGGAGTTCACCTTAAGTAGCGTCCGCCAACTATCCATTCGTCGTTATGCTTGGCGAGTGGCCAAGGACAATTTGATTGTTATCTATTGACTTGCCATGTTACTGTGCGTATCGCAAAGTATTCCTACTGAAAGGACACATAATATGCATCCGGAAACGTCGCGTATTCTACTCTCCGCGTTAGTCATCGGCTTCATGTCCGCCGCACTTCTCTTCGCTCTTCTCGCAGGCAATGACAGCACCCTGCTCGCTCAGACAGACGGCACACCCACTCCCGAATCCACGCCGCAACAGGACCAAATTTCCGGCGTAGAAAACCTACCACCCATCGAAGGCAAAGTCAGTTCTCCCCTCTACTCCAACATGGACTCTAATCTCAACAGCATAGTCAATCAGGTCGAGACCGGCCTGTTCGCGGCTAGAGATGCAGCATCCGTTGCTCCACTCCACCACGAAGAGTCAGTTGCGGTCACAATCTATATCATAGAAGGTTATGCCGACTCTATCGTCGCTTTTCTGGAAAGCAACGGCGCATCTCCCCGGAACATCGGAGCCGACTACATCGAAGCATACGTCCCCGTCTCCCTGCTGCCGTCAGCGTCCCAACAGGAAGGCGTCAGCAACATCCGAACAATCATCCCGCCGCAACCTGTGCAAGGCGCAATCGTCAGCGAGGGTGTGAAAGCGCACGGCGTTCCCGCTTGGCACGCCGCCGGATTCAAAGGAAAGGGCGTCAAAATCGGCGTCCTTGACGTCGGCTTCGAAGGCTTCGCATACCTCATGGGAAGCGAGCTGCCCTCAACCGCGCAATGGAGATGTTACACCGACGTAGGTGTGTTCACCACAGACCCCAACGATTGCATACCTGATTATTATCCTGAATCTGCAAGGCTTCACGGGACGGCCGTAACCGAAACGATTTTCGACATCGCCCCAGAAGCCGAATACTACATAGCGAACTTGTACTCACTAGGGGACCTGCTGGATACGGTCGCTTGGATGAAGACTCAAGACGTCGATGTTATCAATGCGTCGGTCGGCTTCGCATTCGATGGGCCCGGTGACGGCACATCGCCCTTCGCGAACAGCCCTCTCAACAGCGTAGATGAAGCAGTCGCGGGCGGCATCATCTGGATTAACGCCGCAGGAAACAGCACATGGTCCAATTGGTTCGGGCCGTTTGCCGATCGCAACGCCAACGGTGTCCACGACTTCTCCGCCACTTCAGACGATTGCAACGGCGTACGCATCCAATTGGGACCCCTAGACACCTTCACTGCTCAACTTCGATGGGACGACTCATGGGGCGGAGCAGCCAGCGATTTGGACTTATACCTCATGCCACTGTCCGGAAGCACATTCGACCGATCTGACGCCGTCGCCAAAAGCGAGACGGTGCAGGACGGAGGCACGGATGACTTCCCATACGAATGGATTAACATCTCCTACGGTGACATACCCGATGGCGTTTACTGCCTGGCAGTGAACAAATACAAAGGCGACGCGCCGTCCTGGATTCAGATTCTGCTGTGGGGAGCGGCGAGTACGCTGGAGCACTACATCCCTGACCACAGCATCACCAATCCCGCCGAAAGCGCAAACCCCGGCCTCCTAGCTGTAGGCGCTGCGGGAAGGAACGCCAGTACCCGAAATCCATTCGATACCACAATAATCGAACCGTTCAGCAGCCGGGGGCCCACAACCGACAATAGAATCAAGCCAGACATCGTCGGCGCGGACGCCGGGCAATCGGTAACCTACCGCACGGAGCGTAATCCCAACGGCTACTTCTTCGGAACAAGCCAGGCATCTCCGCACGTTGCGGGCCTGGCAGCCCTCGTCATTCAACGCTATCACGACCAAGGCTTGAGTCCCGCGCAAGTCGCCCAATATCTGAAAGACCACGCCGAAGAGCGTGGCGTGGCGGGTGCCGACAACACCTGGGGCCACGGCTTCGCTCGCCTGCCCCCCTCCGATGTCCCAACGCCTACACCATCACCGACACCCGAACCGTCGCCCACACCTTCACCGCCACCTGGCGGAATTTCCGACCACGCCTGTAACGAGGACGACTTGGCGGGCTTGGAAGGCTATACATTCGACATCGAGGGAGGCCCGTATTCACGCGAGGATGGCGGATACACAGGCGTTGTAGGTTCCTACTGGAATGGGTGGTTCAACGCAGAGAGCGATGCCTACATCGTATGCACTGCAACGCAATTCGACTCCATCCAGAATGCGCGCTGGGCCGGCTTGAATTACTCTGTCATTGTGCAGCATTTCGGTAGCGACGCCAAAATCCTTGAGCACGAACAAGCGCCCTATGTCTTGCCACCCATCGGCGATGACATGGTGTCCTTATGGCTGGCTTATCAGGGTGAAACTCGAGAAGATTTGTACAAGGCATCCGAGGTCAGATTCCTCGACTCTGCCACCATAACTTTGACGAGAGTCTTCTTTGCATTCCGGAACAGTAATGAGTATCCGGCCCTTAACCAAGCGGCCAATGTCGCCAGGAACATCGCTTCCCGCGTCATGCCGCAGGATAACGCATCTCAGAGCTCAGACGCACAGAGCCCTAATAGGCTGCCGGAACTCTTTAGCAAGGTTAGATGAGTTTCCAAATGAGCTACAAGCAGAGGGGATGGCAAATCCCCCGCCATCCCCATCCTGTCCACCAAGGTCGGCTCAAACTAGCCGCCGCATGCTGCTCGTCCGCGTGATACGAACTCCGAACCGGCGGCCCCGACGCAACATGGCGGAATCCCAGCGCCTCACCCTCGCACCGGAGTTCATCGAACTCACCAGGCGCGTATCATCGTGCCAGCGGCGCGTGCTGCCCTGAATGCCGCAGATACCGCCCGACTGTCAGCAGGTCGCAATCGACAGATCGCAAGTCCCGCATCGTCTCGATAATCTCGTCCCAGCACTCCTCTAACCCCACCATCATCCCCGACTTCGTAACCGCATCCGCGTCCCCATGAAAGTCCGGTATCAGCACCTCCACCTTCTACACTAACTCGGCAGTGTATTCCTAAAACTTGCTAGCCGAGCTAGATGAAAGGGGGCATTTGCGAATGAAATTCGACGGCATACATCGGTCATGGCCAGATTGATGCTCTTCCAGACGCTATTCCCCGGCCGTCCTTCTCAGGGAGACTGTTGTATGATGGAAGCTGTCGTTGACCAGTCGGTTCCGATGATAGCTTGTGAATTAAGGACAGAGGCGGAAGATTGACCGCGAACGAAGTTCTACATATCTCCCAGCTGACACCTTCAGACGCAGACGAACTGCTGCGCTTCATTCGGTCGGTCCAAGCCAATGACCCACTGCGCCCCGTCACCGTAGTCGCGCCGAGCAATTACGCGCTGCTGTCCCTGCGCCACAGGCTGGGGCTATCAGGCATAGCGAACGTCCAGTTCATGGTCTTCCCGCGCCTAGCCGAGCTACTCGGCGCGCCGTCGCTCTCCGCGCTCGGCAGGCGTCCCCTGACACCTATGATCAACGGCGCACTCGTGCGCGAAGTCGCATCGCAGGCAACAGGCATGCTTGAGCCGCTGCGCGACCACCCTTCCACGCATCTCAGCCTGCGCCGCACGTTCCGCCAGCTGCGCCACGCGACCGAAGATGCCCTCGACAGCCTTGCCGCTCAAGGGGGCCTGCGCGCCGAAACGGTTGCACTATACCGCGAATTCCGCAGGCGAACCAAAGGCTACTACGACCCGGATGACCTCGCACAAGCCGCCGCCGAAGCCGTGCGAAGCGGCAATGCCCGTGGACTGGCCGACCTCGGTTTCATCGTGTTCTTCCGCGTGCGTGGCCTAACTCCGGCGCAGCGCAATCTCGCGCAGGTTCTCTCCAAGTCGCACCGGTGCGCCGTGCTGCTGGGGCTTACCGGCGACGTGGATGCCGACAGGTCCACAATTGCCCTTGCCAATGAGGTGAGCGACAAGGCATATCCTCTCCACTACGTTCATCCCATTAGCTCCTACGTCCACCTGCTGGTCGCCCCTGACGCGCACCAGGAACTGCGCTGGGTCATCCGGCGTATCTTGCGGCGCGCCGAGTCAGGCATACCCTTCCATCGCATGGCCGTGCTGTACCGTAAGGAAGCGCCATACGGCACTCTCATCCGCGAGGAGCTTGCGCTGGCGGGCATACCCGTCTCGGGCCCGAACACCGCATCGCTCTCGGACACCGCCGTGGGCAGCACGCTCTCCGGGCTGCTGGACCTGCACGAAGCAGACTTCGCGCGAGACGCGGTAATGGCGTGGCTCACGGGCAGCCCGCTCAAGGCGCCACCCGACATAGATACCGCAGCATTCAACCCTACCCTGTGGGACACCATATCCAAGCGCGCGAAAGTCATACGTGGAGCGGATACATGGGAGCAGCGACTGAATCAATTCGCCGACAATCAGGAAGGGGACGCTCTTGAGTGGGAGTCTCAGGGCGAGATTTACGAGTCCCGAGCCTTCCGAATGCGCTCGGACGCTGCCGTGGCGCGCCAACTGCTCCACTTCATCACGGATTTGATCGAGGCGGCGGACTCGTCCGACAATACCACATGGGAAGATTACTCCCGCTGGACCAAGGAATTGCTGGACCGCTATCTGGCGGACCACGACGACCTCCCAGAATCCGAGCAGGGCAACTACGACAGAATCGAGCGTGTCCTGGACGAACTACAGTCGCTGGATGATATCGAGAGTGTCTCGTCGCAGCCGTCATTTGAGGTATTCCGCCGCGCGCTGAACGAGGCCCTGCAAGTGCAGGTCGGGCACATGGGTTCGGTCGGGCATGGCGTCTTTGTCGCCCCGCTCAAGCTCGCAGCCGCGATGAATTTCGATGTGGTACATATCGTCGGCATGATCGAGGGCGCGGTCCCGCCCGCCGTCCGCGACGACCCGCTCATACCGGAGCGCGACCGCGAGCGGGCGGGCGGCTCGGCAGCAGGCCTGCCACTCCAGCAGCAGCAAAAGGACGACGAACGCTACGACTATCTAGCCGCCCTCGCAACCGCGCCTGAGTACACGCTGTCATATCCGGTCGCCGATCCGGCAGGACAACGTGAGAACTTCCCTTCGCGCTGGTTTCTGGAAGAGGCATCGCGTCTCGAAGGCACTTCTGTCTTATCGTCCGACTTGGGCAAATTGAGAGACGAAGACAGGAGCTGGCTGACGAGGATCGCTTCTATGGAGCGTTCTCTGGATACGACGTGGAGCGTGGCGCCTGCCGACACACACGACTACAACATGGAGCGCCTGCAAACATGGAAAGCTGCCGGCCTGAGTTCCAATAACCACCCATTCGCCGGCGATGGCTTGTTAGCCGCCTCCCTACATCTGAACCACGCCAGACTGGACAGAGAGTTCACCGAGTGGGACGGCAATCTCGGCGGGGCAGGCACAAACTTTGGGGACATGATGACCGGTCGACCGCAATCGCCCACCAGTCTCGAACGCTGGGCGAAGTGCCCTTTCAGCTACTTCCTCGGCAGCGTGCTGCGCCTCAGCGCCGAAGAAAGCCCGGAGGACATATACGACATCACGCCATTGGATCGCGGCTCGCTCGTCCATAACATCCTTGAAGAGTTCATATTGTCTGTTCGTACACAGGGCATCCTGCCAGGCACGAATGACGAATGGAGCGAACTTCATCGCGCTGAACTGCGCCGCATCGCTGACGGGCACTTCGCGGACGCCGAGGCGCGCGGCCTTACCGGCAAGGCCGTTCTGTGGCAAATTGCTCGGGACGAGATTCTGATAGACCTGGACGCCTTCCTTGACGAAGACCTGCGGATGCGCCGGCAATATGGCGTATCGCCCATCGGCGTGGAGGCGGAGTTCGGCATCGGCAGGGACGGCTGGCAGCCCGCAGAGCTTACGCTGCCCGACGGCGCGCGTGTGAGATTCCGCGGCAAGATTGACCGGGTTGACGCGGACGGTGACGGCAAGCGCGTGTTGGTGCTGGACTACAAGACGGGCGGCTCGTACTCATACCGAGGGCTGAAGGACGACCCCATAGACCGCGGCAAGCGGCTTCAGCTCGCCATATACTCGCTTGCGGCGCATCAGGCGCTTGGCAAGAACGCCGATGTCAGTGCCGCCTACTGGTTCGTGACAAGCAGGGGAAAGTTCGAGCTGATGCCATCGCCGCCCGTGAACATCGAGGACGAAGGTGTGAAAGCGCGCCTCGGCGAGGGAATCTCGACCATAGTCGGCGGTATCCGGAGCGGGCTGTTCCCCGCAAACCCGGGATCAGGCGACCCCAACGACTCTTTCAATTATGAAAGCAATTGCAGGTTCTGCGACTTCAAGACCCTCTGCCCGTCAAGGCGTGATGTTCAGTGGAGCCGCAAGAGGGGCGCATCGGCGTTGATCGATTATCTGAAGTTGGCACAAGGCGACGAGCATTAAGACCCCTCCCCCTCTGAGGGAGGGTTAGAGGGGGAAATCCTCTCCATCCTGTAAACTCTATGTTTGAACCACAAGACAACGCAGAACGACAACGCATCGCAACCTCGCTGGACGAGACCCTGTTCGTAGAGGCTGGCGCGGGCACCGGCAAGACGACCAGCCTCGTTGACCGCATCATCGAACTCGTGGGCAGCGGCACGACCACGCTCGACAAGGTTGCCGCCATAACATTCACTGAAGCCGCCGCCGCCGAACTACGCGACCGCATCCGCACCGCGCTTGAGAAGTCCGCAGATGACGACTCGCTCAGCGACGAAAGGCGAGACCTGTGCAGGCAGGGCGTGGAGCAGCTTGACAATGCCGCGATCCAGACTCTGCACAGCTTCGCCGCCGCCCTTTTGCAGGAACGTCCGCTCGAAGCGGGCTTGCCCCCGTCGTTCGACACGATGGACGCCATCGAGAGCGAGCTTGCCTTCGACGAGGCATGGACGCAGTGGATTGACGCGGCGCTTGATGATACTGCCTTGCAGCCGCACTTTCTGATGACGCTTTCGCTCGGGCTGAAGATAGACGGCCTGCGCGCGATAGCCTTGAGGTTCCACGAAAACTACGACCTGCTAGCCGATGTCGCCTTCGGTGCCCCGTCAGCCGCAAGTTCCGGCGCATCGGTGGCACTGCGTAATCTCCTGGACTCCGCTCCAGAAGTGGAAAGGCTGTGCCAGTTCTCGCGGCTCGGTGGCGAAGACACCCTGTACGCCCACGCACAGGCTAAGCTTGCATCCATAAGGCAGCTTGAGTCTTTGGAGGCTCATTCTCCCGCCGCCATCCGCTTGCTGATGCGTCTGCTCCCGATTCGACAGCGCGGAGGGCGCCAATCCGACTGGGATAATGACCCCTCAACCGGAGAGAATGCCTGCAGGACTCTAAAGGCGCTGCTAGTGGAGCTGGACGCCGAAGCCAGCGATGCCATAGCACAGGCGCGTACCGCCGCCCTGATGCCACTGCTGGACGCGCTCCGGTCATTCGCGCTTGACTACGCAGCCCGGCGCAGGTCGCAGGGACGCGCGGGCTTCCATGACCTGCTGGTCTGGGCGCGGAATATGCTACGCGACAATCTCGATGCCCGCGACCACTTCCGCCACCGCTTCTCCCACCTGCTCATAGACGAGGCACAGGACACCGACTTCATCCAGGCGGAGATCGCGATGTTCCTCGCCGAGCATGTGCCGCCGGACACGCCCGACACTGCCAGACCCAATAACTGGGCCGACATTACACCACAGAAAGGCAAGCTCTTCGTGGTCGGCGACCCCAAGCAGTCCATATATCGCTTCCGCCGCGCCGACGTGCGCCAGATGCGCCGCCTGCAAGAGCGCATGGGCGGCGATACGCTTCAACTGGTGCAGAACTTCCGCTCCCAGCGCCCGGTCGTGGCCTGGGTGAATACGCTCTTCACCAAATGGATGACGCAGGACGGCGGCGAGCAAGCCGCATACACTGCCATCAAGCATCGCTGGACTGCTGGTACCGGGCATAATGCCGCGCCGCGCGTCTGGGCGCTGGGCGAAGAACAAGACGACATATTGCCCGCTGTGCGCCGCAGGGAAGCCGCCGAGATCGCGTTGCTCCTGCACCGGGTTGTCGGTGAGCGGTGGCAAATACTAGACCGCGATGCAACCGAATTGGCAGGAAAGGAATGCTACAAGGACACAAAATACTCGGACATCTGCATCCTGATGCCCACCCGCACCGCGCTCCGCACGCTCGAACTCGCCCTCGATGACGCGGATGTGCCGTACCGACTAGAGGGCGCGTCCCTGTTTTTCGACACGCAGGAGGTGCGCGACCTGCTCAACTGCCTGCGCGCCATCGACGACCCCTCAAACGAGATAGCCATAGTGGCCGCGCTGCGCTCGCCTGCCTTCGCTTGCACCGATGTTGAACTGCTCCAATTTCACCAGAGTCACCACACGTTCAACTACCTGTATCGGCATTCAGGTGTCAGTAATCAGCGGTCAGCCGACAGCCGTCAACAGACGGACGACAGCGGGGTGAGCAAGGTTGCCGTAGCTCTTGAAGTGTTGCGCGATGCCCACGACAGCCGTATGTGGACAGCAACCCCCGCGCTTGTTGACGGCTTTATCCGCGACCGCCTCCTGATGGAATCGGCAATAAGTCAGCCGCGCACACGGGAGCAGTGGCGACGCTACCGCTTCCTTGTCGAGCAGGCGCGCGCCTTTGCGGCGGCGGGCGGCAACGGTTTGCGCGCCTTCCTAGAATGGGTGCAGCGTCAGGCCGCAGAGGGCGCTCGCGTAACCGAGACGTCCGTTCCGGAGTCAGACGAAGAAGCAGTCCGTATCATGACCGTGCATGCTGCCAAGGGATTGGAGTTTCCCGTAGTCATCCTGACCGGGCTGAACAGAGACCGTGATGTTCGGTTTGACAACGTTATCTTCGACAGCGGCAATGTCGAGGTCGGCATAGGCAGTCGGAATAACCGCTTCCAGACGGCGGGCTACGAAGAGCAAGCCGAGAGAGAAGGGCTATTTGACGACCACGAGCATGTGCGCCTCCTCTATGTAGCGACCACCCGCGCACGCGACCACCTTGTGCTCAGCCTTCACAGGCCCGACAAGCGCAACACTAATATGGACTCAACTCAAATGGCAGCTCTACTCGAAGGGAATGATGAGTTGTGGGAACAGGTCGAATTGCAGCCCAGGTATCAGGTGAAGGCAATAGCGCAGGAATCGGAGTCCTCCGCACAGTCACAGCGGCCCTTCGATATTGCCGAGCACACCATCGAGGCCCGCGACGAGTGGCGGCATAAGCGGAACGAGGTTCTGTCCGCGCAGGGCAGACCCGCATCAGTCGCCGCGACATCTCTAGCGGGTGCAGTCAAGGACGAGACGGAAGCAGACAGCGATGTGGACGGTCCGCAGCCGTCAAGACGCGGACGTGGCGGAGCGCCACTCGGCAGAGCGGTGCATGCGGTCCTCCAAACGATAGACCTTGCGACCGGAGACGGCATCGAGGACACAGCCCGCGCGCAAGCCACCGCCGAGGGCATACCACAGAAGCAGTCCGAAGTCGCCGATCTCGCGTGGGCAGCCGTCAAGAGCGACATCGTGCGCCGCGCCGTGGCGTCAGGGCGCTACTGGCGTGAGGCGCACATCGCCGCTCCTATCGGCGACGGTGTGCTCGAAGGCTTCATTGACCTGCTCTTCGAGGAAGACGGGCAGCTGGTAGTCGTTGACTACAAGACCGACGCCATAGACGCCAACGCTACGGAGTACATTGCCAACAACCGCTATAGGGAGCAGGCTGGCAGCTACGCCCTCATCACAGAGCGAGTTACGAACAAGCGCGTCAAGGATGTCGTGTTCCTGTTCCTGCGTCCCAAGGACGAAGTGCCGATGCAGGACTTGGAGGCGTTGAAAGAGAAGGCGAAGTCTGCCGCCGAGCATTATCTGCAGGGACAGCAAGCGTAGCCTAACGTAACGTCAGATAAGCCACAATCGCCAGAGTCATGGCGCAGGCATATATAGAGCCAAGAGATGGAGTCGCTCCGAAAACTCCTCAGACGCGCCTACTTGCCGTGCCAGCTTAGGCCATCAGCGAGACTGTAGCTCGTACGTCGTACACCACCAGGATTGCGAACCAGGATGCCCCTGTCAATAAGGTCGGTTATGTCCCGCAAGGCAGTGTCGTGGGAGCACCTTGTCATCCTCGCCCATCGAGAAGTCGTCAGGTTCCCCTCAAAGCCGTCGAATAGCCGATTAACCATATTGTGCTGTCTGGTGTTGAAAGGCACACGCTGGTGTGCCTGCCAGAAGCGTGCCTTTGAAATTACCGCTGAGAGCTTCTCTTCCGACGCATCTATGGAGCGCTCAAGGCACGCAAGGAACCACATCATCCAATTGGTTATGTCCAGCGTGCCTCTCTGTGTCTGCTCAAGAAGCCTATAGTAATCACGCCTCTCCTTCAGAACCTGATCCGACATACTGTAAAACCGCTGCAAGGTCCCATCGGAGCGTGCCAATGCCATGTCGGTAAGCGCTCTCGCTATACGACCGTTGCCGTCATCAAACGGATGGATGGTCACGAACCACAGGTGAGCCAGCGCTGCTCTGATCACCCAGTCAGTCTCGTCCGGCCGGTTGAACCAGTCGATGAAAGCTTCCATTTCACTGTCCAGCACACCGGCCGGTGAAGCCTCGAAATGTACTCGTTGCCGTCCGATGGGACCGGATACAACCCGCATTGGGCAGGTCGCATCATCACGCCACTTACCCACGTTGATCGGTCCCATATTGTTGAAGCCTGTGGGAAACAGAGCACTGTGCCAGCCAAGGAGTCTCGCCTTCGTTAGCGGATCTTCGCAGTGCTCCATTGCGTCAATCATCATCTCGACCACCCCATCAACGTTCCGGTCTGGAGGAGCCACTCCGTCCACATCGAGACCAAGCTGTCGGGCCACAGACGAGCGTACCTTGCATGCATCGAGCATCTCACCCTCGATGCGGCTACTCGACACTACACTCGTTGCCACGGTGTCCACCGTCAGTTCCCGGTTGGCCTCGAACGCGAGAGACTCTATGCGCCCCAAAAGAAGACCCTGCCGATGCCTGACCGAGGCAAGTTGTGGCGCCACTTGTTCCCAGTCCCAATGTATGGATGACAGCGCCTGCAGGTCGCGCTCCAGATATGTCCTCACATAACCGTCAAATCAGATGGTTCTGTCTTCGTCTGAGTGAAGTTCCAGCGCGGGAGTCGGAAATTCGCCGCGGTGCGCCAGCGCCCTCCACCCGAAGCCGTTGGGCCAGGCTGGGCAGAGCTTTGGACTTCAAACTGACGCACTATCCAATCGGCCGCACTGTCAAAATGTGTCCAAAAAGGGCGTATAATCTCATTAGAGGCGCCGTGGTTGGCTCTTCCGTGAAGGGGAATGTGAATAGTGGAATCGCATTTGTAATTCAGAGTGGATGGAATGAACGATAACTTCATGCACAATCTGAGAGCCGCTGTTGACAGGCTTGTGCCAAGCTATACCGCAGCTCACAACGCCCGCGGTAACGAGTTGGTGGAATCCGGCGACTACGACACCGCCATCGCGGAGTTCGACGAGGCTATCCGACTCACTCCTTCCGTCGCAGAACTCTACTCAGACCGCGGGCGCGCTCCCGCTGGTATGCTGCCACACTGTTCTTTTCGACCATCACACGACCCCCGTGTACTCTAACGGCCTGAAGCCGTCCGTCCTTCACGAGGGCGCTTATTATCTGGCGGCTCACGCCAAGAGATTCAGCGGCGTTGGCCGAGGTCATATAGTTAGTAGCTAGTTCGTCCGGTCCGATGATCGGCCCTTGTTCGTGCCTATTCATGACTTGCTCCAAGTCAGGCTTTGCGCCACTCTGCCGTGATGAGGCAGATGCTACTACATTATTGCAATCAATTGCACAAGTATAATATTGGTGAGAAGCGAGAAACTCGGCAGGATTCTCCCATCGCGCAGTCTCAATAAATGACATCCCCTGTTCGCGGCGTTATACTTACGCACCAGCGAGCCTATGCCGACCTTTCCGGCGAAGGCTGGCAACTGGCGGATGAACCATTCAGCGAAGAGGAGAACACACATGCCCGCGCAGATACCTACTGAGGAAGAAGTCCTGAGCTACTTCGACAAGCTGTCAAACTGGGGACGCTGGGGCGATGACGACCAGCACGGCACGCTGAACCTGCTGTCGAAAGAGAAGACCCTGCAAGCCGTCTCACTCGTGCAGGAGGGCACAACAGTCTCATGCTCCCGCACCGTTACATGGACTCCGGAAGCCGACCACATGGCAACGCCTCTGCACTTCATGATAGAGAGCGGCGAGGGCTGGGCGAGCGGTGACAAGGTAACGAACCGCCCCAGCCAGGCCGCGACCGACTTCTTCGGCATGGCGTTCCACGGCTACCACATCACGCACATGGACAGCCTCGCCCATTTCTTCTGGAAGGGCAAGATGTACAACGGTCGCCCGACGCATCTGGTCTCAACCGGCCTGGGCGCGACCGTCGAGTCGATTGAGCTTGCACAGGAAGGAGTCGCAACTCGCGGCGTTCTAGTGGACGCGCCCATGATTCGCGGCGTGGACTGGATAGAGCGCGGCGAAGGCGTGATGCCTGAAGACATCCTCGCTGCCGAAGAGCAATGCGGCTTCAAGATAGAAGAGGGCGATGTACTTCTCGTCCGCACCGGCAATCTGCACCGCCGCAACGTGGAAGGTCCCGTAAATCCGCGCGAAGAAGGCTCACCTGCTTGCCAGGCAGCCTGCTTGCCACTGTTCCACGAGCGCGGCATCGCCGTTCTCGGCAGCGACACCGGCAACGACGTCATGCCCAGCCAGTACGAAAGCATGTCCAATCCCGTTCACCAGGTCGGCATCGTTGCGATGGGCCTATGGATTCTCGATAATCCCAATCTCGAAGACCTGGCAGCGGCTTGCCGCGAGCGCAACAGGTGGGAGTTCATGATAACAATCAATCCGCTGAAGCTATCCAACGCCACAGGCTCGCCCGTCAACCCGATAGCAATCTTCTAAGAGATGACCACAGAATCCCTTCCCCCTCGACGGGCTGATAGGCGTAGGAAAATACCCAAGGTGCTCACAAATGCAGGCTCAAAATTCCTTCCCCCTAGACGGGGGAAGGCTAGGATGGGGGTGAAATCGCAAATGCAGATGCGATCATTCTCAATGCCTACCCTTGTAAACTCTCGACGGCGGAAGATTAGGGCCTGCCTTCGCGGAAGCGGGGAATGGGAGTGTAATCTGGTCCAATTCATGACCTCAACACCACCCATCAGTGTACATATTCATACAGCCGGCTGAGAAATTCGGCAACTTCCGGCACGCCGTTCAGACTATAATCCGCGCTCTCCAACACGCTGTCCGGTGTGCCGTCCTGTATCACCGCAACGCCAAAGCCGCCGACCACGCCGGACGCCTTGCGCTCTCTGAGAACCTGCAAGGCGTCCGCGTCAGTCGTATCATCGCCAAGGAATATCACGCTGCCCAGATGCCGGTCGCGCATCAACCCATCCAGCGCAACACCTTTGTTCGTGCCGTTTCTGCGCCGAATCTCCAGTATCTTGTTGCCCCAGGATAATTCAAAGTCGCCTAGGTCGGACATCGCTTCCGCCGCTGCATGCAGACGCTCCACAACTCCGCCTTCGTCTGTCGCCCGGCGATAGTGCAAGGACGCGCTGTACATCTTGTTTTCCAGAACCAGTCTGGGATCATCCGCAGCATCCGCAAGACTTTCGAGGATGCCTTGCAGGAAGAATTCGGCTTCTTCGACGCCCTCCGCCGCGCTCAGCGTCCCACCCACTATCCGCTCCGCGCCGTGGTTGCCGATGTACACAATGCCCTCAATCCCGACGCGCCGCTCAACATCGCGTGCCGACCGTCCGGACATCACTCCGACGAGCGCAAGCCGGTTCGTGAGTTGTCGAAGAGATAGCACAACATCAGGATATATGACGGCGTTCTCAAGGACCGGCACAAACTCGGACAGTGTCCCGTCAAAGTCCAGCACAAGCCCAAGTCTATCCCGTCTCAGGCCGGCACAGGCGGTTTCAAAGTTCTCCAGCAGGTTGGGCGGCAGGAGCACGGTGGCGCTCACAGCGACCTGCCTTCTTGAGATTCCCGGTGCAGCAACATCCTCACAGCCCGCGACACCAGTCCGGAGACGAGGCGAGCCTTGTACCCATTGTCTGAAAGTGGAGTCGCGCCTTCAGCAGCTATCCGCCCCACCCGCTTGGAGTCTGCATCGCTAACTCGCGTACCGACTAGAGCGTCCTCAGCGCCGTGTACTCGATAAGGCGTTGCCGCAACGCCGCCAAGAACTACTCTCGCCTCGGAAACGACATCCTCGGACACCTCAACCGACAGCGCGACACTCGCCAGAGCGAAGTCCATCGCCTGCCGTTCCTTCGCCTTCAGATATATGCTCCGCAGGCTTGACGAAGCGGTCGGAATCACGATCTCAGCGACCATCTCGCCCGATTGCAGCACGTTCTCCACAGTCGCGTCTTCGTCCGGCAATACAAAGAAATCCTCGACAGGCATCATCCGCGCGCCGTCAGCAGACATCAGCAACACACGCGCATTCACGGCGCACAGAGCAACGGCAGTGTCGGAGGCATGCACCGCGGGACAGACTCCGTTGTCGAATATCGCATGGAACTTGTTCATGCCTTCATGGGCAAAGCACCTGTCGCCGCCTTTCTTCAGGCAGTCGAAAAGCGGGCTGCGATAATACCAGCAGCGCGGCCTCTGACACAGGTTGCCTCCAAGCGTCCCTACATTTCGTATCTGCGGGGTCGCAACCGAATCGCAAGCCTCCGCAAGAACGGAATAATAGCTTCTGATATGCTCGTGCCCGGCAATCTCGGCAATGGTGGTCATCGCCCCTATGAGCAAGCCTCGGTCGTAAAGCCGTATGCCTCTCAGGTCGTCGATCGAATGCAAGCTCACCAGTCTCGACGGGCGAGCAGTGCCCTGCTTGATCTCTCCCAGCAAGTCAGTTCCGCCCGCGATTATGCCGGTAGCCCCGCAATCCTCGGAAAGCAGTTCACCGACTTCATCAACGCTCTGCGCGCTCACATACTCAAACGCATTCATCGCCCGCTAAGCCTCTTCCCCTCTATTCAATGCGTCAAGAATCTTGTCGGGAGTTGCGGGCAGATCGGTGATACGGACGCCAATCGCATCATATATGGCGTTGATAATCGTTGGAGCGGGCCCGACGCTCGGCGGTTCACCCAATGCCTTCGCGCCGAAAGGACCTATCGGATCTACCACATCAGCGAATATCACCTCGATTGGCGGGTATTCCTGTACGGTGGGACTCTTGTGTTCCAGCAGGCTCGCATTCAAAGTAACGCCGCTATGCGGATCGGTCAGCATCTCCTCCAACAGCGTAAACCCAAGCATCTGCGAGACGCCGCCCTCTACTTGATTCATTGCAAGCTGCGGATTCAGGATACGTCCCGAATCATGCGCCGCCACATACCGCACCACTCGAACATTGCCCGTCTCCGTATCCACCTCCACCTCTGCGAAGTGCGCGCCGAACGAGTTCACGATGTGGTCCCTGCTGCCCGGCATAACCGAAGCGTCAGCGTCAAGAACGTTCTCCCCCACCATAGCCGCGACCTCGGCGAGTCGCAGTCGCACATTACCATCCTCAGATGCCACACTCCCCTCAACAATATCGAGAGCGCTCACATCATCGTCCAGGTGCGTGGCGACAGCATCGAGAATCTTCGCCTTCAACGCCTCTGCCGCCTGCTTTGCGGCTGTGCCCGTCGAGAAAGTAGCCGTCGAGCCTGCCGTAATCGGCGCTTCGGGCGTATCGGCAGTGTCCCCGAAAGTAACGCGAACGCTTTTATATGGCACGCCCAACGCCTCAGCGACAATCTGCGCCATGACGGTAGTGCTGCCCTCTCCCACATCCATCAGCCCTGCGACGAGCTGCACGCTGCCGTCCGCGTTCAATCTGACGCGCGCGGACGACTTGCCGCCAGGTCCGCCGCGATAGATGAACATGCTCATTCCACGGCCCCTCTTGATATGCCCCGCGCTCTGCGAACCATCTGCCTGTCCATCGTTCCAGCCAAACGCCTCCGCGCCCGACTCCAGACATTCCCGCAGCCCGTTCGACGAGAACGGAATCCCACCCTCGACCGGCTGCGTGTCGATTATCTCGTTCGCGGGCGTTACCCTCTCACCGGCTTGCCCCTCGATTCCCACATGATTCCGCAGCCGAAACTCAAGTGGGTCGATGCCCAGCTCATCGGCGATGTGGTTCATCGTAACTTCTAAGGCGAAATGGCCCTGCGGAGCGCCCAGCGCGCGATAGGACGCCGCGGAAGGCTGGTTCGTATAGACAAGATAACCGTCGTAACGCACATTCGCGCAGCGGTACAGATACAGCGCCGCCTGGCCTGCGCGCCTCACTACGCCGGGACCCGACGCAAGGTACGCGCCCGTATCCATCAAGGTAGTCGCATGAATGGCGGTTATCGCTCCGTCATTCTTAACGCCAATCTTAACGGTCGTTTCTGTCGAGTGCCTCTTCCTGCCCGCAACGAACTCCTCTTCCCGTGTCGCCTCTATCTTCACGGGCTTGCCCGCTCTACGCGCAAGTTCTGCCGCAATAACTGACAGCCGCGACTCGTCCTTGCCGCCAAAGCCCGCGCCAAGCGTCGCTCCGACCACGCGCGCATTGTCACGCTCGATACCTAGCGCCGAGGCGAGATTCAGCCTGTCCGCATGCACGCCGCGCGAAGTCTTCCAGACGGTAAGCCTGCCGTCTTCCCATGTCGCGACTGCCGCTCTCGGCTCCAGCGGCGCAGGTGAGTGCGCCGGTGTGCTGAACGACATGCTGAATGTACGATCAGCCTGGTCGAAGCCCTCATCGACATTCCCGCGCGTCAAGGTAAGCGGCTCTCCACCAACCAGGTTGCCTCCCGGATGCACCGGCGGCGAATCAGGCTCTACCGCTTCACGCGCAGTCGTAACGAAAGGCAGCGGTTCGTACTCCACCTCAATCAGGCTGGCGGCGTACTCAGCCAGGTCCTCATCATCCGCCGCTACCGCCGCTACCTCGTCGCCGACATAACGCGCCACACGGTCAAGTATCGGCACATCCGGCGCAATCCTGCCATCAGGCGCATTGAAGGGCGTCAGCACGGCATGAACGCCCGGCATGCCATCAATCGCTGAAGTGCTAATGCCGATTATGCGCGCATGGGGATGCGGGCTGCGGATGACCTTGCCATGCAGCATCCCCGGAAGACTTATGTCGCTGGTGTACTTCGCCTCGCCGGTTAGCTTCCCCGGCAAGTCATGCCGGGCAACCGAAGTTCCTATCACTGAATTAGTCGTCACTCGCGCACCGTGCCTGTTTCACGGATTCGATGATACGGCCGTAAGCGTTGCACCTGCAAAGATTGCCGGACAGCGCCTCGCGAATCTCTTCCTCAGACGGCTCCTGCCTTTCGTCCAGCAGGGCTTTCGCGCTCAGCAAAAAGCCGGGAGTGCAATAGCCGCACTGCGCCCCGTCATTGTCGAGGAACGCCTTCTGAACCGGATGGAGTTTCTCGCTGTCACCTAGCGCCTCGACGGTTGTGATGCTGCGCCCCACCGCTTGCAGCGCGAGCATCTGGCAAGAGTAAACTGGCTTCCCGTCGAGCAGAACCGTACAGGAGCCGCACTCCCCTCTGTCGCAGCCGCGCTTTGCGCCCGTCAGCCCCAGCGATTCCCGCAGTACGCGCAGCAAAGTCCAGTGATGCCGCACTTCCACATGACTCACATCGCCGTTCACATCCAAGTTAATCTGCGCCGTAAAAGTCGCCAAGAACTCCGCCCACTTTCTCTGGTATCCCGACTGACGAGGAACTCATGAGAATCATTCGTCTCGTCGAAGGGCGCTCAAGCCGTTACACTGCCTACACAAAAACTACTGTGCCGTAATTCCGCCGTCAATCACCAACTCTGAGCCTGTCATGAAGGACGCTTCGTCCGACGCGAGGAACAGCGCGCCATAAGCCACATCGTCCACCGTGCCTATTCTTTTCAATGGCACGCGCTCTACCGATGATGCCAGTCCCTCCGGCGTCCCAATGTTGTCCGCAATCATCTCGGTGTCGATGGGACCGGGATGGATGGAGTTGGCGCGAATCCCGTCGGGGGCAAGCTGAATCGCCGTATTCTTGGTGAACAGCCGCACGCCGCCCTTGGATGCCGTGTACGCGCCGCCTCGCGGACTGCCGACAAGCCCCGCGGTGGATGATATGTTGATGATGGAGCCGCCACCGGACTCTCGCATCGCCGCGATGGAGTGCTTAGTCCCAAGAAAGACGCCCTTCAGGTTAATATCGATTATCTGGTCCCACTCCTCTTCGGAGGCATGCTCGATTGGAACACGACTGTATATTGCCGCATTGTTGACGAGGATATCCAACTTACCGAAAGTATCGACCGCCTGTGCGACCGCCGCCTGCCAGTCGTCAGCACTCGTAACATCCAGATTCACGTACAATGCCCTGCCGCCGGCCTCGTTAATCTCGGCTTCAACCTGCTTTCCCTCGTCGTCAAGAATGTCCGTGATTACAACCGCAGCCCCTTCCCGCGCGAAGAGTTTCGCTTCTGTTGCGCCCTGCCCGCGCGCGCCTCCGGTTATCAGAGCCACCTTGCCTTCCAGTCTCATAGCTCCACCTCTCTTGGTATTTCGGCGTAATGGATTGGAGTTTCTCAGTCCACCATCACATCCACTCTGGATACCGCCCGTCTTCGCAGGATTTTAACACTTATAGAAGTACAAGACAAAATATAGGGAATGTGCAAAAGTCCCTCTACCTGTGGGAGAGGGTTAGCGACAGCTCCTGCGAAGGAAGGAACGAGAGCGAAAACTCCTTCCCCCTTGATGGGAGAAGGCTAGAGCCTGCCCTTGCGAAGGCAGGGGATGGGGGTGAAATTGATATTCACCCACCTGAATGTAAACGCTATCTCCCAATACCTCTCCCTTCTGGAGCTGAAAGGGAGAAGCCAGGGTGAATGTAAAAACGCTTCTTCGCTATGCCAATGCAATTTTTAAGATGACACAAAACGGTGTTGACAGGGACTCTTGTTCTGTTCTATTATGTTCTGAAGGCGATAAGTTCTATTATTGGCGTTCTAGCGACGATAAATTATTTTACGCGGCACGGAGGTTGAACATGGCACACGGCGATAACACCAACAACATTCTTCAGCTGCGACTGCCAGGCATACATTCCCACCAGAACATGCCGAAGTCCGCAACCTGCTGCAGCGTTGACGTTGGCCAGCAGGTCGTCTATATGGGCAACATCCACGGTGGCCCCCGATTCGGCAGCACCGGCATCATCACCGAAGCGCTCCAGCGAAAGGCTGTCGTTGACATGGGCAAGTCAGGCGTTTGGAACATCCCGTATCACTTCCTGACACTGCCGCAGGCAGCATAAGTCCGCCACTCGAAATTCCGCGCCCTACATATAACGCGCTCTCGCAAGGAAGGGTTGAATCAATGTTCCACGACATCATAAAGGCTATGGCTTTCCGCAAAAACCCGCATAATCTTCAGAACATGCAGGCTCCCTCAGCCAACATCAGGGTGAAGGTCATCGGCGTTGGAGGAGCAGGCGGGAATGCGGTCTCACGTATGGTCGGGGACGGGCTGACGCAAGTCGATTCGCTCATTCTCAACACGGACGTTCAGGCATTGGCAAGCGTCAGAAGCATCCCATCGCTTGCTATCGGTCCACAGACCGTCAAGGGCATGGGATCCGGGGGGCGTCCCGAAGTCGGTAAGAAAGCCGTGCGAGAGAGCCGGGACGACATCGCCGAGTTGCTCGACGGCTCAGACATGGTGTTCATTACGGCGGGAATGGGTGGCGGCACGGGCACAGGCGCATCCGCAACGGTAGCTGAAATCGCGCGCAAGAAGGGCGCTCTGACAGTCGGAGTCGTAACTTTGCCGTTTTCATTCGAGGGTTCGCGCCGCCGTGAGGTCGCCGAACAGGGTCTCCGAAGCCTGAGGGCAAAGGTGGACACCTTGATTGTCGTAGAGAATGACAGGCTGCTTCCCTCCCTCAAAGGCAAGGTCACACTTCAACGCGCATTTGAAGCCGCCGACGATGTGCTGCGACAGGGTGTCAAGGGCATCTCCGACATCATCACCGTGCCCGGCTTGATAAATGTGGACTTCGCGGATGTGCGTTCGGTCATGGATAATGGCGGCGCCGCATTCATGGCTTACGGCGAAGGCAAGGGGAAATGGGCTGCAATCGAAGCCACGCGCGCGGCGCTCGCAAACCCGCTCTTCAACGCGCCGCTGGAAGGCGCGACCGGCATCCTGTTCAACGTTACGGGCGGAAATGACCTTACGCTTGGACAGGTCCACGAAGTCGCGGAGATTATCCGTAAGGCTGCCAAGTCCGACGCCAATGTAATCTTCGGCGTAGTGCAAGAACGGCATATGAAGAAGCGAGTTGGCATTACGCTCATAGGCACTGGCATTGGCGACAATACCAAGTCGGGTGCCACGGAAGAAAGCGAAAGCGCCGTCTCACTATCGGATGCCGACCTGAGCAGGCTGATTAGCGCCCCTAGTATCAACGGACACGCGCCAACGGCATTGGCGCACACCAGCAAACTACTCTAATCTGTCACTCCGAACGAAGTGAGGAATCTAGCATCCTTGCCAATAAGCCGACGCGCCCAATCATGGAGATTTTTGAATCCTCACTTCACTGCCTTTCGGTCAGAATGACAGAAATAAATCAGTTGGACTCAGCCTTGTAGCTCTCGATGCCCTGCGTTAACGCGGACAGCGGCAGCAGCGCGCATTTTATTCTGACAGGGTAATCGCGCACGCCTGAGAGGTTGGACAGGTCCCCCTCTCGCCGGAGTAGGGTTTCTGCTTCGGCATCGCCCCGCATCATGCTGCGAATCAGTCCGACCAGCGCGCGCACTTCGTTCAACGCCTTGCCTTCCAATGCTTCCGTAAGCATAGAGCCGGCCGCCAAATTGATGGAGCAACCCTCCCCTTGCAGGCCAACTCCGCTTATACGTGATTCACCATCAAGACTCAGCTGCAAATGAATTTCGTCGCCGCAGAAAGGGTTGATGGCGTCGCCCACTATGTCAGGAGAAGTCAGACGCTCTTGATTCCGAGGATTGCGCCGGTGATCGAGTATCGCGTCCCGATAAAGGTCGTCAAGCCTGTTTAGCTCCATTTGCTGCCTTGCTCATAGAGTTCATCTTGCACGGAAGGCCGGATTGCTTTTCTCCGCAAATCGCTTCCGTCATGCCCGAAAATACCTCAGCGCCTCTTTTAGGGCGTCAACGAGCATATCCACCTCTTCCTCCGTATTATACAGGTACATGCTCGCCCTGGCAGTCGCCGCTACACCCAGGCTCTGAACCATCGGCATCGCGCAGTGATGCCCCGTGCGTATGGCGATTCCCCTGCTGTCCAGCACAGTCCCCAGGTCATGCGGATGCACATCGGGATGGTGGAACGACACTATGCCGCCACGCATTTCCGTGTCTTTCGGCCCATAGACGTCCAGCTCTTCTTCAAGTTCCTTGAAAGCATCGAGCGCGTACTTCGTCAGTGCGATCTCATGCTCGCGAACATTCTCCATGCCCAACTCTTGCAGGTAGTCAACGGCAGCGCCAAGCCCTATCGCATCCGCGATGTTCGGGGTGCCCGCCTCGAATCGCATCGGCAGATCGTTCCAGGTCGCGTCCTCATACGACACCGCCAGAACCATCTCGCCGCCCGTCAGAAACGGGTTCATCTGCTCCAGAACGTCCCGCTTGACATACAAGCCGCCTATGCCCGTCGGACCCAGCATCTTGTGCCCGGAGAATGCCAGAAAGTCGCAGTCAATGTCCTGCACATCCACAGGCATGTGCGGCACGCTCTGCGCCCCGTCAACCAGCACGGCAGCTCCGACGGCGCGCGCCATCTTAGCAAGCTCCTTCACAGGAACAATCGTGCCGATGGAATTAGACGCCTGCGTCACCGCCAGCAGTCTTGTGCGAGGCCCGATTATCTCTTCGGCCGCTTCCATATCAAGCGTATGGTCATCGGTGAGCGGCATAATCCGCACCTTCGCGCCGCGCTTTCGAGCCACCTGTTGCCACGGCACAAGATTGCTGTGATGCTCCAGAGCAGTCACGACAATCTCGTCGCCCTCCTTTATGTTGTCCTCTCCCCAGCTATGGGCAACAACATTGATCGCCTCGGTCGTGTTGCGCGTCCAGATGAGGCTCTCCGCGTGGGCTGCATTGATGAAGCCCGCGACCTTTGCCCGCGCATCTTCATAACGCTCCGTGGACTCCATGCTAAGAGCATGCACGCCACGATGCACATTCGCGTTGTAGCCTTCATAGTAGTCCACCAGCGCCTGGATAACCTGCCGCGGCTTCTGTGAAGTGGCAGCCGAATCCAGCCATACCAATGGCTTGCCGTCATAGACCTTCTTGGAGAGAACAGGAAAGTCCTCTCGGATCTTTCTAACATCTAGCATGTTCAAGTCTTTCAGTGTTTCAAGTTCTTCAGTCGGTCAGTGGGTCAGCCGGTCATTATGTCAGTCAATTTGCCAGACTATACTGACCGACTGAAAGACTAACGAACTGACTGGCTCTTACACATCAACCTCGATGTCATCGCCCTCGACTCGCACCGTATAGGTGTCAACCGGAACGACTGCCGGCAGCTCGGTGGCGGAGCCATCCCTGACGTCAAAGCGCGCTCCGTGTCGCGGGCACTCGATTTCGCAGCCGTCAAGCTCGCCTTGATCGAATGACGCGCCGTCGTGCGTGCATACGTCCTCGATGGCGTACAGGTCGCCTCCGACATTGCACACCGCAACCGCCTTGTCTCCGACCTCGAACACCTTGCTGACTCCTGGTGGGATGTCGCTTACGCTCGCAACTCTCTGAAAAGCCATTCTAACCCTCCCTGATTGATAGCCTTGAGATTTATTTTCGATACACTTGTACTAATTGTCTTAAACTACCGTCTCCATCCTGACAGGAAACGCGCCGTCCCCTTCTCGGTCCGGCTGAACTGGAGTGCTGTTCACGAGGTCTTCGATTGTAGTGGAATCCAGTATATTGAACACCGCTTCGGCGACAGACCTCCACACCTCGCGTTGCGCGCAGCAAGGCGAGTGGATACAGATTGTATTGTCGGCAAGGCAGGCAACCGGCGCCTCAGTTCCACCCAGACTCACCATCACGCTGCTAAGCCTGATGTCCGATGGATCCATAGCCAGATAGTGCCCGCCGCGCGGTCCTCTCTGGCTGCTCGTAAACCCGCTCTTGTTGAGAGTATGCAGCACCTGCGCCAGGTACTGCTCAGGAATCACCGTGCGCCTCGCAATCTCACTGGCACGCACCGGACTTCCGGCTCCGTTCAACGCCAAATCAACCAACGCGCGCACGCCGTAATCAACTTTTATGGGAATATACATCGGCCACTCTCCCAGGCCATTTCGTCTCCGATACACCTACTCGGTAGTAACGGTATGCCCCTCTTTATCTGTAAGCGCGGAATTCAGCGCGTGCCACGACAGCGCAGCGCACTTTATCCGCGCCGGATACCGCGACACGCCCTGCAGCAATTCGGCGTCGCCAAGCACATCCGGATCAAAGTCCTCTTGAGTAATCATGCTGTGGAACTCAGCGAACACCCTCTCGGCATCTACGACTGAAAGACCTTTGACGCTTTCGGTCATCATAGAGGCTGATGCCTTTGAAATAGCGCATCCCACCGCCTGAAAGCCCACATCCGCAATCCTGTCATCTTCCACCGCCAGATACAGCGTTAACTGATCGCCGCAAAGCGGATTGAACCCTTCCACTTCCCGATTCGCCCCATCCAGCCTGCGGAAGTTCCGCGGCCTTCGGTTGTGGTCCATTATCACTTCTTGATAGAGGTCGTCTATATCGTACATATTTGGCCTCGTAGTTGAGTTTGGCAGGGACTGGCGGTCCGGCGCCGTCTAGGACAGAGTTATGCCGGCGTGTCCCAGATACGGCGCAGATTTAGGGTGAAGCCGGGTAACTCAGGGTCGCCTGAAATCTCGTCGGGTTCGTCCAATACCCTCGCTTCGACTTGCGGGCGGTAGATGTGAACACGCTTTGGACTGGACATGGGATCAATGAGCCAGCCAAGCCTTGCGCCGTTGTCCATGTACTCTTGCATCTTGTCTTGGAGCATGCTAAGGCTATCGGAGCTTGAACGCAGTTCAATCACGAAGTCCGGGCAGATAGAGTAAAATCCTGAACGCTCTTCGGTTGTTAGAGCCTCCAGCCGGGAAGCGCTAATCCATGAAGCGTCCGGCGAGCGAAGCGCGCCGTTGGGCAACTTGAACCCGGTGGACGAGTCATAACACCTACCGGAGCCATGACCCCTAGCCCAAATTGTCAAATCAGCATTCAAGTCTGCATTGCGATACCCTGTGTCGCCGTGTGTTGGAGGCATAAGTATGATTTCACCTTCGGCGGTGCGCTCGACACGCAGAGAATCGTTGAGCGCGCTGAACTCGGCGATCATGTCTTCGTCCATATATGCAAGCGGCTTGAACTTGATAACGAAGGGTTCGGGTTCCGCCGCCTTCGTTGTCTCTTGCGTCGCTGTAAGTGTTTGTGTCATTGCTCTAAAATCCAGTCAAAGAAGTCCGACCAAGCGCCGAACGCCGATTGCCGACCGCTACTTTAGAATTCAAATCTGTAGCTTGGGAGCGAGTCGAGGAACAACCGCTCAAGGTAACTTCTCATGTAATCGTCCTCAACCGTGTCAATAATCTCGCTGGCGAACCCATAGATGAGCAAGCGACTTGCGGCTTCGAGGTCTATGCCTCTGCTCCGCATATAGAACACCGTATCCATATCAATGTTGCCCGCCGTAGCTCCGTGTCCGCACTTCACATCGTCCGCCCAGATGAACAGCGAAGGCTTGCTGTCAACCTCCGCGTCCGGCGACAGCACCAGGTTCTTGTCTTCTTGGTGCGAGTCCGTCTTGATAGCGCCCGGCTGCACATACACCGTTCCGCCGAACACGGCCCGCGACCTGCCGTCCAATATGCCCTTGTAATACAAGCGGCTCGTCGCGTAAGGCTCCGTATGATTGATGTTGATGTAGTTGTCCATGTGCTGCCTGCCGGATGTGAAATACAGCCCCTTTAGGTCGCACGAAGCGTTCTCGCCGTCAAGACTCGTGTACAGATCGAACCTGCCCAGCCCTACCTGCCGCTCGAATACCTTGGAGTTGTACGCGCTTCCCGCGCCCTGCTTCACCCTCGCCACTCCTACATGGAAGGCATCCTCGCTCTCCATCAGCAGCCTGTAATGCTCAAGCGTGGCATCGTCCTCAAGCACGATCTCTGCAACCGAATTCGTCAGGCAGCGATTGCCCGGCACGCCTATGTAGCTCTCCACAACGGTCGAGCTGCTGCCACACCCGGCCGTCAACAGCACTCGCGGATGCGAAACCGTCTGAGCGCCGTTAGTCGTCACGAACACCAGATGCAGCGGGTCCTCAACCGACACGCCATCATCAATTTCGATGAACGCACCATCGCTGATAAACGCCGTATTCAGCGCGATAAACCCGTCCTCTTCAATATCCGCGTACTGCGCCATGTGCTCGGCAACTGTGTCGTTGCCGGCATCAATCGCATTGGCAAGGCTCGATACTCTCACCCCGTCCGCGCCGCTCGGCACTGACGAGAGATCGGTAGAGTAACGCCCGTCCACAAAGACCAGCCGCGCACAGTTGTCCTGTATCGGCGCAATCTCGCTGAGTTCCTCCGCGCCAATCTCGCCACCGCCATTCAACGCCAGCGCAAGCTCGGCATTGGCAATCGGCGCCACGTTCGTGTACTTATACGGCTCATTGCCGCGCCGCGCAGTCGGCAATCCGGTCGCAAGAAAGCGCTCCCAAGCCGCCGCTCGAATATCGCGCAACCATTCAGGCTGCCCTGCGCCGTCCAGCGCATGAAAATCTGATGTGTACTGTTCGTATCGTGTTAGTGTCTGTGTCATGGAACTCTAAACCGCCACCTCCCGCAGCCACTCGTACCCCTTCTCCTCCAGCTCCAGCGCAAGCTCGCGCCCACCCGACATAGCTATGCTGCCGTTCAACAGCACATGCACATAATCTGGCGTGATGTAATTCAGAATCCGCTGGTAGTGCGTAACCATCACAATCGCTCGCTCGTCAGACTTATACTGGTTCACGCCGTTCGACACGATTCGCAGCGCGTCGATGTCGAGTCCTGAGTCCGTCTCATCCAGCAGCGCAAGCGTCGGCTCCAGCAGCGCGAGCTGAAGTATCTCGTTGCGCTTCTTCTCACCACCGGAGAAGCCCTCGTTGACCGAGCGCCGCACTAGGTCGCCCTCAATCTCCACCGTCTCCATCGCCGCTTCGAGCATCCGGTCGAACTCACGAACCCGCAGTTCCGTCTCGCCTCGGTGCTGCCGTATTGCGTCAACCGCAGACTTCAGGAACTGCCACGAGCGCACGCCCGGCAGCTCCACCGGATACTGGAACGCGAGGAACACGCCCTCACGCGCCCGCGTCTCAGGGTCCATCGCCAGAAGGTCTTCCCCTTTGTAGAGAACCTCGCCGCCATCAATTACATACTCCGGCCGACCAGCCAGCACATTTGCCAGCGTGCTCTTTCCGGACCCGTTCGGTCCCATAATCGCATGCACCTCGCCGATATTCACGGAAAGGCTTATCCCCTTCAGAATCTGCGTATCCTCGATGGACACCTCCAGATTCCGAACTTCCAGAAGCGGTGTTTCATTGCCTTGTGTCATCGTTATCCTACCGTTCCCTCCAGGTTCACCCTCAGCAGCTGCGACGCCTCCGCCGCGAACTCGAACGGAAGCTCCTTGAATATCCCTCGGCAGAAGCCGTTGATAATCATGTAATTCGCCTCTTCAAGCCCAATGCCCCGCTGCTGCAAGTAGAAAATCTGATTGTCGTCAACCTTCGACGTAGTGGCTTCGTGCGCCATCTGCGCCGTCGGATTTCGCACCTCGATGTACGGCACCGTATGCGCGCCGCAGTCGTTGCCGATAAGAAGCGAGTCGCACTGCGTGAAGTTCCGCGCATTCCGCGCCGAGGGCATTATCTTCACCTGCCCCCTGTAAGTGTTCTGCGCCTGCCCCGCCGATATGCCTTTCGCGATTATGGTGCTTTTCGTGTTCTTCCCGATATGCACCATCTTCGTGCCGGTGTCTGCCTGCTGGTAGTTATTCACCAGCGCCACCGAGTAGAACTCGCCGACCGAGTTGTCGCCCTGAAGTATCACGCTCGGATACTTCCAAGTGATAGCGGAGCCGGTCTCCACCTGCGTCCATGAAATCTTGGAGTTCCTGCCACGCGCCGCGCCGCGCTTCGTCACGAAGTTATAGACGCCGCCGTTCCCTTCCTTGTCGCCCGGATACCAGTTCTGAAGCGTCGAATACTTGATTTCAGCATCGTCCAGCGTAACCAGTTCCACCACAGCCGCGTGAAGCTGGTGCGTCTTCCGCATCGGTGCCGTACAGCCTTCGAGGTAGCTCACATACGCGCCCTTGTCCGCGACGATAAGCGTCCGCTCGAACTGCCCTGTGTCCAGTTCGTTGATGCGGAAATATGTCATCAGCTCGATTGGACAGCGCACTCCCGGCGGCACATAGACGAACGACCCGTCGCTGAAGACCGCGGAGTTGAGCGCGGCATAGAAGTTGTCTGTATAAGGCACGACCGAGCCAAGATATTTCCGCACAATGTCAGGGTGCGTCTTCACAGCCTCGCTAACCGAACAGAAGATAACGCCTGCGTCCTCCAGCATCTTGCGATAAGTCGTCGCTACGGACGCGCTGTCCAGCACCGCATCCACCGCAACGCCCGTCAGACGCTTCTGCTCTTCAAGCGGGATGCCCAACTTGTCGAACGCCTCTCGAATCTCAGGGTCAACCTCATCGAGGCTCTGCGGCGCATCCGCCTGAGACTTCGGCGCGGCGTAGTAGATCATGTCCTGGAAATCAATGGGCGGATACTCGATATTCGCCCACTTAGGCTCTTCATTGTTCAGCGTCAGCCAGTGGCGAAACGCCTTCAGCCGCCACTCCAGCATCCACTCCGGTTCGCCCTTCTTGTGCGATATAAGCCTGACGATGTCTTCGTTAAGCCCGCGCGGAGCGATATCCGACTCGATATCGAACTCGAAGCCCCACTTATAACCATGGTCCTCCACGCCCGTTTCACGCGAGATGACCTGTTGTGTCGTCATAGTCGCTGCCTTTCAATCTCGTTGCAGTCTCAATTTGTTGAGCAAATCAGTCAACAATAGCATGAGCAATATAACAAAATATGTGAGTGGGGGTCAATAATTTCTTTCGGCGGTCAACTATCTCGGCAACTCCGCAACCTTGCTCCCATGTATCGACGGCTCGCTCGCCAACAGCGTCCTCAGCCGCGAAACCGCCGCAACCGCGTCATCCCCAAGCCCCAGCACATCCCGCGCAAGCCGCTCATCCAATTCGATTCTCGCCGCGTCAACCGCGCACCTGTGAAACGAGTCAAACCTGCGCCCGCGAAAATCCTGCCACAACGCCTGCGCCTCTTCCAACTGCCACGGCTGGAGTTCCCGCACATCCAGCGTCGTCAGCGTCTCAAGCATACCTTTGTTGCCCCTTCCTCTGCCCTGCTGTGTTCTATTGGCGTGGTTGGCGTGAAGAAACATTCCCATCGTTGAATTGCACCATAGCGCCAATAGAATCTCACACTGCGCATTAATTCTACGGTTGTCGTCTCGGAACATTAGAGTGTGCCAAGTGCTCATTCCAAGTGTCCTAACTGGTGTGAGGACACCCATGACTCGTTGCGAGTTATATCTGACATCACAGGTTACTTGAAGCCGCCCAGACTGCCCCCAGATTTGAGCATAGTCCTTGCCAGGCTGCGGTGTCAGCCATGCATTAGGTTCGGTCTCCATTCCTTGGTGAACTGACTCGCTATGCGCCCAAAGCGCGGGAAACTGCGCCTGCTCGTTCCAGCCGTGATAGCCGTCAAATGCTCCTAACGAACCACGTATCCTGCGATGCTGCGGTCCAACATTACAAACGTCACTCACTGTTGATACAGGGATGTTAGCAGCAACGCTCAACCCGTCAGCAGTCCACAACTCGCCCCTTTCCAGCGCAGCCGCAAACTGTCCCGTCGCGCCATTCTTCCACAGCGACGCTTTCCAGGGTCCATTGTCCACATGTCCATCTATGATTTCGCCCCACTGCTCGCCGCCGATAATCAAGGGACTGCCGCCGGCCGGCGGACCATCCGCTCTGAGCGCAGGATGCGCCGATGCCGCGCTCAACGCCTTCGCAATCGCCAGCGCGTCCGTTTCCTGATACGGCGCGCGCCAAAGATTGACGAACCTGCCGCGCCCGCTCGCGCTTTCACCTTCCCTCAGGCGCCGGGCGACCAACAGCGTCTCCGCTATGCCGGTATCAAAAGACATTGAGCGCAGTTTCGGATCGTGTGAAGCAATCACAAACTCCATTTCATATCGTGATGCCCACATTTGGCGCACTTGCCGCCATGATTCGCCCGTGAGTGCGGTAACCGGCAGCACGAATGCTATCCGCCCGCCGGGGTTCACCATCCTGTCGGCGAGAACGGCGAAGGATGTGCCATGCCCGCCTATCTGATTCGCAGGAGTGCCGCGCAGAAGCTCGCCCGTGCGCCTCTTTACCGCATCCATCGATTTCTTGTCGCCCTCCGGCACGGAGAACAATCGCTCGATTGCGTCGGATTTGCCGCCGTCGCTGCCGCGCCTAGTGTAAGGCGGGTTGCTGATTACCAGGTCCGCTCGTGGACGGTTGACCGTGCCGCCTGTGCCGCTTTTCGCCCCTTCCTCATCCGCTGTTATGGCGGTAATCTGCTCTTGCGTAGCGGAGAAGAACGACTGCGTATCGGACGCTTGCAGCCAGTCCAGCGAACCGAGCCAAACGGTGTCTTTAGAGTCCAAGCCTATGTGCAAGGTGTGCAGTTCCATCTGTCTGAAGCTAACCGTCGGCGACATGGCGGCAAGCGTCGCAGCCGTCAGGTGAATCGCCGCCTGCACCACATCCGCGCCAAATAGTACATTCTCCACAAGCGCCCTATGAAGCGCCTCGTCTTCCGGTACTGCGCTGCTTGAAGTCGCATGATTCTGCACTATCTGTCGATACGCCGCCATCAGCAATGTCCCCGTTCCGCAGGCAGGATCGACCACGCGAAGATTTTCCAGCGCGGACACATCCGACCAGTCCACATCGCCCCATCTGTCAGGCGAAAGCGCAAGTCCCGCTAGCAGTGTCGATGCCGGTATGCTGGTGTAGAACGCGGCGAGCAGCTTCCTGTCCGCGATTAGCCTGTTGAAGATTCTGCCCGCAAGGTCATGTCGTCCAACCACCTGCATGCCCAGTATCTTACCCGCCGTGTCCGCGCACTTACCAAGAACATCCCCCGCCTCTATCTCGGTCATCTCACGCGCCACATCCCTCGCCATCTCGAAAATCGGCTTATAGTCGATTTTTAGGATTTCGTCCCATATTCGAAGCAGTAGGGGAAGCGAAACAATTTTGTCTCGCCGCGCCGCGCTTATCGACCGTATCGCACCTTCATCACTAGCCAACCGCTCTTGAAACACCATCGCGTTGATGATGAGCAGGGCAGCCATGTTCGCCACTTCGTCGCTCGGCTCGGTGTTGAAAATCTCGGATATGCGCTTAATCGTGCCGGGCGAGCGAAACAGCCGCGCCCCCGCGCGTCTAACCCCATCGTCAAGCGCATCGACCGCAGCGTCCAGATTACCGATTGGCGGCACCGTCCTTGCGACGGCATCCGCAAGTTCCAGCGCGCTGCCCTTGAGCATAGGCCCCGATGTGCCGTCAAAGCGCCATTCCTGCCATTCGAGCGTGGCCGCGCCCATCCGCTCATATAGATAATGCTGGCTTGTTGAACGCAGTTGCTCCGGCGCTTTCACCGCGAACACATTCTGAACCCTAAGCCCGTCTATCTCCATGCCAAGCCGTGACAGAGCATCGGCTTCGACTGTCGGCGCGGGTTCTACCTCCAACTCCAGCACGACCACTGATTCGGTTAGGCGCACGATAACGTCGGGACGTGCGCCTTCACGCAGGGTCTCCGCAACAGCCGACAGCCCCGCCCGCTCACGCAGCACACGCGCCAGCGCGTCGTTGATGATGCTCTCGTGAGTGCGGTCAACAATCCGATCCCCTGTCATGCCTCACTCCCCTTCGATTCAATTCCAAGTGCAGCTTTCATTCATCACCTCACCATAATACAACGAGGCCAAGACTTGCGCCCATCACGGCGCGTTGAGTTGATACAAGGAAATTATGGTATCGTTTCATGAAATGTACGAAGGCGGTGAATGTAGTAGAATGAACGCAGAGAATATCGACAATGTTGATGAACTGGGACTGTCGGACCGCGGAGTTGGGGTGCAGGCAGCGGGGTTCGCGATTATGGGATGCATCAGCGTGGCGGCGCTGCATATATTTTCAGACAGCGACTACTTGCTGTAACAGTGGTTCGAGGTAGCGGCGACGCAGTTGTACTGGGCGTTCGTAGTGCCACTGGCAACTCTATTCGATTGGGGGAGAATCATGTTCGCAAAAGGCAAGGCAATCCGAGAAGCGAAGAAAGCGGAGATACTGGCAAAAGCGACGCTGGAAGCTAGACGAGAAGCCAGGCGGGAAGCCGTCCAGCAGACCATCAAGCGGTCGAACGCCAACCTGCGCGTCTGGGCAAAAGAGCGAGGAATCCCCGAAAGCGAACTGCCCTTCCTGGACGAGAACCCCTAAACCCTGCCGGTCATTGCCGTCATCGATATGTTGCGCCAGGCGACGCAACTGCACTAGGCGTTTGCCCAACGGCAAGCAAAGGATTAGACACCACAATCTTAAAGGGGCTAGGCCGCGCTACCCCCTCAGCAACCCCCGCATAAACCCCAGCGCCTCCGCCGTCTCCACTCCCACCGCCACATCCACACTCCCGCCGCTTTCATAGTCGGCTGCAACCTCCCCGACACGCTCGCCGCTTGTCTCCACCCTCACGGTAGCCGCTTTCGTCTCTATCAGCTCCGGGCGTAGCGCCGCCATAATCGTCACCGGATCGTGCATGCTGAATCTGGCACGATGCTCCGCGTCATCCAGCTCGAACCACTTCTCCAGAACCTGCGCCGCCAGTCGTTCTCCCCGCGAATCGCCGGCAAACCAGCCCTCTTCATCCCGCGCGATCGAAGTTTGCCGGGTTATGTTCAGACCCACCAGCGTAACCGGAGCACCCGACCCGAACACAACATTCGCCGCGTACGGATCGTCCCAGATATTGAACTCCGCGTATGGCGTAACATTCCCCGAACCGTCGCCCTGTCCGCCCATAACGTACACCCGTCGCAGAGCGTCCTTCACCCGCTCGTCCCGCATCAGCGCCCGCGCCACATTCGTCAGCGGCCCCAGCGCGAACAGCGTAACCTCGCCCGGCATCGCCAGCGCCGTATCCACGATGAAATCAACCGCGCTCCCTTCCGTTGGCGTGAGGTCGGTGTCCGGCAGCCGCACCGTCAACCCCTCGTCGCCATGCACCTCGTATGCGTGATGAAACTCTCCTTCCAACGGCGTCGATTCCCCGGAATACACCGGAATCTCCGTCCGTCCCATGTAGTCCAGCAGCCGCAGCGCGTTCGCCGTCGTATGTTCCAGCCGTGCGTTGCCCTCCACAGTCGTCAGCGCCAGTATCTCCAGCTCAGGGCTGTTCAGCGCCATTATCAGCGCAAGCACGTCGTCTGCGCCCGGATCGGTATCAATTATGCACTTCATTATTCCACTCACTTAGATGTACAGGATAGATAGATAGAAAAATATGGAAAAGTCCCCTCTCCCCGAGGGTGAGGGCAGAGTGATGGGCTAAGAGGGATAGGCAAAATATCCCCTCTCCCTTGATGGGGGAGGGTTAGGGTGGGGGTGAGAAGCGTTGAGCCGCATGACAATCACCGCCGTCCAAGCTACCATTCTGCATATTTCCTTATAGTTCTTCACTTCTTGACATGCGGCAACCGCCTCCCAGACAACAGGCTACCCGCCCAAAGCCGCGCCAGTAAAATCAGCTTCGAGCCTGCGCTCAGACCTATTCGTCGCTCGAACACATCGAAGCCCGCCTGCTCTATACGCTCCAGAATACCGCTGTATGTAGCGTGCATCAGTTTCGGGCAAACTCGTGCATCCGCGGAAATAAGGGGGAACAGAGCGCGGCTGCTGTCAAAGTACCTCCGCGCCCGCTCAGCCTGAAACGCCATAAGCGACCTGAATCCGTCCGTGACGGCGCCTCGCTCAAGCTCCGCCTCTGTGTACGAGAATCGGCTCATTTCATCCTGCGGAATATAGATGCGCCCTCGCTCTGCATCCTCCTTCACATCGCGCAGGATATTCGTCAGCTGCATCGCCAAGCCCATGTCCACCGCGTATTCCTTGGCTTTGGGATCGTCGAATCCAAATATCCGAATACACACCAGGCCCACGACCGAAGCCACCTTGTAGCAGTATTCACGCAGCTCGTCAAAGCTCGCGAAGCGGCTCTTCACCATATCCATTTCAACGCCTTCGAGAATCTCCTCAAAGTACCGATATGGTATGTCAAACCGCCGGGCAGTGTCATGCAATGCGCGATACATTGGCGCATCCTCGCCGGACGGTTCGTCCGCTTGCAGACTCCTTCGCACCCCCTCGAATCCGCGATACTTCGCTTCAAGCGGCAACTCGCCGTCCGCGATGTCGTCGCACAGCCGACAGTAAGCGTACACCGCGTACATCGCGCGTCGTTTCTCGTAAGGCATCGGCCGGAAGGTGTAGTAGAAGTTGCGCGCGTTCTCTCTCGTAACGCGCTGGCAGTGGCTGTACGCAAGTTCCAGTTCAGTTGCCATCAAAAACTCCTTCCCCCTTAATAGGCTGATAGGGGTAGGTATTTGATTAACGGCGCTTTGGCAGTTTTTCCTTGTCATTCCGAACGAAGTGAGGAATCTAAACTCCATGACTACAAATAGCCTTGTCTTGCCACGAGAATTTTAGCTTCTTCACTCCGCTGCGCTGCATTCAGAACGACAGGATGAGTAGGTTTTGCGCTGAAATCACCCTTTACCTACCCCTCTTAGCCCCTTGACAGAGGAAGGTTGGGAAGGGAACAAAATCCTGTTAGCCCCCCGTTCGCTAGTGCTCCCTGTACAGCAGAAATTCCAGGAGGTTCTCGTATTCGCGCCGCGCGCTATGGTCCATCTCAACGGCGGCAAGTGCCTCGATAGCCACTTCAGCCTCTTCTACGGCAAGGGTATGCGCGTGCTCTCGCACACTCAGCGCGTCCATGATGTGCAGCACATCCTCCACATCCGCGTCGCTCAATTCGCTCTTGCGATAAATGCCGAGCAGGTGTCGCTTGTCTTCACCTTGCGCCTGAGACATCGCATAGACGGCTGGAAAAGCGTTCTTCTTTCGCCGAATGTCCGCTCCCACTGGCTTGCCCGTGCTCTCCTCATCGCCCCATATCCCAAGAATGTCGTCGCGCACCTGGAATAGAAAGCCCAGCGCCCTGCCGCTCTCGCGGAATGCGTCGGCGTCGCCAATGTTCTGCGACCCTATCAGCGCGCCCATCGTGAACGAGCAGCGTATGAGCGCCCCGGTCTTTCGCGCGATCATATCGAGATACTGCTTCAGTCCGACCTCGCTCCGCCCCTCAAACGAGATGTCCAGGTACTGTCCCTCGATCATCTCAAGGTACGCCTGCGTAAGCTGCCCTACTACCGGCAGCGCTCGGTTTGAGGGCACGCCCACGGACTGCAAGTCGTCCAGAGTGCTGTCAGCAACGATGCGAAGCACATTGCCGGCGACCAGCGCCTTGGGTATCCCCCATATCGCCCAAAGCGTCTTGCGATGGTGGCGCGTCTCATCCCTGTCCTGTATATCGTCGTGAATCAGCGAGAAGTTGTGAATGAGTTCCATTGCCGCGGCAGCAGGCATCGCCAGGCCGCGATTGCCTCCGACAGCCTCGCACGAGAACAGGCACAATGTGGGGCGCAAGTACTTGCCCTCGGTTCCGGTAGTCGCGTTGCCCTCCGTGTCAACCCATCCCATGTAGTAGCGGAGCAGGTTATAGACAGGGTCCTCATTGCCCAGCGCATTTCGCAGCGCATCGCCAATATCGGCGCGGTACTCGGTGAACATGCCGGGCAGTTCGGGACGAAGCCTTTGGGCGGTATCTGCGGAAGGAGAGTTGGTCATGAATAACTCCGCAGGAACTAGCGTGAGAACGCTTGCGACGAGGCACACGACAATGGAGATTAGACGCTAGTCAGCGTAGCATCGCGCCCGATTCTATGTCAATAATCCAGAAACCCCGGCATTGCTCATACGTGTTGGCATAGTAAAATTATGGAAGAGAGAAACAAAACAGGGGTTTTAGGATGATACGGCGGTCGAGAGGTAGCTAATCGTTGCTGAGCGTAACGATGCCGGTACGTCCCTCATACACCATCGTAAAGTCTCGCAGGAAACTCCTGCCGACAATTGCACGATAAGGCAAATCCGTACCCGTTAGGTACACTCCCGCGAAACTGCCCGCAATTGTGTATTCCAAGCGTGGGATGTAAATCTGGGCGTCATAAGTGTTGACTTCATCGGAGCCAACCGCGCCCGTAATTGATTGGCGGTCTTCAAGGATTGGCAGTCCCAGTTCTTCGGCAAGCATCGTGTCGATGTAGTTGTCAGTGGCGCCAGTGTCCACTATCGCAGAAACCGGATCAGGCGGCAGAGATGGCCGACTACTTTGACCGCGCCGAAAGTTTGGGTCAAACCCTATTTGGACGCGCAGAGTGGGACCATTTAGCACCAGCGCATCGGGCGAAGAGAGATTAGGTTCGTTCCTAAACGCGAATCTAATCGTCGGCATCTACCGCCACCGCATCCCGTTCCACGCTGATGTACTCAATTTCGGGCAGCGATCCAACGCCTGCCGAGGAAGGCGACAATATCGACGGGACATTCTTCGGGGTATAGGCGTTGCCCTGCGCGTCCACGAAAGCGGGCGCGATTATGATACGGGGCTGGTCGTCAGTCTGCGTCATCATCATAAGGACGTCGCCGAACTGCGCTACGGCGGCATCCATCGCCTCGTCCTGACTGTCGTAAGCGCCGACGGTCTCGCCTTTGTAGTCTTCCACGACCCACTCGTCGGGATAGTCTGCGCCGAACCTCTCGTACTTCCCGTTGTGGGCAACCTGTTTATCAAACTTGTCCTTTGAGTTCATAATCTGCCCTCTTTTCTTAGCGCGCTTAAGCGTTCCGTTTCTAGCATAAGAGTTCAGTAGCCCAAATGCTAGTTTTGCGCGGTTATTAAGGGCTGGGCAATATTGCCGCTCCTCTCGTCCCTTCCCCTTGATGGGGGAAGGTTAGGATGGGGGTGAAAACGCCTACCCATCGCCCAAGACTGCCCCTTCTACATATCTCTGTGAGCATACCAGATTATCGACACATTATTATTCCTCGATAATAGTCTGTCGTATTGAAACAACCCGCATTTTACCTAAGCCTTAATCCATCCCTCACACGACCCCACGCCTCCTCATTTCGCTTGCAATCAACTTGGACGCTATGCTATATTCACGGCGAGAAAGAGAAGCCTTCCACTGACACGCGCGAGTTGACACCAGTGCTCGACGACTACTTCCGACAATACGGCTACATAGCCATCTTCACGGCGATAGCTGTCGCCGTCCCCGTCGGCATGTTGATGATGTCGTGGGCGCTGTCGCTCTTCAAGATTCGCCCTCAGATGCCCAGCGCCATCAAGGAGAGCATCTACGAGTGCGGCTTCGAGACCCTTACCGGCAGGTGGAGCCAGTTCAACTTCAGATTCTACGGCTTTGCCCTGCTATTCGTGATTTTCGATGTAGAGGTGATTTTCCTCTTCCCTTGGGCGGCAAGCTTCGGCTATATGAGCAGGTACTTCGGCGTCTTTATCCTGCTCGAAATGCTCATCTTTATCGCCATTCTCGTCGTCGGCTGGCTGTATGCATGGCGCAAGGGCGCACTTGAGTGGAGTTAGGATGACCGAAATCAACACCCAGCAAGGCCAGAGTCTCACCATCCCGCTCTTTCAGCAGACTTGGGACGTGGATAGAGAAGAGGGTGGCGTCATAAACCACCTGAAAGCCACCCACACTTCCATGCTCGCCGAGCCGGTCATCGACGTACCCGACGACCTGGAGCGCAACGTCGCGGTAACTTCCATTGACGCGCTCGTCAACTGGGGCAGGAAGTCCGCGGTCTGGCCTCTCACATTCGGTCTCGCCTGCTGTGCTTTTGAAATGATCGCCAGCGCGATGTCTCGCTTCGACATTGCTCGATTCGGCATGGAAGCCTTCAGGCCGTCACCGCGTCAAGCCGATTTAATCATCATCGCGGGCACCGTAACATGGAAAATGGCTCCGGCAATCCAGCGCGTGTACGAGCAGATGGCTGAGCCTAAGTGGGTAATCTCCATGGGCGTCTGCGCCACCAGTGGCGGCCCCTACTACGGCAGCTACAGTGTGGTACCAGGCGTAAACCACATCATCCCGGTCGATGTATATGTACCCGGCTGCCCACCGAGGCCCGACGCGCTGCTCTACGGCATCATGCAACTGCATGAGAAAATCAAGCGGTACTCGATCTCCCGCGAGAAGTGAGAATAGACTGCCTATGACTAAATCTCTTGCTGGGGTGGATGTCGCAAGGCGTATCAACGCCGAGCTGCCCGGTTCGGTTATAGAATCGCACAACGGCGATGTCCGGATTGAACTCGCGTCAATTCGGAACGTTGCGCGCTTCCTCAGAGACACGGAAGGGCTGGAATTCTCTTTCCTATCCTCCATAACGGCTGTGGACTATGTCGAGCACTTCGAGTTGGTCTATCATCTCGTATCCCTGAAGTTCAACCAGAGCATAGTCCTCAAGGCAAACTGCTACGGCAGGGAAGAACTCACCGCGCCCTCGGTGTGTGGCGTCTGGCGCGGCGCGGACTTCCAGGAGCGCGAAGTCTGGGACCTCTTCGGCATTCGTTTCGAGGGCCACCCGAACCTCAAGCGCATACTGCTCTGGGAAGGCTTCCCCGGACACCCCCTACGCAAAGACTATCTCGGGCAAGACCCATAAACCCATCCCTTAATCGTCATTCCTGCGAAGGCAGGAATCCAGAAATCTTTGACGATAGAGCATTAGAATAGCAACATAGGCTCCAAGAAAGAACACATACCAATGACCCTGAAGACCGAGCCGGTCACCATAAACCTCGGCCCCCAGCACCCTAGCACTCACGGGGTGTTCAGACTGCGCGTCACATTCGACGGCGAGGTTATCGTGGATGTCGAGCCTGTTCTCGGCTACCTGCACCGCGGCACCGAAAAGCTTGCCGAGGGACGCACCTACGTCCAGATAGTAACCCTCACCGACCGCATGGACTACATTGCCAGCATGTCCAACAATCTCGCTTACGTCCGCACGGTCGAAAAGCTCGCCGGCATCGAAGTCCCTGAGCGCGCCCAGTATATCCGCGTCATCAGCGCCGAGCTTCAGCGCATCGCAAGCCATCTCATGGCTACCGGCTTCTTGCTCAACGACCTCGGCGCGCTCGCCACGCCCCTCATGTACTGCTTCCGCGAGCGCGAGCGCATCCTCGACCTGTTCGAGATGCTCTGCGGCGCGCGCATCACGCTCAGCTACATGCGGCCCGGCGGCGTCTTCCAGGACGCGCCGGACGACTTCTGGCCCGCTCTCGAAGACTTCATCAGCGTAATGCCCGGATACATAGACGAGCTTGAGCGCCTCATCTCCGGCAACGAAATCGTCCTGACGCGCACCCGGGAAGTCGGCATCCTCAACGACGTGGACGCCGTAGATTTCTCGATTTCCGGACCCATGCTCCGCGCAGCCGGCGTCGAGTGGGACCTCCGCAAGGCAGACCCCTACGAGATTTACGACAGGCTAGACTTCGACATACCCATCGGCGCGCTCGGCGACACCTTCGACCGCTACATCGTCCGCATCCAGGAGATGCGCGAAAGCGTCCGAATCATCCGACAGTGCGTCGATGCCATACCGAATGGCCCCATCAGGGCCCAAGCTCCATTCTTCATAAGGCCGCCAAAAGGCGACACTTACGCCGCGGTCGAATCACCCAAGGGCGAGCTGGGCTTCTACCTGGTCAGCGACGGCGGAATCTCGCCATACCGTTGCCATGTACGCGCCCCATCCTTTATAAATATCACGCCCCTGCGCGAAATGCTGCTTGGCTGGAAGATGAGCGACCTCATCATCATTTTCGGCTCAATCGACATCGTGCTAGGCGAAGTGGACAGATAAGTAATTGAAAAATCCCTTCCCCCTCGACGGGAAGGCTAGGCTCACAAACAAAGTTCCTTCCCCCTTGATGGGGGAAAGTTAGGATGGGGGTGCAAACCCCTGCCCGCCTAACTTATGCAAAACTGATTTATGAAACCGCCCCAAAACCGAAAGCTAAAACAAGTAAAGACCAGTAGATGATAGATTTCTCCCAAACCGGCATCCTCAGCTTTCACGGCATTTACAGCCTATTCGCGCTGTTCCTGCCGGGCTGGCTCGCCTATGCCGCCACCTGTGGAGTTCTCGCATTCATCGTCATCAACGCGATGGTCCTGTCCACAGCCCTCTACACTTGGTTCGAGCGCCGCACTATCGGCAGGTTCCAGTCTAGGCTGGGCCCCAATCGCTGGGGTCCCTTCGGACTACTTCAACCCTTCGCCGATGTCATCAAGCTCATCGTCAAGGAAGACACCACGCCCGCGACCGCCGACAAGATAGTCTTCGCGCTCTCGCCCGTTGTGCTGTTCGCGCCCACCGTCCTCACGATAGCGGTAATACCCTTCGGCGAGAACACCTTCCTCGGCAGGCTCAACGTCGGCGTCCTGTTCCTCATCGGCGTAACTTCAATCAACACGATTGCCGTACTCGCCGCGGGCTTTGCCTCCCGCAACAAGTACGCGATGCTAGGCTCCATGCGCGGCGTGGCGATGCTGTGCAGCTACGAAGTCCCAATGGCGCTCGCAATCGTCGGCGTAGTCCTCATCGCAAACTCACTCTCCCTGTACGACATCGTGCAGGCGCAAAGCGTTCCCTTCTTGCTCGTGCAGCCACTCGGCTTCCTTGTTTTCATGGCCGCGGCTTCCGCCGAGATGAGCCGCACCCCCTTCGACCAGATCGAAGCCGAATCCGAGCTTGGCGCGGGCTACCACACCGAGTACAGCGGAATGAAGTTCGCTATCTTCCAGCTTGCCGAGTTCATGGCGCCCATCGTTACAAGCATCATCGCGGTCGCCCTGTTCTTCGGTGGCACGCGCGGCTTCGATCCCATCCCCGGACAGCTCTGGTTCGTCATAAAGGTCGTAATCGTCCTGTTCGCCCTGCTCTGGGTGCGCGCCACCTGGCCCCGACTGCGTATCGACCAGATTATGGCATTCGCGTGGAAGGGCCTTTTCGTCTTCGCCCTGCTGAACATCTTCGTCATAGCCATCCAGGTTATGCTCTTCCAGGATAGCGACGGGCAAATATCAATGCGCGGACTGTGGACAATGGCCGCCGTCAACTGGCTTATCACCATCGCCGCCATCTTCTTGATGTTCAATGTGCTGGGTGGACGAAAGCTGGAACGTCCCGTGCCGCAGCCCTCACCGCTTGCAAATATGTACGCGCCAAGGGATTAGGTGGGATAGAGAGGACTAGCTATGTATGGAACCGGACTCATCAAAGGACTTGGCATTACCATGAAAAACTTGGTTATGCCAAGCCGTATGTTTACGCTCAACCAGTACCCTGATCGCAAGGTCAGCTTGATAGAACTGGCGAAAATGAACGACACCAACGCATTCTCGCTCGCGCTCAAGAAGCCCGGCACCGCTGTAAAGGCGCTTGTCGGCATGGTCAGCGTCCCCGACCGGATGCCCCAGCACGGGCGCTTCCGAGGCGAGGAGTTCAGCTGGTACGAGCAGCGCTGCACAGGCTGCGCCAGTTGCGCCAAGTATTGCCCACTCGGTATCATCCGCATCGTAACGCACCCAAGCGGAGCGGAGGAGCAGGTCCCGGAAGGCGACAAGTATTCCATAGATGTCTTCGACATCGACATCGGCAGGTGCATGTTCTGCGGACTCTGCGTAGAGGCATGCCCCTATGACGCCCTCCACATGGGCAGCGGCTTCGAGGAAGGCAAGTACAGGCGCCACGACCTCGTAATCAGCAAGCAGATGCTTAATGAGTCCCCTAAGAAACCCAGCCTGTGGTTCCGCCCGCAAATCGAAGGCAAGGGCTACCACCCTCACAGGCACGATGACATCCCATGGCAAGAGGCCGGGCGCCACGAGCGGCCCACGGTGGAGCAGCAGGAAGAAAGGTGGACCGAACGCTGATGCTGGGTCAGGGCACTGAAGCAAGCCTGCTTGCGAACATCGTCTTCTGGGTTATCGCCGTGTCGAGCATCGTCGCGGCGCTGGCGGTCGTCCTGCTCAAAGACCTGTTCAGAGCGGCGCTATTTCTGATAGTATCCTTCCTCGGCGTGGCAGGAATGTTCGTCCTGCTTCGCGCCGAGTTCCTCGCCGTTGTGCAGGTGTTGGTTTATGTCGGCGCGATCTCCGTGCTGATTATCTTCGCAATTCTGATGACACGCGATGTAGAGGAAGGCAGCCCGTCCAACAGGTTCCAATTGCCTATGGCGGTTTTCTGCGTGCTGTTCGCGGCGGTGGCAATCTATGTCGCCGTCAGCACAAACTGGAACACCTTGGAAACGGCAATAGCAAGCGGCGCAATATCAGGCGATGCGCTTGAAAGCGTCAAGGCGGTGTACGCTAACACCATACCGACGATAGGGCATCTGCTCCTTAGAGACTTCGTTCTCGCATTCGAGATAGCATCCGTAGTTCTGTTGGCCGCCCTGATCGGCGCGCTAGCCCTAATCCGCGAGCGTTAAACCATCCCACACGACGATCCGTCATTCCCGCGAAGGCGGGAATCCAGTGAGTTAAAACCGAATGAACCTAGAAAACTTCCTGATAGTAGCCGCGATAATCTTCGCAATCGGCCTCTACGGCGCGATAACGAAGAACAACGCCATTACTGTCCTCATGTCCATCGAGCTGATGTTCAACGCGGTCAACATCAGCGCGGTAGCCATGTCGCGCTACATCGTGCCTGCGTCCATCGCGCAAGACCCCACATCCACTGACTTGGCTGTTCAGTTCTTGCTCACCGGACAGGTCTTCACCGTATTCATCATCACGGTCGCCGCCGCCGAAGTCGCGCTCGGACTCGCCATCGTACTATCTATATTCCGGCAGCGTTCCAGCATCTTCGTATCCGACGCCGCCGAACTCAAGCAATAACGAAACAACCAACAACAACATGTCATTCTGAACGCAGCGCAGCGGAGTGAAGAATCTAAAATCGTCGCAAACACACCATTCTCCCACTTTTAGATTTCTCGCTGCGATCGAAATGACACAAAGAAAAAAGCGACCACCCGAATAAAACCTGAAACCCAACACCTGAAACCTGAGACCTAAACATGTGGACTGACTACAAGAAAGCCTCAAATCTGATGAGCGCCGAGATGTGGAAGGATGTGCTGGAAGGCGACGGCCTGCCCACGAAAATCCTCCCGGACGGCGACATCCTTACCTGGAGCGAACGCTCCACCTTCCGCGTGCTCGTCCCCAAAGGCCGCGAGCATGTCGCGGACGAAATTCTGAGGAAGCTTTAGACAATGCCCGAAGCAGCCGCTTGGCTAATCCTGTTCCTGCCTCTAGCGTCTTTCGCGCTGATTTCGCTCGTCATTCGTCCGTTCATGGGCGCTCAGTCGCAGACGGCAGGCTACATCACCATCGCAGCAGTAGGGCTGTCTTTCGTCCTGTCCCTATGGGCGCTGATAGCCACCGCAGGCGCGCACGGCCCCCTCGAATACCCGGTACACTCTTGGATCAAAGCGGGTGAGTTCGACTTCGCCGTAGGCATCCTGATGGACCCGCTCACCGCCGTCATGCTCGTCGTTGTAACCGGCGTCAGCCTGATGGTGCAGATTTACTCCGTTGGCTACATGCACGGCGACGCGGGATACGCCCGCTATTACGCGTACATGTCGCTGTTCACCTGCGCCATGCTCGGCTTGGTCCTCGCCAACAACCTTATTCAGATTTTCGTCTTCTGGGAACTGGTGGGACTCGGCTCCTACCTCCTCATCGGCTTCTGGTTCGACCGTCCCGCAGCGGCAGCGGCAGCGAAGAAGGCATTCATCATCACGCGCTTCGCGGACTTCGGCTTCCTGCTCGGCATCCTGTTCCTGTTCTTCAACGGAGACGCATTCTCCGCGCAAGGCTTGAATGTATTCGTCGTTACGGACATCTACAAGGGCGTCGAAATGGGGCTGCTCGCGGTAGGCGTGGCTCAGTGGGTCGCGCTCGGCATATTCGCGGGAGCAATGGGCAAGTCCGCCCAGTTCCCGCTGCACACATGGCTACCCGACGCGATGGAAGGCCCCACTCCCGTCAGCGCGCTAATTCACGCCGCCACGATGGTCGCGGCAGGCGTCTTCCTGGTAGCCCGCTTCTTCCCCGTATTCGAGCTGTCCCTAGCCGCTATGAACACGGTCGCCATCATCGGCGGCATCACCGCCATATTCGCGGCATCTATGGGACTGGTGGCGAATGACATCAAGCGCGTTCTAGCCTACTCCACCGTGAGCCAGCTGGGCTACATGATGCTCGCGCTTGGCACGGGCGCTTATGGCGCGGCAATCTTCCACCTGTTCACGCACGCCTTCTTCAAGGCGCTCCTGTTCCTCGGCTCCGGCAGCGTCAACCACGCCACCGGCACATTCGATATGCGCTACATGGGCGGACTCCGCGTTGCCATGCCCAGGACTTACCTCACATTCATAATCGGCAGCCTCAGCCTTGCGGGAATAGTTCCCCTCGCCGGCTTCTGGAGCAAGGACGAGATCCTGACCCATGCGTTCACTAATGGCGATATGGTCAGCACGATAGTCTTCGTCCTCGCGCTGATTGCCGCCTTCATGACCGCGTTCTACATGTTCCGCGCCGTATTCATGACCTTCCACGGCAACTTCAAGGGCGGCGCAGACAGGGACCCGGACGCTCACGCGGAGCACCCCATAGACCTGCACGAGTCGCCCGCCACTATGGTCTGGCCCCTCATAATCCTTGCGGTGCCCGCCGTGGTAGCAGGCTTCATTGCCAACTCCATATTCGACTTGGGAATCATCCCGGCGCACTGGATGTCCCACTTCCTCGATTACAACCCGGCAATCCATGTCGAGACCGCCAAGTTCAACATCCTGATTGCCGCAATCTCGACGGTTGTCGCCCTAGCCGGAATCGGTCTCGCCTATCTGATGTACATCTCGCGCGCCGTCTCCCCCGAAGGCATGGGACGCGCCCTGCGCCCGGTTCACACCCTGCTCATTCGCAAGTATTTCATGGACGAACTCTATGAGACCGTCTTCGTGAAGTACATCTTCTACAACGGTATCTGCTACGCGCTCGACTGGGTGGACAAGTCCGTCGTGGACAAGATTGCCAACTTCTGCGGCTGGCTCGGCGCGAACACCGGCACCGCCCTGCGTCAGGTCCAGACCGGCCAGCTTCAAGCGTATGGCATGGGCATATCCGTAGGAATACTAATCATATTCGGCATCTTCCTATTCCTGAATTAAGGAGTCCCTTCCCCCTTGACGGGGGCGATAGAAAAACAGTCCCTTCCCCCTCTGGGGGAAGGTTAGGAAGGGGGACGACAACCTACCCCCTCTAAATCAAACAAGCCAACAGGTCAAGGTCAACAATCGGGAGTAAAATTTGGAGTTCACAGGCTTATTAACCGCGATAGTCTTCCTGCCTCTGGCAGGGGCAATCGTCATCGCCCTCGCGCTCAGAAACTACGCCCACGCGCGCATCTTCGCGGTGGCAGTCGCCGTCGTTAACTTCATTCTCGCCATCATAGCCTTCGCCGCCTACGACACTAGCGCCGGAGGCATACAGTTAGTTGACCGCTTCTCCGACTGGATTCCCGGTCTCGGCGACGACGGCTTTGCCGTCCAGTACCTGCTCGGCATCGACGGCCTCAGCGCACCCCTAGTCCTACTCACAGGCTTGCTTGGCTTAGTCGCCGTCCTCGCCTCATGGCACATCCAGCTCCGCGTCCGCGAGTATTTCATCTGGCTGCTCGCCCTCCAGACCGGCGTCATGGGCGTCTTCACTTCACTCGACTTCCTGCTCTTCTTCCTATTCTGGGAGCTTGAGCTGATTCCGATGTTCTTCCTCATCGCCATCTGGGGCAGCGACCCCAAGAGCAAGCGTGAATACTCGGCGATGAAGTTCCTGATATTCACCATCCTCGGCAGCGCGTTCATGCTCGTCGGCATCCTCGTGCTGTTCTTCTCCACCGGCACATTCGACATGACTAAGCTCCCCGATGCAATACGCGGCGCGAACCTGGTCTTGCCAGCGGGCGTCGTCTTCTTCCTGCTGTTCATCGGCTTCGCCATCAAGCTTCCGCTCTGGCCCCTGCACACTTGGCTGCCCGACGCCCATACCGACGCGCCCACCGCGGGCAGCGTCATACTCGCGGGCGTCCTGCTAAAGATGGGCGGCTACGGCATGTTCCGCGTATCCGTCAGCATGTTCCCTGATGTCGCGCAGGACGCCGCTTGGCTTCTGGCGACGGCAGGCGTAATCAATGTCATCTACGGCGCGATTGTCGTCATGCGCCAGACAGACCTCAAGCGCCTTATCGCCTTCAGCAGCATCAGCCACATGGGATTCGTCATGATAGGCTTGGCGTCCGTGGTCGGCGTAGATGGCGTCGTATCCCCGCTCGGACTGACCGGCGCGGCAATGCAGATGTTCACGCACGGCACGATTACCGGCCTGCTCTTCCTGCTGGTCGGCATGGTGTACGACAAGGCGCACACCCGTTACATCCCCGATCTTGGCGGACTGGCAAAGCGCATGCCTTTCGCCGCCGTTGCTCTTCTCATCGCCGGATTAGCCTCTCTTGGATTGCCCGGCACCAGCGGATTCGTCGCCGAGCTTCTCATATTCCTTGGCGCGTTCAAGCCGATGGCAGTCCCGACCGCCATCGCCGCGTTCGGCGTCGTGCTCGCCGCCGGATACATCCTCTGGACAATCCAGCGCGTAATGTTCGGTCCTATCAAGGAACGCTTCGCCGACATCACCGATGTCTCAGGCATTCAGTATGTGCCCATCGCCCTACTGGTCATAGCCATTATCGTCGTGGGCATCTACCCATCTATAATCTCAGACGTATTCGCAAGCGGTGTCGAACCCATAGCCCAATCCCTGGAGCAAGTAGCCCAAGCGCGCCTGCGCTAAGCTTTACTCACAACTCATAACTCGTAACTCATAACTACGGAGAACCGGATGTCAGTTTATGACCTATACCTGTTAGCGCCCGAGATAAGCCTCGCTGCACTCGCAGCCGTCTTGGTGCTGGTGGACCTGGTCGTCAGAAACAAGACGGTGCTGCCCATTCTGGCGGTGCTCGGACTCGCCGTTCCCCTGATTTTCAGCCTGATGCTCTGGTTCGACCTCTCATCTGCCGACTCCATGCAGATGCGCGGCATGTTCAACACCCTCGTCGTTGACAAGTTCAGCCTCTTCTTCAAGTTCCTGCTAATTGCGGCGGCGGGCGTGGTCGTCCTATCATCCACCGACTATGTGAAGAAGTTCGCCGGCTTCCAGGCCGAATACTACGCCCTCGTCCTATTCGCCACCACCGGCATGATGCTTCTCGCATCCACAACCGAGCTTATCACCATCTACATTTCGCTCGAACTCACCGCGCTCCCCATTGCGGCGCTCGCGGCATTCATGCGCGACACGCGCTCCACTGAGTCCGGCATGAAGTTCCTCATCCTCAGCGCCATCAGCTCTGCCGTCCTGCTCTACGGCATGGTCATCGTGTACGGCTTCACTGGCAGCACTTCCCTGCCCGAAATCGCCGGCACCATCGCGAGCATGGACTTGAGCGGAGGCACTCCCTTCGGCAGCAACGCCCTCCTCTTCGGCATCGTCCTGATGATTGCCGGCTTCGGCTTCAAGGTCGCCAGCGTCCCATTCCAGATGTGGGCCCCCGACGTGTACGAAGGCTCACCCACTCCGGTTACGCAGTTCCTCTCAGTCGCAAGCAAGGCGGCAGGCTTCGCGGTCATCCTCCGCGTCTTCTACATTGCATTCCCCGCCGACGCGCTCAGCCTCGACTGGAGCGCGACATTCGCCGTCCTCAGCGCCCTTTCCATGACAATCGGCAACCTCGTCGCCATCCGCCAGAACAACATCAAGCGCATGATGGGTTACAGCACCATCGCGCATGCAGGATACATCCTAGTCGGACTGGCGGCAGTCGCAGCCCGCACACCCGGAGCCGAGAGCAGCATCGGCCCCGCAGGCGTGCTCTTCTACCTCGGCGGATTCGCGGCAACCAACCTTGCGGCGTTCTCCGTCATCATCGCCATCTCCAACCGCATCAACAGCGACCAGATCGACGACTACGCGGGAATGGCGCGCCGCGCTCCCATCCTCGCCACCGTGCTCACCCTATCCATGATTTCGCTAACCGGCATCCCACCGGCAGTCGGCTTCTGGGCGAAAATCTACCTCTTTGGTGCGGCGGTCGAGGCAAACCTCGAATGGCTCGTCGTCATTGGCGTGGTCAACAGCGTCATCTCGGCGTACTACTACCTGCGCGTCGTCAAGGCGATGTTCCTCTCCGACCCCACTTCGGAAGAGCCCGTTTCCTTCGCCCTGCCAATGCAGCTCGCCGTAGCCATCGGCTTCATCGGAACCCTCATATTCGGCATCTACCCCACGCCGCTCCTCAACTTCGCCCGCGCCGCCGCAGGCGTCCTCCTGTCGTAAAGACGATCCCAAAAGTCCCTTCCCCCGCTCCAATCGCACTATTGCAATTGCCTTGATATACTAGCCGCAAGACTTAGGTGGTATAATCGCATTGGCATTTTGAGCAAAGCGAGGGAGCAGGCAATGACAAACACCACGAAGTTCGTGGCAGCCACGGAAAAGCGTGAGTTCTCCAAAGATGATACGGATGTGAACGGTCTGAAATTGTCGCCCGAGCAAACACGGATTGCGGCTCAAAGAAGAGCGGAGATAGAACGCTACATCGAAAAAACCGTATGCGAAGCGGATGCGTATGTTGCCGCTTCGGCCGCGCGATACCAAAGGTCATTGGATGCTGCGGATGCCGCAATAGCCGCTATGGACACCGGGCAGAATCAGTAAATTGCCAGATAACTCGGACGATTATCAGCGTGAATTAGAGAGCCAAGTTCGTTCCCTACGACGAATTGCCTTAGCCTTGAAGCACAAAGCGGACGACGACTACGCCGGCGCGAAAACTGAAGTAGTCGAAAGTCTGCGAGAGGCGCTAGACCCCGCCCTCTACTTGTCAGACGAAGAATACGAAGCGACTAAAGCTGCGGCGCAGAGAGACTACGAAGCCGGCCTGAGACTGGCTCAGGAAGCATACGACGCAGACATTCAACGCGCCGGTTATCTAGCTGAAGCGGCAAGATTAGTCGCCTTAGCCGTCAGCCGCCCCTCCTCCACCTAGCCCGCACCGCCGCAGGCGTCCTCCTGTCGTAATTCCTGTGGTTGCGCCACACGCCCTCTGATATACTAATCGCGGGACTCTGAGGACTGTTCGCCTTTCCTGAAATGCCGCAATGAGCCGTGATTTACAACGAATAGAATCTATAATTGGCAACCACACCGAACGGCTCCTTTCAGTCAAGACGAACCATAACCGCTGGCGGACGCACGCGGCAGTTGACCCTGCATGCCATCGACAAAATGCTCGAACGCGGCATTACCGAGGTTCAGGTAGCGTATGTGCTGGACAATTGGCAACTGCGAGGAATCGACAACACGCCGGGCAGAGAGCCTAGTCATGTCTATTTTGCCTATATCCCCGAGCACACTAAAATTATGAAAGTAGCCATCTCCTTGGACGATGAGAGGATTGTCACTACGCACCTTGACGCAAGGGCGACCAAAGATTTTCAAAGAGGTACGCGCAACTACTTTGTAAAGTATCAGGGCTTGGAGGAAAGAGATGAAGGTAACATACGAGGAGCAAGATGATATTTTAGACCTCTCGACAGGTGTCCATACTGTGGACGGCTCCTCCATAGAGGAAGATGTCGGCGTCATTTTGCATTTCGGGACAGACAGAGGATGCGACATCGTAGCCGTTACCGTCATGGGGGCATCTTACTGGTTCAGAAAAGGTTATGATGAGACATCGGATACTTGGCTTCTGGGCGATATAACTTCCGACCCTTCCCTGATAACCAAGGATGGCGACTTCATAGGCTATTGGAAGCCGGATGAATTCGACCCCGGCGAACTTCCCGACCCCATTGGCGTTGAGATTAAGCATGCATCAAAGCATCTCGCAAGCGTGCGCCATCGCATCGAGAAGCGCGCAGCAACTACAAAACAACCCCAACCCTAAACTGCATAGCAAATGACACCCACTTACATCGGCTTCGTGTACAACGCGCAGCACCCCACCGCCCTCCAGATGACCGAAGCCGTCATGCGCTCACTCGACCTCGGTGAAAAATGCTGGATGGCAGCCGCCGAAAACCTCGACGACATGCGCCCGGTCCTTAACGACACGCGCTTCATCGTCATCGCCGGCGGTGACGGCACAATCCTCCGCGTAGTCCGCGCCATCGCCGAATACGGCATCCCTCTAGTAGGCATAAACATGGGCAGAGTCGGCTTCATGGCAGAGTTGCAAGTCCACGAAGTCATAGAAGAGCTTCCCGCCTACCTCAACGGCAGCGCCCGTCTGGAAGAGCGCATGATGCTCGAAGTCAGCGTAGCGCGCGGCGACGAGCAAGAGCCATATCTAACTCTGCATGCGCTCAACGATGTCGTTGTCGGCAGGGGCGGCTCCGCGAGACTGCTCGACATCGTAGCCACCATCGACGGCGTCATTCTGACAAACTACCGCGCCGACGCCGTCATAGTCTCCACCGCAACCGGCAGCACAGGCTACGCCCTGTCCGCAGGCGGCCCCATCATGTACCCCGAGACCAAGGCAATGCTCATTCAGCCCGTCGCCGCCCACACCGGCCTCCGCAGCGGTCTCATCCTGCCCGACTACACCGAACTTGAACTTCAGGCAAGCGACAAGCACGAAGCCTTACTCAGCGTGGACGGCTTCACTGACACCCTACTCCACGCCGACGACCGCGTTGGAATAAGGAGAAGCCAGTATGTTACCCGCTTTCTGCGCCGCCACGCGCCAACCGCCTTCTACGCCGCCCTCACGCGCCGAACCCTCGGCATGGACACTCCTACCTACAACCCCTCCGATAGCACCTGAAAAGTCCCCTAGAACGAAGGCAATCTTAAAGTCCCCTCCCCCTTTGGGGGAAGGTTAGAGCCTGCCCTCGCGGAAGCGGGGGATGGGGGCAGAAAATATCCTATCTATCCTGTACATCCTGTTAGCCCGGTTTTCCTACCCGAAAGGACTACACAAAAGATGCAACCCGAAGAGCAGATAGCCTCACGCGAAATCTACGACGGCAAGATTATCAGTGTCCGCGTTGACGACATTCTCATGACAAGCAGCGGCAACCGCTCCGTCCGCGAAGTCGTTGACCACGCCAACGCCGTCGTAATCTGCCCCATCGACGACGAAGGCAACGTCCATCTTGTGCGCCAGTACCGCTACGCCGCCAAGCAGATGCTCCTTGAATGTCCGGCAGGCCTCGTAGAAGAAGGCGAAGACCCCGACGATTGCGCCCAGCGCGAACTCGCGGAAGAGATAGGCTACGCATCCCGCAACCTCCGCATCCTCGGCGGCTTCTGGTCTTCCCCCGGCTTCTGCACCGAGTTCATGTACGCCTACCTCGCCAAAGACCTGGTGCCCCGCAGACTTCAGGCAGACGACGATGAAGACATACAAGTCGAAAAAATCCCGATGTCCCGCATACCTCAACTCATACGACTGGGCGAAATCCAAGACGCCAAATCCATCGCCGTCCTACTAATGGCAACCTGCATCTTCGACGCCTAGCTCCAAAGTCCCTTCCCCCATCAAGGGGGAAGGTTAGAGCCTGCCCTCGCGGAAGCGGGGGATGGGGGTGATGAATTCTATGTCCGGTACCAATGTTATCTACCCTGACCATCCTGTTAACCCCCATCTGATAAACTGACGCACTGACCGATTGAAAATTTTCTCACGGAGGAAACCAATGCCAACTCTCGAAAAACTATTCGCACAGGTCGATGCCCAGCGCGACGAAATCATAGCCCTCGAACAAGCCCTCGTCCGCATCCCGTCCGTCAACTCCGGCTTCATGCCCACCGGCGACGAAACACCCGTCTGTGAGTATATCCGCGACTGGCTCGCCGAAGACGGCATCGAATCCGAAATCCTCGGACGCACTCCCGAACGCGGCAACATCATCGCCCGCATCGAAGGCAGAAACCCGGAAGCCGGCCTGATGTTCATGTCTCACACCGATGTCGTTCCCGTCGAAGAAGAAGAAAAATGGCGCTTCCCCCCGTTCAGCGCAACCATCGCCGACGGGCGCATCTACGGGCGCGGCGCATCCGACTGCAAGGGCTTGCTCACCGCCCAACTCTACGCCATGCGCTTGCTCGTCCGCAACGGCATTCAGCTCGAAGATAGCCTAATCCTCTGCTCAGGCGCGGACGAGGAGCACGGCGGACGCTACGGCTTCGGCTGGCTGGCAGAAAACCACCCTGAGAAAATCCGTGCGCCCTTCGCCGTCAACGAAGGCGGCGGCACTCCCATAGACTCCCCAAGCGGTCTCACATACCTGCTCGGCACCGGCGAAAAAGGCCGCCTTCAGGTCGAAATCGAAGTCAAGGGCGTCAGTTCCCACGCATCCGTCCCATGGCAGGGCACCAACGCCCTGTACACATTGCAGCGGGTCCTGCAGCGCATCGAAGCCTTCGAGCCTGAGCGCGACACTTCCACCAGCCTGTTCGACCATCTATCCGTCTTCGCCATCGAGCACAAGCCATCGGCAGAAAACGTGGACGAAATCATCGCCGAAGTCGAGCCGGAGAACCCGCGTTTCGCCTCCATGATGCGCGCCCTATCACGCATGACCCTCACGCCCACCATGATTTCCGGCGGCATCAAGTCCAACAGCGTCCCCGAATCCATCCGCCTCACCTGCGACGTCCGCACGCTCCCCCACCAGAGCGACGACTACCTGCGCGAGCAGCTTGACGCCATCCTCGAAGGCATCCCAAACACCACCTACGAGATAGACTACATGGCAGTCCCCAACTCCTCCGACTTCGAGACCAGGCTCGGCAGGAGCATCCAGCAGGCGACAGCCGCCGCGCTCGGCATCGACGACATCCAGTGGGTCCCCGCCATCAGCACAGGCTTCACCGACTCACGCTTCACCCGACCGCTCGGCACCGTAACCTACGGCTTCAACGGCTCCCACCCCGACGACGACCCAATGCTAAGCCGCGCCCACGGCACCGACGAGTCCATCGGCATCAGCAGCCTCATCAGCGGCACAAAAATCATGCTAGCCCTGGCCATCGACATCCTCAACGGCAAGTAAAGTTCCTTCCCCCTCGACGGGGGAAGGCTAGGATGGGGGTGAAGACTGCCTCTAGCGCAATGTCAAACCTACCAGCAACACCGACCGCCGCGATAGTCCCGCCTACCACCAGAACCACCGCGTTTAGGCGGTCGGCTACGTACATGCCTAACTGACCTTGGCGAGCTTCGTGAAGCTGCGGAGTTCTTTGGGCGGGTCCATTCGGCTGCCCCGGATGGTGTAGGAGACCTCGCCGACGTATATGTTGCCGTGGCTGTCAACTCCCATGCCGTGCGGAGCGATGAACGCGCCGGATTCCTCGCCTTCGTCGTCCGCGCCGAGCAGTGCGAGTCGTCTGCCGCTGTTGTCGTAGATAGTCACGCGGTGTCCATGTCGAGGCGGCGTAGGGTCGGCTTGGGTCGCGCCGGGTAGTTCACCCACGTATATGTTGTCGTCCGGCCCGATGGTCATGCCGTTAGGCATATGTATATTGTTCCAAACGTCCAGTACGTTTCCGTCGCCGTCGAAGACCTGTATCCGGTGCGCCTCGCGGTCCGCGACCAGCACGCGGTCGTCGTTGTCCACCGCGATATTGTGTGGGCGCAGAAACTCGCCCGGATCGATGCCGGGGCCGCCCCAGCTTTTGACATATTCGCCGTTGCCCGTGTACTTGTGGACGTTGAAGTTGCCGTAGCCGTCGGAAATGTATATGTGGCCGGTCTTCCTGGACACCGCGGCGTGAGTGGGCCTGTTGAACGGCTCTCCCTTCCATATTTCGGAGGACACGCCCGACGTCCCGATGGTCATTAGCAGTTCGCCCTCGCGGGTGAATTTGGTGATAGTGTGTATGCCGTCGTCCACACAGTAGATGGTGTCCTCGGGACCGACGTATATGCCGTGCGTGCGGTTGCCGAATATGCCCTTCCCGAATCCGCGGACGAATTCGCCGTCCTGCCCGAATACCATAACTGGGTAGTCCGGATTCCGGCTGAATGCGTAAACATCGTCCTGCGAGTCCACCGCCACGCCCGGCGTCTCGATAAGCCTCGCGCCCTCCGGCATCTTGTGCCAGTCAATTATGTGCTCGTACCTGAAGTCGCCTTCACCGATTATCGCGCCCATGCCAGCGCCTCCTTGTAATGTGGTAATGCGGTTAGTGTTCGGCTTGGATGGTACTTCAGGCGCACGACGTAGTCAAACGGGAAGAACCATCGAGAAAATTGCATAAGTCCCTTCCCCCTTGATGGGGGAAGGTTAGGATGGGCGTGCGAATGACCCCCTATCGCCCTTCTTTACATCCTCCCCATCCTGTATATCGATGTTAGCTCCCATCCCAGTACCGCCCATACCGCTCCACAAGCTCCTCATTCAGCACAGCCCCCAGTCCCACACCGTCCGGCATCCACAGCCTGCCCCCTTCCACGCGCTCGTATGGCAGAACCAGTTCCGCCCGCCAGTCCGTCTCATAGACAGCATGCTCCAGGTGTATCGCCCCCGGCATCGCCGCAGTAGCGTGCCCGCCCCCAATCAGCGACACTGGTCCGGTCGGGCTGTGCAGCGACACATCGCCGCCCACAGCCATCGCAGCCAGCCCCGAGGCCCGCGCCTCGGCAAGCCCGCCGCAATGCTTCACATCCGGCATCACCACATTCAGCGCGCCATTCTCCACCACCGACCGGAAGAACTCGCGCCCATACCCCGACTCGCCGCCAGCCGTTATCATCGACACTTCTTGAGCGATACCGGCCAGCCCCTCCGCATCCTTCGTAGGCTCAACCGGCTCCTCGAACCACCCGATATTCGACTTAGCGAGCTGCTCCGCCACCAGCGCCGCCGTATGCCGCTCGAACCTGCTATGGCAGTCCACCAGCACCGTAACATCATCGCCGACAGCGGCACGCACCGCCGCCACCCGCTCGATCCCCATACCCGCCTCGTCCAGAATCTTCTCCCGCGTCGATGGCGGCCCCACCCCGTCGAACGGCGCGCACTTCACTATCCCGAACCCCTGCGACACCGCATACTCCGCCGCCTTCCCGAACGACGCCGGCGACCTGTCCCGCGTCAGCAAATGTCGGTTGATATTCGCGTACAGCAATATGCTCTCTTGCGGCGTGCCGCCCAGCTCCTCCGTCAGCGAAATCCCCCGCCGCCTCGCTCGCAGCTCGCTCACAGCAGTCCGAAGCCCGCTCACAGCCGTAGCCAGCGCCATGCTCCCCTGCATATCCGCCACCGTGAGCAAGAGCATCCCTTCCACATCCGACTCGCCTGCAATGTCACTACCAGCCAGCCTACCCGCCAACTCCGCCGTCAGCCGCACCACCTCCGCCGTATTCGCCCCGCATGTAATCTCCGCCACCGCGCAATGCCCGTCCCCGTCATAAACCTCCACAAACGTCCATGTCGTCGCCTCCGACGCCACAACCTCCGCAAACCGCACCCTGTCTATCTTCACTTTCTCGCTCAATCCAATCTCCTTAACAAAGTCCCTTCCCCCCTCCTAACAATCCGTCATTCCCGCGCAGGCGGGAATCCAGTAGATCAGAACATGTCAGTCTCTGTTCTGGGATTGCCGAAGGGATGAGGGTGGAGCAGGACAAATATCCTGTCCATCGATGTAAATTAAACCCCCGCAAGCAGCCGCATCGTCCGCATCCTAGATTCCGCATCATCCCCCACCGTGACGACGCTCGCCAACACCTCATCCGCTCCCCACTCGTACATCTCGCGAATCCTAAGCGCGACCGTCTCTTCGTCCCCCGCCAGCAGCACCGAGTCCACCATATCATCCGTCCACCCGCTCTCCTCCGATCCCGGGAAGCCCGATGCCGCAAACATCCGCGCATAGAACGGAATATGCGGGAAATACCCAAGCTGCTCCCTCACGCCATCCCGCGCTCCCGCCACATCGTCGGTAACGCACACCGCCGCATGCACCACCAGCGGCGGCATCTCTCCGTCCGCAGCCGCGCGCATCGTCGGCAGCGCGGTGTCTCGCACATACGGATGCGGGCAAACCCAGCTTATCGCGCCAATCCCCTCCGCGCCGCACATCTCGAACGACCTCGGCCTCAGCGCCGACGCCATCACCGCCACCTGCGTAGGCGCGGGAAGCTCCGCCTTCGCGACGATCTGCTCCCCCTGAAAATCAATCTCGCCAGTCTCCAGCAGACCCTTCAGCACCCGCACATACTCCGTGAGATGCCCCAATGGAGCCTCGAACCCCGCGCCAAACGTCTCCTGCATCGCCTGCAAGTGCCCCGGTCCCACGCCAAGCCGCAGCCGTCCCGGAGCGATAGCGTCAATCGTCTGCGCCTGTCGCGCCGCTGTAACAGGGTGCCGCGACCAAGTCTGCATAATCGAAGTGCCCAACTTGATACTCTCCGTCCGTCCCGCCGCAACCGCCAGCGCAGTCAGCGCATCTCCGGCGTCGCCCCCCGACGTCAGCCACGCAGCCTTCACCCCCACGCTCTCCGCCTCCACCACAGAATCAATCACCGACCGAACATCCGGAGCCGGAATCGCCACACCAACAATCTTCTCACTCATATCGAAAATCCCCCTTCAAGGCGGCAAAGCCTTGCTGCAACATCCATACTGAACAGACGCCCACAAGCGCCGAGGCGATTATAACACGCTCACCATTCCACGCTTTTCACTCCATATCACAGGCACAAAAATCCCTGCCCCTGTCGAGGGGGAAGGGGGTGAAATCGCTATTCACCCACCAAAAAGAAGACGCCTTCTGCGCCTAATCCCCTTGACAACCCAAACATCCGTCTGCATAATAGATACACCCAATAACGAACACACATTCTTTTGTGGCACCTGTACCTTCTGTGGCAATCCACCCTCAAACCTGAAAACTCATAACTCACAACCCATAACTGAAAACTCAAAAACATGTGCAACCAAAACACCCTACAACAGAAAATAGCCGAACTCA